>JAFTOF010000008.1 GCA_017451505.1 Clostridia bacterium | reverse complement strand
GATATACTCCGCCATTTTGGGGTTCCATCTTCTTGTCTGATGACCGAAGTGAACACCTGCCTCCAAAAGCTGCTTCATAGCAATAACTGACATGTTAAAACACCTCCGTTTATTTAGTTTTTTACCACCGCGCCCATGTCACAAGCGATGCGGCAGCACCTCCACCACCGTCAACATGTACGCCAACCCTCCTTATGTAATAGGAAGGCACATGGCGTCACTCAGGCAGTGTGCGTATTTTTGTGCCATACTATGATACCACAAAGAAATGGTAATTGCAAGAGTTTTTTCAAAAATTTTATTTAATAAGAATACGTGCTTAAAAAAGGACTCTAAAACTTGACTAACACGGCAAAATAGTATACAATATTATGTATGGTAAAATGGGATAGGAGGGTGCCTAAAGTGAACGGATTAACCTATATATGGGTGGTACTGGGAATTCTGATTGCAAAAGGAATCGGATTTTTCAGGGATATTGTTTTTGCCTCTGTTTTCGGGGCAAGTACAAAGACGGATATGTATTTTCAGATTTTCGGTCTTGTGAATCTGATTTTCACGGGAATAGGCGTTGCACTTTCCACTCTTGTTATAAAAAACCTTAATAAACCGCATCTTGGAAGCGAAAAGGCTAAGCGTGCCTACGTTTCTTCTTTCATAGGGAAAACAACACTGGTAACAGTTTTGGTGACGGCTCTTTTGTATGCTTTTTCAAAACCGCTGGTCGCCCTTCTGCTTCCGGGACTTAACGGGGGTGATACAGCCCTTGCGGTAAAGCTTATGCATATTATGCTCCCCTCACTGTTGTTTGTGCTTATAGCATATATTATTTCGGGGGTGCTTCAAAATTGCAGAGTGTTTTTTATAAGCTCAATTATGAGCCTGCCCTTTAATGTGGTAATTATATGCTCGCTTTTCGTGCCAAAAATCGACATTACCGCAGTAAGTATAGTAACTACCATCGGTTGGTTTCTTCATATTCTGATTCAGCTTCCGTCTTTCTATAAAAAAGGCTACAGATTTATTTACCGCGATAAATCGGGAGAAATGCTAAAACCCTTGAAAAAAAGAAAGAACAGTGAGCTTTTGTGGATTTTCATATCAAATATGATGTTTCAAGTCTGCTTCATGATTGACAAAGCCTTTGTAAGTAGCGAAAGCGGTGCCGCATCAACCATAAACTACGCATCAAATTTGTTTATTACCATAGCCAGTGTGTTTGTTGTGGCTATGAGCAATGTGGTATTCCCCTCCATAAGTAAAAATTACGAGGAGGGAAATCTTGATTACGTGAAATCGCTATTGCAAAATATGATTGTAATTATGCTTTCCATATTTATCCCTTTTATTTTGGTGACAGGGTGCTTTGGCGGAAATATAATCTCAATTCTTTATGAGCGTGGGGCATTCACGCCCGAGCTTGCAAAAACAACGGGAATACTTTTTGCAGTGTATACATTAGGTGCTTTTGGCTATGTATGTCAGGAATTGTTCAATAAGATTCTTTACTTAGACGGAAAATACAGCTATACGGTTATCGGCACAATCGTTGTGATAGCGTTAAAGCCTGTTATTAATCTTTACGCTTCAGAATATGGGGTTTTCGCGATTGCTGTGTCCACAACAGTTCTCTTTACCCTGTATGCAATAAATATTGCTCTGGCGATGCGTAGCGTTACGGGAAATTATATGGATAAAGCCCTTTTAAAAAATGTTTTTAAAATTTTGCTTTCGGGAGCAGGTGCATTTTTAGTATTTATACTGTTTAAGCTCGCTTGCCCTCATATAACAGGAGGAAAGCTATCGTTTTTAATTCCTCTTATAATTTGCGGAGGCGTATATTGCGGCGGACTTTTAGTAAGCGGTATTGTTAAAGTAATATTACAAGGTACAAAAGCGGATAACCGCAGTAAGGAGTAACAAAATGTCAAAAAGAAATTTTTTTGTAAGAATAGCAATAATTATTATTCTGACGGTGATGCTTGTACCGACATTTGCGGTGCGTGTAAAAAATGAAAGTAAAAACAAGGATGTTGTTTTTGCTCTCAACTATAACAATTCCCGTATGGTTTTAAGCGACGAGGAATTTGACGAAACCCTTGAAGAAAACAAAAAAATAGGCGTGAATACTCTGCTTATCGGGGAGGAAAGTCTTAACTCCATGATAAACGCAGGCTATGTTACCGCAATAAGATATAATGTACTTTGTCATAAGTATGATGATGAAAGCGAAGATATAATTAAGCTTCTTAAGGGGAATCCCAAAATTCATAACGACAGCTACGTTCTCATTACAAAGCGTGCCGATGTAAAAGAATATCTGGGCAAGTGGATTCCCGCAAAATACAGCGAAACAGAATATGTTAAGAAAAAAACAACGCTTGATGCAGATGTATATGTCCTCTATGAAGGGATTTCCGATGCGTGGAAGGTTACAATGGGCTTTGATGAAGAAAAGATTAAATATGCCCATGAAAAGGGTTTTAATATAGCACTTTCCATGATGGTCGGTGCATATTCCGATACACGCTATATTGATTATATAAAAGAGATTGTCGAAAAGTATAACGTAAAATTTATCAATCTTAAAGAGGGACATAAGGACGAAAGTCAGGCAGAATTTGCCGAGAAGAACTATAAAGGTCTTTGTAAACTTATCAAGGAAAAAAATTTGAACCTTATAGTGACGGAAACTCCTACTCAGCTTTCAAATCAGAAGCCCATAGGTTATGAGGAACTTATAAAGAGTGCCGAGGGCAGAGTAATGCGTGGTTATGACACCGTAGACTTTTTGGATAAAAATACAGGCCCTACCATTATAGAAAAGAGATACTATCAGATTCTTAATTCTGTGATAGACAGAAACTTAAGGTTTGTGACGATAAATCAGCTTACCAACGGAACGGATAATTTCGGAGAGAGAAGCAAAAAAACAAACTCGGCTACAGAGCAGATAATGAATAAGCTTGAAGAAATAGGATATAACACACAATCCTATGATATGGTTTACGATTATGATGTTGACAGAAGATTTGTAAGCACCGTGGCAATGGTTCTTATGATTGTAATGGGGCTTACAATGTTGGAGTGGCTTTCGGGCAAAACATTAAGAAAGCTTAGACTTGTTGCGGGAATAGGCATGGCACTGAGTGTAGGTTTCACTTACAAAGCCCCCGAAACGGTTATCCTTTTATACCCCACATTGTTCGCCGTGTTAGCTCCGTGCTTTGCGATAACGGCAGTGTTTATGTTTGTAAAACGTTTTCGTGAAAAGCTTTCTTCTGTTGTGTTAACACTTTCTGCAGCGGCGGTTACGCTCATTGTACTTTTGTGGTGCGGCATGGTGCAGTCATCACTTCTTTCAGGATTTGATTACTATATAAACTCAATTATATTCAGAGGAATTAAACTTTCACTGATTGTTCCCATTTTGTATAGCATTGTGGCTTATGCCATGATATTTGCGAATAAGGAAGAAAATTACTTTAGTGCAATTATAAAGCTGCTCAATGCGGGTATTAAGGTTTACTGGATGATAATTTTCGGTGCGGCAGCGGCATTTGCAGGCATTTATCTTATCCGCAGCGGTAATGTAACGGAGATTTCGGCTACAGAAAATCTTCTCCGTAATACCATTACGAATTTGATGACGGAGCGTCCCAGAACGAAAGAGTTTCTAATTGGCTGGCCAGCTTTGGTTCTGTTCCTTTACTATATAAAGAATACCGATATAAAGCTTTTGCAGTGGGCGTTTGCCGTAGGAAGCTCCATACTCTTTGCTTCTGTTATAAATAGCTTCTGCCATGTGTTTACAGGAACGGCAATTATTTATACAAGGGTAATAAACGGCGTAATTATCGGAGCTTTTGTATGTGTGGGAGCGTTGATTTTCAATGCCGTTGTTATAAGAATTTTTCAATATTTTATAAAAAAGGGAAAAGAAAATGGCTAATTATCTCACAACTCAAAAAGCGTTTCGAACACTGCTTCACGGTGCGAGGACAGCTTCGTTTTCCCAGGCATATATTTTTGAAGGAATGAAGGGCGTAGGAAAATATACTGCTGCAAGAATTTTTGCAAATGCAATTCATTGTACGGGGGAAGTAAGGCCCTGCGGACAGTGTCCCGATTGCAAAAAGCACAGTGCAAATACTCATCCCGATTTGATTATTATCGGCGGAAGCGGCGAAACCGTTAAGGTGGAAGATATCAGAGGTATGAACGAGGAGCTTTATATAAAGCCTGCCTTGTCGGAAAAGAAAATTTGTATTATCAGAAATGCGGATAATATGAATCAGGATGCACAGAACGCACTTCTTAAATCCTTTGAGGAACCACCCTCATACGCCGTTATAATACTCCTTTCGGAAAACGTGAAGAACCTTCTTCCCACTATTCGTTCAAGGGGAAATAAGGTGGTTTTCGAGCCGTTTTCAGAGCAGGAAATAGAAGAATATATTAAAAGGCAGTATCCTTTGAAAAAGGATATAATTCCTTTTATTGCCCTTTACAGCGGAGGCGTAATAGGAAGGGCAATATCCATTTGTGAGGATGAGGAATTTTTTGAAATCAGGAAAAAAATGTTTGAGGCAGTGTGCCGCATGACGGGAGACAGGCTTTCAATCTTTTCTGTGGCGGAGGTTTTCGGGATAAAAAGCCCGAAAACAGGTTTTCAAAACTGTGATTTGTATTTTGATTTGTTTGTAAGCTTTATGCGTGACGTGATGGCAATAAAAACAGGTGCACGTATAATCAATGCGGATATGAAGGAGCTTCTTGATTCGTTTTCATCAAAGGTTACATTGTCGTCAGTAATAAGTATAATAGAAAGAACTGCAAATGTGCGTTCACAGCTTAATGTTTCAATGAAATATGATTTGTGGATTGTGAATTTGCTGATAAATTGTTGGGAGGATATCCATGGTAAAGGTAGTAGGAGTTAAATTTAAAGATACGGGAAAGGCATACTTTTTTGCCCCTGGAAAATTTGAGCCCAAGGTGGGGGAGGCTGTAATCGTTGAAACCGCCCGCGGGTTGGAATACGGCACTGTGTCTATGTGTGCAAAAGAGGTTACGGAGGAAGAAATCGTAGCACCTCTTAAGGAAATTGTAAGAATTGCAACACCGCAGGATAAGGCACAGGTGGAGAAAAACAAGAAAAAAGAAAAAGAGGCATTCCTTATTTGTGAAGAAAAAATTGCCGCACACAAGCTGGAAATGAAGCTTGTGGATGTTGAATATACCTTCGACGGAAATAAGATTCTGTTTTATTTTACTGCGGAGGGAAGAGTTGACTTCCGTGAGCTTGTAAAAGACCTTGCGGCGGTATTCAGAACCCGTATAGAACTCAGACAAATCGGAATCCGTGATGAAGCTAAAATGCTTGGCGGTATAGGAATATGCGGAAGGTCGCTTTGCTGCAGCACATATCTTGACGGATTTCATCCTGTGTCCATTAAAATGGCTAAGGAGCAGGGGCTTTCTCTTAATCCCACGAAAATTTCGGGCAACTGCGGAAGACTTATGTGTTGTCTTAAGTATGAGCAGAATTGCTATGACGAGTTCTATAAAATAGCACCCTCCGTCGGGGCTGTGGTTTCTACGCCTAAGGGAAAGGGCGTTGTTCAGAGTATTACCATGCTTAAAGGAATTGCAAAGGTGAAGCTTGATAACGAACTGGAATCTCAGCTTGTAGAAGTTAATTTTTCAGATATAAAGGTTATTAAAAATAATCATAAAAATGAAGATAAGTCAGAGGCAGACATGAAAGCACTCAAAAAACTGGAGGAAAACTGATGAAAATTGTGTTGCTTGATACAGGCACTATGGGAAATGATATTGATTTTTCCTCACTTGACACTCTGGGAGAGTGCGTTAAATACCATAACACACAGCCTGATGAAGTCCCTGAAAGAATAAAGGATGCGGACGCAGTAATAATCAACAAGGTTCTTTTAAATGAATCGGTGCTTCAGTATGCAAAAAATTTAAAGCTGATATGCGTTTTTGCTATAGGGTATAATAATATAGATATTGAGTATTGCAAAAAACGAGGTATAAAAGTGCGTAACGTGCCGGGATATTGCGTGGAAAGCGTATGTCAGCATACCTTTGCCATTCTTTTTGCACTGCTTGAAAAATTGCGTTATTACGATGATTTCGTGAAAAACGGCGAATATACAAAAAGCGGATTGGCAAACCACCTCGGCAAGCCCTTTTTTGAAATCAGCGGTAAAAAATGGGGCATAATCGGCATGGGTGCAATCGGCAGAGCGGTTGCCGATTGTGCTGCGGCTTTTGGTGCAGAGGTTTGCTACAGCAGTATCAGCGGAGCAATTCGGGAAGAAAAGTATGAAAATGTTCCCTTTGATACCCTTCTTCGTGAAAGTGACATAATTTCCGTTCATGCACCGCTTAATGAAAAGACTATTAACCTTATTGGCGGAGAAGAACTTAAAAAAATGAAAAAAACTGCCTACATAGTAAATGTGGGCAGAGGTGCAATCATTGATGAAGCTGCCTTGGCAGTTGCCATAAATAACGGAGAAATTGCGGGAGCGGCACTGGATGTATATACCGAGGAGCCGCCTGTGGCGGATTCCCCGATTCTTTCAATAAAAGACTCGGAAAGAATTGTCTACACGCCCCATATTGCATGGGCAAGCGTGGAGGCACGCCAACGGTGCGTAGATATGACTGCAGAAAATGTAAAAGCTTTTATTGAAGGAAAAAGCTTGAATGACGTATGGGAGTAGGTAAATAATGGCAGATAATTTATTGGTTTCGTTTGAAGTGGTCGCACCGCTCTTGCTCTTAATGCTTTTAGGAGGTTTTTTGCTTAGGGTGCATGTGTTTGACGATGATACCGTGAAAAAGATGAATGGGGCAATTTTCAAGGTTTTTCTACCTGCACTTATTTTTAATAATCTGTATAATTCCAATCTTTCTGATGTTAAAGATATCGGGGCAGGTGTTTTTGCCGCCGCAGTTTTATGCGGTGCATACATATTATCCATCGTGCTGGTAATATTTATTGAAAAGGATAATAAAAAACGCGGAGTAATGGCACAGGGAATATGCCGAAGTAATTTTGTTATATTCGGAGTTCCGCTTTGTCAGGCAATTTGCGGGGACTCTATTTTAGGTAAAATATCAGTAGCCATTGCGATTGTAATTCCAGTGATTAATGTGCTTGCTGTTGTATCATTGGAGGTTTTTCGCGGAGAAAAAGGCGGATTTAATATTAAAAAGATAGCAAAAGGCATTGTTAAAAATCCCCTTATTATATCCTCTGCTTTGGGTTTGGTTTTTCTTATCGGAGGAATAAAGCTTCCCGAAATTGCGGAAAAAACCATTTCCGATGTCGCAAAAATTGCAACACCGTTAGCACTTATCCTCTTGGGTGCCTCGATTAATTTCAGCACTGTACGGGGAAATCTCAGGCAGCTTATAATTACCATATCGGGAAAGCTTGTGATAGTTCCTCTGCTTGGAATATCCCTTGCTATAACGTTGGGAATGCACGGAGGCGACTTGGCACTTCTTATTGCGGCACTGGCTTCACCAACTGCCGTATCGTCCTATCCCATGGCAATTCAAATGGACGGTGACGGCGACCTTGCAGCACAGATTGTAGCTTTTGGCACGGTGGCTTGTATAATCACAGTATTTTTGTGGGTGTTTGCACTGAAACAATTAGGATTAATATAGTAAAAAAACAGACTTCAAAATGAAGTCTGTTTTTTTGTATGAGTAATCCTGTAAGCCGAGTTCTGTCGTTTAAAACGGTCATCTATCTACGCCGCATATCTCTATACGGCTCCAGCCGTCCTTCGGATTATAGGCCGGACAAGCCAATCCAGCTGACGTTGCTTCGGATGGGGTTTACATGGCACAAAGCGTTACCGCAATGTCGGTGGGCTTTTACCCCGCCTTTCCACCCTTACCTGCGTAGCAGGCGGTTTATTTCTGTTGCACTTTCCTTAGAGTCGCCTCCACCGGGATTTCTCCGGCATCCTGTCCTGCGAAGCTCGGACTTTCCTCACGGGCGAAAACTCGCCCCCGCGACCGTTCAGATTACTCAGTATTGGCTATTTTATCACAAAATCTTATCCGTGTCAACAAGCGGACTTACTTCCGCACTGCTGATAATTACTTCAAGCTCAGTACCGAATTTCTTCGTAAGCCTGTCTTTAAATATTTCGGTAACAATCCTCTCGCAATCATAGTGGCGGATTTCAATAAAATCAATGTTGTCGCTGACTTTAAATGAGCTTATTTCGTGATGCTTCAAATCTCCCGAAATGTACACGTCAACGCCAAGGCTCATAGCAATTTCGACAAGCTCGCCACCACCGCCTCCGTTGCATACAGCTACGGTTTTGATTTCTCTATCCTGTGTGAATGTGGAATAGAGCTTATCAAGGTGAAACTCCTCTTTGATTTTTTCGCAAAGCTTTTTTGCAGTCATTCCCGCAGGTGCCGTGCAAATTCTCGCCAAGTGCCCCTCCATATTACCTGTGGGTGTAAGACCTAACTTATCACATACCGTGTCGGTAAGTCCTTGGGGTGCACTGTCGGCATTTGTGTGGGCACTGTAGATGCTTATGTTATTTTCAAGTGCACTTATAAGCATTTCGCCTGAATCTGTGCTATCCGTGATGTTTTTTATGGGGCTAAAGATTACGGGGTGATGCGTCACAATAAGTTGTGCACCGATTTTTATTGCTTCCTTTACTACATTTTTATTGCAGTCAAGGCAAACTAATACCTTTGTTACTTCCTTGTCAAGTCTGCCTGCAAGAAGACCGATATTATCAAAGTCCTCCGCGTATTCAGGAGGAAATTCATTTTCAAGACAGTTTGCTATTTCTATAAGCTTCGTCATCGCGATTCCCCTTCCAGAAGCTTCTCATATTCAAGCTTCAAATTCTCATACTGCTTACGCTTTTCACTCATTACCGCTCCCATTTTCTCCAATATGCTGTTTATTTCATATAACCTGTATCTTACATAATCGTAAAACAGGGGAGGAGTACTTGCTATCAGGCAAGGCCCAATTTCCTTTTGTACATCGGTTAGCTTCGGACTGTTCCCACGCGTGGCGAGAAGTGCCGTGTACATTTTATTTCCCTCACGGCAAACGGCTTCCTTTTCAATCACATATTCGTGCGTACAAAGGTATTCCCTTAAATGCTTGTGTGCAGTTTGCATCTGCAACACAAAATATTTACAACCCTTTTCATTTTCCAGTATTTCGGCAATGGTTTCTCCGCCCATACCTGCAATAATCGCACACTCGGCTTCGCCATCGGCAATTTGGGCAAATCCATCTGAAAGTCGTGTTTCTACTTTGTCACCCATATTAAATGCGTCTATATTTTTCCAAGCCTGCAAAAGAGGCCCCTTTTTTATATCTGCCGCAATGATTTTATCGGCGATTTCCTTTTTTGCAAGATATATTGCAACATAGGCGTGATCCGTGCCTATATCGCACAGGGTAGAACACCTTGGCACAAGAGAGGCAATCATTCTTAATCTGGGAGTTAAATTTTTTTCTATGTTTAACATGATTTCACCATACAAAGAAACAAGCGTATCACGCTTGTTTCAGACCTTATTTCAGTTGCACAGTTCAGCAACAACCTTATTAATAATCTTTCCGTCAGCCTTGCCCTTAAGCTCCGCCATAACGGTTTTCATAATCATACCTTTATTCTTTGTAGCAATAATATCGGCAAATTTTTCTGTGAGGAGTGCCTTAATTTCATCCTCGCCCATTTGAGCGGGAGCATATTCCTTGATAATTTCGTAATTTGTCTTATATTCCTGGAGCAAGTCGCTTCTTTCGGCAGGGCAGGTGTCAAGCTGCTCTTTTGCACTTTTAAGCTCCTTTAAAATAACGGCATTTGTCATTTCTTCCGTGATGTCGTTACGAACACCATTGTCAATGCCATACTTTTTAACTGCTGCAATGAGGGAGGATATAACGTTCTTTCGAACTTTTTCCTGTGCCTTCATTGCGGCAATCATGTCTTTCTGTAAATTTTCAAGTGTCATTTCAAACAATCCTTTCTTGTTTTATAGTGTTAATATAAATTCGTTAAAATCGGGGGCGTGTACCTCGATTTTAACTCCTATAAAGGGCTGGCACGGTGAGTGCCGCGCGAGCGAAAGCCCTTCCCTCGAAAGAGAATGTTTTGCTTGCAAAACTTCTTTTTCGAAAGGCTGACGTTGTCAGCCTTAATTTGGCATCAGACCGCTGTCTGACATACTTATAAATTTTTCCGCAGATGCGGCAATAATATGGTCTACCACATCAATTCCTATTCCTTCAAGAATTGTGCAGAGCTGACGAGTTATCCTTCTGTCATTTTCCGAAGCGTAAGCACCACCCGAGGGATGATTGTGTGCTAAGATTACAGCCGCACAATTGTGCCTGAGAGCACATTCCACAACCTTTCGGGGATGAACATTAGAATCGGAAACAGTGCCCTCCTCCAAAATCTCAAAAGCAAGAATGTTTTTCTGGGAATCAAGGCAGATTACAGAAAACACTTCGCTCTTAAGGCAACCGATTTTTCCGCATACATATGTGCCTGCATCGTATGATGTGGCAAGCTGTTTTTTGTCCCTTAGTGCAAGGGAAGCATAATATTGTGCCAAGTGCGGAACCATTTTAATCAGCACGGAAGAATGATATCCCATTCCCTCTATACTGCACAGTTCCTCGAGCGAAGCGTCAAAAACAGCCTTCGGAGTAGAAAACTTATCCAAAAGCTTATGGCCCAAAGGATTTACATCTCCTTGCGGAATGGCATAAAAGAGTAAAAGTTCCAATATTTCATGGTCTGCAAAGGAAGTAAGCCCCTCGCTTAAAAATCGGTCTTTAACTCTTTTTCTGTGGTTTTTGTGAAAATGTGGAGTTTTATCGTCGTGCATAATATCACTTGCCCGTAATTTCTAAAAATTCTTCTTTGGTCATCAGTGCATTCAGTGCATCCAAAAGGGAGTTTACCGAAATTTTTTCGGGAATGGACAGCCTTTTGCACAGAGATGAACGGGCGGCGGTGCAGTCAGCACCGCCGTACAGTCCCGTTTCATATAAATCCCATTTAGTAATTTTCTCTCCCGATGATAACGGGGAGGAATATTTTTTTAATACCTCAATAAGTGCGTCATTGTCTATTCCCTCCACGCCCAGCTTACCCTCTTTTGACGGGGAAGTTTTGCGTTTTTCCTTCCCGAAAATTTCAGGAATATATGCGTGGGTAATTTTGCCTTCCTGTACAAACCCTTTTATATGATTTCGTATCATAAAGCCTGCACGGTCAGAATCAGTCAGAATCAATATTCCGCGTTTTTTTGCAAGGGAACATAGAAATTCACGCTTTTGCTTATCCTTAAAGATTCTGAAACCCTCGGTAGTAAAAACAGGAGAGGAACAGATTTCTTCAAGACGCATCTTATCATATTTACCTTCTACAATAATGGCTTCTTTAATGTGTATCATCAATCTGTTTCTATAAGACCGTAATTACCGTCCTTGCGGCGGTAAACGATATCGGTTGTGTTTGTTTTAGCATTTGTAAATACAAAGAAGTTATGCCCTAAAAGGTTCATTTGAAGCACTGCTTCTTCGGCACTCATTGGCTTAACATGATGGGTTTTGGTTTTTACAATCTTAATATCCGCTTCTTCCTCAGGAGCATCAAACAAAACATCAAATTCCTTGGAAACTCCTTCGCGAAGTTTTTTTGCAAGCCTTGTTTTATTCTTGCGAATCTGACGTGTGACGGAATCTACCACATCATCTGCCGCATTATATACTTCTTCATTGCGTTCCTCGGCACGATAAATCATATCTGCAGTGCGGATTGTAACTTCAACAATCATTTTATCCTTTTGCTCAGCCACTACAATGTCTGCAGAAGCTTCTTCATCAAAGAATTTGCCCAGCTTGTCTATCTTTTTGATGAGCATATCTTTCTTTTCCTTGCCCAGTTCAACTTTTCTCAGATAAATGTTAGTTTTCATAAATGCCCCTCCTTGAATATGTTGTCAGATGCCGGAAAGATAAGAACCGTACACCGGTCCTGCCGGCGTCTGTGAAGAGCTTTGCTCTTCTTAGGTTTATTATACAATAAATACGCCGATTAGTAAATATAATTTTAAAAAAATATTCTTCGTTCGGGAAACTGAAAAGCCAAAAGTTTTGTATTGACAAATAGCTTCGGAAAAAGTATAATAAAATGTGGGTATTTTTAAAAACAGGAGGATAAAAGAATGAAAAAAGTTATAGCTTTTATGCTGGCAATTACGCTGATGCTTGGTTTAGCTTCTTCAGTAATGGCAGAAGCAGAGGCAGAATGCGAAGCATGTTACGAAATTATCACGCCTCAGGATGTAATCTATAATGACGACGGAGAAGCAATATGTATTTACTGTGAGGAAATACTTTCACAGAAGGTACTTGATGCTTTGTTCTATGAAGAAGAGGGCGAGGAAGAAGCAGTTTGCTCCGTATGCGGAGAAGTTGCCGGGGAAAATGCTATTCTTACGGATGAAGGTCTTGTGATTTGTGATGCTTGCAGTGCAGACGATGAGGAGAATGCCCCCGATGAACCCGATGAACACACTCCCGATATAGAAGACGCATCAGATATTGTGCTGAATGTTTCCGATTGGGCAAAGAAAGAGGCGGGTGAAGCTTATGAGAGAAATCTCATCCCTCTTGAAATGCTTGGCACAGATTTAAAAATGGACGTTACCCGTGAACAGTTTGCGGCAATCGCTGTTGCACTTTATGAGAGAATAACAGGTAAAGTGGTAGATGATTCTGTAGAGAATCTTCCTTTTACTGATTGCAGCCCAACAGGAACATATTCCAGATATGTAGCTGCGGCATATAAGCTTGGTATTACAAATGGTACAAGCGAAACTACTTTTGCTCCATCGGCAACAATTACAAGAGAGCAGCTCTCCACAATGCTTCACAGAGTTATTCTGAAGGCAAGGGAAGATGGTATAATCGAAAACGAAATGCCTCTTACTCTTGAAGAGTTTGCATTTGACGATGACGCACAGATTTCAGAGTATGCACGTGAAAGTGTTTACTATATGGCAAAAAGAGGTATTATTAAAGGTATGAGTGAGACGGAGTTTGCACCTCAGGGCGTAGCTACAAAGGAGCAGGCAATACTTATATCAAACAGAATAGCTGGTAATCTCTATTAATTAGATATAGTGCGGGATGTAAAAAAAGTCCAGACCGCAAAAGGCAATAAAAGAATATGATGTAAATAGAGTAAAAATTGAGAAAATATATTATTGTTGAAGAATCGTAATTTATACGATTCTTCTTTTGTTTAGAAGCCTTTTGCTACGAACAAACTTCACCTCTCGCTGTATACACATACAGCTTCGGGTAACCCACGGCAAGCCGTGGTTCAGTTTGTCCGTTCTGAAGCATTTTTTCCTATCCCTATAAAAAGAAATGGCAAATCTTTAAAGATTTGCCATTTCTTTTTGTTCTGTAGTTATATAGTTGCTATCGGATTCTTCATCTTTTTTGGGTTTTTGCAAAGTCGCATTCGTAAGCATCAGCTTAATTCTGTTTTCCTGGTTGACCCTTGTTGCACCGGGGTCGTAATCTATGGCAACTATGCTGATGTGCGGATTTTTGTCCTTTAAAGGTTTCATCATTCCTTTGCCAAAAATGTGATTGGGAAGACAGCCAAAGGGCTGAGTGCAGATGATATTATTTACGCCTCTTTCCGAAAGCTCCAGCATTTCGGCAGGCAGAAGCCAGCCTTCGCCCATTTGTGCACCTGTGGAAATATATTCTTCCGCCAATTTCTTTATATGCTCAAATGTGGGCGGGACATCAAAAATTTGTGCTGAGCGGATAGCTTCAATAAGCTGTCTTTGCATACCCTTAAAAGCCTTATATGCTATTTTCATTGGAATATACAACTTTTTTTTCATTTTATATAGTTTGTAGTCCGAAATATTTGCATATATGCAATATAGGAAAAAGTCTATAATTCCGGGGCAAACCACCTCTGCACCTTCTTTTTGAAGAAAATGCTCCAGATTATTGTTTCCTAAGGGGGAGTATTTCACATAAATTTCTCCTACCACACCAACCTTTACACGGCTTTGGGTTTTATCCATAGGGATTTTTGCAAATGCGTCTGCAATTTCCTTAAAATACCTCTTGCTTTTACTGAAAAACAGTTTGTCACGCTGAATTGCTCCTGTGATTTTTGTTGTATACATTTCTACAAGGTTATCGGTGTCGCCTTTATAAATTTCATAGGGCTTACACTGGTTTTTAAGATTTGCAATAATATCCCCGAATACTACCGCATAAATCATCTTGTATATCACTGAGGGCGACAACGTGAAGCCGGGGTGCTTTTCAAGAGCATTAAATGCAAGGGGGATTACGGGAACATAACCATACCCTGCTTTTTTAAGAGCTTTGCGTAAGAGCGAAATATAATTTGATGCACGGCAGCCACCGCCTGTCTGAAAAAGTATCAATGCCACCTTGTGCGGGTCGTATCCGCGGTTTATAATAGCATCAAGAAATTGTCCTATAACCAAAAGTGCAGGGTAGCAAGTGTCGTTATGCACATACTTAAGTCCCAACTCCGTGATTTCAGGGCCGCTTGACTCAAGTAACTCACTCTTGTAGCCGTAGCCGCTGAGCACCTTCATAACAAGCTTAAAGTGAGTGGGAAGCATATTCGGAACAAGAATAGTATGTGTTTTTTTCATTTCCTTTGTAAAAGGGATGTATTCTTTATCCATGTCCTCACTCCTTTCTTGATTCTTCCATTGCACCTATAAGGCTGCGAAGTCTTATTTTAACGGCACCGGGATTGGTGATTTCATCAATTTTTATCTGTGTATATAATTTGCCATGCCCCTCAAGGATTGAGCGAACCTCATCTGTTGTGATGGCGTCTACTCCGCAACCAAAGGAAACAAGCTGAACAAGCTCGGTACGTTCATTCTCACAAGCATATTGTGCGGCATTATAAAGCCGTGCGTGATAGGTCCACTGATTCAGCACATTCACATGGGCCTTTACCTTTGGCAGAGGGAGAGAGTCCTCGCTTACCACAACAAATCCAAGGGAAAGGGCAAGCTTATCAATTCCATGGCAGATAAGACTGTCAATATGATAGGGACGCCCTGCAAGAATCATTACGTCCTTGCCCTCTGCTTTTGCATAGTCCAGAGCTTTCTTTCCTTCGTTTAAAACGCTTAGCCTGTATTCCTTAAGAGCACTGTAACCACAGGAAACTGCTTTTTTAATCTCCCTTTTTGTAAACGAACCAATACCGCTTGCATTAAGATAGTCATAAAGCCCACGTGAAAGCTCTCTTTTACTGTTAATATTAAGATAGGGGAAAAGGAAAACTGTGTCCTTAAGCCTTTCTACATTGCCTGAAAGAAGCTCGGAATAATATGCAACCACAGGGCAATTATAGTGATTGTCGGAAAGCTTTTCATTTATGTTATATGTAAGGCACGGATAGAAAATGGCGTCAGCTTTCTTTTCAAGAAGTGACATGATATGACCGTGCATCAGTTTTGCAGGATAGCAGGCTGTATCGGAAGGAATGGAAAACTGCCCTTTCTCATAAAGCTCCCTTGAGGACATGGGAGATACAAGCACATTAAATCCCAGCTCTTTAAAAATAGTTTTCCAAAGAGGCAAAAGCTCGTACATTCCCAAAGCAAGGGGAAGACCAATTGTTTTTTTATTACTCTCGAAAGAATCTTCACTCAAAAGAAGATTTCTTTTAAATTCATACAGATTTGGAAGGGAAGAGCCTTCTTTTAAGCCTGCCCCCCTCTGGCATTGATTACCCGAAATAAAAGTACTGCCATCGCTGAATTTATTTAAGGTAAGGTGACAGTTATTTGTACAGCCTTTGCAAATCATTCCCGTTGCAGTATGGGAAAATTCACTGAGCCTTTCCTCAGAAATTATGGAGGAAAGGGTTGCCCTCATGGCATATAAAGCCGCACCGTATGCACCCATAAGCCCCGAAATTTCAGGTCTGATTACATTTCTCCCTAATTCTTTTTCAAAAGCTCTGAGTACTGCATTGTTATAAAATGTACCGCCCTGGACTACAATATTTTCACCCAGCTCGTCGGCACTGCCTGCACGTATTACTTTGTAAATTGCATTTTTTACTACGCTTACGGCAAGCCCTGCGGAAATGTCCTCCACGGTGGCACCTTCTTTTTGTGCCTGCTTCACGGAGGAATTCATAAAAACTGTGCAGCGGCTTCCCAAATTAACGGGTCTTTTAGCAAAAATACCCTTTTGGGCAAATTCCTCGGCAGAATAGCCAAGGGACTTTGAAAACGTTTCAAGAAAAGAGCCGCATCCTGAAGAACAGGCTTCATTAAGCATGATGCTATCTATTGCACCATTGTGAATTTTAAAGCACTTTATATCTTGACCGCCAATATCCAAAATAAAGTCAACATCGCTTTTGAAATGCTTTGCCGCAGTAAAATGTGCAAGCGTTTCAACAATTCCGTAATCAATAGAGAAAGCATTTTTTATAAGCTCCTCGCCGTAACCTGTAACGGCACTGCCTTTTATACGGATGCGGCTCTTGCAAAGCTTATATATTTTCTGCAAGCAGTTCTTAACAACGTCCACGGGGTTACCCTTGTTCGAGGAATAATAGGTGTAAAGAATCTCTCTGTTTTCGCTTATAAGTACAAGCTTGGTGGTGGTACTGCCACAGTCAATGCCCAAATAAGCACAACCTCTGTAGGAAGCTATATCCCTTTTAGGAACAGTGGCTTTTTCGTGCCTTTGTATAAATTCATTGTACTCGTTTTCATTTTCAAACAGTGCCTTTACATTGCTGCTGCCCGTGGGAAGCGTTGCTTTGGAAACTCTTTCCAAAAGGTCTTTTATATTATATGTATGTCCTAAAGTAGAGGCGTAAAACGCTGCACCTAAAGCCACCGATACTTTAGCATAATCGGGGAAAATCACATCTTCGTCCGAAAGCTTAAGCGTTTCCTTAAAACAGTCCCTAAGTCCTTTAAAAAAGGAGAGAGGACCGCCTAAAAACATTACCTTTCCGCTGATGGTTCTTCCCTGTGCCAGCCCTGCAATGGTCTGATTTACAACTGCCTGAAAAATGCTTTTTGCTATATCCTCCTTGCGTGCTCCCTGATTTATAAGGGGTTGAATATCGGTCTTTGCAAAAACTCCGCATCGTGAAGCTACAGGATAGATACGCTGTGCATCCAGACTAAGAGAATCCAGTTCATCTGTCGTCACGTTCAGGAGGGTTGCCATCTGGTCAATGAATGCCCCCGTACCGCCTGCACAGGTTCCGTTCATCCTTTCATCAATGCCACCGTCGAAAAATACGATTTTCGCATCTTCACCACCAAGCTCAATAATACATGATGTGTCGGGGGCAGTATGCTTTACAACCTCGCTTTCAGAAACAACCTCCTGTATAAAGGGCACACGGATTGCTTCGCTTATACCAAGCCCTGCTGAACCTGAAATGGCAAAGTTAATAGAGCTGTCCCCTGTGATGCTGTAAACGTTTTCCAAAAGCTCGCGGCATTTTTCCAGAACCTTTGAGTAATGCCTCTCATATGTACTATATAAAATTTCCCCGTTATCATCAATGAGAACGGCTTTTGCCGTGGTCGAACCAATGTCGACACCAAGACTGTAGTTCATAGATATCCCTCTAATAATAATGCTTTAAAAAGTAAATAATTCCTTGTAAATTATATGCCAAAAAATGCCGTTTGTCAAGGTTGGGAGGTATTTATCGGACAAAATTTAACATTTGTTCACAAAGAGAAAAAATAACAATATCTTGTTAATTATCGTTGACAATTACCCAATATCTTGTTATAATTATACTGCACAAAATTTTATGGAGGATACAATATGAAGATTATAAAAAGGAGCGGAGCGGAAGTAACCTTTGATCCGCAGAAAATTATAGTTGCCGTTACAAAAGCAAATGAAAGCGTTGTTCCCAGCAGCAGAATGTCTGCCGTTCAGATTAAACGTATTGCGGAGGATGTTGAAAGTGCCGCCGCAAATATAAATCGTTCTCTCAGCGTGGAAGAAATTCAGGATATGGTAGAAGACCAGATTATGAATCAGCGTGCGTTTGACGTTGCACGCCGATATATTACCTACCGTTATACCAGGGCTCTTGTTCGTAAGTCAAATACCACTGACGAACAGATTTTAAGCCTTATAGAATGTAATAACGAGGAGGTAAAACAGGAAAATTCCAATAAGAACCCTACGGTAAACAGTGTCCAGCGTGACTATATGGCAGGCGAGGTAAGTAAGGATATTACAAAAAGGATTCTTCTTCCTCAGGACATAGTGTCGGCACACGAGCAGGGACTTATTCATTTTCACGATGCAGACTATTTTGCACAGCATATGCATAACTGCGACCTTGTGAATTTGGAGGATATGCTCCAGAACGGGACGGTTATCAGCGGAACAATGATAGAAAAGCCCCACAGCTTTTCTACGGCGTGCAATATATCAACGCAGATTATAGCACAGGTTGCTTCCTGTCAGTACGGCGGGCAGAGCATTTCACTTACGCACCTTGCACCTTTTGTAGATGTCAGCCGCAAGAAAATCCGCAAACAGGTTGAGGAGGAAATGAAGCTTCTGGAGGAAGCGGTAACTGACGAGAAAATTGATGAGATTACCGAAAAAAGGCTTCGTGAGGAAATTAAAAACGGCGTACAGATGATTCAGTATCAGGTGGTAACCCTTATGACCACCAACGGACAGGCACCCTTTGTAACCGTGTTTATGTATCTTAATGAAGCAAAGAGCGAGCAGGAAAAAAATGACCTTGCACTTATTATTGAAGAAACCCTCCGCCAAAGATATAAAGGTGTAAAAAATGAAAAGGGAATCTGGATTACACCTGCATTCCCCAAGCTTATTTATGTCCTTGAGGAAGATAATATACACCCTGAAAGCAAATACTATTACCTTACCGAGCTTGCGGCAAAATGCAGTGCGAAGCGTATGGTTCCCGACTATATTTCGGAGAAAATAATGCTCCAGAATAAAATTGACAAAAACGGAGAGGGCCATTGCTACACCTGTATGGGTTGCAGAAGCTTTTTGACTCCCTTTGTGGACGAGGACGGCAAGCCCAAGTATTACGGCAGATTTAATCAGGGCGTTGTAACTGTAAATCTTGTGGACATTGGGCTTTCAGCAGGCGGTGACATGGAAAAATTCAAAGAAATTTTCCATGAAAGAATGGAGCTTTGTCACAGAGCACTTCAGTGCCGTCACGAAAGGCTGACAGGTACTGTTTCCGATGCGGCACCCATTTTGTGGCAGCATGGAGCGTTATTAAGGCTTCCCAAGGGGGAGAAGATTGATAAATACCTTCACGGAGGATATTCCACACTTTCGCTTGGCTATGCAGGTCTTTGGGAATGTGTTTACAGCCTTATCGGCAAAAAGCTTACCGAGCCTGAGGGCGAAGCTTTGGGACTTGAGATTATGAGAATGCTTAACGAATACACCGCAAAGTGGAAAGCTGAAGAAAATATTGACTATTCCCTTTACGGAACACCGCTTGAAAGCACGACCTATAAATTTGCAAAATGTCTCCAAAAAAGATTTGGTATAGTAAAAGGCGTAACTGACAAAAACTATATTACAAACAGCTACCACGTTCATGTGACGGAGAATATTGATGCCTTTGAAAAGCTCGCACTTGAAGCGAAGTTTCAGGCACTTTCGCCCGGCGGTGCGATTAGCTATGTGGAAGTACCCAATATGCAAAATAACCTTGAAGCTGTTCTTTCGGTAATGCGTTTCATATACGACAATATCATGTATGCCGAGATTAATACAAAGAGCGACTATTGTCAGGAATGTGGCTTTGACGGAGAAATTGAGGCAATCGAGGATGAACACGGAAAGCTTGTATGGACGTGCCCAAACTGTGGGAACAACGACCAGTCAAAGCTTAATGTGGCACGCCGCACCTGCGGATATATCGGAACTCAGTTCTGGAATCAGGGCAGAACACAGGAAATCAAGGAGAGAGTTCTCCATCTGTAAGGGATAATAAAATGAACTATGCAACCATAAAAAAATTTGATATAGCAAACGGCCCCGGTATCAGAGTATCGCTTTTTGTCAGCGGATGCCGTCATCGGTGCAAAAACTGCTTTAATAAGGAAGCATGGGACTTTAACTACGGAAAGCCCCTGACGGACGAGGTTATGGAAGAAATTCTTGATGCCTGCAGACCGGAGCACATTACAGGATTATCCCTTTTGGGTGGTGAACCCTTTGAAAAAGAGAACCGCGAAAAGCTTATTTCTCTTACAAAAAAATTCCGTGCAATGTACCCCAAAAAGGACATATGGTGCTATACAGGCTTTGTCCTCGATACAGAGCTTTTAAAATCAGAGGACAGCGATATTTACGAGCTCCTTAGCCAAATTGATGTGCTTGTTGACGGAAGATTTGTAGAGGAGCTTAAAAGCCCGTCACTCCTTTACCGAGGTTCATCTAATCAGCGAATCATAGATGTCCCCAAAACCTTAAGGGAGGGGAAGGTCCTTCTCCTTGACGGAAAATGGGAACGTACCATGGGAAGTACAGATATATACGAAGCATGAAATGAAAGGAAAAAACTATGAATAAGTATTCCGTAAGAATTAAAAAACTGGATAAAAATGCAACCACACCTACATACGGCAGTGAATTTGCCGCAGGAGCAGACCTTTATGCATGCGAGGGGGAGGCAGTTACAATCAATCCTCACGAAACCAAGCTTATACATACAGGCATAGCTATGGAAATTCCCACAGGCTTTGCAGGGCTTGTTTACGCAAGAAGCGGTATCGCTTCAAGAAGGGGACTCGCCCCTGCAAATAAAGTCGGAGTTATAGACAGTGATTACCGCGGTGAAATTATGGTAGCACTTCATAACCATAGTGAAATCGTGCAAACCATAGAAAATGGTGAGAGAATTGCCCAGCTTGTGATTACTCCATATATCACGGCAGATTTCATCCTATCCGATGAACTTGACGATACACAACGCGGCGTTGGCGGCTTCGGTTCAACAGGAACTAAATAAAAGAAAATGAGGTGTAAAAAGCTATGCTTTTTACACCTCATTTATTATCAGAATTTTTCATATCTTACAGTTTCGCACATATCCCTGAACTCAGAGTGATAAGGATGGGGCTTTGCATCCTCTGCGGCATATCCCATCACAAGCAGTGCCACGGGAATTATATTTTCGGGGATATTAAATTCCTCTCTCATCTTAAAGGGGTTAAAATGCATAACCCATGTACAGCCGACGCCCTCATTTTCAGCGGCAAGGAGCATATGTGTTGCCACGATGCACGCATCAACAGGGCCGCTTAGTGCACCGTCATATTTGCGTGTCCAGCACTCGTCTTTGTTGTAACAAACCAAAAGTGCCGTGGGTGCACCGAAATGGGAACGGGTACATTTTTGCAGCTTCTCTATTGCTTCGGTGGTATTGAGCACCAGTATTCTTTGCGGCTGAAAATTACACCCCGTGGGAGCTAAATGAGCAGCCTCCAAAATTTTATCAAGAGATTCTTTTTTTACACGTTCACCTGTAAAACTGCGTACTGAATAACGGTTTTTAATAAGCTCATAAAATTCCATAATAAACCTCCTTGTTTAATACTTATATACCGATTTTTCTTTGATAATAAACATAATTACCACGAAAACTGAAAACAGTTCTGCTACAATAATGGAAAACCATATGCCGTTCAGCCCGAAGATTTCAGGCAAAATAAGCACTGCGGCAACCTGAAAGAGAAGTGTTCTGAGAAATGAAATAACGGCAGATATAAGTCCATTATTAAGTGCCGTAAAAAATGCAGAACCGAAGATGTTAAAGCCTGCAAGCAAAAAGGAAAAGCAGGACACAATAAATCCACTCACAGTCATATCGAAAAGCTCCTTGTCATAGCCCACGAAAACAGTGGAAAGCGGTTTTGCCAACAAAATCGAGGTGGTGGTCATTGCTATGGAAAATGCGGATATAATGACAAGACTCATTTTAAGGAGCTTTTTAAGTTCCCCATGATTTTGTGCCCCATAATTAAAGCTAATCACAGGGGAAACTCCTATCGAGTAGCCTAAAAAAGCGGAAATAAAAATAAAATTAATATACATTATTACTCCGTAGGCGGCGACCCCGTCATCTCCTGCAAAACGCATAAGCTGAAAATTATAAAGAATGGTTACTACAGACATAGATATATTTGTCATCATTTCACTACTGCCGTTAATGCAGGCTTTTGTAAGTGATTTTCCGTTAAAGGAAGCTTTAACAAGTTTGAGGGGAGAATTTTTTGAATGCAAAAAATAGAAAAGGGGGATAGCTCCGCCCACCAGCTGACTGATAGCCGTTGCCGCCGCCGCACCTGTAAGCCCCCAGTCAAATACTGCCACAAAAAGTGCATCTAAAACAATATTTGTAACACCTGCACCTACTGTTATAAAAAGTCCGAGTTGAGGCCTTTCGGCGACAATCATAAATGCCTGAAATTCATTCTGCAAAATAAACGCAAAGGTGGTTGGAATCAGGATTTTCCCGTAGAGAACACAGCACTCTAAAATTTCCCCTTTTGCACCAAGCATCATTGAAAGCGGCCTTATAAAAATAAATCCGAAGATTGATATTATCACCGCGGCAATCAGGGAAACATATATCAGCATAGAAAAGGTTTGGTTTGCTTTTTGGGTTTTTCCCTCTCCCAAAAGCTTAGCCACCAACGCACTTCCGCCTGTTCCTATCATAAAGCCTATTGCCCCTACTATAATAAACACAGGCATAATAAGATTGATGGCGGTAAAAGGAATTTTCCCTGCAAAGTTTGAAACAAAAATCCCGTCAACCACACCGTATATTGATGTGAAAATCATCATTATAATTGAGGGTAACGTGAATTTAAGCAGTTTTGAATATGTGAATTTATCCGATAGCTGAATTTTCATAGTCTTTCTCCTTGTGAGAGATATTCTACCATATGTGCATTAAAAAGGCAAGAGCTTTTAGTCGCTCCTGCCTTTAATCATTAATCTGACAAATCGTCCGTAAACACGTCCGCAATTTCTCGGGCATATTCCTTAGAATATCCGTGGCTTATAACATTAATTGCAGATTCACTCTTATTCGGGACAACAATTACCCAGCCGTTTTCAAAATCAATTTTTACAAAATCGCGACTTCCGTCTAAGCTTTGATTATGCTTTTTGCAGATTTTTTGCATAAGCTCACGGCAGTTTCTGCCCTTATAGCTTATATTGGTGTTTACCATATATGATGCGGGAATTTCCCCTGCAAGACGGTCAATTGTTGTGTTATGACTGCATAGAAAGTCGCTTAAAAGAATAATGGTGCCCACTGCATCAAACCTATAAATAAACTGGTGGAGGAACATTTTTCTGTCCTCTTTTGAAAGCTCATTCATAAGATAGGGAGGACTTATAAGGGTGCGGTGAATGGTGGCATTATATTTATCAGCCATCGCCTCAATGCTTTCGGGAGCAGTCTGGGGAACGTATATTGAAGCATTCTTGAAGCTTTTCATAATAATCAATGAAGTAAGGGCATCGTAGTCAAACTCCGAAAGAATTTGCCCATGTCCCGAAACAAGGGTAAGGGACTGACACTTGTAGTCAAAAATTGCTCCGAAGTCATAGTTTGAATCAGATAGCTCTACAAGGAAATGCTCTTTTTGGAAAGTATCGGTGAATACAAAGGTGCATTTTAAATCATGGGCGGCACTTTCCAAAAGCTCTTTAGCCCAAAGAATGGGGCAATGAATCAGAAGCTTTTTCCCAAGAGGCTGTTTGGAGGTTGAATTTATCAGTTGCTTGAGGTAATAAAGCTTATATTCAAACAGAAATTCTCCGTCATGAATATTTATCGGATTCTCTCGGCTGAAATCACGGCTCTGGGTAAGGGCGGAGATTTTTTGAAGCTCCTCATTTTCCACGTTAGCACCGTACCCATTCAAAATGTCAAGACTTGTGCATAGAGAGCCGTCCTTTTTCAGGCAGCTTAGTGCTATCGCTCCGTCAAGACCGTAAAACTTAACGCCGCTCCGTGTAATGGCAAGGGGCTGTTCCCCAAAATCATAGGCAATTCCTCCTGCCGATTGAATTCCTGCAAGAAGAGCGTTTTTTATCATACTGCCCGCTCCGCCGCTGCCTGAGGAAACGGCAATTTTTTTGCCCAGAACTCTGCAAACGCTTCCTGCTAAAGTAACGCAGAATTCGGGAGTAATTTCCCTGTTGATAATTCCGTATGCACATCCGTCAAAGAATAGGGAATGACCGCAGTTTTCACCCCATACTATATTTTCGCTTATGACAGACTCATCATCAATGTGCTTTTCGGGCCATATGTGAACACCGCTTTTAACAGTGCAGTGTTTTCCAAGTGTGCATCCCGAAGCAATTACGCTTCCCTCATATACTGCACTTTCATAACCTATATTGCATACGCTTCCGATAATTGCACCTCTTAATGCCGTGCCTTCATCAATATGACAGGAATTCATTACTATACTGCGTTTGATGTTTGCAAAGCAGTCTACGCTGACATCCTCCAAAAGCTGAGTATAAGCTTCAAGTCTTGCTCCTTTGGACACTATGCTTCCTTTCCCAACATATATAGGGGGAACAAGCACACTGCCCTGCATAACTGTGGCATTCTCATCAATCCATACTCCGGGTGCTCTTTCGTCACAGGGGAAAGGCAGATTTATTTTTTTGTCCATAAAATCCCGATTGCATTTATGGTAAACTTCAAAATCGGAAATATTTCTTATATAGCAATTCGGAGAATAGGAATTTATTTTTTCTCCGCTTTCAAAAAGACACTCAACAAGAGAGGGTAAATCAGATACTTCCTTGATTTTTGTCCCCTTGGGAATAATCATAATTCCCGAAAAAGAGTGTCCCGTACAATGGGTGAAATCGGGACAGCGTATATATTTTGAAACAACCCCGTCGGAATCTGTGTGAACGCATCCGAACTGACAAAACGGAAGTTCGGGGCAGGTAACAAGTGTAGTGCAGTTTTTGTTTTCAAAGACATCAGTTACTTTTTCAAAATCAATATCGGTTAAAATGCTGTCGGAAATCAAAAGAACGTCATCTTCGTTTATTATATCGCTAAGAGGCTTTACGGGAGAAAAATAAATGCGGTGCTGGGGCAGAGAATCAAAATGCTTCCTGACCGTATCCGTCAGGTAATCCGACATAAATGTAATGTCCTCGATTTTATGCCTGTATAAGCTTCGAACTGTATGTTCAATTATAGGTCTGCCCATTACAGGAAGCATGGATTGGGGAATTGAACACGTTAAAGGCCTTAGGCGATTGCCCTCCGTGCAGGATAAAATAATAGCTTTCAAAATAAAACACTCCTTTAAGGTAAATAGGGTTTCACTCTCTTATGCCTTTTAGTCTGCAATTTGTATAACAATTTTTTTGTCATCGGTAACACAGAGATAGGCTATCTCTTTATAATCCTTTATGTTGTAGCGGGCAAGCTTTTGTCTAAGCCATTCCTCGCTTATCCCTGCACCCTCTAAATTCCTTTTTCTTAAAACGCCGTCGGAAATCACCGTATGCGGCACATGTGTCTGCTTGGGGGACAGGTTTAAATCACTGCATACTACAGGTCTTTGGGCCTCCTTGGGTATTACGGAAAGCTGACCGTTTGTTTCTATTATTGCACTGTCAATTTCCGAAATTGCACTGTAGCCTGCAAGACGAAGCTGTTCCATCACATCGTCTATACAGATACGAAGCCCTTTAAGCCTTTTCATCATTATTTTTCCGTCTTTTATTATTTGTACGGGTGAGCCGGTGATGATTCTTCTCATGGTCTCGCTTTTTATTACTAATACCGAACAAAAAAGCTCCAGCAGAACCAACGCAAAAATAGGTATAATTCCGTGAAGAAGAGGAGTTTCCTGTTTATCTATGGGGATTGTTGCAATTTCCGAAATCATAAGTGCGATTACAAATTCGGAGGGCTGAAGCTCGCCAAGCTGGCGTTTTCCCATGATTCGCATTGCGGCAACAACACAAATGTAAAGCACTATGGTGCGAATAAAGGTTGTCAAATTTGTACCCCCTTTTGTGCTTGTCTTACTGACTATTATTTCAAAAACAAAAAAAGAAATTCCCAATTTGAGAATTTCTTTTTTTATTTTATCAAAGCACGGGCTGGCACGGGGGTTGACGGGCTTGCCATCCGATTAACTTACATCTGTCATATCCATATACATTTTTCCGTTTTCTGCGATGAAGTCCTTTCTGCCCTGAAGATTATTTCCCAAAAGCAGTTCAAAAACTGCGGCAGTCTTTTCAGCATCTTCGCTTTCAATTTTTATCAGCCTGCGTGTTTCGGGATTCATGGTGGTCTGCCACATCATGTCGGGCTGGTTTTCACCAAGTCCCTTGCTTCGCTGAATAAAAACGCCTTTTTCGGGAAGCTGGGCGAGAATTTCTGCCTTTTCCTTTTCATTATATGCAAAGTAGGATTGGTCCTTATAGGTGATTTCAAACAGTGGGGATTCTGCGATAAATACCTTTCCCTCATCAATCAGCGTGGGAACAAGCCTGTAAAGCATAGTGAGAATCAGTGTTCTTATCTGGAAACCATCCACATCGGAATCGGTACAGATAATAACCTTGTCCCATCTTAGGTTATTAAGGTCAAAGGTATTCATATCCTTGTTGTGCTTTGTCTGAATTTCCACACCGCAGCCAAGTACTTTAAGAAGGTCTGTGATGATTTCACTTTTGAAGATTTTCTCAAAATCCGCCTTAAGGCAGTTAAGGATTTTACCCCTGACGGGAATAATCGCCTGAAACTCCGCATCTCTGCCCAGTTTACAAGCACCCAATGCACTGTCACCCTCAACAATGTAAAGCTCTCTGCGGCTTACATCTTTTGTGCGGCAGTCAACGAACTTCTGTACACGGTTGGTAACGTCCATTGTTCCCGTAAGCTTTTTCTTCATATTGGTACGGGTTTTTTCCGCACTTTCACGGCTTCTTTTATTAAGAAGCACCTGATTTGTAATTTTTTCAGCTTCAGGGCGGTTTTCAATAAAGTATATTTCCAAATTCTTGCGGAGGAAGTCTGTCATTGCCTCCTGAATGAATTTGTTGGTAATGCTTTTCTTAGTCTGATTTTCGTAACTTACAACAGTAGAGAAACAGTTTGTAACCAATATTAAGCTGTCGGCAATATCATTAAATGTAATTTTGGATTCATTTTTTGTATACTTGTTATTTTGCTTGATATAGGAATCCACGGCACTTACAAGAGCACTTCTTGCCGCCTTGTCGGGAGCACCGCCGTGTTCAAGAAAGCTTGAATTGTGGTAATACTCGATTAATTGCACATCGTTTGAAAAAGCAAACGCCGCACTCATCTTAACCTTGTAGTCCTTCATATCCTCACGGTCACGGCCTACACTTTCACCCTCGCAGAAAGAAGTATAGGAAATACGCTTCTCATCTTCGGGGCAAAGCTCGTTAATATAGTCCACAATGCCGTTATCATAGCGGAATTCGTGCTTTTGTACGTCACTTCCGTTATGATATGTCAGCTTAAAGGTAAGCCCTGCGTTTACCACAGCCTGCCTTTTAAGGGATTCAATAAAGAAATCAACTGGTATATTGATGTCGGTAAAAACCTGCAGGTCTGGACGCCACTTAATGGTAGTACCCGTACTGCGGTATTTTTTTTCTTCTTTATATAAACCGCCTACGTTTTCACCCTTTTCAAAATAGAGGGTATGCTCGTAACCGTCACGGTTTACGGTAACGTTCATATATTCGGCACTGTACTGCGTAGCACAAAGTCCCAGTCCGTTAAGACCGATTGCATAGCCGTAGTTTCCGTCATTTTCCTTATCGTATTTACCGCCGGCATAAAGCTCACAGAATACCAGTTCCCAGTTGTATTTTTCCTCCTTGGGATTCCAGTCCAGCGGAATACCGCGACCATAGTCCTTGATTTCAATGGACATATCGTTATAACGGGTTACCTCGATAACCTTACCGTAGCCTTCTTTTGCCTCGTCTATTGAGTTTGATACTATTTCAAATACGCTGTGCTCGCAGCCTTCAAGTCCGTCGGAACCGAAAATAACCCCCGGCCTTTTGCGGACACGGTCTGCACCTTTAAGTGCAGTAATACTTTCGTTGCCGTAGCTTTTCTTAGCCATTTACATATCCTCCCTTTGATTGTTTTGGGGATAGGAAAAAATGTTTCAGAACGGACAAACTGAGCCAAGCGAAGCTTGGGTTACCCGAAGCTGTATGTGTATACAGCGAGAGGCGAAGTTTGTTCGTAGCAAAAAGGCTTATAAATAAAGAAAAATCGATTAAAAAGAGATTTTTCAACCCCAAAAACTTTTTTTGTTTCAGTATTGAGATAATATTATATAAATATCGCCTTTTTGCGGTCTGGACTTTTTTTACATCCCCTTATGAATTTCGGCAGCTTTTACTGTGTTTCTCATCAGCATTGCAATAGTCATCGGACCAACACCACCGGGAACGGGAGTGATTGCACTTGCAACCTCACTTACCTCGTCATACGCTACATCGCCGCAGAGCTTGCCGTTCTCGTCACGGTTCATGCCTACGTCAATTACAATAGCACCCTCCTTAACCATATCTGCCGTTATGAACTTTGCCTTGCCTACAGCCGCTACAAGTATATCGGCACGGAGGCAAACCTCTTTAAGATTCTTGGTTCTGCTATGACAGATGGTAACAGTGCCGTTGGAATGAAGAAGCAGCATTGCCTGAGGCTTGCCTACGATATTGCTTCTTCCAACCACTACACATTCCTTGCCGCTTACATCAATGTCGGTAAGGCGGATAAGCTCCATAACTCCTGCAGGTGTACAGGGGAGGAAATCGAAGTTTCCTATCATTATCTTACCTACGTTTACAGGGTGGAATGCATCTACATCCTTATCGGGGCGAATGGAAAGGAGAACCTTCTCGCTGTCAATTCCCTTGGGGAGGGGAAGCTGTACCAATATTCCGTCAATCTCCTTTTTATTATTAAGGGTGTCAATAAGCTTCAAAAGCTCCTCCTCGGTGGTTTCTTCGGGAAGTGCATATTCCTCAGAATATATGCCACATTCTTCGCACGCCTTTTTCTTGTTATTTACATAAACTCGGCTTGCACTGTCGTTACCTACAATAATTACTGCAAGTCCGGGATTAATTCCGTTTGCCTTTAGCTCGTCTGTCTGCTTTCTTAAATCCTCCTTGATTTTGATTGAAAGCTCTTTTCCGTTTAAAATCTGTGCTGCCATTTTGTGTTCTCCTTTCAGGTTTTATCAAGCAATGGGGACCAAATCCGATAAGGTCTGCTCTGCCTGCCTTTATAAGTGCTTCCTGCACCAATTTGTAATTTTCTTTTCTTGAGGACTGAAGTAATGCCCTCTGCATTGCCTTTTCATGGGGGTCACGGGGAACGTATACCTTTTTCATCGTTCTCGGGTCAATCCCTGTGTAGAACATTGCCGTGGAAAGCGTTCCCGGTGTGGGGTAGAAATCCTGAACCTGTTCGGGGCGGATATTGTTCTTTCTCAAATATTCCGCCAAATCTATTGCATCGCGAAGTGTGCTTCCGGGGTGGCTGGACATCAAATAGGGAACAAGGTATTGTTCTTTTCCTATTTCTTTGTTTATATCATAAAACTTCTTGCAGAATTTTTCATACTGCTTCACGCCGGGCTTTCCCATATAGCGAAGTACATTATCGCTTATATGCTCCGGTGCAACCTTGAGCTGGCCGCTTACGTGATGCTCACATAGCTCTCGGAAGAATGTATCGTCCTTATCTGCAATCAGATAATCATACCTGATACCGCTTCTGATAAACACCTTTTTCACTTTGGGAAGTGCTCTCAGCTTACGGAGAAGCTCCGAATAATCCTTGTGGTTTACTTCTGCATTGGGGCAGACTGAGGGGTAAAGACACTGCCTGTCCCTGCAAGTACCGCTTTTAAGCTGCTTCTGGCAGGCAGGGGCACGGAAATTTGCCGTGGGGCCGCCTACATCGTGAATATATCCTTTAAAATCTTTATCCCATATCAGCTTTTGTGCTTCTGCAAGAATTGATGCATGGCTTCTGGACTGAACCACTCTGCCCTGATGGAAAGTCAAGGCACAGAACGAGCAGCTTCCAAAGCATCCTCTTGAAGAAGTAATTGAAAATTTTACTTCCTCCAATGCAGGGATTCCACCGTCCTTGTCATAAATGGGGTGCCACGCACGCATATAGTTAAGTGAATATACCTTGTCCATTTCCTTTTGGGAAAGAGGTTTTGCCTGAGGAAGCTGTACAAGGTACTTTTCCCCGTGTTGTTGTACCAATGTCTTTCCTCTGATGCTATCCTGTTCAAAATATTGCATAGCAGCGGCTCTTGCATAGGCTTCCTTATCATCCTTTACTTTTTCAAAAGAAGGGAGGACAATACTGTTTTTAGGCACTTTATCCGAAATATAACAGCTGCCGGCAAGGTTTGTGATTCTGTTTATCGGAATACCGTCTGCCAGCTTTTCCGCGACGGTAAGAAGCGTTCTTTCACCCATACCAAAAAGGAGCATATCAGCACCGCTGTCCACCAAAATACTGCGGCGGACACTATCCTGCCAATAATCGTAGTGTGCAAACCGCCTGAGGCTTGCCTCCGTGCCCCCGATAATCACGGGAATATCTCCGAAAGCATTTCGTGCCATATTGGAATATACGATAACGCATCTGTCAGGTCTTAGCCCTGCCCTACCGCCGGGAGAATATACATCGTTGCTGCGTTTCTTTTTGGAAGCTGTGTAATGATTCACCATTGAATCAATAACTCCGCCCGAAATCAGCACTCCCAGCCGAGGTCTTCCGAAAGAGGTAAGGGCACTTGGATTGTTCCTGTCAGGCTGGGGGCATATGCAAACCCTGTAACCGTTTGCCTCCAGAAGCCTTGCCAGAAGTGCCGTGCCGAAGGAGGGGTGGTCTACATACGCATCACCCGATATAAAAAGGAAATCGTAATAATCCCATTCTCGCTCCTGCATGTCCTTTTTTGATATTGGTAAAAACAAGTTGTTCATAGCTATGCCTTTCAATCTTTTAAAGATTGCCGAAAAATCAATACGAATAATCAATAAAAATCTATAATATATTATAATATAATATAAACTTCATTTCAAGGAAAAATTTTTCCTCCGCGAAATTGACATTGTAAAATTTATGAAAAACGGCAAAAAAAACAAATTTATCGCCTATATTTTACATAATTATTAATTTTTATGCAAAGAACAACAAAATATTTTATTGAAACATACTGGAAAAATATGTAAAATAATTTTTGAGATATGTGGAAAAAAGTGCCTATGGAAAATGTCGTATTTTGCATGTATGATAAATGAAACAGAAAAAGAATAGCAAAGCGTGGGTCTTACACTACAAATAAAAAAAGTAAGGAGTAGAATCATGGCAGAACCTATGTATATCAGAAAAACCGAAACAGAAAGCATAATGGGGGACAAAATTATTCTATACTATTTCACATGTGAGTCGGAAAAGCCGTATAAAAAGGGAAGAAATTTAAGCTTTGGTATAGGAATTGATATGTACACACAGCTTCCCAACGAAAGAACCGTCAGAGAAAGAAAAATTGCAGAAGGAATATTTGCAAGCAAGAGGGAAGCGGAAGCGTTTATTGACCGTTTGTGCAGTGGGTTTGTCACGCCATCAACCTTGGATGATATAATAGAGGATAATATAATTGCATAAATTTTTGGAAAAAAGGCTTGCAATTTCAAAAATAGTGTGATATAGTAGTCGGGTAAAAAAGCGGTCCTCTGCATTTCTTTCGTACGAACGCTTTATCAAGACCGCATCTGCGGGTAAGAAAGGAGAGATTTGAGTGGACGTTTTAAAGGCGATTACTCAACAGCAAATCAGAACTGACCTTCCCAAGCTTGAAATCGGTGATTATGTAAAGCTGTACGTAAAGGTAAAGGAAGGTGCAAAGGAAAGACTTCAGATGTTTGAAGGTACCGTTATCTCCAAGAAGCATGGCGGCATTCAGGAAACATTTACTGTAAGACGTCTTTCATACGGTGTCGGCGTAGAGAGAACATTCCCTGTTAACTCACCCAGCCTTGACCATATCGAGGTTGTAAGACACGGTAAAGTTAAGCGTGCTAAACTGTACTATCTGCGTGACAGAGTTGGTAAGGCAGCTAAAGTTAAGGAAAGACTTTAATAGTCAAAAGAAGGAAGTCTGTCACAAGGCAGGCTTCTTTTTCTTTTTCAGATTAAGGAGGGGAATTCATGGAACAGAATAATTATCCCGTAGGGGAAAATAATGAAAATGAAAAGGTAACTTCAGAGGAAGCAGTTCGTGCGGTGGAGGAGCAGGAAACAGAAAAGCCTGCTAAAAAAGGAATTATGAGAGAAATTCTGGAATGGATTCAGGCAATAGCCATAGCGGCGATTTTAGCAATTCTTATCCGTAATTTTGTATTTACGGTTGTGCGTGTGGACGGGCAATCAATGGAGTCCACGCTTAAGCATAACGACCGAATGGTAGTGTGGAGATTAGGCTATGAGCCCGAGGCAGGAGATATCATTGTGTTTAAATCCAGAGCTACGGACGACAAGTACTGGATTAAGCGTGTAATTGCAACCGAAGGGCAGCACGTGAAAATTGATTTTGATAAAAACGAACTATATGTAGACGGAGTAAAAATTGACGAGCCGTATATTAATGATGATAAGAGCGGCGACCCCATGATGTATAGCCAGGGCTTTATATATACCGATATAGAAGTTCCCAAGGGGTGCATTTTCGTAATGGGAGATAACCGCAACCACAGCAGTGACAGCCGTATAATAGGCCCCGTAAGCACTGACGATGTGTTGGGAGAAGCAAAAGTAAGATTCTGGCCCTTTAGTCAGGCAAAGTTGTATTAAATGATGAAAGGAGGAAGCATAAATGAATATACAGTGGTTTCCCGGTCATATGACCAAAACAAAGAGAATGATTGCGGAAAATATCCGTCTGTGTGACGCAGTGATAGAGCTTTGTGATGCAAGGTGTCCCAAAAGCAGCCGCAATCCCATGCTTCCTTCTCTCATAGGAAATAAGAAGCTGCTCCTTATTATAAATAAGAGTGATATTGCAGACCCCATACAAACGCAGAAATGGATAGAGCGTTATAAAAACGAGGGTGTGTATGCCATTGCCCTTAGCTGTAACGATGCTAAGGGGATTGGAAAAGTATTTGATGCCGTTAAAGAGCTTTTAAAGGAAAAAATTGAGCGTGACAAAGCACGCGGATATGTTAATAAGCCGCCTCGCATTATGGTGTGCGGAATCCCCAACGTGGGAAAAAGCTCTTTTATAAACAAGCTTTACGGAAAAGCCGCCGCCAAAGCAGGCGACCGCCCCGGTGTAACAAGGGGCAAGCAGTGGATAACCCTTAAAAACGGTATGGAACTGCTCGATACCCCAGGAATCCTCTGGCCACGGTTTGAGGACAAGGATGTTGCCCTTAAATTAGCGTTTACCGGAGCTATTAAGGACGAGGTTTTGGATTGTGAGGAGCTTTGTGCCAATCTTTGTAAATACCTTGCCGAAAAATATCCCGAAAAGCTTACCGAGCGTTATAAGGTAGAGCTTACCGAGGGACTTACAGGCTTTGAGATTCTGGAAAAAATCTGCCGTAAACGTGGCTTCATACAAAAAGGCAATGAGGTTGATTTTCTTCGCGGTGCAAATGTAGTATTGGATGAATTCCGCGGGGCAAAGCTTGGAAAAATCACTTTGGAATAGGTGAAATTTATGAAAGAACAGGAACTTTTAAGGCTTCAGTCCATGTGGGAGATTGAGCACACTCTTTTTGAAAAGGGATACAATATAGTTGCAGGTGTTGACGAAGCAGGGAGAGGCCCCCTTGCCGACGAGGTATATGCCGCAGCGGTAATACTTCCGCCCGATATTTGTATCGAGGGTCTTAATGACTCAAAAAAAATATCGGAGAAGAAAAGGGAAAAGCTTTTTGACGAGATTAAAGAAGCAGCTCTTGCATATGCGGTGGCAACGGCAAGCGTAGAGGAAATTGATGAATATAATATCCGCAACGCTACATATATGGCGATGAACAGAGCTATAGAAGCACTTAAAATAAAGCCCGATTATGTAATTGTTGACGGCGATTGTATCAAGGAATGTAATTACCCTCACGAATGTGTTGTAAAGGGCGATGCTAAAAGCCTTAGCATTGCGGCGGCATCTATTCTTGCGAAAGTGTCACGAGACCGCCATATGCTCCAAATGGCTGAAAAATATCCGCAGTATGGATTTGAAAAGCACAAAGGCTACGGAACGAAAGCACATATAGAGGCACTAAAGGAGTATGGTGCGTGTGAAATTCACAGAAAAACCTTTATTAAAAAATTTGTTAAAGAATGAAAAATTGGCGGCAGTTTCTATCGGTAATTTAGGCGAGGAGGCTGCCGTTAAAGCAATAAAAAAGCAGGGGTATAAAGTCATAGAGCGTAATTACAGAACGAAAATGGGCGAAATTGATATCATTGCCAGGGATGGGGAGTACACCTGCTTTATAGAGGTAAGGCTCAGAAAAAACAATGACTTCGGCTCCCCTGCCGACACCATTGATATAAATAAACAGCGAAAGATTATAAGAACCGCACAATATTACGCTGTGACAAAGAAAATTTACGATACACCTATGCGGTTTGATGCAGTTCTTATAAATGCCGATGCAAAAGGCGGCAAGCTTACAAATATAAAAACTGAAATTATAAAAAATGCTTTTTACATAAATTAATCTGGAGTAGACTATGAAAGTAATAATAGCCGAAAAACCGAGCCTTGCACGCAATATTGCGGCGGCTATCGGGAACATGAAAAAACATCCCCGTCACTTTGAGGGCGGAGATTATATAGTTACATGGGCTTTCGGCCATTTGTTTTCATTGGCTGATATAGAGTATTACTCACCAAACCCCGACGGAGAAAACAGGTGGAGCATGAAAAATCTTCCGTGTTTTCCCGAAAAGTTTGAATTTGAACTGAAAAAGGACCGTAACAAGAATATCGACAGCGGAGTAATACAGCAGTTTGAAACCATAAAGGACCTTTGTTGCCGTAAAGATGTAACCGAAATTATAAATGCGGGAGATGCCGACAGAGAAGGTGAAATCATTGTACGCACCTGCGTAATGAAGGCCGATTGTAAGGACAAGCCGTTTACAAGGCTTTGGCTTCCCGACCAGACAGAAGAAACAATCAGGCAAGGTCTTTCGGAGCTTAAAAACGAGTCGGAATATGATAATCTGGCAAAAGAGGGCTATGCCCGTACTTTTATAGACTGGCTCTACGGAGTTAACCTCACTCGTTATGCAACGCTTAAAACGGGAACACTTATGCGTGTGGGGCGTGTCATTGTGCCTATAGTAAAAGCGATTTATGACAGGGATATGCAGATACGCAATTTTAAGCCCGAAATATACTATGCCCCCTACAGTATGACAGAGCAGGGCGGGGGAGAAATAGAGCTTACAAGCAAGGAAAAATTTGATAAAAATTTTCTTGCCAAAGCACAGGAGCTTTGCAGTAAATATAATGAGGTAAAGGGTGTTGTCACAGACAAAAAAACAAAGAAAGACTCCCTTTCACCCGGAAAGCTGTTTTCCCTTACAAAGCTTCAGAACGTGCTGGGTAAAAAATATAAAATGCCCATGGATGAAAGCCTTCGCATAGTACAGGGGCTTTATGAAAAGGGGTATGTGACCTATCCCAGAACAAATTCGGAGTATATGGCAACGGCGGAAAAGGGCAAAGTCAAACAGATTTTATCTGCGGTGGAAAAGCTGGGCTATCCCGTAAAATTCAAAGACGGAAAAACCATATTTGATGACAGTAAAATTGAGTCCCACTCAGCACTTACTCCAACCCATAAAATCCCTGCGAAAACGGCTCTTTCCGAAGAAGAAGCAAAGGTATATTCTACCATAATGCGTCGCTTCGTGGCAGTTTTTTGCAGTGAAGAATGTATAGCCCAAAAAAACGAGATAAAAATAGATGTGGGCGGTATGGAGGAATTTACTCTCAAGGGAACGGTTATCCTTGAAGCAGGCTGGACAAAGTACGACGATTACAATAAAAAGGACAAAATTTTGCCCAATCTTGAAAAAGGCGATATAATTGATGTGAACTTTGTTCCCAAGGAAAAGGAAACCTCACCGCCTAAGCACTATACCATTGAAACACTTAATAACTATCTTAAAAATCCTTTTCGTGAAGAAAAGGCAAATGCACAAAACGAGGACGATGAAGCCGAGTACCGTGCAATTTTTGAGGGCTTGGAGCTGGGTACGGAGGCAACAAGGACGGGCATAATCGAAAATGCCATAAACAGCAAATACATATCCCTCAAAAAAGATGTATACACTATACTTCCCGACGGGGAAAATCTTATTGTATCCCTGAGCCGTATGGGAATAAGTATGGATAAATACAAAACCTCATACTTGGGACAAGCACTTAAAAAGGTGTATAAGGGCGAAATAACAGTCAAGGACAGTATACTTCTTACCCAAAGGGAAATCAGCAGAATTTTTGACAGAACACAAAAACCTGAAGCACAGGACACCGATGACGGCTTTGTGGGGGATAATATAGGAATATGTCCTCTCTGCGGCGGTAACGTGGTAAGGACACGCTACGGGTACGGCTGTGATAAATATAAGGAAGGCTGCAAATTCAGCGTGAATAACGTTATTTTGGACAGAGTAATTTCAATTTCTCATATGAAATCGCTTCTTCAAAGCGGAAAAACAGGCAGAATTGACGGCTTTGTTTCCAAAAAATCGGGGAAAGCATTTTCGGCTTCTTTAAAGCTTGAAGATGGTGCGGTTAAATTTGAATTTTAAGTAGAAAGGAAGCTTATGATATGAAAAAGATACTTATTGTGGTGGATATGCAGAACGATTTTGTGGATGGTGCATTGGGAAGCAAGGAAGCGGCAGCAATTGTAGAAAATGTCGTGAAAAAGATAGAAAGCTTCGACGGAGAAATATATGTGACCTATGACACCCATTACGAGGATTATATGCAGACAAGCGAGGGTAAGAATCTTCCCGTTGCTCATTGCATAAGGGAGAGCGAGGGCTGGCAGTTAAACACAGCGGTTAAGGAAGCACTTGACAAAAAAGAATCGTATACGGAAATAGAGAAAATCACCTTTGGAAGTGTTGATTTGCCGTTTGTACTGGCGGAAGAAAATGATATGGACAATGCTCAAATCGAGCTTATCGGTCTTTGCACCGATATATGTGTTGTTTCAAATGCACTGATACTAAAGGCAAGCTTCCCTGAAATTGATATAAGCGTGGATTCAAGCTGTTGTGCAGGGGTAACCCCCGAAAAGCACCTTGCGGCACTTGAAACAATGCGGTCTTGTCAGATTATTGTAAAATAAATATATTTAGGGTGATTAGTATGTTTGATGCATTGAAAGTAAAAAACGAATGTGTGGAATGGATAAAGAAATTCTTTGAGGAAAACGGCAAGGATTGCAACGCTATTGTAGGAATTTCGGGAGGTAAGGACAGCTCCATCGTAGCTGCACTGTGCGTGGAAGCTCTCGGAAAAGACCGTGTTATCGGTGTTTTGATGCCTTGCGGAGAGCAGGCAGATATTTCCTGTTCATATAAGCTTGTACAGCATTTGGGAATAAAGCATTTTGTCATAGATGTTAAGGATTCAATCGACGGTCTAAAGAGTGCTTTCCCCGAAGAAATAAAGCTTACCTCACAGGCAAATACCAATATTCCTCCCAGAATCCGTATGGCAACCTTATATGCAGTTTCCCAGTGCTTTAACGGACGGGTTGCAAATACCTGCAATCTTTCAGAAGATTGGGTTGGATATTCCACACGCTACGGCGATGCGGCAGGGGATTTTTCTCCCCTTGCGAAAATTACGGTGACGGAGCTTAAGGAAATCGGGCATCTTATGGGACTTCCCTATGAACTTGTGGAAAAAGTTCCGATTGACGGACTTTGCGGAAAGACCGACGAGGAAAATTTGGGCTTCACCTATGCAATGCTTGACCGATACATCCGCACAGGTGAAATTGATGACGAAGAAAAGAAGGCAAGAATTGACAGACTGCATAAAATGAATCTGTTCAAGCTTCAGATGATGCCGATGTTTGAACCGAGTGAAATATGAAGCGTGCCGTTTCACCCATTTCGCGTTTGGACTGAGTTGGTAACCGACAAAGGTTGCCCGCGATTAAATTACGTGAAATCCTCTACAGTGAAATATGAAGCGAGGTGCATTTTCAAAAAAGAAAATGCACCTCGCTTTTTAATGAGGATGAAACTACTAATCTTCTATTTCAATTATTTTCGACGCCTTTACCCCCAAAGCTTTCGCAATGGTGAAAAGTGCCTTAATCGACGGGCAGTAGGGAAGATTGGGACTTTCAAGCTGACTGATGTAGGAAAGTGTCAGCCCCGTGTGCTCCGCAAGCTCCGCCTGCGTCAGCCCTGCCCTCCTGCGATAATATCCTATTTTAAGACCTATGTCCAAAAGAATAGTATTATATTCATTACTATTAAGCATTTAATCAATCCTATCAATTAATTACTGTTTAATATTAACTATATCTGTATTATAAACTAAAAAATATTATTTGTCAATATATAATTACTCATTTTTAGTGAGTCATTATTAAAAAAGATCATAAAAAAGGCTGCGTAAAAAAGTATATCTTTTTTACGCAGCCTTTTTACATCCCCAATATTAATCCATAAAATCAAATTTAGTAGCTCGCCTTCGCATACGGACGTTCTGAACCAATCCGATAGCGATAAAGCAGGTCACCAGATTGCTTCCGCCATAACTGATAAAGGGAAGCGGAATTCCTGTAATGGGAAGAATACCAAGGCACATTCCGATGTTCTCCACTATATGGAAAAACATCATTGAGCCGACACCGATACAAATAAATTCACCGAATGGGTCATGGGAACAGCTTTTCGCATTGTCAAAACAGCGGTAAACTATAATCAGCAGTAATGCAGTGATAAAAACCGCACCTATAAGCCCCAATTCCTCTCCCAAAACGGAAAAAGCAAAGTCGGTCTGCTTTTCGGGGAGAAATCCCGACTGTGTCTGCGGCCCCTGAAGATAGCCCCTGCCTGTAATCATACCGCTTCCTATGGCAAGCTTGGATTGCAGTACATGGTAACCGCCGCCCAAAGGGTCACTCTCGGGGAAAAACAGAGTTATAATTCTGCTTTTCTGATAATCCTTTAAAAAGAACCATATCACGGGGGAGACGATAGCACCTAACGCAAATACACCTGCAATATACTTTTTATATAAGCCTGCAAAAAACAGCTCAAACGCAAATATTACGGCGAAAACCGTTGCAGTACCAAAGTCGGGCTGAAGCAATACGGGAATCATGTAGCAGAGTAGATGCAAAATCAGTCCCAAAAGCGTTTTTCGCTTATTAACGGACTCATACTTTTTTGCAAGGTGGGTTGAAAGGGTTATAATAAAGCACACCTTGGCAATTTCCGAGGGCTGAAGCGTTACAGGGCCCAATACCAGCCAACCCTGAGTTCCGTTGGAAAGCTTTCCCATTGCAAGCACCAAAATCAGCATACCTATTCCCAAAAGAAAAATGAGGTAGCGTAGCTTTTCTATGTACTTGTAGCTGAAAAATATGGTAAGCGTCATTGCACCTATTCCCAAAAGGAGGGCAAGGCTCTGCACCGCCACATATTTTAAATGTGCGTCAAGAGCATATGTGGCACTGTTAATAATCAAAATACCGAAAACGGAAGCAAGTATTACGCTCACCAGTAAAACTATATCAATTTTATCGGAAAAAATATTTGACTTTTTCACTCTTTATCACCCTGAAAATATCTTAACAGAAATTTGGGGAATAATCAATGTTTTTTTCCGTTATTATTTTGTCGGAATTTGTAGAAATAAAAATAAGAAAAGCAGACTTGATTTTCGCCTTTTGCCGTGATATAATAAGAAAAAGGCGAACAAATGTTTCGAAAAGGCGGTGGTTTTATGATTGTAAAAGAAAAAGTACATTAGAAAACCGTAGGGCGGTTAACCAATGTACTAAATCACGGATATGCAAAAGCAAATCCTACCCTATTTGCATTTTAGCATATCCGTAAATTAAAATCAAGAAAAATTTAATTAATTTACGGAGGAAATAAACGGAAAACAGATGTCAAAGATGTAATCGTGAATTATCTGATCCCAATGCAGTTTTCGGCTGGCGATGTGCAGAAATATTGGGCGTGTCAGGCGAACTGTCAGTAATGGGTGCAGAAACTTTTAGAAAATTTGTAAAAGGCGTTGTTAAAGCAAAAAGCCTTTTCGGTAAGAGTAATTTTGAATTTACAGATGAAGAATGGAAAAATTTATATTCAGCTTTTGCAAAAATGTCATTATGGGAAGGGGTGGATGACAAAAAAGTAAAAGAAGCAAGAAAAGAAAGTTATTCGATTATAAATAGAAAGAAAGCAAAGCTTGCAGAGCTTTCAGATGCACTTGACAAATATAGGGAAAGCGTTGAATGGTATAAAGATCCCCTTAGGAATAATCCCATTTATAAGTTGTGGAACGCCACGGAAGATGCTATTTGGAAAGTGGGAGCATCGGCTTTGGATAAGGCAGGATACCATTTGTCAAGTGATTTGCTGAAATTAGCAGCAAGCGGAAGCGGACACACCTATAAAGCAAATGAAGGAAGCTATGCGTCAAATCTATTGAAAAATGATAAGGGGTTAAACGATTTTGTAAAAAGTAAAATCTGGAAATATGGAGAAAAGAAAAACAATCCAAATCCTTCAATCCCAACTGTAACATATGAGATTCCTCTTGGAAATGGTGATATAGGTGCTGCTTTGCATAATGTAAGGCTTGATATAAAGGCAAGTAGAGATACAGACGGGAAATGGACGGCAAGGGTTAAAGTTAGGGACGATTTTGATTTCACAGAATTAAAAAATCCCTTTAAACAAGACTCGATAAAAAAAGGCTTTTTGTGGGCAGCTAATGATATTGCGTATATGGATCAAAAGTGGGGATTGTTGGATTCCGTTGGGGTTGAGATAACTTATACTAAGAAGTATTGAGGAGAAGGCATATGAAAAAGAAAATTTTAATTACACTTTTATTTATTCTTTTTGCAATACCAATTCCTATTTCTATATTAGGATTTTTATTTTCTTTTGTATGGATCTTGGGTTCGCTGATGGAAGGGATTTCTTTTCTTGAAACAATAACGGCTTTTTTAGGCTTTATAATATTGGCAACATATCTTTTTACATACATATTTGCATTGAAAGAAACACGGAGAGAAAAGAAAATTATTGCAAGAACATTCCTTCCAATAGTGCAATGTTTGCTTTTTTTACTGTTTTTGTTATTATTAAAACCGGTAAATAGATATATTGACAAAGCAACGCCGTATTTTGGATTTACCAAAAAAGATTTTTCCGTTGTTGAGGAACTCGACACCCATGGCGGATTTCAAGGGGAAGGTTCGCATTATCTGATTTTAGATTGTTCAGGCAACAAACAGAAAGCATTGGAGATAATAGAGGATTGGAACAAACTTCCCTTGACAAAAAACCTTAATCATATTATGTATGGTGAAGAAGACATTAATTATGAAATTAATTTAGCAAAGGAAGCCCATATTCCCAAAATAGAAAATGGCTATTACGTATTTGTAGATAGCCAACTGGAAGGTAAGGATAACAGCGATGATTCTGAATTATTTAACAGATCTTCTTTCAATTTTGAAATAGCCATTTATGATTGTGATACTGATAGAATGTATTATTTTGAATATGACACTTAAAACAAAAAATAATAATTTGTTCGCCTTAAAACGGTCAGGGATTCTATGTGAAATCCCTGACCGTTTCACTTACTGCCTAATCTGCCGTCCCGTATGGTCTATCGTATAATTATCCTTATAAATTAAATCACTTACCTTTAAAAATGAAAAGCCTTTCTTTTCAAGCTCAGTTAAAATCCTATCAAGGCTTTCGGCAGTATGTGCGGTGTCGTTATGGAATAAAAGAATATCACCCGATTGTGTTTTGGGAATAATCCGCTCCAGCATTTGCTCACAATTAAGATTTTTCCAGTCAAGGGAATCAACCGACCACTGTATATATTCTTTTCCTGCCTCTTTCGATGCGTTAATAACATCATTATTATAATCTCCCGATGGTGCTCTTAAGAGTGTGGGGGAGGGTGCTCCTGCTTTCGTAATTGCATCGTCGGCTTTTTGTATGTCGGAAAGGATTTCGCCTATACCGAGAGTGGTGTAATGAGTATGATTATAGCTATGGTTTCCTATTTCGTGTCCCGATGCGACAAGCTTTTTAATAGCGTCGGGATTTTTCTCTGCCCAGCTTCCCAAAACGAAAAACGTTGCCTTGCAGTTGTGCTTCTGGAGCGTTTTTATTATGCTGTCTATATCGTCGCTTCCCCATGCACAGTCAAATGTAATTGCAATCTTGCTATCATCGCGGGAAACACTGTAGATAGGTATTATTTTACCCTGAGAGGACGCGGGAACGGAGGGCGTTTTTGCAAGATATGTCCCCAATCCTATTATCGAGCATATGAGCAGAAATGTTATTATTCTGTATTTGTCCGTTACATAAATTTTCATAGCTGAGAGTCTTTCCTTTCACTGTTATAATATTTTTCTATCCCTTTTACTATGGCTTTTGAAAGCTTTTGCTGATATTTTGGCGTTCCCAAAAGCTCCTCCTCCTCAAAATTGGAGAGGAAGCCGCACTCTACTATCACGGCAGGAATCTCTGCTTTTTTCAAAAGAAAAATGGACTGTGGGGCTTTAAGCTGAGTCCTTTTCGAAAAATTTTCGGGAAGAAGGTTAAGCTCTGCCTGTATAAACTGTGCCACACTATGCGACTGCGTGAAGTTCCCCGAATATATCACTTGTGCCCCCCGATAGCGTGAATCGCTGAATTTGTTCATATGTATACTGACGAATAAATCCGCCTCCGAATTATTTATTATATCAAGCCTTCGCTGCATATCCTTGTGCTTTTTGTTTGAAATGGTGCCTTCACCCGATATGGGGGAATCTTCTCCCGTACGTGTCATTATTACCGTGTAGCCTTTTTTTTTCAATTGCTTTTCGATTTTTCTTGCAATTTTTAGGTTAAGAGTACATTCAATCGTTCCGTTTGCTCCCACAGCCCCTCCGTCGGGAAATCCGTGACCTGCATCAATTATAATGCGTTTTGTAAGCTTTCCCGAAAAAACCTCGGCTGTATTATTGTCGTGGCTAATAAGTGCCGCCACAAATAATATTGAAAAAAACAGGAATGTTACAAATTTTCTGCGAGTAATAATTATCATAGAAATCACCCATTACAGTATATAGGAAAAAAATTCCGATATTCTTAAAATTTTAGTAATAGTTTTAAACGTGGGTGAATACAATAGATAATACATGTTGGTAAATCAGCTACATAAAAAAGGAGTTGTAAACCTTGGAAAATAACGTAATAACATTAACAGGAACCGTGGAAACAGAGCCGCTTTACAGTCACAGTGTTCTGGGAGAGGATTTTTATTCATTCACACTAAGAGTCCCCAGATTATCAGAAAATGATGATTTGCTTCCCGTGACCGTAGCCGCAAGACAAATGGATCCTGTACTGATAAAAAACGGAAACAAAGTAAAAGTAAAGGGTCAGCTCAGAAGCTACAATAAGTATACAGGTACAAAAACGCGTTTAATACTGACGGTTTTTGCCAAGGGAATTGCCCCTGCAATATCCGAGGATAATGAAAATCCCAACGAGATTTTTATAAACGGATTTATATGCAAAGCACCCATTTACAGACGAACTCCTTTCGGGAGGGAAATTACAGATTTGATAGTGGCTGTGAATCGTGCCTTTAATCGTTCCGATTATATTCCTGCCATTGCATGGGGGAAAAATGCCGTCTTTTCTGAAAATCTTGAAGTGGGAAGCAATGTTATGCTTTGGGGCAGACTGCAATCGAGAAATTACAGTAAGAAAATTTCCGAGGAAGAAACAGAAATCAGAACGGCATATGAGCTGTCCATAACTAAAATTGAAAAGATGGCATAACGTGAGAGAGGTGATGTGAAAAATATGTTTTTACATCACCTCCCTTTTTGTATAAATATCTTGCAAATGAAAAAACTATCTGTTATAATAACAAATGGTGAATTAATATGAAAATTTTAGGTCTTGATTACGGCGAAGCAAGAATAGGCGTAGCGGTAAGCGATGCTTTGGGAATATTGGCGAACCCGCTCGATACCATATGTGAAAAGGACAGGGATTTGCAGCTTGAAAAAACTGCCTGTGTAGCAAAAGAGCACGGTGTGGAAAAAATCGTGGTAGGCAATCCCAAACGTATGGACGGAAGTCTGGGGCATCGAGCTGAGTATACCGAGGCGTTCGCCCGTGACCTTTCAAAAATGCTTGACATTCCCTATGTTATGTGGGATGAAAGGCTTTCCAGCACCGAGGCACACCGCATCTTAGAAAGCGGCGGTGTCAGCGGAAAAAAAAGAAAAACCAAGGTGGATAAGATTGCCGCTGTCATTATTCTGCAGGGGTATCTTGACGCCAATTTATAAAAAGGAGAAATAAAGAATGGAAGAATACACAAAGGAAACCACATTTGAAACCGTTGAGGAGGATTACGAATTTCTCGACTCGGTAGAGCTTGACGGGGAAACATACTTCCTGCTTGTTCCCGCATCAGAGGGGGAGGAAATCGACGGAGAGGTTTTTGTTATGAAGCTTATTGAAGTTGATGGCGAGGAAATGCTTGAAGGCGTTGATGACGGAGAAATTTTTGACAAGGTGTACAACATTTTCAAGGAAAATAATAAGGACGAATTTGAGTTTCTGGATTGATTTGTCCTTATAAATATGTTATACTTAGAACAGCAATCCCCCTGCGGTGTGCGCAATTACGGATTTATTTTAACCAACACATCTATATAGGGAGACCGATTGTCTTGCCGTGGCGTGTATGCCCTTGCTATGCCAGAGGGAAACCCAGGAGCGGTGAGCGAGTCACCCACCTGCTTTAGCAGGTTTAGAATAGTCCGAAATAAACGGCACTGCGGGGATACATATTATAGCGATGGTAATTTAAAAATTTACATATAGAGGTGTAGAAAATGAAAAAAATCGGTGTTATCGTACTTAGCTTGATTCTTGCACTTTCAATGGCTACAGGTGCATTTGCGGCATTTACGGACATGCCTTCAGGTGCAGACGGTGAGGTTTTGCAAAAAGCTGTTGACAATGGCCTTATCGCGGGCTTTGATGATGGCAGTATTCAGCCTGCCACTCCTATTACAAGAGCACAGATGGCAACAATTATGTCAAGAGCTATGAATGCAGAGAAAAAAGCAGATATTTCTTCTTTTGTTGATGTTAAGGAAGGCGACTGGTATTACGATGCCATGGCAAAGGCTGTTTACATGGACGCATTCAAAGGCGACACAAACAGTTGTCTTAACCCCAATAACACCATTACCCGTCAGGAAGCATTTATCGTCCTTTGCAGAATATTTGATATTCAGGATATAGACAAAAATGCACTTGATAAATATTCCGATAAGGATAATGTTGCGGCATGGGCACAAAAGGAAGCAAGGAGCATTGCAGCGGCAGGCTACCTTGGAGATATAACCGAGCTCAGACCCCTTGATGCTATGACCCGTCTTGAATTTGCTCAGATTATGGATAGAATTGTTGATGCTTATATTGACGAGGACGGCGAGTATACTACTCTTCCCGCGGGAAACGTTCTTGTAAGAGCAAAGAAAGTTTCTTTCAAAGGTGTAAACAGCGATAAAATTATCTACCTTGGAGATGGCATCAGTGAAATAGTTAATTTTACTGATTGCGTTTGCGAAAAAATTGTTATCCGCGGAGAGCAGGTTTCCATTAATTCGGGAACATATGCATCAATTCGCGGAATAGGAATGGGAACCAAGATTTATCTTAATAAAAATCCTTTGGAACTTGTTAAAAAGTATGCGGACGGCACCACAGGAAGGTTCTATGCAGAAAGAGGTAAGGCGGTATTTATTCCCCTTGTGCAGAATGTGGAAATAAAGTAAGTGTATTAAGTAGAGAGGGACTGTAGCATCAATATTCATTATGCTGCAGTCCCCCTTTTGGGAGTTGTTATTTTGAAAAAAGTTGAAATCTACACCGACGGAGCATGCACCGGAAACCCCGGCAAGGGAGGATTTGGTGCGGTTCTTATATATAACGGCAACGAAAAGCGGATAAGCCGTGGGTACAGAAAAACTACAAATAACAGAATGGAGCTTATGGCAGCTATTGAGTCGCTAAGGCTTCTTAAGGAAGAATGCGAGGTAACCCTTTACAGTGATTCTAAGTATCTTACGGATGCAATTAATCAGCATTGGATTGATTCATGGGTTAAAAACGGTTGGAAAAAATCCGATAAAAAAGCTGTGCTAAACAGAGATTTATGGGAGGCTTTGCTTGAGCTTATAAAAGTTCACCATATAAGTTTTATATGGGTTAAAGGACATGCAGGAAACAAGTATAATGAAATATGTGATGCTCTTGCGGTGGAAGCATATACCCATGACGCGACAAATATTGATTTTGAATATCTAAAAATGATTTAAAACCATTATTCCTATTGACAAAAACACTGATTATGTATTAAAATAAATATGTATATGCAGAAGTATGGAAAATGTTGTTTCTGCATAATAGTGATAGAACAATTTGGAGGGCTCTCTATGAATAATTCAAATGATATTGAAAAAATTGACATAAAACAAATGATAGAAATTGTGCTTGACCGAATTGTATCAATTGTAGTTATTACATTGATATTCGGGTTGATTTCATTTGCACTCAGTAAGTATTTTTTGACGCCCAAGTATGAGTCAAGCATAACTATGTATGTTAATAACAGGAGGAGCGTTACTGAAAGCGATGTTATAGAAACCAAAATCCTTTCAAGTGATATTAGTGCTTCTCAGATGCTCGTTCCCACTTACATAGAAATGATTAAGAGTGAAAATGTATTAAGAGAAGTTGCTGACCAGGTAGAAGACAAAACGAAAAAGAAATTCAGTGCCGGTAAGATAAGAAACATGATGACTGCAGAAGCAGTTACGGACACAGAAATTATTAAGGTTTCCATTCAGGCAACAGACCCTGGTATCGCCAGAGAAATTGCCGATACAATTTCAAAAGTTGCTCCGAAGAAAATTCAGAAATTTATCGAGCTGAGCAAGGTTCAGATTATAGACAGAGCAAAAATTTCAGGTACTCCTGTTTCTCCGAATATAAGAGTGAATACGATTATCGGAGCATTATTGGGTTTTGTTCTCAGTATATCATTTATCCTTCTTAAGGAACTCTTCGACGTGCGTGTTAAATCTGTTGACGACTTGGTGAACAGATTTGAATATCCCGTGCTTGGTACAATTCCGGAAATCTTCATTTCTTATGATGAATCTTATTCGGAAAGTGAAACGTAATACTCTTATGAGAGTAGTTGTAATTGAATGATTGGGCGTGCGGAAAGTAGAAATTAAGGCTTTGCGGCACGTGAAAGGAATGTGATAAAATATGGCAAATTTCATATCCGGATTAAGAAAATTTTCTCTAAAGCTTACAAAAAGAGGTAGCCTGAGTGCAGGAACTCCCTTGGTTGTAAAAAGGGCGAAAGTACTTAATGATAAAAGCTCGTTTCATGTTAAAGAGGCATACAAAGCCCTTAGAACAAATGTTGTGTTTACAATCCCCAATGAGGGAGCAAAGAGAATAATTGTTACAAGTGCACTTGCTGGTGAGGGAAAGAGTACGAATTGCCTTAATCTTGCAATTTCATTTGCACAGACAGGGGCAAAAGTGCTGATTATAGACTGTGACCTCAGAAAGCCAAACGTGGCAAACCTGCTTAATATTTCTTCTACTCCGGGTCTTTCTAATGTTTTGGCTAATCTTAACACTGTTGATTCAGTAATCGTACATTCTGATTATGCAAACCTGGACGTTATCCCATCAGGAGATATGCCTCCGAATCCTGCTGAACTTTTGGGAAGCAGTAATATGAGCGATACTCTTGATAAACTGTCTGAAATATATGAATATATATTCCTTGACACTTCCCCGATTAATATCGTAACCGATGCGGCGGTTATGTCAAGTATGGCTGACGGCATCCTTCTTGTTGTGAGACAGGGTAGAACGGATAAAGAATCTGTTGCAGAGGCAATAAAGAAGCTTTCTTTTGTTGATGCAAATGTTATTGGATTTGTGTTAAACGGCAGACTTAGTGATATTAAGGTTGGTTATCGTTACGGCAAACATGGATATTACAGATACGGAAAGAAAATGAAGTATTACAGAAGCGGTTACGGAAACTACGGATACGGCGGATATGGCGGCTATGGCGGCTATGGCTACGGCGGCTATGGCTACGGCTATGGTTACGGATATTCCAACAAAAACACTCAGAGCACGGCAACCTCAAATAAAAATAAAAAGTAGGGTGTTATATGATTGATTTTCATACTCATATTTTACCGGAAGTTGATGATGGAAGCACCGATGCCCAAATGTCTTTAGCTCTTTTAAAACAACTTAATAATCAGGGAGTGAAAAAGGTTTTACTTACTCCTCATTTCTATGCATACGCGTCTTCTGCAGAGGTTTTTGCCGAAAGAAGGGAAACCTCGGTACAGGAGCTTTTAAATGAACTTAAAAAAGACCCCGTGGATATAGAATTGTATCTCGGGTGCGAAGTGCTTTATTTTGAGGAATTGTGGAGAGTTGAAAGCCTTAAGGATTTTGCTATAAGGGGTACGGAATATATTTTGGTAGAAATGCCCTTTGCTCCGTGGTCAGAAAATATGGTCAGGGGAGTGGAAAAGATTATAGGAAAAGGCTTAACTCCTGTTATAGCTCATTTTGAGAGATATATAAAATATAAAGGCAATCGGGAAAAACTATACGAAATGTTGGAAATGGGAGCACTTTTGCAGATGAATTGCAAGTATATAAATGATTTTAAAACAAGACGAAGGGCTATAAGATTTATTAAGTCCGGAGCGGTTTTTGCAATAGGAACGGATTGCCATAATTTAAGTGATAGGGCACCTAACTACGAGGAATCAGTAAATATACTTAAAAAGAAACTCAGCAATTCTGAATTTAAGCAGCTCATGTCAAAGCCTAATACTATTTTAAAGGATGCAAAAAGAATTTATTAATGCTTTATAATATACAGATAGTGGATTATATATTGTCTTGGAAAGGGTGTAAAAATGATTTTTTACACCCCCTTTTTTACCGTATAGGAAATTGCGTAAAATTAAGACGCGTGCAACTATGTCAACACCGAGCAGAAACGCGACATGGGTGAAGCGGCACGATTTTTTTTAGTGAAAATGCAGGTGATTTTATGCTGAACGCATTATATCAGCAATGTAAGTTATGTCCCAGAAAATGCGGAGTAAACAGATATGAGAAAACAGGATTTTGCAAAGCTTACGCGATGCCTAAGGTTGGCAGAGCAGCCTTGCATTTTTGGGAAGAACCGTGTATATCGGGAACAAATGGTTCGGGAACGGTGTTCTTTTCAGGATGCACTTTAAGGTGTTGCTATTGTCAAAATTATAACTTGAGCCGCGGAAACGAAGGAGTAGTAATTGATGAAAAACAGCTTTATAAGGTTTTTTTGAAATTACAATCGGAGGGTGCTCATAATATTAATCTTGTTACGGCGGAGCACTATGCACCCTCGGTAAAAGTTGCAGTGACGGAGGCAAAAAAGGAAGGGCTTACAATTCCTGTTATCCTTAACAGCAGCGGATATGTATCGCTTGACACGCTTGAACTTTTAAAAGATGTAATAGATATATATTTAGTGGATTTTAAATATATGGATTCTGAGCTTTCAAAAATGTATTCCTTTGCCGAGGATTATCCGCTTATTACGTGGAAAGCATTGGAAAAAATGGTAAAACACAAACCTAAAGTGATTTTTGATGAAAACGGCATTATGCAAAGCGGAGTAATCGTCAGGCATTTATGCCTGCCCGGACATACAAAAGACTCGAAAAAGGTTATAAAGCAAGTGTTTAAAAAATATAAAGATAGCATAGTGCTGAGTATAATGAGCCAATATACTCCGATGGGTAAATCTAAGTTTGAGAATCTTGATAGAAAGCTAAGTGAAGAAGAATATAATGATATAATAGATTATTGCATAAACTTAGGTATCGAGGATGCATATATTCAGGAAGGAGAGGCGGCTTCGGAAAGTTTTATCCCCGTTTTTGATGGTAGCCATTGAAGGATTATCCGAACCCGCCTCAAACGTCGAAATTTAGGCATCTTTTGGCTTGTCAGTCTTGAAAGGCGACAGCCTGTCTGCGTCCTCCGCACCAAAATCTGCACAAAATTTCGTTCGTTTGAGGTTCAAAGAATTTTTTGCAAACTATTTTTTTGCCGATACAAGGCAAAAACGAAGTCCATACTGTCGTATGGGCAAGGCTTTTAACGACGTAGCGGCAAAAAAGAGGAAGCAAAAAACGTGGTTCGGATAATGCTTCAATGGCTAATGGAGTTGTTTTTTAGAAAAAAGATGCACGTCTTTGATAAAAATACTATTTACCTCTTGAAAAGGTATGCAGAAAAATGTTATAATGTACCTTAGATATAAATTGCTTTTAATTTCGGAAAGGAATGATTATACAATGGAAAACGTTTTTGACGTTTTGAAAGAGAGGGGTCTTCTTGCACAGACCACCCACGAAGAGGAAATAAGAGAACTTCTCGGAAAAGAGAAGGTTACTTTTTATATTGGATTTGACCCCACGGCAGACAGTCTTCATGTAGGTCACTTTCTTCAAATGGTAGTTATGCGTCATATGCAGATGCACGGACATCGCCCCATCGCACTCGTAGGCGGCGGTACAGGCCATATAGGTGACCCGTCGGGAAGAACAGATATGCGTCAGATGATGACAAAGGAAACTATTGATTATAACTGTGAACGTTTTAAGGAACAGCTTTCCAAGGTTATTGATTTTTCTGACGGTAAGGCTATTATGGTTAATAATGCCGACTGGCTTTTGGACCTTAATTATGTTGAATTTATCCGTGATATCGGTTCTTGCTTCTCTGTAAATCAGATGCTTTCCGCAGAGTGCTTTAAGCAAAGACTTGAAAAGGGCCTTTCTTTCCTTGAATTTAATTATATGCTTATGCAGAGTTATGACTTTTTGATGCTCAGCCGTAAATATGATTGTAAGATTGAGCTTGGCGGAGACGACCAGTGGAGCAATATCCTCGGCGGTCTTGACCTTTGCAGAAGAAAAGACCAGAAGCAGGTTTACGGAATGACCTTTACCCTTCTTACAAACAGCGAGGGTAAAAAAATGGGTAAGACTGCAAACGGTGCCGTTTGGCTTGCTCCCGAGAAGACATCTCCTTACGAATTTTATCAGTATTGGAGAAATGTGGATGACAACGACGTATGCAAATGTCTTAAGCTTCTTACATTTATCCCCATGGACGAAATCCGTGAATATGAAAAGCTTGAGGGTAGTCAGCTTAACCGAGTAAAGGATATCCTTGCATACGAGGTGACCAAGCTTGTTCACGGAGAAGAAGAGGCACAGAAGGCAAGGGAAACGGCAAAAGCAATATTCTCCGGTCAGGGTGACATGGCAAATATGCCTTCGGCACAGGTAACACCTGAGCAGATAGGTGACGGAATCGCAGTTTTGGACCTTCTCAGCCTTGTAGGCTTTATTCCCTCTAAAGGCGAGGGTCGCAGGCTTATCCAGCAGGGCGGTCTTAGTATCGAGGGCGAAAAGGTTACGGGAATTGACCTTGTTATAACAAAAGATAGCTTCAAAGAAGGAAAAATTGTTGCTAAAAAGGGTAAGAAATCTTTCCTTAAAATTGAACTTGCATAAATTATAGGCAGGTGGACGTATGTCTGATATTGTTATTTCCGGATATTACGGTTTGGGAAACAGCGGAGACGAAGCTTTACTCAGGAGTATAGTGGATGATTTAAAGAAAATTAATCCCGATATTACAATTACAGCACTTTCGGGAAACGCCTCCCTTACTAATAAAATGTACGGAATAAAAACCGTTAATAGGTTCAACCCGTTTTCTATTATAAAAGAATTTCGCTCGGCAAAGCTTCTTTTAAGCGGGGGAGGAACTTTAATTCAGGATGCAACCAGTACCAAGAGTCTTCTTTATTATCTGGGAATTATTGCATTGGCAAAAAAAATGGGACTCAAGGTGATGCTCTATGCAAACGGGATGGGTCCTTTAAAGGAAAAAAATGTTTCAAAGGTAAGTCGGGTTCTTAATAAAGTAGATTTAATTACGCTTCGGGAAACGGTGTCCTTAGAGGAAATTAAAAGGTGCAAAATAGTAACGCCTGAAGTATTGGTGACAGCTGACCCCGCATTTAATCTGACTTTGCAGGATGAACACTCTGCAGATGAAATTTTTGCAAAGTACAGCGTGCCGAAGGATTCAAAAATAGTCGCCGTTTCAGTAAGGGAATCTAAGAATCTGCCAAGGGATTTTGAGGAGAAAATGGCACATATCCTTGATGAAATTTCAAGGGAAGGGTATCTTCCGATTTTTATTCCCATGCAGATTAGTGCCGATCTTGATATATCTTTGAGAATTGCCAGCCGAATGAAGGAGCAATCAAAGGTTATAGATACACAAATGCAGGTAGGGGAAATGTTGGCACTCATAGCAAAATGTGAAATAGTTTGCGGTATGCGTCTTCATATGCTTATATTTGCATCTGTTATGAATGTTCCCATGGCAGGGGTTGCGTATGACCCCAAAATTAAAGGTTTTATGGAATACATGAATCAGAAAACCTATGTAGAACTTGAAAAGTTTAATGAAGAGGAATTTAAAAAAATAGTATTCTCATGCCTTCGGAATAGCGATATGCTAAGGCAGGAGCTTTGTGAAAAATCAAAGCCCCTCCGCGAAAAGGCAAGGCAGAATGCACAGTTAGCAGTAGAGCTGCTAAGTCAAAAATAAAGGTCGGAGAAAAGGAGGACCGTAATAGTGAAAAAAGCATTGAAAACAATCGCAATAATTTACCTGACACTAATCATTATCGTCGGTTCTCTTGCGATTTGGCAATGGGATAACGTAAAAAGCGTTTATATAGGTCTTAAAGAATCTCATGAGCAGATAGAGGACAGAAGGGTGAAAAATCAGACGGCGTTGGTAGATGATATAAATAAGTTTCTTGACGAACCTGTAAGAGAATTAACCGAGGAAGAAAAGAAAAAGATAGAAAGCGGAAGTGCAGCTCTTTCGGAAGTTTACGCAAAGATATTTGAAGAAAGGGAAGCTCTTTCAAAATCCGCACAGGTAGGAAAAACGCCTGAACCCGATAAAAAATCGAAATTAGCAGAGAATAAGAAGAAGGACGAAATTATAAGCAAATATATGGCACAGATATATTCTTTGCAGGGTGAGTTTACCGCCCGTGCAGAAGCTACAATAAAACAGGGTGCTCGCTATTATGAAAGTATAAAAGCACACCCGCAGGATCCCGTTGCCCGTGCAAAAACAATAACGCATTTTACTCCTGTAGTGAGAGGGCTTGAAGCGGAATGTGACGGCAGATTTAATAAAATTGTTGCCAAGCTGCAAAAAGAACTTGAGGTAGCTAAAATTGATACCGATATTGTAGGAACGATTAAAGAAACATACAAAAATGAAAAGCAGCTCAAGCTTTCATATTATTCGAATAAGTATTTAAAATAGGGTGCGTTGCTCTGCATAGGCAGGGCAGGGTACCTTATTGCTTTTTATAGATGACTCTCCTTGGAGAGGGAGTTTAAAAACTACTACGTTATGTTGAAAGGGAGAGGGGATTATGCTGAAAAAGCTTTCCTTCAAAGGCGGAATACATCCAAAAGATAATAAGAATCAAACCTCCGCCAAAACAATTGAAACACTTACACCGCCAACTGAGTTAATTTTTCCCTTGGCACAGCACATCGGTGCTCCATGTACACCATGCGTACAAAAAGGGGACTATGTAAAAGTGGGACAGAAAATTGCAGATTGTGAGGCATTTGTAAGTGCACCTATTCATTCATCAGTATCGGGAACGGTAAAGGATTTTAAAATGTATCCCGTTTCAAATGGCTCTATGGTTGAGTCTATTGTAATAGAAAATGATTTTCAGGATACGGTTGACGAGTCCGTAAAACCGATAGATTATAAAACTGTTAATCCTGATGATATTCCTAAACTGGTGCGTGAGGCAGGAATTGTAGGTATGGGCGGTGCGGCATTCCCCACACATGTAAAGCTTATGCCGCCTGCGGATAAAAAGATTGACACCATTATAGTAAACTGCTCTGAGTGCGAGCCATACCTTACCAGTGACTATAGGGTAATGATGGAAGCTCCCGAGGAAATTGTTACGGGTATTATGGTGGTGCTTTACCGATTTGGTATTGAGAATGGACATATTGCCATTGAGGATAATAAGCCTCTCGCCGTCGAAAAAATGAAGGAGGCATGTAAGAATACACCTATAACGGTGGATGTTCTTAAAACAAAGTATCCTCAGGGCGGTGAAAAACAGCTTATTTATGCAGTGACAAAAAGAAAGGTTCCGTTGGGCGGACTTCCTGCAGATGCCGGAGCAATAGTTATAAACACAGATACTTGTGCGGCAATCGGAAGAAAATTCATGTATGGAATGCCTCTTACGAGAAGAATTGTGACTGTGGTAGGAACTCCTTTTTCAAAAGAAGTAAACTATAAAGTTCGCATTGGCACGCCGATAGACTACATAATTGAGCAGAACGGCGGATTTGTAGCAGAGCCGAAAAAGATGATTATAGGCGGCCCAATGATGGGTGTGGCACAGTTCAGGCTGGATATGCCTATCATTAAGGCTACTTCCGCTATCCTTGCATTTACCGAAAAAGAGGCACATATTCCGGAGGAAAGTGCTTGTATCAGGTGCGGAAAATGTGTAGAGCAATGTCCTATGGGACTGATGCCCCTCTATCTCTATGATTTTGCAAAACGCGGCGATATGGACGCATGTGAAAAATATAACGTAGATGCCTGTATAGAATGCGGATGCTGCAGCTTTGGCTGTCCCGCAAAGAGAAACATGGTTCAGGCAATACGTGTTGCAAAACAAAATGTGCTTACGGAGAAACGAAAGAGAGCACAGCAGGAAAGGAATGAACAAGGTGGAAAATAATTTTAAATTAAGAGTGTCATCAACACCACATATCAGGTCAAAGTGCAGTGTTGACGATATTATGTTAGATGTTATCATAGCACTTATGCCTGCGGCATTTGCCGGTGTGATTTTATTCGGGCAAAGGGCTTTGGCAGTGCTTTTAGTATCTGTTGCCGCCTGTGTGGGCTTTGAACTTGTATATCAGGTTCTTGCACATAAAAAGCTTACAATAAACGATTTCAGTGCCGTTGTAACGGGAATGTTATTAGGTCTTACTATGCCGTCAGGCGTGCCTGTTTATGTGATTGTGGTTGCGGCGTTTATTGCAATTATAGTTACAAAGCAGCTTTTTGGCGGTATCGGTCAGAATTTCATGAATCCCGCTTTGGTGGGAAGAGCCTTTGCATTGGCTTCTTTCCCTGCGGTAATGACCTCGTTTGCTTATCAGAAAATTGACTTCTTCCAAAAAACGGCAGACGTTATGACGGGTGCGACTCCGCTTTCAGACGAATATATTATGAAGACCCCCACAATTAAAGAGCATTTTATCGGTATGTATGAAAATGGAACGGCAATCCCCGGCTGTATAGGTGAAACCTGTGTTTTGGCACTTTTGCTGGGTTTTGCATATCTTCTCATTCGCAGAGTAATAAGTGCAAGGATACCTCTTGCTTACATAGGCAGTGTAATGCTGATGACTTGGGCTTTTGGCTCCAATGCATCGGCAGCGGCACAAAGCCCCATCCTTGCAGTAATGAGCGGCGGCGTGCTTTTAGGTGCCATCTTCATGGCAACAGATTATGTAACAAGCCCCACTACCTCTGTCGGGCAGATAATTTTCGGAATAGGATGCGGCGTGATTACCTGCGTAATAAGATTCTGGGGTGGGTATCCCGAAGGTGTAACCTATGCAATACTTCTTATGAATGTTCTTACACCTCTTATTGATAGATGGACTATGCCAAAGCCTTTCGGCTATGTGAAGAAATGAGGTGCCGGTTATGAAAAAAGAATTTATAAAGCTTTCGGGGATTCTTTGTATAATTACCCTTGTTGCAGCAATGCTTCTTGCAGGCGTGAATCATATAACAAAGCCTAAAATTGCACAGGCGGAGGAAAAAGCCATTGCCGAAGCTATGAAGAAAATACTTCCTCAGGCAGAAAGCTTTGAAAAGATGGACGATAATGTGTTCAAGGGAATGAAAAACGGAAATCCCGTAGGATTTTGCGTTAATGTAACAACAAGCGGATATGGTGGAGCTATTGAAATGATGGTAGCAATAGATAGCAATGCACAGGTTTGCGGAATTGAGATTTTGAGTCACAGTGAAACTGCAGGATTAGGTGCAAAAGCTACCGAGCCGGAATTCAAGAATCAGTTTTCCCAAAAAAATCCTACGCTTGAGGTTGTAAAAACAAAGACAGAAAGCCCCAATCAGATTACGGCGATTACAGGTGCGACTATAACCAGCCGTGCCGTTGCCTCTGGCGTTGACGAGGCATTTAATATGCTTGTGGAAACTATGGATAAGGAGGAAAAGAAAAGTGCTGAAAACAATTAAAAACGGACTTATAAACGAGAATCCTACCTTTGTACAGGTTTTGGGTATGTGTCCCACCCTTGCGGTGACAACATCCCTTGTAAACGGTATCGGTATGGGACTTTCCGTAACTTTTGTTCTGATTCTTTCAAATATGCTCATATCCATGCTGAGAAAAATCATACCCTCAAAAATCCGTATTGCGGCGTACGTTGTGATTATTGCTACGTTTGTTACCGTGGTGGATTTGGTGCTTAAAGCGTATGTTCCAAGCCTTTCACAGTCACTGGGACTCTTTATTCCCCTGATTGTTGTAAACTGTATAATTCTTGCCCGTGCAGAAGCATTTGCTTCCAAAAACACGGTTTTAAAATCCGCGGCGGACGGTCTTGGAATGGGACTTGGCTTTACTGTTGCACTTTCCCTTATTTCAGCGGTGCGTGAAATACTCGGTAATGGTACTATTTTGGGAATGAGCGTAGGCATCGCAAATCCTGCAACTGTGATGATTCTTCCTCCCGGAGGATTTTTGACACTTGGTATTATTTTAGGAATTATAAATGCAATAAGAAACAGAAAGGAGCAGAGATAAATGACCGCATTAGTAGGAATTGCATTAACCTCTATATTTGTACAAAACTTTGTATTGGTTAAGTTTTACGGAATTTGTCCGTTCCTTGGTGTTTCAAAAAAGCTTGATACGGCACTGGGAATGGGTATGGCAGTAACATTTGTAATGACACTTGCCTCAATGCTCACATGGGCGTGTCAGAAATTTATACTCGTTCCTTTAGATATGGAATATATGCAGACGATAGCCTTTATCGTCATAATTGCGGCACTGGTACAGTTTGTTGAGATGTTTTTGCAAAAATCAATCCCGTCACTGTACAGTGCACTCGGAATATATCTCCCACTTATAACTACAAACTGTGCGGTGCTGGGCGTTGCACTCCTCAATGTACGCACAGCGTCTGTAATTAACCTCCTGGGAACATATACGCTGATAGAATCGGTTGTAAACGGATTTAGTGCAGGTATCGGCTTTCTTTTGGCAATAGTCCTCTTTGCAGGAGTGAGGGAACGCCTTGAAAGCTCCGATATTCCCAAGGCTCTGCAGGGGTTTCCTATTGCACTTATCAGTGCATCGCTTCTTGCAATGGCATTTATGGGATTTCAGGGTATGTCATTCTGAGGTTCTTTGGAAAGGAAGGTTTAGAAAATGAAGGAAATATTATTACCGGCACTTGCAATGGGAGCTGTCGGACTTCTACTTGGGCTGCTTCTTGCCTTGGCATCTAAAATATTTGCAGTGGAAAAAGACGAGAGGGCAGAGGAAATCGCCTCTGTTCTTCCGGGTGCAAACTGCGGAAGCTGCGGATATGCCGGATGCAGTGCCTATGCTGCTGCAATATCCAAGGGTGAGGCAAAGATTAATTGCTGCAGCCCCGGTGGACAAAGCGTTGCCGATGCCATTGCCGATATTATGGGTGTATCGGCTGAAGCGGTAGAAGAAAAGTGTGCCGTAATTGCGTGTAACGGAACTATTGATAAAGCCGCAGATAAGTATGAATACGTCGGAATTGAAGACTGCTTAACTGCATCAAGACTTCAGGGCGGCGGCTCAAAGGCATGTACATACGGATGCCTCGGATATGGCTCTTGTGCTAAAGTCTGCCAAAACAATGCTATCAAAATTGAAAACGGCATTGCAGTAGTGGATATGGAAAAATGCGGTGGTTGCGGCGAATGTGCTGCAGCCTGCCCCAAGAATCTTATCAGTATAGTACCTAAAAAGGTGAAATATATTGTAAAGTGCCACTCCTGTGACAAGGGTGCAGAAATGAAGGAAAAGTGCTCCGTAGGCTGTATCGGTTGCAGAATATGTGAGAAAAACTGCCCTGTAGGAGCAATAAAGGTTGAAAATAATTGTGCACAGATAGACCAGTCCGTATGTATAAGCTGCGGATTATGTGAAAGCAAATGCCCGAAAAAAATAATTGTTGCAATAAATAAGGATGATGCACAATGACAGTCCGCAAAAAGAGGTTAAAAGCTCTTTTAAAAGGGGCAATATATGTTGCCTTATATTACCTTATCAGTATTGGTGTGCAGCTTGTGTTCCTTTTTTGGCAAAGAAAGATATTGAATAAATCTATAGCAGACGCTTATAACGGTATGGTTGATTACACATATGCGTTAAGCAGTATCAGTGCTATATTTTCAATATTTGTATATGGATTTATAGGAAAACTTAGCAGGAATCCTATTCATACGATTATAAAAAATAAAAAGGTTGTCCCCATTATTAATATAATGGCGGTATGTATGGCGATTGGTGCAAGGCTTCTGGTTTCGGTATTTTATTCCTATGCTCAAAAAATACAGCCGTTAAGGGAATCAATAGAGGCGGCAGGGGAGGCAGTGCCCGAGTTTCATACCTTAGGTCAGATTATGGTTGCACTTTTTGCAATAGTTGTTCTGATGCCGTTTTTTGAAGAAATACTGTTCCGCGGTCTGTTTATGGGAGAGCTTATAAAGAGCTTTCGGCCGCTGCCGACAATTATAATTCAGGCAGCATTTTTTGCCGCGGCACATATGGTGCTTTTCCAGTCCATATTTACATTTGGTGTAGGCGTGCTTTTAGGTATAGTGTATTACAAAACGCAAAGCTTAAAGACTGCAGTGCTATTTCACGGGGCATTTAATCTTTCTGCGATTATTCCACAGATTGATATGTCTTTAAAAAGTGCCGTAGTATACGGAGTGTCGGGAATAGTACTATGTGCGTTTTCGCTTGCCTACATTATCTTATACGGAAAAAACAAATAATGAATGTAAAAAAATTCTCGTTTTGGGAACAGTCCTCAAAATGAGAATTTTTTTATTTTATATTGACAATAACATATGTCTGTGCTATCATATGAATATATAAACATATGAATGGAGGAACATATATGCACGAACATAATCATGAAGCTTTACTTGATATGGTACGTAATGAGCTTCCCACCGATGAACTGCTTTGTGATTTAGCAGATTTATTCAAGGTTTTCGGCGATACAACAAGGATGAAAATACTGTTTTCCCTTTTTGAATCGGAAATGTGTGTGTGTGCCATTGCAGAGCTTTTGGGTATGGCACAGAGTGCAATATCCCACCAGTTAAAGGTACTTAAGAATAATAAGCTTGTGGACTCTCGCAGGGAGGGGAAAACCATTTTTTACTTCCTCGCAGATGACCATGTGAGAAGTATTATTGCACAGGGGTTTGACCATCTTATTGAAGAAAGAAAGGATGATAAAAATGATTAAGAAGTATGAGGTTTCGGAGATTGACTGTGCAGTGTGTGCAGGGAAAATTGAGGATGCAATTAAAAAAATTGACGGTGTAAAAAGTGCTATGCTCAATTTCATTATGCAGACACTTACCGTTGAAGCAGATGAAGCTGAATTTGAGCGTATTGAAAAGGAAATTATAAAGGCAGGAAGAAAAACCGAGCGTAATTTTGAGTTGAAGAAAATATGACAAGGAGACAGAGAAAAAATCTATATAAAATCCTTTTATCGGTAGCAGTAATTTTGGTTTCCGTAATTTTCGTAAAAAATGAGTATGTAAAAACTTTGCTGCTTTGCAGTGCATATGCGGTTGTGGGCCTTGATGTGCTTTGCTCCGCACTAAGGAAAATATTTTCAAGACAACTTTTTGACGAAGAAATACTTATGTCCGTGGCAACGGTCGGAGCACTTGTTTTGCATGAGTTTTCGGAAGCTGCAATGGTTATGACGCTTTATCAGTTAGGTGAACTTTTTCAAAGTGTAGCAGTGGGGAAAAGCCGCAATTCCATAAAAGAGCTGATGAAGCTGAAAGTAGATTTTGCTACTGTAATACGGGATGGGAAGGAAATAAAAGTTATTCCCGAGGGAATTTCCAAGGGAGAGACAATCCTTGTTATCCCCGGAGAAAAAGTAGCCTTGGACGGAATTATCGAAGAGGGGGAAAGCTCCTTTGATACTTCCTCGCTTACGGGAGAAAGCGTGCCCCGTGAGCTTAAGGCAGGAGACCATGTTTTCAGCGGAATGATAAATATACAAAGCCCCGTAAAAATCAAAACGGAAAGTGTCTACACGGAAAGTACTGTGGCAAAGATTCTTAATTTAGTGGAAACTTCGTCTTTCTACAAATCGCAGTCTGAAAAATTTATTACGAAGTTTTCCCGCAAATACACCCCCTGCGTATTCTTCGCGGCACTTGCGACGGCTATAATTCCCACACTCTTATTTGGACAAAGCTTCCTTATTTGGCTCAGGCGTGCGTTGGTGTTTCTTATAGTTTCGTGTCCCTGTGCACTGGTCATTTCAGTGCCTCTGTCTTTCTTCGGAGCAATCGGTGCTGCCTCGAAACAAGGGGTGCTTATAAAAGGCTCGGAGTATATCGAAACATTGTCGAAAGTCTCGATTGTCGCTTTTGACAAAACGGGAACGGTGACAAAGGGAGAATTTTCTGTTTCGAAAATATCTGCACTCGATGTAAACGAAGAAAAATTACTTGAAATAACAGCGTATGCGGAAAGCTTTTCAAATCATCCCATAGCACTTTCCATAATTAAAGAATACGGAAAGGAAATTCAGAAAGAGCGTATAAAAAATGTAGTTACCATTCACGGAAAGGGTATCTCGGCTGAAATCGACGGAAAAAAGGTACTGGCAGGAAGTCGTCAGCTTTTGATTGATAACGAAATTCATATACCATATAATGATGATGGCGGCACCTGTGTATATGTAGCATATGATAATAGTGCCGTGGGCTTTATTCTTTTGGAGGATAAAGCCAAAAAAAATGCCGCCAAAAGCCTACAGGCATTGAAACAGTCAGGTATTAAACATATAGTAATGCTGACAGGTGATAACGAAAATTCGGCTCAAAAGGTCGGAAAAGAAGTAGGGGCTGATGAGGTTTATTCAGGACTTTTACCTCAGGATAAGGTGGAAAAAGTTTTACAGATGAAAGAGAAAGGCGTGACAGCCTTTGTAGGGGACGGCATAAATGATGCCCCTGTTCTTTCCTGTGTAGATGTAGGCTTCGCCATGGGAGCATTGGGAAGTGATGCGGCAGTTGAAGCAGCGGATATTGTAATAATGAATGATGATTTATCCGCAGTTGCCGATGCAGTGACACTTTCAAAGAAAACCATGAAAATTGTGCGGCAAAACATCGCTTTATCTCTTGGTGTTAAGTTCGGAGTAATGATTTTAAGCATATTAGGATTTGACAATATGTATGCGGCAATATTTGCCGATGTGGGAGTAATGATTATTGCAGTGCTTAATTCTATGCGAATGATGAAAAAGAAGCGTGCCGCTTCACCCTTTGTCGCACTCTTGCCCAGTGCGAACACAGTTTCATGCGTCTTAATTTTGCGTAAATTCCTATAAGACAACAAAAAATGGTGTTAGCTTAGCTAACACCATTTTGTTGTAATCTTCTCTGGTTAATAAGGAGATTATTTGTTCTTTGCAAAGCATTCGCTGCAGTAAACAGGTCTGTCGTCCTTGGGAACGAAAGGAACCTTTGCTTCTCCGCCACATTCAGCACAAACAGCAGTATACATTTCTCTGTTTTCTCTGAGAGATGCCTTCTTAGCTGCTCTGCAATCCTTACATCTCTGAGGCTCGTTCTGGAAGCCCTTTTCAGCATAGAATTCCTGCTCGCCTGCTGTGAACACGAATTCCTGTCCGCAATCTTTGCAGACTAAAGTCTTGTCTTCGTACATTTTAAATCTCCTTACCTTTACCTATAAAAATATTTTTTACCCGTTACGGTTACCACGCCGATTCGGGCATATAGCAATGTAATATTCACTATGCAGCTATTCATTGGAAGAAAGCTTTTCGAACTTCTTCTTTATACGCTGCAGTGCATTATCTATAGCCTTTACATCCTTGCAGACTGCCTTGGAAATGTCTGCATAGCTGTGACCTTTAAGATAAAGCGACAGTACAGATGCTTCAAACTGCGATAATATACGGTTCATGTCCGAGCCTAACGCATCTGCGTTTTCTTTTTTTATTACTATTTCTTCGGGGTTAAGATTTTCAGCATGTCCCAAAAGCTGTTCCAAAGTAGAATCGCTTTCATCATCTGAGAGCGGTTTATTCAGTGAAACATAAAAATTAAGAGGTGCATGCTTTTGTCTGCTGGCATTTTTTACGGCGGTTATAATTTGCCTTGTCACACAAAGGTCGGCAAATGTCTTAAATGATACACCGCGTTCAAGACTGAAATCCCTGACAGCTTTAAACAGACCAATCATACCCTCTTGAATAATGTCGTCCCTATCAGCACCGGCAATAAAATAAGAAAGAGATTTATTGCGAACAAAAATACGATACTTGCTGAGTAAATAATCAAGCGCTCGGTCATTTCCCTGCTGCGCCAGAACAGCCAACTTTTCGTCACTGAATGAGGCAAGGTTACTTAGTGAATTTAAATTACTCATATAACGCCTCCACATACTACTATAACACTTAAAATTTCGGATGTCAAGAAAAAATACTGTAAAATGCTCAAAATTAAGCATTCTACAGTATTTTTTTTGTCGAATATTAACAAAAAACGTCGCGTGTCAATCCTCTATTCCTGATTTACCATCATTTCCTGGAATTCACTTCTGCTTATAAGCACCTTTCGGGGCTTGCTTCCTTCGTGGGGGCCGATTATTCCTCTTTCCTCAAGCTGGTCGATAAGCCTTCCGGCACGGGAATAGCCAACTTTCAGCTTTCTTTGAAGCAGTGAAGCACTTGCCTGTCCGAGTTCCACCACAATTTCAATTGCCTGTGGAAGTAAATCATCAGCCTCGCTGTCATCGCTACTGCCATGGTCGTCAGCACCGTTTTCAATATGTTCTATAATATCCTCGTTATAATGTGCAGAGGAACAGTTTTTTACAAACTCTACAATTTTTTCAATTTCCTTGTCGGAAACGAATGCCCCCTGAAGTCTTTTGGGCTTGCTTGCACCCATGGGGAGGAACAGCATATCACCCTTACCGAGAAGCTTTTCCGCACCGCCCATATCAAGAATTGTACGGCTGTCAATCTGGCTTGATACAGAGAATGCAATACGGCTGGGTACGTTTGCCTTGATAAGACCTGTGATAACGTCTACCGAGGGACGCTGTGTTGCAATTACAAGGTGCATACCTGCGGCTCTCGCCATCTGAGCCAGACGGCATATGGAATCCTCAACCTCATGGGGAGATACCATCATAAGGTCTGCAAGCTCGTCAATAACAATAATAATCTGCTCCATAAGCCTTTCGCCGTTAAGAGCGGCATATTCATTGTAGCCCTTAATATCACGCACATTTGCCGTGGCAAACATACTGTAACGCTTAACCATTTCCTGAACTGCCCAGTTAAGAGCACCTGCCGCACGGCGGGGGTCTGTTACAACAGGAATTAACAGATGCGGGATACCGTTGTATACGCCAAGTTCAACCACCTTGGGGTCAATAAGAATAAGTTTTACCTCATTGGGGTCAGCCTTGTAGAGTATGCTTGTGATAAGTGAGTTTATACATACACTCTTACCACTACCCGTAGCACCTGCAATAAGCATATGGGGCATCTTGGAAATATCACTGACAACTGCCTGTCCTGCAATATCCTTACCCATTGCAAAGGCAGTTTTGGACTTAAATGTGCGGAATTCATGACTGTCAATTACTTCGCGGAGTGCAACCATAGAGGTGCTCTTGTTGGGGATTTCTATACCTACAGCGGCCTTGCCGGGAATGGGGGCTTCAATTCTTACGCCGAATGCCGCCAGATTGAGGGCAATATCATCTGCCAAATTTACAATTTTGCTGACCTTTACTCCGGCAGAGGGCTGAAGTTCAAACCTTGTTACGGCAGGACCCTTGCTTACCTCCAGAACCTTTGCTTCCACACCAAAGCTTGCTAACGTGTCAACAAGCTTTTTCGCCTGAGTGCGAAGGTCCTCGGGCTTGTCCGCACTGCCGCCCGCCTTTGCCTTTGAAAGAAGGTCAATGGGCGGAAACGTATAAGGAATGTATTCAAGCTCAATTTCATCCTCCGTTACGGCTATGGGGGAGGTATCTTCTTTTATTTCCTCCACACCTCCCGAAGCCTCCATTGCGGCTTTTTTGATTTCATCGGGAATCTCGGCTTTTTCAAAGGATTTTTCCTCGCCTTTGGACTTTTTATCGTCATAAAGATTTATGGCGAATTCATCATTATCGCTGCCTAGTGCGGCAATTTCATCACCTGTAAGTATTTCTTTCCCTGTTTTCTTCTTTTTCTTCTTTGCGGGTTCTTCACCCTCTGATTTTCTCTTTTTCTTTTTTGAGGAATCTTCGTCCTCAATGCCGTTTATTTTAATGAGGTCTTCAGCTTCGCGGTCGGCATCTTTTTCTTCTTTTATGTTAAAGAGAAACTCCGATATATTTTTGTAAAGATAGGAAAAAGCCCTTGTAAAAGGCTCTGTTCCCGTTACCGTTACAAAGCATACCGAGGCGAGAAGAATAAGTATCAGATAAGTTCCCACGGAGCTTACCAGTGCCTTAAGGGGAAGTGCAATAATTGCACCTATAAGACCGCCCGATGAATTTGCGTCAGAACTTGCGGTGATGTCATTAATGACATCTTCAAAAGAACCGTTAAATAGCCCTGCGTGAACATTTGCAGAATAAAGTGTATGAATACCACACAGGCAAACAAAGAAAAGTGCAGTAAAGACATATCTGTATTTGTGAGGGGATAAAGTCTTTTTTACAAAAAGATGGATTGAAGCCGTCAAAAGAATAAGGGGGACTGCTAAGCTCATACTTCCGCAAAACAGCTTACAAAGTCTTCTTAAAAAACCGCCCAAAGCACCAAACACACCCATATGGGAGAACAGTAAAACCGCTGCAATGAATAAAAGGCATATTCTGCGTACTTCGGGATTTGCATTCTTTTTTTGTGGAGCATTTTTAGTCGGCTTTTTACCTTTTGAAGAACTTTTAGGAGAGGTTGACCTTTTTATTGTTGACCTCTTTTTTGTAGATTTATTTTCCATATCAGTATCCTTTCCGATTCAAATCAGATAGTGAAATTCAGCACTATTGCAAAAACACCTGCCGCAATGCAATAGTAGGAGAAATAGCTTAGCTTACTTTTTTCAACCAGACGCAGCAGGAACTTAATTGATAAATATCCGCTTACTGCGGCAGTTATCATACCTACAAAAACGGGAAGTATCCCGGGAAGAGCAGTATTAGTACTCATCATATCCTTTACATCAAGAAGCAGTGCTCCCAAAATTGCAGGGATTGACATCAGGAATGAGAATCTTACCGCGGTTTTTTTATCAAGCTTACAAAAGAGTCCGCCCACAATGGTGCTTCCGCTGCGGCTGATTCCGGGCAGCGTTCCGAGTGCCTGAAAGCAGCCTGTGCCGAGAGCTTGTTTATAGCTCATTTTTTCAAGCTGTGTATTGCCGCCTGCAAGCTTTTCGCTGATAAAGAGGAGTACAGCCGTTATGATAAGAAATGTACCAATCTGCCACAGAGCAGGGTTTTCAATAATATCTCCGAATAAAAACGCCGCAACCGTTGCAGGAATTGTAGCAATAATCAGCATCACAATAAGGCGGCGATATGTATATTCCTTAAGCTTTAATCCCTTTCCTGTAAAAAGGTCACCGCACATGGAGAAAAATGCTTTTATCATTTCCCAGATATCCTTGCGGTACACAATGAATACTGCTGCAAGGGTCGCCACATGCAAAAGTATGTTAAAGGATAAAAGACTGTCTGCCTCGGGATCCATTCCCATCAGACGTCCTGCAATTGACAGATGCCCCGATGAAGAAATAGGCAGAAATTCGCTTATCCCCTGAATAAGTCCAAGTATAAATGCTTCTAACAAAGACACACAAAGCCCTCCTAAAATAAAATATCCAATATAACACTACTATTTTATCATATATGGATAGAAAAATCCACTGTTTTTTCCATTATTGACATTGAAAATTATCTGTGATATATTGGGGGAGCGGATAAATATTTCGTAACAAGCTATAATAAGGTACAGGAGGGATATTATGAGAATAGCTTTTTTTGATACAAAACCCTATGATAAGGAGTCCTTTCAGGCGGCTTCGTCAGGGAAGGACATTACCATAAAATATTTTGAAACCAAGCTCAATGAGGATACCGTAGGTCTTGCAAAGGGCTTTGACGCAGTATGCGTGTTTGTAAACGACACCGTTAATAAAGAAGTAATCGACCGTTTGTGCGAATTGGGCGTGGGCGTGGTCGCACTTCGCTGTGCCGGCTTTAACAATGTGGACATGAAGTATGCTTTCGGGAAAGTCCATGTTCTGAGAGTGCCTGCGTATTCACCCTATGCGGTGGCAGAGCATGCTATGGCAATGCTTCTCACATCAATCAGGCGTATTCATAAGGCGTATATCCGCACCAAGGATTTTAATTTCAGCCTTTCGGGTATGACGGGATTTGACCTTTACGGAAAAACCGTTGGAATAATCGGAACGGGAAAAATCGGCAGAGTGTTTATTGACATTTGCCGAGGGTTTGGAATGAAAGTTCTTGCCTACGATAAATTTCCGGCAGATGGACTTGCCGACGGAGAAAATATCAAGTACGTTTCCACCGACGAGCTTTTTGCTAATAGTGACATTATTTCTCTGCACTGTCCTCTTAATGATGAAACCTATCATATTATCGACGAAAATTCCATTGAAAAATGTAAAAAGGGCGTGGTAATTATAAATACCTCCCGCGGTGCTTTGGTAGATGCGGAGGCCCTTTTAAACGGCATTAAGTCACGACAGGTCGGGGCGGCTTGTCTTGATGTGTATGAAGAAGAATCGGAGCTTTTCTTCGAGGATTATTCAGGGCATATAGTAGAGGACGATACCTTGGCACGCCTGATTTCCATGCCCAATGTTATCGTGACGTCACATCAGGCGTTTTTGACAAAGGAAGCCCTTTCCAATATCGCTGATACCACGATTTCAAATCTGGAGGGCTTTTTTGAAAAAGGGCAGTGTCCCAACGAGCTTTGCTATCGGGGCGGTACAACCAACGACTGCAAAGACGGTAAATGCTTCTGATAAATACTTCGGCAAAAGAGGCACCTACGCAAAAACATTGCGAAGGTGTCCTTTTTTACCGTATAGGAATTTGCGTTTTTTATCGCGAGCAGCATTTGTAGGTTTTAGGTTAAGTTGGGACGCGACAAGGGTGAAGCGGCACGCTTCTTTTTTACTGTATAGGAATTTGCGTAAATTTAATTCGCATGAAACTGTGTTCGTAAAATGCCCGGGTGCGACATGGGTGAAGCGGCACGCTTCTTTTTTGCCCTAAAAATGGTCTTTTTCGGTTGACAATGCTCGTAAAAAACGATATAATGTTATTTTGTAAAGGAGTGTTTACAATGGAAAAATTAGGACTCAATGAAATTCGCGAAAGATATTTAAAATTCTTCGAAAGTAAGGGACATTTAAGACTGCCGTCATTTCCGCTTGTTCCGCAAAATGACAACAGTCTCCTTCTTATAAATGCAGGTATGGCACCTCTTAAGCCCTATTTCACAGGGAAGGAGGTTCCTCCACGTAAGAGAGTGACCACCTGCCAGAAATGTATTCGTACACCCGATATCGAGCGTGTTGGTATCACTGCCCGCCACGGTACGTTTTTTGAAATGCTGGGTAATTTCTCTTTTGGTGATTACTTCAAGCACGAGGCAACTGCATGGGCTTGGGAATTTGTTACAAAGGAGCTTGGACTTCCCGAAGACCGTGTTTATATCACTGTGTACGAAGACGATGATGAAGCTATCGACATCTGGACAAAGGAAGTTGGCGTAGACCCCTCTCATATTTCCAAAATGGGTAAGGAGGACAACTTCTGGGAAATCGGTCAGGGGCCCTGCGGTCCTTGCAGTGAGCTTTACTTTGACCGAGGCGAAAAATACGGTTGCGGAAGCCCCGATTGTAAGGTAGGCTGTGAGTGTGACAGATTCGTAGAGTTCTGGAATCTTGTATTCACTCAGTTTGATAAAGATGAAAACGGCGTATATAACCGCCTTGCAAATCCCAATATCGATACAGGTATGGGACTTGAAAGAATGGCTGTTATCATGCAGGATGTAAATAACCTTTTCGAGGTTGACACAATCCGTAACATTATGCTTGAAATCAGTAAGGTGGCAAAGGTTAACTATGGACAGAGTGAAAAGACAGACGTTTCTCTGCGTGTTATCACTGACCATATCAGAAGTACAACATTTATGACCTGTGATGGCGTATCCCCCTCCAACGAGGGAAGAGGTTACGTTCTCCGCAGACTTCTCCGCCGTGCAGCTCGTCATGGAAGACTTCTCGGCATCAAGGGAACATTCCTTTCCGATATCGTTGATACAGTTGTAAGAGAGTCTAAGGGTGCATATCCCCAGCTTGAAGAAAAGCAGGATTATATAAAGAAAGTAATAAAGAGAGAAGAAGAAAGCTTTGCTCAGACAATCGACCGCGGTCTTTCAATCCTCGAAGAAAAAATTGCTGACCTTGAAAAGAACGGCGGAAAGATTCTCTCAGGCGAGGATGCTTTCACACTTAACGATACTTACGGCTTCCCCATTGACCTTACTGAAGAAATCCTTCAGGAAAAAGGTCTCAGCGTTGACCGCGAGGCATTCAATGCCCTTCTGCTTGAGCAGAAAACCCGTTCAAGAGAGGGAAGAAATGTCGGCGATGAAGCGGCTTGGAGCGAAGATATTTATCAGACATTGGGTAAGGAAATCACAACAGAATTTATCGGCTATGATAATTTCCAGTGTGATGCAAATATTACAGTTATCGTAAAAGACGGACAGGTTGCACAAAGCGTGCAGGACGGAGAAAACGCAGTTATCATCCTTGATAAGACAGTAGTCTACGGCGAAAGCGGCGGTCAGATGGGAGATAACGGTGAAATTATCGGCGAAGGCTTTAAGATGACAGTTACTGATGCAAAGAAGCTTGGCGACGGAAAGATTCTCCACCATGTAACCGTTACCGAGGGAAGTGCCAACAAGGGTGACAAGGTTACAGTTTCCATTGATACAAAGAAAAGAATGGCTACAGCTCGTAACCATTCAACCACACATCTTCTTCAGAAGGCTCTTCGTGAAGTATTGGGAAGCCATATCGAACAGGCAGGAAGCTACGTTGACGAGAATAGACTTCGTTTTGACTTTAGTCACTTTGAAGCAGTTTCAAAAGAGCAGCTTCAAGAGGTTGAAAATAAAGTAAATGCGGCAATTCTTGCGGCATACCCCGTTACAATCAAGAATATGTCTATTGCCGATGCTAAGGCAGAGGGTGCAATGGCTCTCTTTGGTGAAAAGTACGGTGATACTGTCCGCGTAGTAAACATGGGCGGATATTCAATCGAGCTTTGCGGTGGCTGCCACCTTACAAATACTGCCGAGGCAGGTCTTTGCAAGATTCTGTCCGAGAGCGGCGTTGCGGCAGGCGTAAGAAGAATTGAGGCAGTAACAGGCGAGGGCGTGCTTCGCTATATTGAAGAAAAGAATAGCATTATCCGTGATGCTGCAGCGATACTTAAGACAACGGAGGGTGAGCTTGTTCATCGAGCTGAATCCATTGTAAACGAAAACCGTGAACAACAGAAAAAGCTTGAACAGGTTGCTTCACAGATGGCAAATGCCAAGGCTAACGACATTATGGCAAACGCTAAAAAAATCGGAGATATAACCCTTGTTGCTGCACAGCTTGACGGTGCGACAATCGATTCGCTTCGTAAGACGGGCGATGCAATTAAGGAGAAAACTCCTATGAGTGTTTGCGTATTTGCGGCAAATACCGACGGCAAGATTTCCTTTGTGGCAATGGCAAGTGCCGACGCTGTTAAAGCAGGTGTGCATTGCGGAAAGATTATTAAGGAAATCACCGCAATTGCAGGCGGAAGCGGCGGCGGTAAGCCCGACAGTGCACAGGGCGGCGGTAAGGACGCAGGAAAAATTGCCGAAGCTCTTGCCAAGGTTTCCGAAATTATCGCATAAGGAAGTGTGATTATGGATTGCTTATTTTGTAAAATAATAAACGGGGATATCCCCTCAACTAAGGTATATGAGGATGAGCTTGTATACGCATTTCGTGATATTGAGCCTCAGGCACCTACTCATATACTTATTATCCCGAAAGAACATATTGCATCTGCAAACGAGCTTACAGAGGAAAATGCCTCCGTGGTAGGTCATGTATTTGCAGTTGCGGCTAAAATTGCCAAGGAAGAAGGCATTGCAGAGGGTGGTTACCGCATTGTAAATAACTGCGGTGAAGACGGCGGACAGACTGTGAAGCATCTTCATTTCCATATGCTCGGCGGACGTTCTTTGGCTTGGCCTCCAGGCTAATTAGACAGACTTTATTGTTGCAGTGAATTTCGCTGCAACAATATTTTTAGAAAGAAGTTTTAAGATGAGAAAAATAATTGATTTTCATGCACATATATTTAATCCAAAGATTGCACATCTTGCAATAGCGAACCTTGAACAGCATTATGGTATGCCGTGGGAGTGCAAGGGTACATTCACCGATATGAAAGAGGAAATGGACAAATCGGGATTTTACAAAGCCGTTATATTTTCCACGCCCACAAAACCCACACAGGTGACGATAAATAATGACTTTCTTTTTGATTTAAGAGATGAAAGGTTTATAGTTTTCGGCAGTGTGCATCCCGATTTTGACGATGTAGCATACGAAATTCAGCGTGTAAAAAATCACGGACTCAGGGGCTTTAAATTTCATCCCGATTTTCAACGCTTCAATATTGATGATGATAAAGCCCTTTATATGTATGAGCAGATAGGGGAGGATTATCCCATAGTTCTCCATGTCGGAGATAAAAACTTGGATTTTTCAAATCCGATTCGCCTTTCAAGAGTGCTTGAAATCTTCCCGAATCATAAATTTATCGCGGCACATATGGGTGGTTACAGCGTTTGGGATGCCGATGCAAAAAGCCTTGTAGGAAAAAATGTATGGTTTGACACCTCCAGCACTATGTGGGAGGTATCGCCCCAAAAAATGGTAGATATGATTCGTACACATGGTGCGGATAAAGTCCTTTTCGGCAGCGACTACCCTGCTGTTTCACTTATGGCAGAGGCAGACAGAATAGAAGCACTTGACCTTACGGAAGAAGAAAAGGATATGATTTTCTATAAAAATGCGGAAAAATTATTGGAGCTGGAATAAATGAAAGGTTTGGAAGAAACTCTTAAGGAAAAGGGGATATATATAACAACCACCAAGGGTGACAGTATGAATCCCATGCTTGTAGAGGGACGTGACAAGGTGGTAATTGTACCCCCGAAGTTTCCACTGAAAAAATATGATGTTCCCGTATATCGAAAACTCGGTCACTATACTATGCACCGCATTGTCAAGGTGAAAAAGAACGGCTATATTATTTGTGGCGACAATCGTACAGCTTTGGAAAAAGATGTGCGTGAAAGTGATATTGTAGGCGTGCTTGAGGGCTTTTATCAAGGAGATAAATACGTTTCTGCTGCGGATAAGGAATATCTAAAATACGCAGAAAAAACCGTTAAAAGCCTGAAATGGAAAAGAGCGAAGAACTTTCCCCGTCGTGTAATAAGAAAACTGAAAAGAATTATCAAGGGGGGTTAAAAATGCGATATTGTCCTAAGTGCGGTGCAGGAATTTTTAACAGCAACCTGCCAAATTGTCCCATGTGCAATGCAGATTTAGAAGCAGAACTGAATGTGGAGAGTTATTTCTCAAAGCCTGCTCTCCCTACTCTTTGGGCAAAGATATTTTGCGTGCTCCTTGCTCTTGATGCACTTTGGGTTGCGATAAATGGAATTAAGGTGATAAATCTTGAAACCGTTTATTACCTGAGAAAATACGGCTATCTTGGCACATATGTCGAGTCTATGGAGAATTTCTTAGGCTTTGGAGGCGTGATAGAGGCGTTGGCTTCAATAGTAGCAATATTTGGGCTTCTGACTTATAAAAAGATAGGTCCCCGATTTACCTATGCCACGCATTTTCTCTTTATCACAACCAATATGATGTACTTTATCAATATGGTGTACGAGCCAACCTATAGCACAATCGGCGGAATAGATATTATAGTTCCGATTCATATCGCAGTTCATTCTATACTATTCATTATAAACTTCATATATTTCAGAAAACGAAAACATATATACGATGGTGTAATATAACAAAAAAAGTCAGGTTTAATCAAACCTGACTTTTTTGTTATGCGAATTTCTTTATATATTCAATCTGTGTATTAATGGAAGCTACCGAAGTGCCGCCTGCGGAAATTCTCTTTTCCACGCAATTCTTAAGGTCAATTTCCTGATATAAATCTTCCTCGAAAAGCTCATCAAATTCCTTGTATTCGGAGAGGGTAAGCGTTTCGAGAGTTTTCTTTTCTGCTACGCATTTTCCCACAATTTGTCCTACCGTCTTATACGCACTGCGGAAGGGCTGCCCCTTCTTTACAAGGTAGTCGGCAAGGTCTGTGGCGTTTATAAAGCCCTCGCCTGCAGCGGCGTACATTTTGTCTTTTCTTACCGACATGGTTTCAATCATGGGTGCAAAAATGCTGAGGCATTTTTTAACCGTTTCCACACTGTCAAATATTGCTTCCTTGTCCTCCTGCATATCCTTGTTGTATGCCAAGGGGATACCCTTGAGAATAGTCAGCATCGCCACTAAATCTCCGTACACTCTGCCTGTCTTACCGCGTACAAGCTCTGCCATATCGGGATTTTTCTTCTGTGGCATAATGGACGAGCCTGTTGTATAGGAATCGTCAAGCTCTACGAATTTGAATTCCCATGACGACCATAAGATTACTTCCTCGGAAAATCTGGAAAGATGTGTCATAACAAGTGAAAACGCACTCATCAGCTCCACGCAGAAGTCGCGGTCGGAAACGCCGTCAATACTGTTAAGAGTAATTCCGTCAAAACCAAGTAACTCTGCGGTTCTTTCGCGGTTTGTTTCGTAGGTTGTTCCCGCAAGAGCACACGAGCCTAAGGGAGAGAAATTCATTCTTTTAAGTGCGTCCTCTATTCTTCCTATGTCGCGGATAAACATCATTGCATATGCACAAAGATGATGTGAAAACATAATGGGCTGTGCACGCTGAAGATGTGTGTAGCCTGGGAGAATTGCTTCCTTATTAGCCTCTGCCTGCACCAAAATCGCACCGAGAAGCTTCTTTATAAGGGAAATAACCTCGTTTGCCTCATCACGCATATAAAGACGGATATCCAGTGCCACCTGATCGTTACGGCTTCTTGCTGTGTGAAGCCTTTTGCCTACATCGCCGATACGCTTCGTTAGCTCTGCCTCCACAAACATATGTATATCTTCCGCATCAAAATCAAAAGCGAGAGTACCGCTGTCAAGGTCAGCAAGGATTCCTTTAAGTCCTGAAATTATTATTTCACTGTCGCTTTTGGAAATAATGTTGCACTCGGCAAGCATTGTAGCATGGGCGATAGAACCCTCTATATCCTGCCTGTACATTTTGCAGTCAAAATGTATGGATGAATTGAAATCATCAGCTTCTTTGTCCAGAGCTTTTGAAAAACGCCCTGCCCACATCTTGTCCATAAAAACACCTTCTTTAAATCATTAGGCTGGTGACAAAGTCACCAGCCTTATTTTTTATATAAGGAGAGAGTGGAAAGATAAGAATTTTCATTCCGCATTCCGCACTTCAAACTCCGCATTTGCAAAAAACAAATTATTCTTTCAGAATTATTTGTTTTTTGCATCAACCATTGCCTGTACCGCAATGGGAAGACCGTAAAGATTGATGAAGCCTTCGGAATCCTTCTGATTGTAATCGCTTTCACCGAACGTTGCGATTTCTTCGGAGTAAAGGCTGTAATCGCTCCATACGCCTGCATTAATCATATTACCCTTGTAAAGCTTAAGGCGAACCTTACCTGTAACCTTTTCCTGAGTCTTGTCAACAAATGCACTGAGAGCTTCACGAAGAGGTGTAAACCACTGACCGTTATAAACAAGCTCTGCAAATGTGATAGAAAGCTTCTGTTTTTCGTGAAGTGTCATCTTGTCAAGGCAGATAGATTCGAGAACGCTGTGTGCCTTGTAAAGAATTGCACCACCGGGAGTTTCATAAACGCCACGGCACTTCATACCTACAAGACGGTTTTCAACGATGTCAAGAAGACCGATACCGTTCTTTCCGCCAACTTCGTTAAGGGCAAGAATGATTTCCTTTGCACTCATCTTCTTATCATTGAATGCCACAGGAACGCCCTGCTCGAAATCAAGTGTGATATATGTAGGTTCATCGGGAGCCATAATGGGGGAAACGCCCATTTCAAGGAAGCCAGGCTTTTCGTACTGAGGCTCATTACCTGTATCTTCAAGGTCAAGACCCTCGTGAGAAAGGTGCCAAAGGTTCTTATCCTTGGAATAGTTTGTTTCACGGTTAATCTTAAGGGGAACATTGTGTGCTTCTGCATATTCAATTTCCTCCTCACGGGATTTAATATCCCAGATTCTCCAGGGAGCGATAATGGGCATTTTGGGAGCAAAATGCTTGATTGCAAGCTCGAAACGAACCTGATCGTTACCCTTACCTGTGCAACCATGGCAGATAGCATCTGCATTTTCCTTGATTGCAATATCTACAAGACCCTTAGCAATACAGGGACGTGCATGGCTTGTACCGAGAAGATATTCCTCGTAAATTGCACCTGCCTTCATTGTGGGGATAATGTAATCATCTACATATTCTTCAGTAAGGTCAAGAACATAAAGCTTGGAAGCACCTGTCTTAATAGCCTTTTCCTCAAGACCTTCAAGCTCGTCATTCTGTCCTACGTTACCTGCAACGGCAATAACCTCACAGTTGTTGTAGTTTTCTTTAAGCCACGGAATAATAATTGATGTGTCAAGTCCTCCGCTGTAGGCGAGAACTACTTTTTTTATGTCTTTCTTATCCATAATAATTAACTCCTTTTTTGATATCAATCTTTCAATGAATAGAGTATAACACCAAATGTATAATCATGCAAGCCTTTTTGCATAAAAATTCATAATTTTTTGAATATTCGTGCATAAGTCTATGTTTTATGCACGAATATTCATTGTTTTAGTATTCGTAAACACCCTCAAATACCTTTTCGGCATCACCTGTTAAGAATACTCCCTCGTCTGTATAGCGTACGATAAGCTCGCCACCCTCAACTCTTACGGAAATGTCGGTGTCTTTCTCGCAGTAGCCGTTTTCAACTGCCGCAATAGCTGCTGCTACAGCTCCCGTACCGCAGGCAGGTGTTTCGCCGTTGCCGCGTTCCCATACTCTCATTCTGATAGTACGCTTGTCAATAATCTTAACAAATTCCGTGTTAATTCTTTCGGGGAAGATAGGTGCATTCTCAAATCTGGGGCCGATTGTTTCCACATCAATGTTATATACATTGTCGCAGATAACAACGCAGTGGGGATTTCCAATAGATACACATGAAATATCGTATTTCTTTCCACCGATTGTAACCTTTTCGTTTATTACTCTATCACCGGGCATATCCACGGGAATCTGTGCGGGAGCAAACTGTGCCTGTCCCATTTGAACAGTCACGCTTGTAACCTTGTGGTCAAAGAGATGAAGCGTCAGCTTTCTTATACCGCTTGCAGTTTCAATTTGAATATGGCGGTGTGTTACATAGCCGTTATCCCAAAGATATTTACCTACGCAGCGAATAGCGTTACCGGCCATTTTGCCCTCACTGCCGTCAGTGTTGAATATACGCATCTTGGCATCTGCCACATCGGATTTTTCGATAAGGACAAGTCCGTCTGCACCGATACCTCTGCGGCGGTCGGAAAATACAATTGCAAGTGCTTCGGGGAATTTGATGCTTCCGTCAAAGTTATTGATGAATATATAGTCATCGCCCGTTCCCTGCATCTTGATAAAGGGAATGTTAATCTTTTCAGTGCGGAGCTTTGCAATATCGGTAAGCTCTGTATTATACTGATTGAATCGGCTGAGAAGAATATCTGCAAGTGCATTTGCAGTATCAAGGGAGGTAAGACATGCAATGCTAAGCTGAAGTGCTCTGCGGTGCAGTCTGATAAACCTTTCAATTTCCTTGGGTCTGCCTGAATTGGTGTGAATGATATAACCAATCTTTTCGCTTTCAAGAAGTGAATAAATCTTTTCTCCCTCAACTGTTTCAACGGGGATACCCAAAGAATCTATAATAATTGCATTTGTTTCATCAGCGTAGATTTCAAGACCTGCATCGTAAAGCTTCTTTGCAAGCTCGATAAGGTCGTACTTATCCTTTGAATCAACGCTGATATATACTCCGCCGCGGCTTTCAAGATTGAAGCCTGCTGCCATAAGACCCTTGTAAAGTGCTTCGTTAAGAGTTTTACCGATACCGAGAACCTCACCTGTGGACTTCATTTCAGGTCCTAATATGGAGTTAATACCCGAAAGCTTCTCAAATGAGAACACGGGAACCTTAACTGCATAGTAGGGAGGCATTTTGTAAAGACCGCTGCCGTAGCCAAGGTCAAGGAGGGGAGTACCCTGCATAACCTGTGTTGCAAGGTCAACCATGGGAATACCCGTTACCTTACTGATATAGGGAACTGTTCTTGATGCTCTGGGGTTAACCTCAATTACATACAGCTCGTTATCATAAATAAGGTACTGAATATTTATAAGTCCCTGCGTTTTAAGTGAAAGAGCAAGCTTGATTGAACAGTCAACAATCTTATCAAGCATCTTATCCGTTACGTTAAAGGGAGGATATACTGCGATAGAGTCACCGCTGTGTACGCCTGCACGTTCAACGTGTTCCATAATACCGGGGATAAGAACGTCCTTACCGTCACTGATTACGTCAACCTCAAGCTCCTTACCCATCATATACTTATCAACAAGTACAGGGTTCTCAATCTTCTGTGAAAGAATGATGTCCATGTAGCGTTCCACATCTTCTTCCTTATAAGCGATTGTCATATTCTGACCACCGATTACATAGGAAGGACGAAGAAGCACGGGATAACCAAGGGTTTGAGCCGCATCGAGTGCTTCATCACGAGACATTACAGTAAGTCCCTTAGGCCTCTTGATGCCAAACTTTTCAAGAAGTGCATCAAACTGCTCACGGTCCTCTGCCATATCAATACTCTTGGCAGATGTGCCGAGGATTTTAATTCCGCTTTCGTCAAGGAATTTAACAAGCTTGATAGCCGTCTGTCCGCCGAATGCAACCACAACGCCCTCAGGCTTTTCAACCTCTATTACGTTCATTACATCTTCGGGAGTAAGCGGCTCGAAATAAAGCCTGTCCGCTGTATCAAAGTCAGTAGAAACGGTTTCGGGGTTGTTATTAATAATAATTACTTCGTAGCCCATTTCCTTAAGTGCCCATACACAGTGAACGGAGGAGTAGTCAAATTCGATACCCTGACCGATTCTGATAGGACCGGAGCCGAGAACAATTACCTTTTTATTGTTTGTAGCAACTGCCCTTGCTTCACATTCATTGTCATAGGTGGAGTAGAAATAGGGGGTTTTTGCCGCAAATTCACCGCCGCAGGTATCAACCATTTTGTAAACGCAGTTCTTATGGCAGGGAACCTTTTCACCGCTGATTTCTTCCAGAATCTTATCGGTGAAGCCAAGCTTCTTACCTTTTTCGTAAAGCTCGGGAGTAAGATTGCCCACAATGCTCTTTTCGTAATCTACAATGTTTTTAATCTTGGAAAGGAACCATTTATCAATTCTTGTAATTTCGTTGATTCTTTCTATTGTAATTCCTCTTACAAGTGCTTCGTAAACTGTGAAAATTCTGAGGTCATCAAGGTCGTAAAGCTTCTTTTCAATATCTTCAATGGCTTGTACTTCCTTATGACGGAGAGTTTCCGTCTTAAGCTCTGCACCTCTTACAGCTTTCATAAGTGCCGATTCAAAGGAATTGCCGATAGACATAACCTCGCCTGTAGCCTTCATCTGTGTGCCGAGCTTTCTGTCGGCATATACAAATTTGTCAAAGGGCCATTTGGGGAACTTAACTACCATGTAGTCAACGGCAGGCTCAAAGCAAGCATATGTTACGCCTGTAACATCATTTTTGATTTCATCAAGTGTGTAGCCGAGGGCAATCTTTGTTGTAACCTTTGCTATAGGGTAGCCCGTAGCCTTACTTGCAAGTGCGGAGGAGCGGGAAACTCTGGGGTTAACCTCGATTACCGCATATTCAAAGCTATCGGGATTAAGGGCAAACTGACAGTTACATCCACCCTCAATCTTAAGCTCTGTGATAATATCAAGAGCCGCCTTTCTGAGCATTGAATATTCTTTATCGGAAAGAGTTGCCGCAGGGGCAACAACTATACTGTCACCTGTGTGAATACCAACGGGGTCAACGTTTTCCATACTGCAGATGGTAATTGCATTGCCTGCATGGTCACGCATAACCTCAAACTCTACTTCTTTCCAGCCGTAGATGTACTTTTCAATAAGCACCTGTGTAATGGGGGAAAGTGTAAGACCGTTGTTTGCAATTTTGGCAAGAGTGTCGGCATCGTAGGCAACACCGCCGCCTGCACCGCCAAGGGTGAAAGCAGGGCGTACGATTACGGGGTAGCCGATTTTCTCTGCAATACTAAGACATTCATCAACTGTTGTAGCAATATCGGAGGGGATACAACCCTGTCCGATTTTAAGCATTGTTTCCTTGAAAAGCTCACGGTCCTCGGCACGGTCAATAGCCTCGGCATTTGTACCGATAAGCTTAACGCCCATTTTATCGAGGTAGCCCTCTTTATCAAGCTGCATTGCAATGGTAAGACCTGTCTGACCACCGAGAGATGCGAGAAGACTGTCGGGTCTTTCCTTTTCAATAATTCTCTTAATCGTGTCGGAGGTAAGCGGCTCAAGGTAAATTTCATCAGCCAATGCCTTATCCGTCATAATTGTAGCAGGATTGGAGTTTACGAGGACAATATTTACGCCCTCATCACGAAGAACTCGGCAAGCCTGTGCACCTGCATAGTCAAACTCGGCAGCCTGTCCGATTACAATGGGACCGGAACCGATAACGAGTACCTTTTTGATGTCTTTATTCTTAGGCATTCTTGCTTCCTCCAATCATTTCAAAGAATTTTTTGTATAAGAAGTCTGTTTCGTTAGGACCATCTCCCGCTATGGGGCGGAACTGAATTGAAACAGCATTTTTGTCTGTGTATTCGATACCCTCACAGCTCTTGTCGTTAAGATTTTCATAAGTAACGCATGCGTAAGAGGGGAGAGTGTCGTTAGCTACAGCGTAGCTGTGATTTTGTGCAGTGATATAAACTCTGCCACTTTCAAGCTGCTTAACGGGCTGGTTTGCACCGCGGTGACCGTAGGGGAGCTTGTGGATTTTTGCACCGTTTGCCATAGCAAGAAGCTGATGACCAAGTCCCGTTGCAAATATCGGCTTTTTACCGAATATTTCTTTTATTACTTCTACGATTTCATTGCAGTCTTCGGGATTTCCCGGCCCATCGGAAAGATAAATCGCATCATAGGAAAGAAGCTCGTCCGCTTTTGTATTATAGGGGAGAACTGTTACCTGTGCACCCTTATTTGCAAGTGTTTTAACGGCACTCTTGGTTGTTCCCAGATCGAGGAGTGCAATTTTCACATCTGCATCGCCTACAGTGTGCTTTTCCTTTGCACTAACCTCTTTAACAGCATCTTTAATATCGACCATCTGGAGATTTTCCCCTGAAGGCTCTTTAGTTGAAATGCGTGCTGTCATAGTACCTTCTTCACGGATAATTTTTGTGATTTCACGTGTGTCAATGCCTGAAATACCCATAACACCCTGCTCTTTGAGGAAATCTTCCAAAAGTCCCTCGCAGCGGAAGTTTGAGGGCGTATCGCAAATCTCACGCACGATGTAACCCTTTGCGTGAATCTTACTGCTTTCCATATCGGAATGAATCATGCCGTAGTTACCGATAAGCGGATATGTCTGGACAAGAATCTGTCCATAATAACAGGGATCTGTAAGTGCTTCAATGTAACTGCCCATAGATGTGGAAAATACTATTTCTCCAACCTCATCGCATATTGCACCGACTGCTTCTCCACAGAAAACCTTTCCGTTTTCCAAAGTCAAATATGCTTTCATAAAACCATGCCTTTCTGAATTATAGTATATAAAAAATATGAATACGAATTATGCCATTAATTTAACCATAACAGCCTTCTGTGCATGAAGTCTGTTTTCGGCTTCTTCAAAAATTTCATCAGCATGCTGTTCAATTATTTCCGCTGTGATTTCTTCACCTCGGTGAGCAGGCAAGCAGTGAAGCACCATTGCACCTTTATTAGCAACCTTCATAACCTCAGAATTAATCTGGTAGTCCTTGAATACCTTCGCTCTTTCGTTAAATTCTTCTTCCTGACCCATGGACGCCCATACGTCAGTATAAAGAGCATCAGCATTTTTAGCCGCTTCCATTACGTCTTCTGTACAGGTGAATTTACCTGTCTCTTTTGCCCACTTCATGATGTCACTGTCAGGCTCATAGCCTTTGGGACAAGCTATGGAAACCTCCATACCCATTTTGATACATCCTACAATAATGGAATTTGCCATGTTGTTGCCGTCGCCTACGAAGCACATTTTAAGACCTTCGAGTGTGCCTTTCTTTTCACGGATTGTCATAAGGTCAGCCAGCACCTGGCAGGGGTGGCAGTAATCTGTAAGTCCGTTAATAATCGGGATGTCACCATAGGAGGCAAAATCTTCAACCTCTTTTTGTTCAAAGGTACGAATCATAATACCGTCTAAGAATCTGGAAAGAACTCTTGCAGTATCCTGCACGACCTCGCCTCTGCCTATCTGCAAATCTCTGGGACTGAGGAAAAGTGCACTTCCGCCGAGGTCGAACATACCAACCTCAAAGGAAACTCTCGTTCTGGTGGAGGACTTCTGGAAAATCATTCCTAATGTCTTTCCCTTGAGCAAATGATGCTCAATTCCGTTTCTTTTTTCATATTTAAGCTTATCTGCAAGGTCGAGGATTTCTACAATCTCTTCCTTGGTAAGATCGCCCAGCTTTAATAAATGCTTCATTATTTACATGCCTCCTTAATTACTTCAAGTGCCTTCCTAAGCAGATTATTATCTATGTTAAGAGGGGGAAGAAGCCTTACCTTATCCTTTGCGGTAAGAACAAGCACACCATTTTCAATGCACTTGTTTACTACTTCCTTTGCTTCTTTCGTTGTTTTGATACCTATCATAAGTCCAAGTCCGGAAACATCTTCGATTCCTTCGGCTCCGCCTAAGGTTTCTCTTATTATTTCGGCTTTTTTTGTTACTTCCTCCAAAAACTCATCCGTAAGTCTTGAAAGAATACTGATTGCACCGCTGCAGCATACGGGATTTCCGCCAAAGGTAGAGCCGTTAAGACCGGGTGCAAAAATATCTTTTACTTTCTCGCCAAGCATTGTTACACCGATTGGAAGTCCGCCTCCCAGTCCTTTTGCGGTGGTTACCACATCTGGAGTTATGCCGTAGTGCATATATGCGTAAAGCTTACCCGTTCTGCCGTTTCCTGCCTGTACCTCATCTATTATAAGCACAAGGTCATTTTCACGGCAAAGCTTCTGGGCTTCAAGAATAAATTCCTTTTCAAGAGCACATACACCGCCCTCACCCTGAACAATTTCCATCATTATTGCACAGCACTTGTTTTCATTTACTGTTTTTCGTAATGAGCCTATATCATTTGGCGGAGTATGAACAAAACCGGGGGTAAGGGGGAGAAAGTCCTTATGAAAGCTTTCCTGACCTGTTGCTGCAAGTGTTGTATGAGTTCTGCCGTGGAAGCTTTTTTCAAGAGTGATGATTGTATAATAATCTTCGCCCTTGTTTAGTGAGCCGTAGCGACGTGCTGCTTTGATAGCACATTCATTTGCCTCTGCACCTGAATTTGAATAGAAAACATTCTTCATTCCCGTCCTTTCGCAAAGCATCTTTGCAAGGTCGGCACATGGAGAGGTGTAGTAAAGATTTGAAGTATGTGCAAAAGAGTCAAGCTGTGCTTTTACCGCATTAACCCACTCGTCATCACGAAAACCAAAGGTGTTTACCGCAATGCCGCTTCCCAAATCTATATATTCTTTATTGTCGCTACCTTTTAAAACAGCACCTTTTCCGCCGACAATTTCCACAGGAAAACGCCCGTATGTTGGTGCGACAAACTGCTTGTCTTTCTCAAATGTGTTCATGATTTAACTCCTTTTATATCCCAAATTACGGTGCATAGACCTTTGCTATGCACCGTAAAACATTTACTGCCCGCGGACAAACATAGTACCGATACCTTCATTGGTCAAGGTTTCGATAAGTATGGAGTGGGGAATTCTGCCGTCAATTATAAATACCTTTCTCACGCCACTTTTTATAGCGTCAATACAACATTCCACTTTGGGAATCATACCGCCTGAAATAACACCCTCCTCAACAAGTTTGGGTGCATCTTCGACACAAATTTTGGAAATAAGTGTAGAGGGGTCATCCTTATCACGAAGAATACCCTCAATATCTGTCATGGAAATAAGACTTTCCGCACCTAAGATGCCTGCAATTTTAGAAGCGGCAGTATCTGCGTTAATGTTGTACACGTTGCCGTCTTTATCACAGCCTACTGTGGAAATAACGGGTATGTAGCCCTTTTCAAGAAGGTCAGTGATAGGCTGTACGTTTACATTGGTGATTTCACCGACAAATCCAAGCTCAGGGTTAAGAACCTCTGCCTCAATCATATGACCGTCAATTCCGCAAAGACCGATGGCATTGCCGCCCTTATGGTGAAGAAGGTTTACAAGGTTTTTATTAACCTTACCTGCAAGCACCATCTGTACAATATCCACGGTTTCCTTATCTGTTACACGAAGTCCGTTTACAAACTGGGACTCCTTGCCAACCTGTTTAAGCATCTGTGTGATTTCGGGACCGCCTCCGTGAACGAGAACAACCTTAATGCCAATGAGGGACAAAAGGACAATGTCACCCATTACGGCATCCTTAAGCTCGTCATTAATCATAGCGTTTCCGCCGTATTTCACAACGATTATTTTGTTGTTGTATTTTTGTATATAAGGAAGTGCTTGTGTAAGCACCTCTGCACGCTGGGCGTTAGTCATGGTAATTTCCTCCGTAACTTAAGTGCGAAATTCGAAATTCGAAATTCGAAATTATGGTGGATTTTCGCTTGTGGCGAAAATCTTTATTCAATTTTAAATCAAGTACGATAGTCTCCATTTATCTTAACATAATCATAAGTAAGGTCGCAGCCCCATGCGGTAGCACTTTCCTCACCGTCTTTAAGGTCTATTATAATATTAATTTCCTTTTCAAGCAATATTTTCTTTGCAATTTCTTCAGAAAAATCTACGCCTGCTCCGTTTTCGCAAACCTTTATAGTACCTTCCTTTGAAGCAAAGGAAACGTCAATCTTATCTACATCCACGTTTGCACCGCTGTAGCCTATTGCACAAAGCACCCTGCCCCAGTTTGCATCTGCACCGAACATTGCCGCTTTAAGAAGCGAGGAACAGATAACGGATTTTGCCACTGTCTTTGCACATTTTTCATCCTTTGCACCGCTGACAGAGCATTCAAGCATCTTTGTTGCACCCTCGCCGTCGCCTGCAATCATTTTGCAAAGATAGATTGTAACAGTGTTGAGTGCTTTTGCAAAGATTTCAAAATCTTCATTTTCTTCCTCAATCAAAGTGTTTCCCGCAAGGCCGTTTGCCATAACCGATACCATGTCATTTGTTGAGGTGTCGCCGTCAACGCTTATCATATTAAAGGTTTTCTTTATATCAGCGGAGAGTGCCCTTTGAAGCATTTTGGGAGAAATCGCAGCATCGGTTGTAATAAACACAAGCATGGTTGCCATATTGGGATGAATCATACCGCTTCCCTTTGCAATACCTGCAATGGTGCATTCCTTACCGTCGAGGGTAAAGCTTACGGCAATTTCTTTCTTTACAAGGTCAGTTGTAAGAATTGCCTCCGAGGCGTAATTTGCATGCTCGGCATCCTTACCAATTCCTTTTGCAAGCTCCTCCATTCCGCCCTCAATGGGTTCAAGGTCAAGAGGCTGACCGATTACGCCTGTCGATGCTACGATAACATCTTCTGCCTTAACATTGGTATATTTTTCAACAAGGCTGCACATCTTTTGTGCTACCTCAATGCCGTTTGCGTTACAGGTGTTTGCATTACCGCTGTTACAGATAACAGCCTGTGCGTAACCATTTCTTATATTATCCTTTGTAACTGTAAGGGGAGCACCCTTAACAAGATTTGTTGTATAAGTTGCCGCGGCTGCAGCAGGAACATCACTTACAATAAGTGCAATGTCACGCTTGGTGCGATTCTTACGTATTCCGCAATGAATACCGTTTGCTGAAAATCCCTTGGGAGCACAAACGCCGCCATCTATGATTTTAAACATGTGTATCATTCCTTTCATATATCCAGCATTTCGGAAGGTGATGCACCCATTGAAATATTCATACATTCAAGTGCGGCACCTGAAGCACCCTTACCCAAATTATCATATCTTGCGATAAGTAAAATTCTTTCATCGTTACCCTCAACGGTTATCTGCATACTGTCCTTGAATGAAAGTGCGTTACCGCTGATAAGACCCGATTCGGAAATTGATTCACTGTATGTAACAATTTCACCGGTATACTTTTCTTTATAGGCGTTTTTAATGTCCTCTGCCGTGAAACCTGAATTAAGCTGACTCTTAAAAATCGGCACTGTTACAACCATTCCGCTGTAGAAATCCGAAACAATGGGGCAAAATACAGGAGCGTTTTCAAGTCCCGTTACCTTTGTCATTTCGGGAAGGTGCTTGTGGGTTTGCCCCAAAGCATACTGACGGGGAGCATCAAAGAGTGTATCTCTTTCACTGTCCTCATATTCTGCAATCATTTTCTTACCGCCGCCGCTGTAGCCTGTGATGCTGTGGCAGCTAAGGAGTGTTTCTTTATTTATGATTCCTTTTTCAACCAAAGGATATGTAAGTGCAATGAATCCGCTGGCATGGCATCCGGGAACGGCAATTCTCTTTGATGTGGCTACCTTTTCAAAGTGCTCCTTGGAAAGCTCTGGAAAGCCGTATGCCCAGCCCTCATCGGTTCTGTGTGCCGTAGAAGTGTCAAGCACAACCACGTTTTCATTTTCAATCATATTTACAGCCTCGATAGCCGCCGCATCGGGAAGACAGAGAAAAGCAATGTCACATTCGTTGAGAGCTTTCTTTCGTGCCTCGCTGTCCTTTCTCAGCTCCTCGGGGAGAATAATTAATTCTATATCGCTTCGCTTTGAAAGCCTTTCCTTAATACGAAGTCCCGTAGTGCCGGCACTTCCGTCGATGAACACCTTTTTCATCACAAAACAACTCCATTTAAAAAACAACGTTTTGTATATTCTAACTCATTTTGCATAAATATGCAATAGTTTTGTATAAAAATTCCTAAAATTTTATAAATTAACGGAAAATTACGCAGTTTCACCGATGAAATTTATGCATAATTATAAACAATCGCCCAATTTCATCATAAACCAATTTATTATACCATAAAAACAGCATATCAGTAAAGAAAAAATTTGACAAAATTTGAATTAATGTAAAAACTTTATGTAGCAGAATAACCAATAATAAAAGAAAGCCGAAACGAAGTAGCTATCGTTTCGGCTTTAATGTTTTATGTTTTCTATGTGATTTCTCCAATTTGTAACAGAAAGTGCCACGTCCCCAAACTGTTCATTAACAAAGAAAAAAGCGATAGATGGCTTCGTACAAGTAGGCTCCAATTGCCTACGGTGAACACCATCATCACTTCCAACAACAATATACTACAAAAAGAGGATATTGTCAATAGGTATAATATGCAAAACGGCGAAAATAATTCCACTTCGGTTTATAAACGTCCGGGGTTTCCGAAAAGCTTGATGAATATATGGGGGATTTTGACACACGGCTTAGTGATAATGCGACACATTGGGGACTGTCCCTAATGTGTCGCATTTTCCGCCAATTAATTTTGTTGACTTTTTTCCTTCTTATGGTATAATTACTATTTGAAGAGGTATATAATTAATTATAAATCCTCAGTAGTACTGAATACATCGGTAAAGGCTAAGCGTAAATGTACATATTATTACGGAGTGTACAGGGCATAGCCTTGTTATTGCCGTGGAATTGAAAAGGAGAAAATAATGGCTAAAAAATTAAAATTGAAGATTATTCCTCTTGGCGGATTGAATGAAATCGGCAAGAATATTACTGCCTTTGAAATCGGAGGAGAAATTCTTGTTGTCGATTGCGGTATGGCTTTCCCCGAGGATGGAATGTATGGCGTAGACTGCGTAATTCCCGACCTTAATTACCTTGTGACGAATAAGGAAAAGGTAAAGGGTGTGGTAATCACTCACGGGCACGAGGACCATATAGGAAGTATTGCGTATTTGCTCCGCAGTGTTAATGTGCCTGTTTACGGAACCCGTCTTGCACTCGGGCTTATTGAGCAGAAGCTTAAGGAGCACGGGATATTAAGCGTAGCAAAGCTTAACCGTGTTTCCGCAGGCGACAGCGTAAAAATCGGTAAGAATATCAGCGTGGAGTTTATCCGTGTAAACCACAGCATCAGCGATGCCGTAGGTATGGCAATAAAGACCCCTTTGGGAACGGTTGTTCATACGGGTGACTTTAAGATTGACTGTACACCTATAGAGGGAAATATGATTGACCTTGCACGTTTTGGCGAGCTTGGAAAACAGGGCGTTCTGGCTCTTATGAGTGATTCTACAAACGTAGAGCGTCCCGGTTATACAATGAGTGAAAGAACTGTGGGCGAAACCTTTGAAACTCTTTTCAAGGGGACACGCAGTAGAATATTTGTTGCAACCTTTGCATCAAATGTTGACCGTGTTCAGCAGGTAATAAATGCCGCTGTCAGAAACCGCAGAAAGGTAGCGGTATCGGGCAGAAGCATGGTAAATATAATTGATGTGGCATCAACCCTCGGCTATCTTAAAATTCCTGAGGGGACAATGATTCCCATTGAAGATGTAAAAAAATATCAGGACCATCAGCTTGTAATCATCACTACGGGAAGTCAGGGCGAGCCTATGAGTGCTCTTACCAGAATGGCATTTTCCGACCATAAAAAGGTGGAGATAGGAAAGGGTGACCTTGTAATTATTTCAGCATCTCCCATTCCCGGTAATGAGAAAACCGTTTCCAATGTAATCAACGAGCTTTATCGTAAAGGTGCAGAGGTTGTTCACTCAAGGCTTACCGAGGTTCATGTATCGGGACATGCGTGCCGTGAAGAACTTAAAATTATAATGGGGCTTGTAAAGCCTAAATACTTTATTCCCGTTCATGGTGAGAGCCGTCACCTTCGCCGCCACGCAATGCTGGCAGAGGAAATGGGAATCCCCAAAAAGAATATTTTCAAGCTTGAAAACGGAAGCGTACTTGAATTTTCACAGGGTACTGCCAAGGTTACGGGAAGTGTGCAGGCAGGCGACCTTCTTGTTGACGGCTACGGCGTAGGCGATGTGGGAAGTATTGTCCTTCGTGACAGAAAGCACCTTGCGGAAGACGGCATCATTATGGTGGTAATGGCACTTAACGGCAAAACCCATAAAATGGCGGCAGAACCCGAGGTTATTACACGCGGATTTATCTATATGCGTGAAAATGAAGGTATTATGGAGGAGCTTAAGCATATTGCCACGGTTGCCCTGCAGGATACCCTTATTTCCAAGCATCACGACTGGAGCACCATTAAGAATAATGTCAAGAGTGCTTTGGGAAGCTATATCTATGAGGGAACACACAGAAAACCGATCATACTTCCTGTTATTATTGACGTCTGATAAATTCGAATATCTAACTTATGAAGAAAGGCAATATTATGTTTAAATTACTAAATCAAGACGGCCGTGCACGTCGTGGAACTTTCGAAACCGTGCACGGAACAATACAAACCCCCGTATTTATGAATGTGGGAACCTCCGCCGCTATTAAGGGTGCAGTGTCATCCCTCGATTTAAAGGACGTGGGCTGTCAGGTAGAGCTTTCAAACACTTATCATCTGCATGTGCGTCCTGGTGATGAGCTTATCCGTGATATGGGAGGTCTGCACAAATTTATGAACTGGGACAGACCGATTCTTACCGACAGTGGCGGGTTTCAGGTCTTTTCCCTGGCATCGCTTCGTAAAATTACGGAGGAGGGTGTAAACTTTCAGTCCCATATAGACGGAAAGCGTATATTCATGGGACCTGAGGAAAGTATGCAGATTCAGTCAAACCTTGCATCTACCATTGCCATGGCGTTTGACGAATGTGTTGAAAATCCTGCTCCCTACGAATATGTCAAAAACTCCTGTGACCGCACCTACCGCTGGCTGGAGCGTTGCAAAAAAGAGATGGCACGTCTTAACGCTCTCCCCGAAACGATAAATAAAAATCAGATGCTTTTCGGCATCAATCAGGGCGGCACATATGAAGATTTAAGAATCGAGCATATGAAAAAAATTGCCACTCTTAACCTAGACGGCTATGCCATAGGCGGACTTGCCGTTGGTGAGAGTGCAGAGGAAATGTATCGAATTATAGATGCCGTAGAGCCTCATATGCCTAAGGACAAGCCACGCTATCTTATGGGCGTGGGTACACCGCAGAATATTTTGGAAGCGGTGGAGAGGGGCGTTGACTTCTTCGATTGCGTTATCACTAGCAGAAATGCACGCCACGCAAACCTTTTTACCGATATTGGCGTTCTTAACCTTAATAATAAAAAGTTTGAAAAGGATGAAAGACCGCTTCAGGAGGGCTGTCAGTGTCCCGCGTGCAAAAACTATACCAGAGGGTATATCCGTCACCTTATTAAGGCGAAGGAAATGCTTGGTATGCGTCTTTGCGTGCTTCATAATCTGTATTTCTACAATGACCTTATGCAGAAAATCAGAACTGCTATTGAAGAAAATCGCTTTGCACAATTTAAAGCTGAAGCACTTGAAAAAATGAATAACAGAGTTTAATGAAATTGAAAAGAAAAGGATGCAAAAATTATTTTTTTACATCCTTTTCCTTATAATATGTGAACTTTTTCCATAATGAAAGCGTATAAAAAGCAGAAACGGAAAGGAGAAGATTTATATGAAAAAAGTTATTGCGTTAATGCTCTCTTTGCTGCTCATTATGCCTGCGGCACTTGCCGCCACAAATTCTTCAAATCAGATGAGCGAGGTGCTTCTTAAAGTCAAGGAAAAAATCGAGATTCCGCCCGAGCTTACAGAATTTGAAAGTAATATTTCCGATTATAAAGGTAAAATTACATATAACTTTGACTGGCACGACGAAAAGTATGAAAAATCAATTAATGTAAGTTCCGATGAAAAGGGACGAATAATTAATTATAATAATCACACCTTAAAACTTTCGGATAAAAGGCTGACGGGCATTTCTAAAAAGGAAATTATATCCTTTGCAGATGCGTTTCTTAAGAAAATACTTCCCGATATGTACACGGACGCCTCAGATACGCTTGCCCTTGACGAAAAGTCCTGCCGAGCAGGCGGCTCGCTAAGATATTACTTTACATATAACAGATGCAAAAACATCGTTCCCGTAAATAACAACGCCGTTAACGTCTGTGTAGCAATAGATGAAAACGGACAGCTCAATATTCGCAGTATGTCTGCAAATATTGACTATGAAGCCTCATTTGTGCAAAAAAGCGGTGAAGTTGACGCCCTTACAGAAAAGTATAAAGAGGCTTTCCCCATGGAGCTTGTTTACAAAAATGAATATAACCCCGATTGGAAAGCAAAGGGAGAGCCTCGTATGCTTCCTGTGCTGATATATAGAAATAAGGACAATGCGGCAGGTTATATCTCTGTAGAAAGCGGAGAAACCGTAGAGGAAGACAAGGAGAATAACCTTTTCCGTGACGAGTCTGCCGAGGATAGCGTAATGGGCTCTATGAATAAAAACGAAGCCTTTACCGAAAAGGAGCTTGCGGAAATAACTGCCGTAGGCAATCTTTTAAGCCGTGAGGAAATTGAAAATAAAGTAAAAGCACTGCCCTATGTGGTGTTCCCGAAAAATTTGTCCCTTGAAAGCAGTCACCTTTCCAAAAATGACGAGGATAAATATTTATACAGCTTCCACTACTCGAATAAAGACGATGAAAATTACAACTATATGAGTATCACGGCAGATGCAAAGGACGGCAAGCTTATAAATTACTATTGCAGTACAGAGTATAGAGGAAAGGGCAAGGTTTCCCTTACAGAAAAAGAGAAAGCCTCCGCACAAAAGAAAACGGAGGAGTTTCTGAAAGTGGCGGCAGGAGAAGATTTTGAAAACACCAAATTTTTGGAAAGCTCCGAAAATAACGGGTATATTAATTCTTATTACTATCGCATCGTAAATAATGTAAAGCATGCGGATAACGGAATTTCCGTGGGATTTGATACGGAAAACTCAGTTGTTGTAAGCTTTTCGCTTAACTTTACTGGCGGTGAATTTAAAGACCCTACGCAGGCAATAGGGGAGGAAGCGGCATATGAAAAGCTTCTTTCATATACTCCCATTGTCAGACGCTTTGTGAAATCGGGCGGAAGCTATAAAGAATGTGTAACCCTCGAAAAATTCGGTGTAACACTTGATGCAATAACAGGTGAAATTAAAAATAAAAACGATGATTCAAATATTGGATTTTCCTATGATGATATTAAGGGGCATTGGGTAGAAAAAGCTGCGACTGCACTTGCTGAAATTCAGATTGGTTTTGAGGAAGCATCTCTTAAGCCCGACTCCCACGTAACTCAGGAGGATTTTCTCCGCCTTACCGCATCGGGAATATACGGAAACTACTATCACACATATTCCCAAGATGACCTTTATGAATCCCTTATCCGAGAGAAAATTATTTCCGAGGATGAAAAAGCACCCTCATCCACTATAAAGCGTGAGGATGCCTTCGTGTTTATAATCCGCATGATAAATCTTGAAAAGGTTGCAAAGCTTGAAGATATTTATAAAGTGGAATTTGCCGACAGTAATCTTCTTTCAAAGGACAAAATCGGATACTGTGCAATCCTTAGCGGCTTTGGCGTTATCACTGGGGACGGCGGATATCTTCGCCCAACAGATAACCTTTCTCGCGGAGAGGCAATAGCAATGCTTTATAAGTATTTATTAAGTATTTAACCTTTAAAAAGGTAAGCCAAATTTCCACGGAAGCGTGGGGCTTATGTTCTTTTGTAACCAAAAGAACCAAAAGTTTTGGGGTTGCGATTCCCCAAACCCCTAAAACGCTCCTGTCGGACTAAAAAATATCCTTACCTAATCTTTTGAATAGTGAGTTTTGTTTTTGCGAATTT
>JAFTOF010000013.1 GCA_017451505.1 Clostridia bacterium | reverse complement strand
TATACTGCGTTCATAGCTTCGATTGTTTTTTTATGCCATTTAAGATTTATAAGCGGTGTTTTGTTGTTTCTTATGTTATCAACAAATTCATCAATAAGACCAATCCACTCATCAAAATATGTATACTGAACAGTATATCGGTCATTTGGGCAGCCATTATGGTACACATTAGGACCGAAGCAGTCTGCCATAACTGTTCCTTTTTCACCATTAAGGGTTATATTTACTTCCATTCTCTTGGGGAATACTTCCCATCCCGGCCCCGGAACTTTAAGTCTTTCTTCCATTTTAGACCATGATGGGTCAAGAGAAAATACTGTTCCGTCCTTCATTCTTCCTATAACAGAGAGCATATCTTCTTCCTCTATATCGGGACGAATATTGGGAGCAACTTCTGCATAAATACTTTCAAAATCACTACCAGTCATATGCCTTATCATATCAAAGATATGAGGGTGATCGCAAAGTGCACCGCCACGGAATCTGCTGTCTCCCTCTTTAATACTTACTCGCTTTCCGTAGCTCTTCTCGGGAACACCCTGCCACGGAAATGCCCATACGGGTGAAAGTGTAATATTTGTGGCATTAAAGGATTTGATTTTGCCGATTTCGCCGTTGTTAACAAGTTCTTTAAGACGTGCAATAACAGGGTTATAATGCATTTCAAGCTCAATCTGGCAAACAAGATTATTTTCATCGACAATTTTTATCATTTCGTCATATTCTTCCATATCAAAGGTAGGAATTTTCATAGAGAGAATATGGATTCCTCTTTCGGCACAGAGCTTCATCTGGCGAAGATGCTCGCTATTTTCACTTGCTAGAACAACGGCCTCAATTTCAGGATGTGCATCAAGCATTTCAAGTTCACTATCGTAGCAAGGGATTCCTTTAACACTGTTTAAGAATATTTCTTTGACTTCATCGTTTGCCGTAGCAACAGCAACCCAATCAAGCTTGGGATTATCCATAAGAGTCTGATAATATTTTCTTGTATGACCGTGAGTCATACTCATCATAGCAATTTTTAAAGGTTTCATAATTACATTACCTCTCTTTCGCCGCTTTTTGCAGACTTCTTTGCCATTTCAACAAGTTTTGTGAGATTTGCATCTGTTGCTTCCATTTCGTCGTAGTTCTTATTCTGTGCAACGGCAAAGGCTGCTCTTATAACTGCAATTTCCTCGATTGAAAGACCGTAAAGCTCAAAATCAACATCTGTGTATTTCCTGTTTTTGTTTCCGAACACATAGATTGAATCCTGCTTAAGCTGTGCATCTACTACTACATCGCACGCGATACCACGCTGCGAAATAATTTCGTGCTTATCTTTTGCTATTTCACCTTTTTCAAGTGTAGCAGAAATTTCAATAGTGCAAACAACGCCGTCTTCTGTTGTTGAGATGGCATTTAATACATTACCGTTTTCCATAACTGTGACAGATTTAAGTTTTCTTTGCAAAACGTACTGACAGATGTCAAATTCGCGGTAAAGTTCTTCATATATGTCCTTGCCTTTTTCTACGATTCTTGCAACTCTCATTACACTTATGCCAACGAGTGTTCCGTTATTAACAATATTTTTAAGTTCAATAAATCTTCTTTCGCATCTGTGTGAAAGAATCGGAATTTCTTTGCCGTCAATAACAATGGTTTTATCATTCTTTAATACAGCTTTGACATCTACTGAATATTTTTCAAGAAGAAAATCAAGCTTTTCCTGAAGTTTTTTCATGATTAAAATCCTCCTTATAACATTTTTACTCTTGGTCTGTATTTTTCAAGATAAGCGGCATTTTTTTCGTCACCGCCGGGTGTATTGGCACTTGACCATACGGGAGGAGTGATTCCTCGGTCAATACACTGCTTAACACATTCAATCTCAAGAAGATGAGCAATGTAAAAATCAATTATATTTGATACGGGTGCAATAGGCGTATCAAGTCCGGGAACATTTACCACTGCATCGCCTACAGGGTTAAAGTCCTCAATACAAACATCTGCATAATCAAAAAGATTTGTCTTATTGGGATGGCGGATAAAGTGGTCCTCAGGCATTTCGTTCTGCCATGCCGCACTTGAAACAGCAATAATCTTAACTCCGTTTTTCTTTGCTTCCATTGCTGCATCTATTGTTGCAGGATTGATACCTATGTTATGGAATATTATGAGAACATCGTCCTTTTTAAGGTCATAATATTTCATTATTGCACTGCCGTAATTTACGGTTCTTTCAAGTTCAAGGTATTTTAGTGCCTGATTAAACACTGAAAGACCTGTTTCCATAATGGGATTTATGCAAGAAAGACCGCCTGCACGGAAGAACATTTCACCCATACAAAGCGTTGTGTGACCGCCACCTCCGTAAACATTTATAAGGCGGTCGTTTGCGATTGCGTCACACATAAGCTCTGCTGCTTTTTTAATGTTTTCGCTTTGCGTATCATTTACTTTCTTGAAGTTTTCCATCAGGTTTTCAAAATAACCAAAATCATTCATTCTTAAGCATCCTTTCTATTTCTTCTCTATAGGGAATTGCATTTAAAACATATTTTCTGCCGACACTTATTCCTGAAGCTGTAACGGCATATTTCGCAGCATCATTAAGGCTCATACCCTCGGAAATACAAACTGCAAGAGTGCCGTTAAAGGTATCACCTGCACCCGTTGTATCAACTGCCTTGACCTCAATGCCAGCAACAGTTTCTTTCCCGTTAATAAGGCAACCTTTCTTTCCAAGTGTTGTAATGCAGTTTTTAAAGCGTTTTATGTCTATCGCCTGCATTTCCTGCTCGTTTGGCGTTACCATATAAACTCTTTCTGCCATTACATCAGGAATTTCTCTTATTGGGGCAGGATTTAAAATCACCTTTACTCCGTATTTATCTGCAATCTCTACTGCCTTTTCATTAACTGTAGACGGTACTTCCTGCTGAAGAAGAAGTATATCACTTTTTGCAATTTCTTCTTCAAAAGAGATTACATCTTCTACCTCAAGCTCTGCACTTTTGTACTCTGTCACACGGTTTTCCCCGTTTTTGTCAGTCAGGATAAATGCAAAAGGAGTAGACTTGCCCTTTTTAATTTTAAAATGTGGATTGATGCCGTTCTCCTTAGCCTCCGTTATGGATTTTTCACCATTTTGGTCATCACCGATTGCACAGAGGAAGGAAACCTCCGCTCCCATTCTCTTTGCGGCAACGGCTTGATTTATACCTTTTCCGCCGATTTCCTCAAAAACGGAGTCGGCAACAAGTGTTTCCCCGTTTTCGTGAAAATGGTCCGCATACATAAAGACACTGTTTCCGCATATTCCTATAACTGAAATTTTTACCATTAAATACACCTACCCGAAATATTCTGATGAAGCATATTTTGAACTTCGTGTTATATCGGCATTCTTTCTCCTACACCCCAAAAGCCATTGAAACGGCTCCGGATTTTCATAAACGTATGTCCATGAGTTATGCCTACACTTGTCAAGAATTGTAAGCTTTGTATTTCCGCCGGATTTATTTATACTTTCCACCATTTTTATACTTTCATCGCATAATACAATAGGATCTTCTTTTCCGTGAAATGCCCATATATTCAAATCCTTTAACCTTGCTGCATTCCAGTACATTCCGCCTCCGCAAATAGGTATTGCCCCTGCATAAAGCTGTGGGTCTGACATCAGCATTTGCCATACTGCATATCCGCCCATGCTTGCACCAACCAAGTATAGACGGGATTTATCAGTGTTTTTTTCTTCGTAGACAAAACGAGCAAATCGCCGAATACTTTCAAACATATCAAACCACGAATCCTGATCACATAAAGGAGCATATATGATTGCCTTTGATAGCAGAATATTATTCTCCGTAAAAAAAGGATTTTTATAAATTGCCTTCGGATTATCGCCCCGTGTTCCAGCTCCGTGCATAAATATAACCGTCGGGTACTCTATTTCATCATTAAAATTATTCGGCTTTAAAACTACATATTTAATGCCTTCAAAATCCATTTCACAATACCTCTATAAATGTTTAATTCGCGGCAAATATTTATTAATCAGCGATTTGTTAAAATCAGCACCACCGTCAATATTACCGCTCATATATACAGGCAAATATGCCCCCTCTTTTCCTGCAAGTGATGCTGCTTCCATCAAAACAGACTGCAGAATAAAGGAGCTTGCCACAGTGGAAACACTTCCCATCTTTGCCTGTGCTCCTTCAATTTCTATAACGGCATCTCCGTGTGGAACACAGTTATCAATATAAATATCACTGCACTCATAAAGAAGCGGACTATCCTTTTTGTCAGCAAAATAGGAAGAAGAAACAACGGAAATATTTTTAATACCATTCTTTGTTGCAGTTTGTGCCATTTCTACGGGAACGGCATTTTTCCCCGATGTTGAAACTGTTATAAGGGTATCCTTTTTGGTTATACAGTATCTTTCAAAAATACTTTCTGCAATGCCTTCCATTTTCTCCATCTTACTGCTTTTTGCCGCACCATTGTGAAGCATCAGGTCGGTGTCAAGCATTGCACTTACATTTGCAAGACCGCCTGCACGGTAAAAGCAATCAAGTGCGATAAGGTGTGAATGGCCGCAACCAAAGATGTATATAATTCCGTCATTCTTGATTGTCTCGGCTACCATTTGTGCGGCTTCTTCCATTTTTTCTTTCTGTGTGCCCTTTATCTTTGTAAGCACAGATACTATATTATCAAAGTAGCATTCGGTAATCATTTCTTAAGCACTCTTTTATAGTTTCTGCCGATATTATCCCAAAGCTCAATCGGGTCCTTAGCCGCAACAGAAGTTCCATAACCTCCGCGGTAAGTCCAGGTTGCAAGGCGGTCTACTCCAAGCTCCTCGTACAAATCAACAACCTTGTCAATCTGCTTAAAATCAGCAGGGCGTTTGTTATAACCCATCAGCCAACGCTCTGACTGCTTGCCGTATTTCTTCGCCATAGCAACGGTACGCTCTGTAATATCACGGAAGAAGCTTTCGGGAAGCTCCCAGTTAATAATTGTTGTTGAGAATACGTCAAAGTAAGGACAAGCGGCAACCATTTCCCAGTTATCATAACCACGAAGCTCTGTTACATAATATGTATTAAGTGTAGCGTGTACACAACATGTAATTTCAAGGTTGGGATTATACTCTTTTAGTGCCTTTGATGTGTCGGAAAGTGTATAGAGAGCTTCTCTCCAGCGGAACTGCTTTACATCATCATTCATAAACTTAGGCATTTCGTAGCCATAGTATTCCTCAAACTTTTTCTTACATTCGGGACATCTGCAAGCCCAGTCATCGCCTGCACCGCCTGTGATTGATGCATAGGACTTAGGATAAGCATAATGCGGCTCATCCCAGAAGAAGCCATCAACCTCTGTTTCACGTGCAAGCTTCATACAAAGTCCCTTGAAGTAATCACGGAAGGAATTTGTGTTAAAGCAAGCGGCATTTAAAACTTCGCCTGTATATGCACTAACCTGTCTGTGATGTATATTGTTCTGCAGGAAAAGGCTTACCTGCTCACCGCCGAAGTATTTACCGATACCCCAAGTGTCTGCAAGAACACGAAGCCCCATTTCGTGTGCAGTTTTTACGATGTTATTGATGTTTGGGAACCAGAAATCCATATCGAATTCCGTGATTGCAAGGATTACAGTGTCGCAACCGTGTTCAATCATTTCCTTGAAATCTTCCTTTGCGTGTTCAACGTAGTTGAAACCATAGTAACTTACTGCTGTGTGTTTAATTGCCATTTTTATTTCCTCCTAATTTAAATTTCTCTCGCCCATTTGATGAGCGGTAAAACCACATTCCTCGTATATTCTGCCCTCATCAGCAATTTTCCTGATTAAAGCTGCAATTTCTGTTTTTGCCTTTGCATACTGTGACCATGCCGTATGGGGAAGCCCGCATTTTCTTGCGGCAATAAGAATTGATTGCATCTCATTTGTAAGGGTATTCCATGTTGTTTCCATAAAGCCGTACATATTCTTTTCAATTACAGTATCGGCACAACTTCTAATGTTATTTGGATCATACCATGGGCATACCACTGTCTTAAAGCCCTTGTCATGAAGCATAATGGATGAATTTATCTTACCTTCTTTAACGTTATACTGCCAGTCGGCAATAATAGTTTCCTTATGAAGCATACTACGGATTAACTCTGCCTCAGAATTTTCAACCTTGGCACAATAATAACGTGCTCCGGTAAGGTCTGCTTCGTTATGTCCTATAAGCATATCCGCCCAGACAATGGGTTTTCTGCCTTCCTCTGCTATAAGAGATGTGATTTCTCCCAAGTAGTTACGCAGTTCTTCATTTGATATATAACCGTTGCTGAATATGTATGCCTCGTCACATCCGAGATGAAAATAGTCTCCCTCTCCGAAAAGCTCGTACAGTTCATTGCGAATAGCTTTAAGAAGTTTTTTTGTTTCCTCCAAGCGAATATTCCACGCCCACCCGTCGGGAGTAAAAAGGTAGCTCAGTGAAAGATTCTGATCAAGGACAGTGTGTTTTCCATTCATTACACGACACTGTGAAGCATGCCCCAGATGGTTAAACATCGGAATTAGTTCCATACCCATTTCTTTAGCTTCGGCAAAAACGTCTTTTACTTTACCCTTTTCAAATCCACATTCCCAGGAAAGCTCCTTCATGCAGTCATATTTAAGCATTCCCCAGAATTCCACAATAAGATGCGTATACTGAAGCACTCCGCAAAGACGCACAAGCCTTTTGAAATAATCAAAGGTTGTTTCGGGTAATACGCAGATATGAATCATTCTGCGTGAAACATTAAATTTGCCGTGAATATCACCACAGGCAATTTGGTTTTTCTCAGATGAAGCCTGCTCAATACACATCAACAGCATCATGAATCCGCGAAGAAGACAATTCTTATCCTTACCTACGATTCCAATACCGTCCTCCTTAATGCAAAGGGTGTATTCCTCATCTTCCGACAGCGGAATAAAAGAAGCATTTCCTATTGCAATTTTTCCGGTTTCTCCCTCCTCGAAGGTACATTTTCCTTCTCGGAAACAAAAGCCGTGCCATAAATCAGATAAAACCTTTCCGTCCAAAGTGTTATCAGCTTTAATTTGTGTCAGTTTTTCAATAACAAAATATCGACTCATACTTAGCCCCCCTTGTTTTTATTGTAACACGTGAGATAGCATATGCAACTCACAAACCAAAACAAAAAGTGGATTTTTCACAACTTGACAAATTCTATTATAGACGTTATACTGATAAAGGAGGTGTTGAAATGGGACTGATTGAAACAAGAGAAAGTGTAAAAATCATAAATATACGTTCAATGTGGTGGGAGTCATCCAAGGTATATGTAGCTCCTCGTCCCTACCATGCTCTGGCGTTCCGCATAAAAGGAAACGCTGTGTTTACTCACGGAGAAAAAGTCTTGAATTCGTCTCCCGGTACGGTTACATACATGCCGGCAAATTATGACTATAGTGCACAGTACCCTGACAGGAACGAAATTCTGGTTATTCATTTTCAGTTAAAAAAAGATCTGGAAATAGAAAATTTTTCACCCCTTTCCTCTGCCGCCGTTTTTTCGCTTTTCAAAAACGCATATAAAACGTGGAAGGAGGGCGGAAATTGCTACTATGACAAAACCATGTCACTTTTTTATGAGATTCTTTGCAATCTGCCTTCTGCTGACAGGCATTCCAAAAGCAGCCCCTCATACAAAAGCTTTCTTTCTGCCTCCGAGTATATGAGAGAAAACTTTACTGACCCCAACCTTTCCATTGAACAATTAGCAAAGTCGGCAAATATCAGCGGTACATATTTCCGCAAGCTTTTTTTACAAAAATTCAACACAACCCCCAACAGGTATTTAATATTAAAACGCTTAACTTATGCTGATAAACTCCTTTCTACGGGTAAATACTCTATAAAGGAAGTAGCTGAAATGTCGGGGTTTTACGATGTTAAATATTTCAGTCGTGTTGTAAAAAAAGAATATGGAGTACCACCCTCTAAATTATATTGTCATATCACAACAAACGATATGTCCGGCAGTGACGGATTTAGTTGAACAAAAAAAGAACACTCACATTCGTAAGTGTTCTTTTTTTTGTTCCGGCGACGACCTACTTTCCCAGGCGGCTTCCCACCAAGTATCATCAGCACTGCAGAGCTTAACTACCGTGTTCGGAATGGGAACGGGTGTGACCTCTGCGTC
>JAFTOF010000012.1 GCA_017451505.1 Clostridia bacterium | reverse complement strand
TGAAAATATTCTTTTTGCATACTCAATCGGAACCCATGTAGGAGAGTGTGCCCCCGGAATCTATCGCTCCGAGGACAAGGGCCGTAGCTGGACGCTTGTGTATAAAGATTATATTTCCTCGTCAACTGTTGATAAGCTTTTTGCCTATGACAACAGCGGCAATCTTTATGCCGTGACAGCAAAGGGCGTTATAAAAAGCACCGATAGCGGTAAAACATGGTCATCCATACTTGCCGCAGATGAAACGACTAATGATAAGGACAACACAGTTCGTGCCACATCACTTACCGTCAGCGAAGACGGGCAGACAATTATTGCCTGCTATGCAAAGTCAGGCTTCAGTCTTAACGGAATCAATGTAAGCTATGACAGCGGAGCTACTTGGAAGAAGATTTATATATCAGAGGAAAATAATTGGAACGCTTATTCCTTTGTAATTGACCCTGTAAAGAGCCGCTACATAGTCGGTGTATACAATCCCGATACACAAACCTATGAACTGTATATTTCATCGAACCAAGGGAGCAGCTGGACGAAATTTTACAGTGAAGCAACGGGATATGACTATGTGCGTAACAGCGCTGCTGTAATTCGTCTCAGAATAACGGAGGAGAAACTATACGCCTCATACCCCAGCTGTGACAAGAATTTCCGCTATATTGCTTATAGTTCTCTTGATTACGTCGAATCTCAATACTTAGCGAGATTAGCGAAATGGAAGACCATTAATTTCGAATCCCTTGGCACAGGTGCGGACACCTTCCGTGGCAGTGTTAATATGCAACATTCTCAGGGTGTTGATATCTGCGGTGATATTATGTATGTCTGCTCGGCAGGTCCCAACAAATCTACTGATGGCGGTAACACATGGCAGAGAAAGAGCAGTGGCTTTTCCGGACTTTCCATAACTCATTTTAATATGGATGAAAACGGACGGCTGATACTATCGTGTACTGACAGAAATATGGTTGTGTCAAGCAGTAACTATACAAAGGACAACGTTTCCTGCTTTACCCCGACTCCGGCATTTGGAGGCGACACAATCGTCACCAGAACGCTTACCGATAAGCACGATTCTACAGGTCAGCGAATGATTTGCTGGTATGGAAATGCCAACACAAGCAAGCCGAATGTGGGAATCATTGTTTCCACAGATGGCGGAAAAACCTATGAAGACTATACAAGTGGTGCATTTTATCCCCGCATTACTGACCCTGTAAATAAAAACACTGCAATACTTGAGTATGACGAAACCGAGGAAAATACAATTTATGCCTCCTGTGCAACAAGCAAAGACAATGGTGTCAAATGGGAACCTAATCCATATTTTCTTCTCGATGTAAAAGGAAATGAAATGCTTGCGTGGGATATTTATGGTGACAACCCTACATACAATTTAAAATATTCCGATGATAAGGGTACAAATTGGGTGGACGTGACTATTTTTGAAGCAGGCAGTGGGTTAAGAGCCTTCTTTGATGCAGAGGACAGTGACAAAGTCTGGTATAAGACAGAGGATAAGATTGGCAGTATAAAGCTTTCAACTAAGATTTCCACATCTTGTATGAACGGGATTTCCTATAAAGCATTCAGTACACTGGTGCAAAATCCTAAAAAGCCTAATCATATGCTGCTTGGGTTAAAGGGTACATATTCCAAGCCCAGCCCCACTCTTTATGAATCAGTGGACTACGGAAACAGCTGGCATGTAGTTCCGGGTATGTTCGGACGCCACACCATAAACACCGATGCAATAGCATTTTCTACAACTACAAACGAGGCTTTCATAGGTAGTCATAACGGTACAATCGTCTATGAGTATGATAAATTCCGGTATTACAAACCGGCAAAGCTTCGTTATGAAAATCAGGTGATATACCAAACTCTTGAAAGATACGGCAATGAAGTAATTGCACCAATGCAGGCATTTTTCCCCGAAAAAATGACCTTTGAGGGTTGGGAATATGGTGGTACAATGTATAAGCCCGGCGATAGAATAGAAATAAACAATTAAACATGCTTGATTAAGAGGCAAAGCCTGTTGATGTAAAAGTCAGCAGGCTTTTTAAGTGCTTAAAAACATTAAAGCATGCAAAAAATCATTGATAAGAGGAGCGGTTTATGATAAAATACGGATAGATTTAGGTAGCAAAAAGGAGTATCCTTTATGAAATTTATACATTTATCCGACCTTCACATAGGTAAGCGTGTAAATGAATACTCAATGCTTGAGGATCAGGAATACATACTGAAACAGATAACAAGCATTATAGATGAAGAAAAGCCCCATGGTGTAATTATAGCAGGTGACGTGTATGACAAGTCCGTTCCATCTGCCGAGGCGGTGGCTCTTTTTGATGATTTTTTAGTCGGCTTATCAAAAAGAAAGCTAAATGTTTTCGTAATAAGCGGGAATCACGATTCACCCGAGCGTATTGCCTTTGGCGGAAGGCTTATGGAGCAGGGCGGAATATATCTCTCTCCCGTTTATAATGGGGAGATAGCCCCTGTTACTCTGGAGGATGAATACGGGAAAATCAATGTGTGGATGCTTCCGTTTATAAAGCCTGCACATGTACGTAAGTTTAATGAAGATGCAGAAATAAATTCATATACGGATGCGATTAAGCTTGCAGTGGATAAGCTTGAAATAAACACCAATGGGCGTAATATTATGATTACACATCAGTTTGTGACGGGTGCGGACAGAACAGAGTCGGAGGAAATTTCAGTAGGCGGAAGCGATAATGTGGACGTTTCTGTTTTTGCACCATTTGACTATACTGCCCTCGGTCATATACACAGACCGCAAAACTGCAAAAGTGAAAAGGTGAGATACAGCGGAACACCGCTTAAATACTCTTTTTCAGAAGCAAAGGACAATAAAAGTGTCACCGTGGTTGAACTTGGGGAAAAGGGGAGCCTTGACGTAAAAACCGTTCCCCTTATACCTATGCGGGATATGGTTGAAATTAAAGGCAAGTATGAAGAAATAATGCTTCGTGATTTCTATAAGGATACAACCTACGGGGAGGATTATATTCATATTACCCTGACGGACGAGGAGGATATCCCCGATGCAATAGGTAAGCTCCGCACCGTCTACCATAACCTTATGAAGCTTGATTATGACAATCTGCGTACAAGAAGCACAAATGTAATTGAAGGTGCCGATATGGCGGAGAAAAAGTCACCGATAGAGCATTTTTCGGAATTCTACAAATTGCAGAATAATTCCGAAATGAATGAAATCCAAAGAGAATTTATTGAAAATCTGATTGCCGATGTATGGGAGGGAGAAACATGAGACCGATAAAGTTAATTATGTCTGCTTTCGGGCCCTATGCAGGAAGAACAGAGCTTAACCTCGGTTCCCTCGGAAAAGGCGGTATTTATCTTATTTGCGGCGACACAGGAGCAGGTAAGACTACAATCTTTGACGCCATTACATTCGCACTTTTTGGAGAAGCCAGCGGAGAAAACAGGGAGGCGTCAATGCTCCGTTCAAAGTATGCAATGCCCGAAACTCCTACCGAGGTAGAGCTTTATTTTTCTTATGGCGGAAAAGAGTATTATGTAAAAAGAAACCCAGAATATACCCGTCCGAAAAGTCGGGGCGAGGGATATACCGCAGAAAAGGCGAATGCTACCCTTCATTATCCCGACGGAAGAATTGTGACAAAGCTTAAAGAAGTAAATAATGCAGTTGTTGAAATATTGGGAATTGATAAAAACCAGTTTACCCAGATTGCAATGCTTGCACAGGGGGACTTTTTAAAGCTTCTCCTTGCATCAACGGATGAGCGAAAGAAAATTTTTCAGAAGCTTTTCAAAACACAGAATTATTATGTGTTACAGGAAAGGCTCAAGACTGAATCGGGCAAGCTCAGTCATGAATATGATGCGATTAAAAGCAGTATTAATCAGTATATAAGCGGTATAGTATGCGATGCGGAAAATCCCGACCTTGCGGAAGTAGACAGGGCAAAAAACGGCGAATTAACTACTGCAGAAATAGCTGAGCTTTTAGAAAAGCTTATATTTGATGACGAAAAAACCGAAAGGAATATTTCACAGGAAAAAGAACGCATACAAAAGGAACTGGACGATACAAAGGCAAAAATCACAAAGGGTGAGGATGTTCTCATTGCTAAAGCTGACCTTGAAAAAAATGAAGCTGATTTTAAATCGGAAGCAGAAAAGGGAGAAGAATTAAAGGAAAAGCTCAAAGCAGAGGAAAAAAGACTTCCCAAAACAAAAGAGCTTACCCGGAAAGCGGCAGAGATAAGGGCACTTCTGCCTGATTATGACGAGCTTTCGCAGAAGCAAAATGTTTTCAATATCAACAAAAAAATTATTGAAGACAGTGCTGAAAATTTGGATAAAACAGAGGCGGATATTAAATCCCTTACAGATGAAATAACTGCACTTGCCGAAGAAAACAAGTCTCTTGAAAAAGCAGGCGAAGAAAAAATCAAGCTTGAAAACGACAAGAGAAGACAGGAAGGCGAAACAGAAAAACTAAGAAATTTAGACAAAGATGTTGATGCTGTTATAGAATCAGGTATCCAATATTTTAAGGCAAACGGAGATTATACAGAAAAATATAATGATGCACAACTCCTCGATGCAGAGCTAAAAGAAAAGACAAGGATTTATCTTGAAGCACAGGCAGGGATTTTGGCAGATTCTCTGGAAGTGAATCAGCCATGCCCCGTGTGCGGATCTACAACGCACCCAAGGGTTGCCGTAAAGCCTGACAATGTCCCAACAAAGGAAGAACTTGATATTCTCTCCGAAAAGGTTATTAAAGCGGATAAAGCCGTTACTGATGCGAGGGAAAAAGCAGGCAGGCTGAAGGGTGCATTGACCGAGAAGGAAAACAGTCTGAAAAAGGATATGGTATCCATTTTAGGAGAGTGCTTAATAGCAGATGTCAAAGCTATGATTGCGGTAAAATTATCCGAAGCTGATGCTTTGACAAAGGAACTGGGCAAGAAAATAAGTCTGGCACAGGAGAAAATTGACCGCAAAGAGGAAATAAATGAACTTTTACCAAAAAAAAATAATGCACTGGAAAGTGCAAGGGAATTGCTAAGCAAAATATCTGATGAAGTCAAAACAAAAACTATCGAAAATGAATCTTTGGAAAAGCGTATTTCACAGTTAAAAGCCAAGCTGACATTTGAAACCAAAAACGAGGCTGAAAATGAAATTACTGCTTTGAACACAGAAATTGAAAGTATCCAAAAGATGTATGAAAATGTAACAAATGCGGTAAATGCAAACAAGGAAAAGCTTGCTTCCCTCACATCGGCAAAGGTGGAGATTCAAAAGCGTTTAGGTATCGGCACAGATATTGATTTGGAAAAGGAGAGGGAGCAGAAAGAACTCCTTGAGGAAAAACAAAAAGAGTTTGATATAAAATCCAAAACCGTTCACAGCCGAATTATTTCAAACAAGGCTTCCCTTGAAAACATTAAAACAAAGCTTGACGAAATAAAAAAGGTTGAAGAAAAATGGACGTGGATGAAAGCACTTTCCAATACTGCAAACGGAAACATCAGCGGTAAGGAGAAAATCATGCTTGAAACTTATATTCAGATGACATACTTTGACAGAATCATAAACCGTGCCAACAGAAGATTTATGGTTATGTCAGGCGGTCAATATGAGTTAAAACGAAGAATTGAGGCTGAAAACAACCGCAGTCAAAGCGGACTGGAACTTGATGTCCTCGACCACTATAACGGCACACTAAGAAGCGTTAAAACGCTTTCTGGCGGTGAATCCTTTAAAGCTTCGCTTTCGCTTGCATTGGGACTTTCCGACGAAATTCAATCCTCGGCAGGCGGAATTAAGCTCGAGAGCATGTTTGTTGACGAGGGATTTGGTTCGCTTGATGAAGAATCACTCTCTCAGGCAGTGAAGGCACTTTCTTCCCTTGCAGACGGTAATCGCCTTGTAGGAATTATTTCCCATGTGGGAGAGCTTAAAGAACGCATTGAAAGACGGATTATTGTAACAAAGGACAAGATGGGCGGAAGCAGAGCAGATATAGAGGTATAAAACAGACGGCTGTAAAACTTATTTTTACAGCCGTCTGTTTTATCTGCCTTTGTATTCGCTTTTTATTATTTCGGTCATTTCCTCGGGGGATTCAACGCAGCCTTCATTTAGCCACATTTTAATAATTGCATTAATGCCGTTCCTGAAAAATTCTATATGGTATTTTATATGCTTGCTTTCAAAATCCTTTTTGGCACGCTCGCTGTCCCATATGTAAACCTGATGCTTTTCATCATATCCGAGTTTAAAGTATGTTTTATAAAAAAGCTGATTTTCTTTGATGTGACGAAACATTTTCAATGCCCCGTCAGATTCGTTAAGTATTCTGTCATCAGTAAATAGGGCTGAAAAATCCATTTCCAGCTTCTCTTTGATTTTATCTGCCAAATCGTAAATATCAATATAATTTGCATAGAAAGTGCTTCTGTTAAGATTAGTTTGTTTGCATATATCAGTCACGGATATCTGACCGATATCCTTTGTTTGAAGCAGACTAATAAAGACTCTTTCGATTTTTTCCATGGATTCTCTTTTTCGTTTATTGTTTTTTACATTCATAATTTGCTCCTTTTTTAATAGCCGACGGCTAATAACCCGACAAATGTCGGAAAATTGATGATTGAAATTTAATCTTTTATTTATTATACTATAATTGCAATAAATAAACAACTGTTGTTTTAAAAAATAAGGAGGTAGATATTATGAAAAAAAGCAGTTTTGTTGCAATGATGCTGGGAACTGTCAGCATGATGTTTTTTGCATTAGGTATGTGTATGGCACTTCTTCCCGAGTGGAATGCTTTTGGGACAGGAGTTATACTGGCAGCATAGGAATAGTACTGGGGATTATTACAGTTTTCATATGGAGGAAAATGGAACACAAAGCCCCCATTAAGCTTAACCAAAGATGTATTATGCTGTCTTTATTAGCTATCTTAGGGGCACTTATACTTGGAGTTGGAATGTGCTTCTGCCTGGTATGGAAATATTATGCTCTCGGCACCATTATAGGTACGGTTGGTATACTTATCTTACTGTCGCTTATTCCCATAAATAAAGGTATCAAGTAAGAGAGGAAAGAAAAAAATATGGCTAAATCAAAATTAGTAAAGGCAAACCAAAAAATAGCAGACGGAGTAACCGCAGGTTATAAGAAAATTGAAAACACGGTTGTAGAAGGCTACAAAATAATCGAAAAAGGTGTAGTAGACGGCTATACTAAAATAGAGGATAAATTTGATGAAGAGTTTCTTACCCGCGACGGAGAAAGCGTGGAAGATGCTAAAAAACGACTGAAAGAGCAGAAATAAACTTAAATTTCAGAAAAAACTCCTAATTAATTAACAAATTGAAAACTCAATTGACTTTTCTCTATTTCTCAGGTATCATTATAGGCGAAAGAAAATGTCGAAATGAGGTAACGCCGTGCGTAACGAAAAAGAAGAATATCAAAAACGTGTGCAGTCATTTTTTAAGGATGCAGATACAAATATAGAGGTCATCAGTGAAAGAATGATGCAGTTTAATACCTTGATGGCATATTATCGCTGTGCCATGATGGAAGTAGAAACAAAATTTAACGTTCTTAATGAGCAGTTTTCACTGCAATATGACCGTAATCCCATAAACGGAATGAAAACCCGTCTGAAAAGCCTTTTCAGCATTCGTGAAAAGCTGGAGGGAAAGGGACTATCACTTTCTGTTAAGGCAATAGAAGAAAATCTCAGCGATATTGCCGGAATAAGGGTAATATGCTCTTTTACAGATGATGTATATTTACTTCGTGATGCTCTTTTGAAACAGGACGACATCACACTTATCTGCGAAAAGGATTATATTAAGAATCCAAAACCTAACGGATATCGTTCTCTTCATCTTATAGTCAGTGTTCCAATTTTCCTTTCTCATGAAAAACGCAGCATGAAGGTGGAAATTCAGCTTCGTACAATATCAATGGATTCGTGGGCAAGCTTGGAACATCAGCTTCGCTATAAAAAGGATTTTGAATTTTCCGAGAAAATGGCAAAAGAACTTCTTCATTGTGCAAATTTAAGTGCAGAGCTTGACAATCGTATGGACAAGCTCCGTGAAATTACAATCAAATAAGAACGGAGGTGTAAATTTTTACACCTCCGCTTTATATGATGCTGCTTATTGCGTATAAAATTACTATATGAACGGGATAGAAAATATAAAAAAAGTATTTCATGTTGTATTTTCCTCTTTTTCCGTTATAAAAAAACAGGGGAACAAGGGCGAAAAACGCATAAATTTGTACGGGGATTTCCACACTTTTGATTAAGGGGAGCATTCCTGCTCCGAATGATGCAATACGCAATAATTTCATTAAAATACTTCCGCTCACGGGAACAACATACGAAAAGGCGGGGAGCATACAACCCCAAAATCCGTAATCAATCAAAAAACACTGCCCCGTAATATAAACACAAGCTATGATTAAAATTACCGTGGCGGCGGAAAATATAATTTTAGTCGCGTTTTTAGCTTTAATAGCATCTGAAAAGAACTGCAAACTGTAAATTATCAGTATTGAAAAGGAAAGAGTAAAGAAAATGTTCAGATACATATCCGCCGTAAAAAGAGCATAAAATGTCTGAAAAATAACTGCAAAGAGTGTCATTACAAAAAAGTACCGCACCTTGTTTTTTGTATATCTGCACCCCTCAGCAATTAAAAATGCAAAGATGGGGAAGGCAATTCGTCCGATTATTCTGAAAAGCATAACATCGGGAAATAAAATCACTCCCGTATGGTCAATCGCCATAGAGATTGCGGCAATAATTTTGAGACTATTTCCGCTAAGTCCGAAAGTTTTCATAACAGAGCTCCTTTCATTACAAGTATATTGAAAAATGCTATATTTGTCAAGAAATTGTAAAGCTTACAACTATGAAAAGAATAGAAATATTCGATAGATGAAAACATTGACATAAAAGGTGAGTGGGATTATAATTAGATTGTATTGTTTGACTGAAAGGAAAAATAAAATGGATTTTCAACAGTTTATTTTGGAAAATAAAAATTATTTGTATCAGACACTCAAGGAACTTTGCCTTATTCCTGCTCCCAGCCATAACGAGGGCAAACGTGCGGAGTATTGTAAGGAATGGCTTAAAAAGAATGGGTGTAAAGGTGTATACGTTGACAGTGCTTTAAACGTAATATTTCCGCTTAATGTTGAAAACAGTGATTCAATAACAGTCTATGCGGCACATACTGACACCGTATTTCCAGACCTTGAGCCGCTTCCTTCCCGCGAGGAGGACGGAAAGATATTCTGCCCCGGAGTAGGCGACGATACAGCGAGCGTATGTGTGCTTATGATGGGGGCAAAATACTGCGTGGAGAACAATTTGCATAAAGACGGAGGAATCCTTTTCGTCATGAATAGCTGTGAGGAGGGTTTGGGAAATCTTAAAGGTACACGTCAGCTTTTTAAAGATTACAAAGGCAGAATCAAGCAGTTTATTACCCTTGACAGTGGGCTTTGTGCAATGGCGAATGTAAGTGTAGGCTCGCATCGCTATAAAGTGGATGTAAAAACCCCCGGCGGCCATTCGTACGGAGCTTTCGGAAATAAAAATGCGATTGTGGAGATTTCCAAAATTGCCGCAAAAATTTACGAAATCGAAGTGCCTGTCCGTGAAGACAGCAAGACTACATACAATGTTGGCACAATCGAGGGCGGTACAAGCGTAAATACCATTGCAGAAAACGCGTCCATGCTTTGTGAGTATCGATCCACAAATCGCGAGTGTCTTGAAATAATGCGTCAAAGCTTTGAAAAAATATTCAAGGATGCTGACTGTGATGATGTAAAGGTATCGGTTGAAAAGGTAGGAGACCGTCCCTGTGCGGATATAGATAAGAGCCTGCAGGATTGCTTTACAGAAAAAATGAAATCTGTAATCGAAAGCGTACTTGGTAAAGAATTGCGTGTTGGTTCTTCTTCCACCGACTGTAATATTCCTCTTTCGATGGGAATTCCCTCCCTTGCAATAGGAGTAAGGGCAGGCGGCGGCGTGCATACCCGCGACGAGTGGATAGAGAAGAATTCTATCATAAAGGGTATGGAAATATTCCTGAACGTATTAACAAAAATCTGAACAAAAGAGGGATAGGCTATGAAATTCACGGCGGCAGGCGATATTATTATACAACGCAGAATTGCAGAAAACTATAAAGGATACGAGGAACTGCGCTCCTTTATCGAGCGTGGCGATGCTCGGTTCTTCAATCTTGAAACCACCCTTAATGAAGAAGGGGAGTGCTTTGCCTCCCAATTTTCGGGCGGTACATATATCAGAACTACGCCTAAAGTGCTTGGTGATTTAAAAAAGATGGGCTTCAATATGACAAGCTTTAATAATAACCATGCACTTGATTTTTCATATGAGGGCTTTTTACGTACTCTTGATGCCGTAGAGGACAGCGGATTTATCCACGCAGGCTGCGGCAGAAACCTGGCAGAAGCGGCAGCACCTAAGTTCTTGGAAACTGAAAACGGCAGAGTTGCACTGATTGCCGTAAATACGTCCTTTAATCCTGCCTGCATGGCAGGTGAGCAGACAAAGCGTATCCCCGGAAGACCGGGAATTAACGGACTTAGGCTTAAAGAACATTTTGAAGTGACAGAAGAAGAATTCAGCTTCATTAAGCAACTTGCAGAAAGTACAGGAGTCAATGTTGCACGAACCATTACCGCAAAGGAGGGCTATGCACCGCTTCCGAAAGAAAATGAAGCAATGTTCGGCGAACTGAAGTTTATAAAAAGCAATCGCACAAAATGGGTGAGAAAGATAATCGATGCTGATTTAGAGCGTGTACGCAAAGCAATCGAAGAAGCAAAATGGCAGTCGGACGAGGTTATAATTTCCGTACATTCTCATCAGCTTGACGGCACCAAGAAAGAGGATGTTTCCGAATTTTTGACCGAGTTTGCACATTTTTGCATTGATAACGGAGCTAATGCCGTTATAGGTCACGGACCGCATCTTCTCCGTGCAATAGAAGTATATAAGGAAAGCCCCATATTTTATTCTCTGGGGGATTTTGTGTTGCAGCTTTACAATATCGAATTTGCACCTATGGAATTTTATGAAAAATATTCGCTTACTCCAGAAAACACTGTTTATGAGCTTCTCAAAAAGCGTTCCAAAAACTTTACCGTGGGACTTATGGAGGACAAAAAAATGTTTGAAACCGTAATCCCATATTGGGAAACGGAAAACGGTAAATTAAAAAGGCTGGAGCTTCTTCCTGTTATGATAGCAATGGAGGGAAATCAATCAGAAATTGGACTTCCCCGCCTTGCAAAGGATGATTCCTTTATAAACCGCCTTGCAGAAATTTCCGCACCCTATGGTGTTACAATGAAAAAAGAAAACGGCGTCTATGTATGTGAGTGGTAACAAATAATAAAAAACCTGTTTTGGACATCCAAAACAGGTTTTTTATTATTTGACACTGACTTTTGGATATGGTAAAATAAAAGAAATGTTCACATATATATTCATTGAAGAGGTGAAAAAAAGGTGAAAACCGTTATCGGATATTTGAGGGAGTTTTACGGAAAAATGGCACTGGGATTTGGTATTAAATTCATTGGAACAATTGCCGAATTGATGCTTCCGTTTATCCTGAGCCACGTTCTGGCAAACGTAATAGGTAAGGATGTGGAGGAGATTATTTTTTGGGGAGCTTTAATGATTGTATGCTCGCTGATTGCCTGTGTTTTTAATGTTTCGGCAAATCGTATGGCATGCAAAATTTCCCGTGATTTTGCGGAAAATTTAAGGCGTGACCTATTTAAAAAGACGCTGTATCTTTCAGCTTCACAGACGGATAAATTCACGATTCCCTCCCTTGAATCCAGAATCACAACCGATACATATAACATTCACGGCTTTGTGAATATGATGCAGAGAATGGGTGTCCGTGCCCCTATTATGCTTATAGGCGGAATATCTATCACCCTTTTTATGGATGCGTATCTTTCTCTTGTTATGATAGCCGTTCTTCCGCTTATATTTGCTACCGTGTTTTTTATATCAAAAAAGGGTGTTCCTCTCTATGACAAAGTGCAAAAATGCGTAGATAATATGGTGCGTGTGGTTCGTGAGGATTATATGGGAATCCGTGTTATAAAAGCACTGTCGAAATCTGGCTACGAGCATCGCCGTTATGATAAGGTAAACCGTGCCCTTTCAGCAGAGGAAGTTCATGCAGGTGTCATAATGGGAAGCGTTCATCCCATTATGAATATACTGATGAATGCAGGAACAGTTGCGGTAATAGCCATAAGCAGCGGCAGGGTGCAAAAGGGTTTATCCTCTCCCGAAACTATTATTGCTTTTATGCAGTATTTCACTCATATTTCCATGTCAATGATGGTTGTCAGCCGTATGTTTGTAATGTATACAAAATCAGCCGCTTCAGCACGGAGAGTGGGGGAGGTTTTAGATGCTCCTGAGGAAATAAATGTGATGGCAAAATCCGTCTGTCCCGACAGCGAAAATTCGGCTCATATAGCTTTTGACAATGTAACATTTTCCTACAAAGGGAAAAAGAATAATCTAAGCAATATTTCCTTTGCCCTCAAAAAGGGGGAATCCTTGGGAATAATTGGTGCTACAGGTTCGGGAAAATCAACTTTGATTAAACTTCTTATGCGTTTTTATGATGTGTCTGACGGTGCGATTTACATAAACGGAGAGGATATCCGCACCATAGAAAAAGCACGGTTAAATGCTATGTTCGGCTCAGCACTTCAGCAGGATTTTTTGTATGCCGACACTATAGAGGAAAATATCCGTTTCGGGCGTAATATATCCCATGATGATGTCGTGAGTGCCGCCCGCATAGCACAAGCGGACGGATTTATAAGCAAATTTTCGGATGGGTATAATCATATGCTTTCGCCCCACGGCACGAATATTTCGGGCGGTCAGAAGCAACGCACCCTCATTTCCCGTGCTCTTGCGGGAAAGCCCGAAATCCTTGTGCTTGATGACAGCTCCTCGGCACTTGACTATAAGACCGATGCACTCCTTCGCAGTGCCCTGCGTGAAAACCTTAAGGGTACGACGGTGGTTACAGTTGCACAGAGGGTAAGCTCAGTTAAGGATTGTGACCTTATCATAGTCCTTGAAGAAGGCGAAATTATCGGCATGGGCAAGCATGATTATCTTATGGAAAGCTGTACTCCCTACAAGGAAATCAGCGATTCCCAGATGGGAGGTGCTTTCGTTGAGTAAAGGAGGAATGTTTGGAGGCGGACCGGGCTCTTTTCCCCAGGGAAAGGGGGACGGAAAACGCCCCGATAGGAAAAAACTTGATAAAAAGACTATGAAAAGTATACTTTGGCGGCTCTGCGGCTATATAATGAATTATTGGTATTTGTTTATACCTGCCGTTTTGATGACACTGTTTTCAAATCAATTGGCTCTTTTAGGACCTAAGTATTCGGGCATAGCAATAGATGCCATAGCCTCTCCTGAAGGCGTTAATTTTGCCGTGGTACGGGAAAATATAGTGAAAATGATTCTATGCTATGTTGTTTCGGCAGTCCTCAGCTATATTCTGGCGTTTTTGATGATGTACACAGGTCAGAAAATTGTCTGCAAAATGAGAAAGCAACTGTTTGAGAAGCTTACTTCGCTCCCTGTAGGGTATTTTGACACCCATCCCACAGGTGATATAATAAGCCGTATTTCCTACGATATTGACACCGTTAACAGCTCCCTTTCCCACGATTTGGTGCAGATAATGACCAGTATCTATACAGTGCTCGGCTCACTGATATTTATGTGGAATATTTCAAAGCCGCTGATTCTTGTTTTCGTGGTTACGGTACCTGTTTCCGTATTTTTTGCAAAGTACCGCTCAAAAAAGGTTAGGCCGCTGTTTTCTCTGCGTTCAAGAAAGCTTGGCGAGCTTAACGGATATGCCGAGGAAATGCTTTCGGGATGCCGAAGTATCGGTGCATACGGCAGGGAAGATGTAATATCTGGCAGATTTAATGACCGTAATCAGGATGCTATGGATGCGTACTATAATGCCGATTACTACGGCTGCACAATGGGGCCTACCATGGGCTTTATAAATAACCTTTCAATTTCCCTTGTAATGATGCTGGGCGGAATATTGTACCTGTATTCGCAAAACGGCACGGTAGCGACAGGAAGTATGTTTTTTATCACTCTTGGCGGTGTGGCACAGTTTGTTCAATATTCACGGAAATTCGCAGGCCCTATAAATGAATTTGCTAATATTATACACGAGCTTCAGTCAGCATTTTCTGCGGCGGAAAGAGTTTTCAGGGTTATTGACGAAGAACCCGAAAAGGAAGATGACCAAAACGCAGTTTTTCTTGAAAATACAAGGGGCGAGGTGTGCTTTAAAAACGTAAGCTTCGGTTACTCCCAGGATAAAACCATTTTGGAAAATGTGTCCTTTGAAGCTCTTGCGGGAAAAACGATTGCAATAGTAGGTCCCACAGGTGCAGGTAAGACGACTATAATAAATCTTCTTATGCGTTTTTATGATGTAACGATCGGAAGCATAGCTGTTGATAATACAGATGTCCGAAATATTACCCGTGATTCGCTTCGCCGTGCATATACCATGGTATTGCAGGATACGTGGCTTTTCTGCGGAAGTATTTTTGACAATATTGCCTACGGCAGAGAAGGGGCAACAATAGAAGAAGTAAAGGCAGCGGCAAAGGCGGCACGCATTGATTCTTATATCGAAAGTCTGCCCGATGGATATGATACAATTCTTACCGATGACGGCGTGAATATTTCCAAAGGGCAGAGACAACTGATTACCATTGCCCGTGCAATGCTTGCAAATTCGCAGATGCTGATTCTTGACGAAGCAACAAGCAACGTGGATTCCCGTACAGAGATAAAAATTCAGGAGGCAATGCGAGAGCTTATGCGTGGAAAAACGTGCTTTGTAATTGCACACAGGCTGTCTACCATACAGGATGCAGACACAATCATGGTTGTTTTGGACGGAAAAATAGCGGAAATGGGAAGCCATGAAGAATTGATGAAAAAAGGCGGCTTCTACAGTACACTTTACAATTCTCAGTTTGAATAATAAATTTTTCTTTGAAAAGAACACAAAAGACTTGGTGCTAACCAGGTCTTTTGCACTCTTTTTTACTACACTGAAAGTACACATTTTACCTAATTTTGAGTATTGAAGAATTAAATTCCAAATATAAGTAGAAAATTTAAACATTTTCACCTGAAAACCGCACCAAGCCCCAAAAATTACCGCTAAACGGACGAAAATATAAACTTGTTTGCAGTGGGTAAAAATGTTAAAATATTAGTGAGTGAAAGTCCACCATTTTTTTGGTGTGCACATTTTAAAATATATAATCGGAGGTCGGGTATGAAGAAGCGTATTGTATTATTGATAAGCTTAATAACGGTTATAGTTCTGATGACTGTAATTGTCATCCCCGGCTGTGTAGATGATTCCGACAACATCTCTGACAGAGCGGTAATCACTGTCTGGTCAGGGCAGGCGGGAAGTAAAGCTGTGTATACAAAGCTTATTGACCGCTGGAACAGAACCGTGGGCAAGGAAAAGGGCATATATATTCATTATGAGTGCTTTGCTTCTACTGAGTATAACGAGAAAATCCTCACCGCTTTGCAGGAGGGAACCACACCGGAAATTTTCAGAGTACCGGGAAACAAGAAAAAGTATGCTAAAAACGGGCAGATTGTCCCGATTGAACTTTTTCCCGGCGGCAAGCAGTTTATAGAAAGCTACGGAGAGCCTTTGGTTGAGGGGAAAGAACAGTTTGACGGAAAGACATATTTCGTAAATGGCGAGGTTACTACCTTTGCCCTCATCTACAATAAGGATATGTTCAGACGCTATGGCATAGTTGATGAAAACGGAGAACCGCTCGTCCCCAAAACTATGAGTGAGTACACGGCTACCGCCATTAAGCTGACTCATCCGGAGGACGGGTGCTACGGACTGGGAATTCCCCTTAAAACAAGTACCTATTCAGGTGCAATGTTCAGCGGCCCGTTTACGGAATGTATACCATCTGAAATAGATTATGCTATGGGAAGCAAAGATTATACATATCTTCGGAAAGCTCTGGAGTGGCTTTTGGAGATAAAGAAATGCAAAGCTTATTTCCCGGGTGCTGAAATTTTGGATAATGACATGATGCGAAGCCAGTTTGCCGCAGGACGAATCGGTATGTTCATCGGTGCCAGCTGGGACGTTGGTGTTCTCACGCATCAGTTTCCGACAGAGTGTGAGTGGGGAGTAGCTCCGCTTCCCGTGGTGGACGGTTATGATAAAATTGGTTCTACCATTAATGCCACATCAGGCTTCTGTATAGGGCCAAAGGCACTTAATCAGAACAGAGCAAAGGTGATGGAGGTATTCAGCTTTCTTCATTCGCCCTCTTTTCAGCAGGAGCTTTACTCCGCAGGAGTGGCAATTCCCCGAATACCCGAAAGAATGAAAGGTGCAGACCTTTCTAACACACCAAAGCAGTGGGAGGGGTTTGCTTCCCGATATACTAAGATAGGCGAAAGAACCCACACGGAAAGCTTCGGAAGCGAGCCGATGACTACGAAAGAAGCCATAGATTACGTCTGGTCGGGAGAAATGACGGTTGACCAGATTATTGCCACTTATGAAAATAACTTCCGTGAAAATTTCCGGAAAGCGGAAACGAACGCTGAATCAGAAATACGGAAGGTGGAGTGAAAATCTTGTGTTTTTTCATTTTCGATTTCTAACATAAATTTCCCTCTTTCTTGTAAAAGAAAAATTTGATATAATTTTTTCTGCAGTTGTCTGCAGAAAGGTGTGATTATATGGTACTTATTTTCAGTTCGCTTATAGTGTTGTGTGTGTACTTTTTGATTAAGTCATACGTAAACCGCTTTGCATGGTGCTTTGCCGGTATAGTATGTGCCTTGGAGGTATGCCTCCTTCTGGTGCTTGTTTCCATGATGCGAACAGGAAACTACTTTTCTTACTACAACGGAATAACCCAGCTTGACTACATGCTTTATAACTTCGTTGAAAATCTGAGGCTGCCGCTCAATTTAATAGTACGGGTTTTCAACGTAATGATGGGCTTGTACATGCTTCTTTTTCCGTGTTTCATGTACTTTTTCTTTTCAAACACGGTGAAATATTCCAAGACGGTAATTTTTTCCCTTGTAGGAATTATAATTATAGCAATATCCTCGGTGTTGTTTTACGATCCAAGCTCCTTGCTTAAATATTATCTTGTAATGCTTAATCCGCAGGGCGTCACGGATGTAATTCTAAAATATCTCATATATGCAGTAGATATATTCTACTATCTGGTTTTCATTGCATTTATGGCAGTGCCGATTATATATTTTGCAAGGCACTTTAAAGAGATGACTCCCATTAAACGCAGGCAATCAACAGGTATGATAATTTGCTCGTGCCTTTTAAATACCTTTGTCCTTGTACTAATCCACAGCGGAATGTTCAGGACAATGTTTGTAGCAACCCCCATAACGGCGTTCTTGTATTTTGTTCCGAACATATCGTTTTTCGGTCATCTTGTCATGATTTGCGGATTGGTGGCAGTTGTTCTGATAATGTTCGTAGTGGTAAACAGACTTGACGTATCGAGGGGAATCGGCTTTGCGGAAAAGATGATGTGTGCCCGCAACCTACACAAGGTTGACCGCAACTACATAGAAATTTTCCATATGTTTAAAAACGTGCTTTTCTCCTATGATATTCTGATAAAAAAATCCATGCTCTGCAGCGGAGATGAAAGAGACAGAAACCTCCGTGAACTTGACGAAAAGGTTAACGACTATATTACAAGGCTCAACAAGGTTCTCAATATTAACAAAAGCGTGGATTTGTACGAGAAAAGGGTGGATGTTGCTGAAATTCTCGAAGATGCACTCTATGGAGTAAAGGCACATCTTGAAAATATTGAAATAGTAAAAAAGTACCAAGACGGCGAGATTTTCGTCATGGCAGATAAATTCTATATGGTGGAGGCGGTTTCAAATATCATTAAAAATGCCGCTGAATCAATTTCCCAGACAGAAAGAAAAGGCAAAATAGAAATTAAAGCATATTCCGATTTTGAATGGGTTGTAATCGAAATCAAGGACAACGGATCGGGCTTTAAAACCAAATACACACGAAAAATATTCAAGCCCCTGTATACCACAAAATCCAGAACAAATAACTGGGGAATAGGGCTTGTTCATACCAATAAAATTGTTAAAAAGCATCGCGGCCATATTTATGCTATGAATAATAAGCATGAAGACGGAGCAACGCTGTACATCTTCTTACCAAGATGGTAAGAAATTGCAAAAACAACAAAGGACGTGATAACAATGGATAAAATCAGAATCATGGTAGTGGACGATATGCAGGATATCAGAGAATATTTTTCACTGGTGCTTTCTCACGAACCGAAATTTGAAATAGTTGGGCAGGCATCAAGCGGTAAGGAAGCCATTGCAAAGGCGGAAAAAATAAAGCCCGACGTAATACTGATGGATATCCAAATGGAAACCGACACCGCAGGAATCGATGCCACCGAGAAAATATTAAAATCACTTCCCGAAATTAAGGTAATTATGCTTTCGGTTCACGATGATGACGAAAATATAGTTAAATCCTTTATGGCAGGTGCCTGTGACTATGTCACAAAGACATCGGGATTTCGTAACGTGATAGATACCATTTGCGACAACGTAAACGGAAGTGCCATGGAAAGTATTAAAAACAAGGTCTTGGTAAATGAAATGATTCGCATGAAAAACGAGCGTAACAGCCTCATTTATATGGTGACTGTTATCAGCCGCCTTACAAAGAGTGAATTTCAGATACTTAAGCTTTGCTATAAAGGCTATTCCTACAGTGAAATTGCAGAAATGCGTTTCGTGGAGGAGGAAACCATCCGTTCATTTGTCAGCAAAATCCTTAAAAAGGCTAACAGTAAAAGTATGAAATCTCTTGTAGACAGCCTCAAACGCCTTGGCGTGGATTCGATGATGGAAGAGGATTAACACGGAGAGTGTACGTGTTAGAGATATGAATCGAACTTAACTTTGGGATTAATTAAATTAAATTACATATACAAAAAAAAGAAAGGAAAGAACGACATGAAAAAACTTATGGCAGTTGCTTTGTCTCTTTCTCTTGCAGTCGGCACATTTGCAGGCTGTGGCGGAAAAGAGGAAGCAAAAAAGAAGGCAAAAGCGGACAGTGACGATAAGGTAATCACCATATGGTCAACCGAAGCTGCTGCACAGGTTTGTTACGAAGGTCTTGTGGACGAATGGAACGCGTCCGAAGGCGATGAAAAGAATATTTTCATTGATTACGTAACAACCACCGATTCACAGCAAATCGACGTGGCACAGCAGAACGGTCAGCTTCCGCACATCTTCAGTGCAAGCGGTAATCAGCGTGAAAAGTTCACTAAACTTGGCGATGTAGCCGCAATCAATGACCTTCCTGGCGGTGAAGAATTCCTCAAGGATTTTGATCAGGAGCCTACAGAGGGCGACAACCTTATAGACGGAAAAGTCTACTGGATTTATCCCACTGTAAGAACAGCAGGCCTTGTTTATAACAAGGACTTGTTTAAAAAGGCAGGTATCGTTGATAAAAACGGCGAACCTTCACCTCCCGAAACACTTTCCGAGGTAGTAGAGTACGCTAAGAAGATTACAGCGCTTGGCGGCGGTGTGTACGGCTTTGCATTCCCCTTAGGCTGGGGCACAAGCTACACTGTAACAAGCCCCCTTTCCTCTTATTACAAGACGGAAACAAAGGAGTCCTCACAAAGCTTTATCGACCTTGATACCTTCGAGGCTGACTACTCTAACTACAAGGAGCAGTTCCAGTGGATTCTCGACATGGAAAAGGACGGAAGTCTTTTCCCCGGAGCTATGACTCTTAATAACGATAATGCACGTGCATACTTCTCATCGGGCATCATCGGTATGATTCCGGCAATTAGCTGGGACGTAGGAGTATATACCGACCAGTTCCCTGCAGAATGTGACTGGGCAGTATGTCAGTACCCTGCTCCCGACGGTCGTGAGCTTAACAAGCATTGGAACCAGCGTGGTGCTTCCATGATTATCAGCAAGAAAGCTGCCGAAAAGGACGGCGAAGCTGTGATGGAAGTATTCAAGTTCCTCTATAGCCTTGAAACAAGAACAGCTATCTTTGAAGCAGGTATCAACCTTTCTATGAAGACAGACGTTCTTGAAAACTATGATAAGGATAAGGTTGATCCTCACTTTGCACAGTTTGCACAGTTTGTTGACGAAACAAACCGCTACGCAAAGGCAGAAGCCTTTACTATTGAAGGCGACGGCTGGGCAACCCTCTTCCAGAAAATTTGGATGGGCGAAATGACTATAGATGCCGCAATCAAAGATATTGGAGCACGTGCAAGTCGCGATCTTAAAAAGGCAGTGGCAAAGGGCGACTACGATGCCCAGCGTCAGAAGCGTGTAAGAAGATATCTTAATGGTGAGGATGGCTTAGATTTATCAATGACTCATTAATGTGTCATTGATAAGAATGTTAATTAAAAATATCAATAATAAGGAGAAAATGACAATGAAAAAATTAATTTCATTAATTTTAACCTTGGCACTTATGTCAACTGTGTTTGGAACCGTTGCAATGGCAGAAGAAACATTCAGCAAGACCGTTGCGGCTGCTGCTACAGATAACCCTATGGAAGTTTTATGGGTTTCTCAAAATACAACCACAGGTGTTCAGACTATAACGAGTAAGACTTGGTCTTCTGACAGCAATCCGGTTATTAATTCAAATAACTGGGTTCTCTGGAAAATCAACGTTGGTAAAAACTTAGTATTTAACACAATGAAATTTACTACACGAATTCAGCTAACTGGTTCCTCAAACACGTATGTGTATGTTGCTCCGCTTTCCTATATCGACTATGAAGCAGCCGCAACAGCTAAGGCTAACGGCACAACCTTGACTACTCTCGTTAAGCCTGTGAATGGTGGTACGAACGTTGCACCGCGTGCCGAAATAAAGAGATCAGGAAGCGGTGAATCAAATGCTACAGTGACATTAAATGCTGCTTTATTTAACAACAGTGAATACTATCATGACGGATATGTATATTTGGCACTTACTGCTGCTGACGGAACTGACACTACTCCGCAGCTTAGTTTGAAGGCTGATAAGATGTCCAACTGGAAGCTTGCTATAACAGGTACAGTTGTTGAAGCTCCTGCTGTAGACGATTTCTCCGACGCTGAAATCACATTGGACAACGACGGTAATTACACTGTAACCACAACAACTACAACAGGTACTGCAATGCTTATCGCAGCATCCTTTAACGGAACTACAATGGTAGATGCGAAGGTTGCAACTATTAATGCAGCTAATGCTGTAGAAGGCGTAATCAGCGGTACTATTGAAGGCCTTGCAGACGGTACAGTGAAGCTCTTCCTCTGGGATAGCACAACACTTGCTCCTGCAATCAATGTAACAACACCGTAACTAAAACTAAACGGGCGGATAATATCCGCCCCTACAATGCACATAACGCAAAAATGTTTCGATTTGGGGATATGTCCCCAAATCGAAACAAAACCCAAACAATTAGAAAACGAATAAAAGTTATATTCTGCGTTAACGCAGAGTGATATTTTTGCAGATGCAAAAGTGTTATTAAAGCCTACGGCTTTAGTGGTATTGTATTTGCCAAACTGTGCGAAGCACAATACCACTCGGCGGTAGCCGAATATCACTGCGTAGCAATACCACTTGCACAGCAAATACAACTGCAAATGCAATGCATTTGCGAGAAAGGAGATTATATATGAAAACAAAAAATAATTTCCGTATTATTTCGCTTCTTGTTTGCTTTTGCCTTGCTTTCACAGGCATTACAATTGCGGCGGAAACGGAAGCTACATACTTAAAGCTTTTTATCAATAACGAAGAAATGATTTTCCAAAATCCCATTTCCGTTTCGGGAAATGAGGTAGTTGTTCCGCTTCGTGAAGTGACAGAGCTTTTCGGCGGAAAATATGATTTTATGGAGGAGGACGCAATTGCCATCTGTACCCTCGGCTCGAACAAGCTTGTAGCCCAGGCAGACAGCCGCACCGGTAAAATCGGTACAGCACTGGCAGATATCAATCCTGTTCCCTATATAGTAGGGGAGGAATTGTTCGTACCCCTGTCCTTTGTTGCAAAGGGATTCAACCTTACATATAGCTACGATGCTGCTTCAAACGCGGCTTATATTAATCAGAATCCCACAGTTACACCCTATTATATTACAAATCAGACCTATGTTGCCAAGAGTGAGGCGGGCGTTTATACTGCCTCTCATAACGAAAGTGCTTCTTACTACAGAATGAATACTCTTTCCTCTGCTGCAACAGGTGAAATGTTCTACGAAATAGACATTACCAATGTACCCGAGGAGTTTACGACGGCAAAGCTTGTAATTACCGCTGCGAAAATTAATATAAAGGGTACATACTATGTGCACGAAGTTACGAGCGGTCTGGACGGAGTGAAGTTCGGTACACTTGATTTTACCGAAAACAAAAAAATCACCCTGACTGAAACAGACAAGCTTCCTATATATAAGGAGGACCCAATCGCTAAGACTGCATCGGCACTTACCGCATACCTTGACCTTACAGACTATGTGAAGGAAGCCAAGGCAAACGGCACTACAATGCTCCGTCTTTATCTTGACTACCACACATGGGAAACAAAGGCAAGCGTAGACGGAAGCCGTATGAAATCAAAGGGTACAACCTCCACCAGTCCCCGTCTTGAAATTACTCAGGACCCCGATTGGGTAGAGCTTCCCGATATTTCCAATATCAAGATTGCTTATCAGAAAACAGGGGCAAATGCAAGCGAGCGTGTGCTTTTTGTAGGCGGAAGAAAAGCCTCTACCGTTAAGAACAGTGCTAACGCAGGAAGAAGCCTTAACACCTTAACCGCAAGAGGAAATAAGCAGAGTGAAATCACATATACCTTCCCCGTGAAAGTAGATGGAAACGTTAAGGGTGCAAACATTGTCCTCTTTGGCAGAGCAACACAAAACGGCACAATTTTGGTTACCAATAAGGAAAGTGGAAAGAGCCTTACCACAGCAGTTTCCGCAGGCACAGCCTACGGCAGTATTAATGTTAACGTAGGTGAACTTATAGACACCTCAAAGGGTACTGCTTCAATCACTCTCCGCTATACTCCCGACAATGGATGGGGAGAGGTATATCTTTACAGTATTAATTCAGAACACGCACCCGAGCTTGGTATCACTACACAGACGATAATTGAAAATTGAAAATAATCCAAAATTATTCATTTTCAATTTGAAAGACAGGAGGATTCATATGAAAAATTACATAATAAAAAGCCTGCTGTCGGTAGTTTTGATACTGTCGATGTGCATGGGCTTATTCACAACAGTTGGTGCGGAAAATCTCACAGGCAAGGATATTGCCGAAATGGAATTTGATTCCGCGTCCACCGAACTTTACGAGGGTGTTTCCCTCCTTATGGGGCTTGGTATTTTAAATGAAACCGATACTTTCCCTGCAAACCTTGGCGAAGGCATCACAAGAGCACATTTCCTTGAGTTTGTGATGAGATTTGCCTTTGACGGAGCCGCAGGCTCTACAGGAAAGACACTTCCTTTCACAGATGTAGACACCACTGCTTCTTACTATCCGTCACTTGCAACTGCTGTAGAGGCAGGTTATATTAAGGAAGATACCCGTTTCCGTCCCGATGATTACATCACTTATGAAGAAGCACTTACAGTGATGTTCCGCGTGTACGATTTGGATGTGCTTCTCGACCAGTCACTTCCGTGGCCGCAGAATTATGTAAAGCTCGCCACAAAGCTGAAGCTTTACAAGGGTGATATGCTTCTTGACCATGACGGATGCCTTACATACGAAGGCTTCTTTAAGCTTATGGGTGATGTACTTGAGGCAAATGTGGTAGAGGCACATTATTCTACAGAGGGTATTGAATATACCATCAGCGAACAGAAATATATGGAACTCTGGTACGATACCTATGAGTTTGAAGGTGTTGTAAAGGCTAACGGCATCACAAATATTGATGCAAGCGGCGTATATAAGGAGAATCATCTTCTTATAGGAGATAGATATTACTATGCCGGTGACAAGTATCAGCAATACCTTGGCTATAGTGTAGAAGGCTTCTACAGAGATGATGATTTTGATACAATCATTTCTATTTCCAAGAAGTACAGTAAGGAACTTGAAATCGAGGCTAAGGATATAGATGGCGTCAGTGTTTCCGGAGATACTGTTAATATCAAATATGAAGATAACGGTAGTTATAAGGATGTACAGATTTCAAAGAAAGCCAATGTTCTTTATAACGGAAAGGCTTTTGACCCAACCTATTTCAATGTTGATTGGTACAATATTGAACGTGGAAGCATCAAGCTTTTAGCAAGAAACGGTTCTACCTACGATATGGCTTTTATAGAGGAATATGAAAGCAAAATTGTCGTAAGCGTGGATACAAACGAAGAAGGCATGATTTATGTCAAGGATGATGAACCTGTAGTTCTTGAGGATACAGATTTCTATGAAATCAAAAAGGACGGCAAAGTAATCGCTCTTGCAGACATTCAGCCCGATAACGTGATTTCAATCAAAAAATCCTATGATAATTCACGTCTTGAAATCTTCGTTTCCGAGGAAAAATTCACCTCACCTCTTACTGCAAAATCAGTCGATGAAGGAATCCTTTATTTCGGCAACAAGCAGTATAAAAATGTAGGCAGTACTCTTATCAGCAGCATGAAGCTGGGCGAAACCTATGATGTATATGTAGATGTATTTGGTTATATTGTTGAGTGTGAAAATGTTGCCGAAAAGGACATCAATGTAGGTTACATGATAAAGCTCGGCTATGATGATTGGAAGAAAAAAGTAGAGGTTATGATGCTCAAGGCGGGTGACGAAGAACCCTTCATATATGAGCTTGCAGAAAAGGTAAAGATTGACGGAAAGAGCTATAAAATCAGCAATATTATAGATACCGCAATCAATGATACTTCAAATTGTCCTCTCTTTTCGGGAAATACCGAGCCTTGCGAATTTGTAATCTATAGGTTTAATACCGATGGCAAAATTTCCTATATAGATACTCCCACTCTCGGAGCAAATGAGGATAAGAAAACCACTATCTATAAAAAAATAGACACGGATAATTATGATAATCCTCTGTATACACAGGCACAGATTGCCAAGATTAAGGCAAATGGTCTTTATCTGAAAAATGACAAGTTCGGTTACTATTACGATGCTGCATTTAATGTAGCGGGAATTCCGAAATCACTTATTGCTCTCAATAAGAACACCATGTGTGTTAATATTCCCGAAGTAACGGACGATCTGGGAAATGTTATCACAACGCCCTACGAGGATTACGAAACTGTTTCCTATTCTGCAGTACCCGATGAAGATTGGCACAAATCCCTTGTGCTTTATACTCTCGGTAGTGAAGGAATGGTAGCTATAGCAGGCTGCTTCAAGGGCTTGGGCGGTGGAGGCTCAATTACTGACAGAGATGTCATGTATGTGGTTGCTCGTATCGCCTTTGCTCAAAAGGATGATGAATGGATGCGCAGAATCACCGTTGTACGTAACGGTGTGGAAACTAACATCTATGTAAAACCCGAAGATGAGGCAAAGGGTAAGGTTACCATCCCCGCCGATTTGGCAGTAGGCGATTCAATCTCCTACAAGGCAAATACATCGGGATATGTCACAGCTTTCAGTAAGTATTTTGATTACAAAACTCAGACTATAATGAATAGCAGCTACTTCTCCTCAAGAATTCGTATCGGTGGAGGTTATATCTACGATTGGGAGGGTGGCTTCTACAGCATAGTAACAGACCCCGATAACTTTAATGCCGAATATTCCGAGGTTCTTGCAAAGCCCTCCGGCGGTTATATCTATGAGGTATCGGGAAAAGAGCTTATCTACGAGCCGATGACGGATAGCAAGATTGTGAAGTTCTCCTCCGCAGGCGAGGGTGCTACAATCTATATTTCAAAGCTTGGTTATGGAACAAACCGTGCATTCCACTATTACAAGGGTCAGGCAAGCGATAAGGATAAGTACGGCGAGCTTAAGGCTACCTTCTACGACAGCTACGGCGGTAATATCCTGAGCACCACAAAGGCTGACGCTTACGGCAAGATTACAATTCCTTCAAACACAGACCATTCGCTTACTCAAGGTAACGATATGTTTGTAGGCTGGAGTGACGGAAAGACTGTATGGACAGCAGGAAGCCAGTGTACACTTACACATCACGCATACTTCTATCCTGTATGGGAAAGCAGTTACAGGCACAGCTTTGTAAGTGATTCTGCTACAGCTACAGGTACAGCTCCCGAGGATATCTGGTCAATTGCCGACGGCACAAAAACGATAACACTGCCAGAAAATCCATTCACTTATATCGGTTGGGAATTCATCGGCTGGACAGACGGTACCAATACCTATCAGCCCGGTGCACAGTATCTTGTAACAGAAAATCACGTTGAATTCAAGGCTAAGTGGCAGGAAGCAAGAACGGCTACTTTCGTAGCTCCTTCCGCTGACTATACAGGCACAGCTCCTGTAGCTATCAGCAAGCTTGCAGGAACTACCATTCAGCTTCCCAACAATACATTTACCCGTGAAGTTGCGGTAGGTAACTATGAATTCCAAGGCTGGAAACTTGGAACTACAACCTATCAGGCAGGTGATTCCTTCACAATGCCCGACAACAACGTGGAATTTGTAGCACAGTTTAAGTATGTGGGCGGTACGGCAAGCATGGGTGTATCCAAGGCTGCAAGCGTAGAAAGAACGACTCTAGACGGCGGCGGATATACATATACAGCAACGGATCGTTCAACTTTCAATGGTGCTTATAATATTATAAATAAC
>JAFTOF010000011.1 GCA_017451505.1 Clostridia bacterium | reverse complement strand
CTTTGATAAAGTGAGTTATTAAATCAAAGTTAGCATTATTCAATTTTCAGATTGCAAAACACAATCTGAAAGAGGTATTCTACCTTAAGCTAAATCTTCGGTGACTATAACGCAGAGGTCACACCCGTTCCCATTCCGAACACGGTAGTTAAGCTCTGCAGTGCTGATGATACTTGGTGGGAAGCCGCCTGGGAAAGTAGGTCGTCGCCGGAACAAAAAAAAGAACAAGTCAATTGACTTGTTCTTTTTTTGTTCAGTTTTATTCGTTTGTAGCGAGTGATATTTTTACGTTATATAACCTTTGCCGAAGTTTCATTTGCTATGCAAAGATTATCTTTGAATTGCTATTCCTTTAAAAAATTCAGCATAGTCTACATTAAAAATTTGTTGAAGTCCTACTAAGTCGCTGATAAATATATTTCCTCTTCCCATTTCTATCAGTGAGTATGTGCTATAATATGCTTATTATCCTTTTGAGTACTGTTTCGGAGAAATTCCGTATTTCTTTTTGAATGCACGACTGAAATACAGAGGGTCGCTGTAACCTACGGCTTCGGCAATTTCACAAATGCTGTTATAATCACCGCTGTCAATAACGGCTTTTGCATGTGAAAGCCGTTTTGAAGAAATATATTTTTGGGGACTCACCCCATAGTGCGATTCAAAAATATAGCGAAAATAAGTACCCGATATGCCGCATAGCTTGTGGAGAGTTTCAATGTTCAGCTCGCAGTCATAAATGTGAGCTTTCATATATGAAACCGCAGGGGATATAATGTTGAACTTACCTTTATCAATATAAGTCTGATTACGAAGCCCCTCTAAATAGCATAAAAAATTGTAGAAAACTGCATAGCATTTGTATTTTTCTGCCTTACCGCCGAAGCTCCACAAAGAAGGAAGGTCGTTTATAAATTCCTCCGCCTCCTGAAAGCCGTCAAAGGAATAGCTTGCCACAGTCGCATCTGTAATTTCCCCTTCAAAGCTTATGATAAAGTATTCGCAGGGGTCTTCTGTCAGCACACTGAATTCATATTTTGCACCCTTTGGCAAAAAAATGACTTCTCCCGGATTAAGGTCTATGCGGAACCCCTCAAACGAATAGCGTGTATGTCCTGATTTACGCAATATAAATCCGTGGTTTTTTCTGCAGGGAACAAAATTATGACGGTTCTTTGTAAAGCCGGAAACAATATTAACTATTTTCAAATTTTCTATGTTTTCAAACATACATCTGCCTCCTGATATTTGAAACGCTATTTAAAGTCTAACATATTCCAAAAGTTATTTCAATAAGTTTAATAAATTTGTTGCGAAAAATCCATGTTGTTGTGGTTAATCTATGTACATATATTCTGTTGGTGCTATAATGGTAAGTGCAAAGGGGTGAGGATGTGGCAACGAGGGCAAACAGTGTTGATATGGTAAATGGGCCACTTTGGAATAAAATACTCAAATTCACTTTGACATATATGCTGACGGCGGTGCTTCAGCAACTGTATTCCGCGGCAGATGTTATGGTTGTAGGCAGATTTGCCGGAAAAGAAGCTTTAGCAGGCGTAGGTACCTGCAGTGTTCTTGTGAATCTGTTCCTCAACTTTATCATGGGTCTGGCGGCAGGAGTAACCATTGTTCTCGGTCAGGCAATAGGAAGAAACCGTGATGATGCAAAGAATGATGGTGTAAGCCAAGCATCCCATACCGCCATTGCACTGGCAATATACTGCGGCCTTGCCATTACTGCCGTGTGCCTGTTTTTCGCAACGCCTCTGCTTAATCTTATAAGCGTTCCGGAAGATGTTATGAGTGAGGCAAAGATATATCTTCGGGTTATGGCTCTTGGCTATGTGCCGTCACTCATATATAATTTCGGTGCAGGGATTCTGCGTGCGAAAGGGGACACAAAAAGGCCGCTGTACATAGTGTTGGCATCGGGGATAATTAACGTTGTGCTTAACCTTTTGTTTGTCTGTGGTTTCAAAATGACGGCAAGCGGTGTTGCAGCGGCTACAGTTATTTCAAAGGTTTTTAATGCAGTGGTAGTTTTGTATGTTCTTTGTAATGAAAATGATGCTACAAGAATTAATCTGAAAAAAATACATGTTTATAAAAAGCCGTTTTTACGGATTTTAAAATTAGGCATCCCATCTGGGGTACAGAGCGGTGTTTATTCATTTTCCAATATAATTGTGCAATCAAGCGTGAACGGCTTTGGGTCTGCCGCTATTGCAGGGAGTGCCGCTTGCACAAGTATAACAGAATTTTATAATGTAATGTTTAACAGCATTTATCAAAGCTCTATTGTGTTCACCAGTCAAAATTACGGAGCAAAAAAATTTGACCGCATCAAAAGGACCTTTAGAATTTGCATAATTTATTCGGTTCTTGTGTGGGTATTGCAGTCGCTTACCACGTATTTCTTCGGCATAGATCTCATAAAGCTTTATGCCACCGACCCGAAGGTCATAGAAATGGCTATGCGTAAGTTCGCTATTCTCGGATACTGCTATGGACTGCTTGGTTTTTCCAATGTTTTAAGCGGTGCACTTCGCGGTATGGGTGCATCAATTATCAATATGATAACATCCATTATAGGTGTGTGCGGAATTCGTATTGTGTGGGTTATGACGGCGTTCAAATCTATGGGAACCTTTGAATCGTTATACCTTTGTTATCCTCTGTCCTGGCTGGGGGTATCGATTTTACATACCATTATGTTCGTGATAGTATTCAGAAACGCAAAACGACAGTGTTTTAAATGATAAAAAACGAGATGCAAAAAATTACTTTTTGCATCTCGTTTTTAGTAAAGCTTAAATTATTTTAATTCCTGATTTTCTGAAATCCGTTAAAATATCGTCCGTGGCATTGTCATTTGTAACAATGCAGTCGGCAACGGAAAGGTCGCAAATCTTTGCAAAGGCGTTATTGCCGAATTTTGAATCGTCCGCCGCAATAATGCAGTAATCACTTTGCTCGGTCATTGCCCTGTCAATAGGGGATTCCTTATCGTAATAGGTGGTAAACCCATGTTTTAAATCAATACCGTCCACTGACAAAATCAGTTTTTCTGCATGATAATTTCTAAGCTGTGCTATTGCATCGCTGCCATATGAAAACTGGTACTTCGTATTGATACTGCCGCCTATAAGGACAACATTGTAGTTTGGATTGCTTGAAGCCTCCAAAGCAATGGCGATTGAATTGGTGACAATATTAAGGTTATAATCAACGGGGAATTTTCTGAAGGTTAAAAGCGTCGTTGTACCAGAATTAAGCATAATAGTATCATTCGGCTCAATCATAGCGGCAATTTTTTGTGCTATTTCTACCTTCTCTGTCTGGTTGGTTTCAAGCCTCTGGGTCATATTCATACTGTAATACGGCTTGTAGGAGCTTACGGCACCGCCGTGGACACGGGATAAAAGCCCTTTGGTTTCCATATCTGCAAGGTAGTTTCGGATTGTAACCTCGGAAACATCCAAAAGGGTACTAAGCTCTGTAACCTTTACCGAACCGTTTGTTTTTATAAGGTCAAGTATTTGTTGCTTTCTGTTATCGGTAGCCATATAAATACCTCCGATTTTCAATTTCACTTCCCTATTATAGCATATTTGCAAAATTATGTCAAACGACACAAGCCTTTCAAATAGATTGTGCAAATGAAAAAAACACAAAAAAACCGAAAGATTTTATTGACATTTTTTTGAGCGTATTATATCATATAGATTAAGATAATATAGTTTAGGAGAGTGGAAAAAATGTACAAAGGACTCAATATAAAGCCTCCGTTTTTTGAGGTTGGTCCCAAAGCGTTTTTATACGGCGAGAAAATGCTCGCACTGGCAAAAGTAATTGACGAAACAGCAAAGAAGTACGATGTTGACGTAATCGTTACTCCTCAGTATACTGATATTAAGCTTCTTGCGGATAACACCGAAAGAATTTTGGTGTTTGCACAGCATATGGACTACCTTACACCGGGTCGGGGATTAGGTAGCGTTCTTCCTGAAGCTGTTAAGGCTGCAGGTGCAGTTGGTGTAATGCTCAACCACGCTGAAAAGCCCATTACTATGGAAGAAATTGAAAAGACAATCAAAAGAGCCGACGGGGTTGGTCTTGGAACAATAGTTTGTGCAAATACTGTTGAGGACGTTAAGCAGATTGCAAAAATGGGTCCCAATCTTATCGTGGCAGAGCCTACAGACCTTATCGGAACAGGTCAGACAAGCGACAGCAACTATGTAATTGAAACAATTAAGACTGTACGTGAAATCAATCCCGAGATTATGGTACTTCAGGGTGCAGGTATTTCCAATGGTCAGGACGTTTATAATACAATTAAGCTTGGTGCTCAGGCAACAGGAACAACAAGCGGTATTATGAAGTCTGACAGACCTTATGAAATGGTTGAGGAAATGCTTTATAATCTCCGTAAAGCGTGGGACGAATTGCACGGCTGCTGAAAAACGGCACTAACCGCATAAGGCGTGAAATAATAATTATTGTAAAATAGTGTTCTTTTCGGAAAGAGTGAGGCGGTAAAAAATTCGCGGTGGCGAATTTTGATTGTATACGCCTTATGCTATACACAAACTTCGCCTCTCGCTGTACCTATGTACAGCTTCGGGTACCCCACGGCAAGCCGTGGCTCAGTTTGTGCATTCCGCACCATTTTTGAGCACCCTTTCCCATCAGAGCCCTTTTCAAGGTCTGAAAAGCAGCACTTAAAAAACCAATGTAAAGGAAATACATACTATGAAAAAAGAAGCACTTGAAATGGCAAAACAGGCCTACATAACGGAAAGCCAGTGTATTAGTGAAATGGCAAAATATTTTGACGAGGAAACCTACGGAAAGGCCGTGGAGCTTCTTAAAAACGCACCGAGAATAGGTACAAGCGGGTGCGGACACAGCGGCATTATCTGCCAGCATTTTGCACATTTAATGTGCTGCATAGAACAGCCTGCAAGATTTATTTCCCCTGCGGAGGGTCCACACGGGGCAACAGGATTTTTGCAGGAAGGCGATGTAATGGTATTTGCATCACGCGGCGGAAAGACCAAGGAACTTATGGTGCTTGTTGACATTTGCAAAAGAAAAGGTGTAAAAATCATCACTGTTACGGAAAATCTTGAATCACCCTTAGCCGAGGCGGCAGATGTAGTTTTAAAGCAGTATGTAAACCGTGAAACGGACAAGTACAACTGCCAGGGAACAACATCGTCAACATCACTTGCAGTAATTTTCCATGTGCTGCAAACCATGCTTATTGAAGAAACCGATTTTAAGAATGAACAGTTTGCCCTTGTTCATCCCGGCGGTGCAGTAGGCGAAAGATTAAACGGATGACAAGGTCATCCTCTCGAAAGCAAAGTTTTGCTCTGCAAAACATTTACTCTCGAAAAGTGGGCTTACGCTCGCGCGGTGCTCACCGCACCAGCCCACGCAAGGAGTTAAAATCGAGGTACACGCCCCCGATTTTAACGAATTTAATTGTTAAGGGTGGTCCCTTAACAATCCCCACAAGTGTAATTCCCTAAATGGGAGAAATATAAAAATTTTCAGGAGGATTTTATTATGGAATTTAAAGTATTTCAAAAGGAATTAGAAGTTCAGTCAAGAGGTTGGATCCCCACATTCCACGACATTTCAAAAGAGGTTATGGAAATCGTAGCGGCTTCAGGTGTTAAGAACGGTACCGTTACAATTGCATCACATCATACAACATGCTCAGTTATGGTTCAGGAATGTTCTCATGACATCGATTCTTTCGACCTTGAGTATCTTCAGCATGACCTTCTCGATATTATGAGAAAGATGATTCCCGATTTTGCAGAGGAGCATCAGTACCGTCATCCCGGTCCTATCCACTCACAGTTCGGCAGATATGTAAACGAGCCCGGTGACTACACAAGCATGAACACAGACGGACATCTTCGCAGTGTTTTCTTCGGCAGAAGCGAAGCTATGACAATCAAGGACGGCGTTCTTGACGGCGGCGAATTTGCACATGTTTACTTCATTGACTGGGACCATGTTCGTGCAAGAAGAAGACAGATTAACGTAACTGTTATGGGTACTACCGAAGCTGTTGAGGACAGAAAGTGGAACAACGGCGAGGTTATCGATACAAAGCGTAAGTATACAGACGAGGAAAAGGCGTATGACGTTCATTACGACCTTCAGCTTAAGAGATAACTGTTATGAATCTTTTAGGAATTGATTTTGGAACAACCTCCGTAAAGGCAGTTTTGTTTGACGATAAATTAAACGAGCTTTGCTCATATACGGAGGATTATACAGTAAAAACAAGCGGAAATATTGTAGAGCTTGAGGCAGAAAAATATTGGGAGCTTCTCCAAAACGCTCTTGCAAATATCCGTAAGGAAAACACGGTAGATGCCCTTTCCATAGATACCCAGTGCGAAACCCTTATCCTTACAGATGAGGACGGAAATCCCGTTCGAGATGCCATTGTGTGGCTTGACAACCGTGCGGAGGAGGAAGCAAGGGAAATAGAGGCACATTTCGGCAGAAAAAAGGTGTACGAAATTACGGGACAGCCTGAAATTACGGCAACCTGGCCTGCAAGCAAGCTTTTGTGGGTTAAAAAGAATGAGGGAGACGTGTGGGCAAGGACGAAGAAAATTTTTCTCCTTGAGGACTATCTTCTTTACAAGCTTACGGGTGAATTTGTAACGGAAATGACGCTTCAGTCCTCTACCATTTACTTTGACATCAATAAATCCTGCTATTGGGATGAGATGCTTGATTTTATCGGCGTAGAGAAATCACAGCTTCCTGCCCTTTTAGGCAGCGGAGAGTACATAGGAAAGTACGACGATATAAAGGTTGTCACCTCTGCAATGGATCAGGTGGCAGGAGCAATCGGTGCAGGTGTTATAGAAAAGGGCGTTTGCAGTGTTATGACGGGTACAACTATGGCAATTTATATGCCTACGGATACTGTCCCCGAATATAGAGAGGACAGCTTTGTTCCCTGCCATTACAGCTATGACGGAAGTTATGCACTTCTTTCCTGGAGCCCTACTGCGGGAATGGCACTGAAATGGTTTAAGGAAGCGTTTTTAAAGGATGTTTCCTTTGACGAAATAAACCGCATGGCAGAAAAAATCCCTGTAGGAAGTGACGGAGTAACCTTCCTTCCTTATCTTTGCGGCTCTACCATGCCCAAATATAATCCCGATGCACGGGGAAGCTTTACAGGGCTTACTCCCGAGCATACCCCCGCTCATTTTGCACGCAGTATTATGGAATCGGTTGCCTGTATGCTAAAGAGCAATCTTGATTATCTTAATTGCGATGTGGAGGAAATCCGCGTTATGGGCGGAGGTGCAAAAAGCCCCCTTTGGTGCAATATGAAGTCCGACATTACAAAAAAACGCCTTATCACTCTTAAAAACAAGGAAACGGCGTGTCTTGGCGGTGCAATTCTCGCAGGTGTAGGGGCAGGGATTTTTGACTCTGTTAAAGAAGCGTGCAGTATGATTCAAACAGATAAAGTATATACTCCGCAGGGAAATGACTACAGCGGTGTTTATGCAAATTTTGTTAAATACGACACTATTTTAAACGTAAAGGAGAGATAAATATGGTTAAAGCGGCATTTGTCGGATTTGGTGAAGTAAATACACCTTATGAAATTATAGTAGATAAATGTAAAAACGCAGCGGAAAGCCTCAAAAAAGAGGGCATGGAGCTGATTGAAGTTTATCCCGTAACAGACGATTGCGAGGAAAAGGACATTAAAAAAGCTGTAGCGGCACTTGAAAACAAGAGCTTTGATGTGCTTGTTGTCTGCATTGCAGGCTGGATTCCCACTCATGCAGTGGTAAAGGTGACAGAGCATTTCCGTCATAAGCCCATGGTGCTTTGGGGACTTTGCGGATGGATTGAAGGCGACCGCCTTGTTACAACTGCTGATCAGGCAGGTACAACTGCAATCCGTAAGACATTTTATGACCTTGGCTATACCTTTAAGTATGTCTATGACATTATCGGTCTTCCCTCAAAAACAAAGACTGTTTATAACTACGCCTTAGCAGCATCGGCAGCAGCTAAGCTCCGCCATGCAAGAAGCGGTATGGCAGGCTACCGTGATATGAATCTTTATGGTACACAGGTGGACGGACCCTCTTTAAAGAGAGAAATAGGTCCCGAAATCGAAACCTTTGAGATGCTTGAAATTGAGCAGCGTTATCAGAAGCTTTCCGACGCGGAAATTCAGGAAGTTATCGATAAGTGCATGTCAAAGTGGAACTTTGTAAAACCTGCAAACCCCGAAAGCATGAAGAAGGCGGCAGGCTATTACCTTGCGGTTAAGTCCATTTGTGACGAAAGAGGATACGATGCAATTTCCCTCAAGGACGTTGACGGAATGAAGAAGCTCCTTGGCTTCCCTCCTGCACCTATCTTTATGCTTCTTTCTGACGAAGCAGGTCTTTGCACAATTCCCGAAAATGACTCTTTAGGTAACATCACACAGCTTATGGTGAAATACTTAACAGGTCAGTGTGCGTTTTATCTTGAATTCTATGAATTCTTCACAGACAGAGTTCTGGCAGGCGTTCCCGACTATGTTCCCGCAGAAGTGGTTGACGGCGATGTAACCGTTATGCCTGCGGCATTCGGCGAGCTTTCCGAGGGTATTCTTAACGTAAGCAAGGTTAAGAGCGGCATTGTTACAATGTGCCGACTTACATACGACGACGGTATGTATTATATGCACATGGTTACAGGAGAGGGCATCACACCCCGTAAGTGGGAGGAAGCCGGCTGGACACAGCCCGCACCTCAGCTTCCCGGTCTTGAAATTCTTCTTGACGACGTGGAAAGCTTTGCACAGAACGTAATGTGTCAGCATTACATCATTTCCTATGGGGACAACACAGAGGCTATCACAAATCTTTGTGATATGCTCGGTATACAGGTTATCAGATAAGGAGAACGAAAGATGATTTATATTTTAGATACGGCGGATCTTGATGCTATTCGTCATTGTAATGAATTTTACCCCTTAGCAGGAGTTACCACAAACCCTTCAATCATTGCAAAGGCAAAGGGGGATTTCTGGAAAATTGTTACCGAAATCAGAAGCATTATCGGTCCTGATAAAATGCTTCACGTTCAGACAACACAGAAAAAAGCCGAGGGTATTATTGAGGAAGCTAAGCTTCTTAAAGAAAAGCTTGGCGGAGAATTCTATATTAAAATCCCCATCGGAGAAGAAGGCCTTAAGGCAACAATGGAGCTTAAAAAAATGGGTATCGGTGTTACCATGACGGCTATTTTCACTCCTGCACAGGCACTCATTGCCGCAAAGGCAGGTGCGAGCTTTGTTGCCCCCTATGTAAACAGATTGGATAATATTATAGGAGACGGCTGCGAAGTGGTTCGGGAAATCACAGATCAGCTTGACCTTTACGCTCTGGATTGTAAGGTGCTTGCAGCAAGCTTCAAGAATGCCCAGCAGGTACATAAATGTGCAAGTGTAGGTTGTCACAGCGTAACGGTAGCCGCAGATATTTTAAAGACTGTAATTTCTCATCCCATGACAGATGCTGCAATAGAAGGCTTTGACAAGGATTGGGAGAGCGTCTATGGAAATAAGACAATCCTTGATTTTTAATTGTCAGGAGGAATAAAAATGAGCAAGTTTTTAGTTGGTTGGGCGGAAGAGTCTATTGTTCCGGGCAGACCTGTCAATATTGTGGGTCAGCTTTATGAAAGAATTTCCGACAAAGTAGAAACTGAAATTACCGTTACAGCACTTGCTATAGAGTCGGGAGCAGAGCAGATGATTGCTGTTTCCTGTGACCTGACAAGTGTAAGTAATGACCTTGTTAAACTGGCAAGAGAAAAATTTGTGCAGTTGGGCGGAGAGGTTTCTCCGGAAAAAATAATTATCGGTGCAATACATACCCATACTGCTTTTGGTTACGGGACACCAGTGTCTGTTACAAAAGGCATTCTAAATGAGTTTCTTCCCGAAGGAAAAAAATATACATCTATCGAGAAAAAACGAGATGATATTTTCGAAGGTGAAGAGGCACTCATATTCCTTGCAGATAAAATTGCGAAAGCCGCAAAAACTGCGTGGGATAACAGAGCTGAAGCAAAATATGCAAATGCTTTCGGCAGAGCTGTTGTAGGTCATTGCCGCAGAGTTTGCTATAATGACGGCAGTGCAAAAATGTGGGGCGACACCAACCATGCCAACTTCAGCGAGGTAGAGGGCGGAAGCGACAGCGGTATAGAGCTTATCTACTTCTTTGACAGAGATAAAAAGCTCACGGGAATTATGGCAAACATTGCCTGCCCCGCACAGGTTCTGGAGCATCACTACTTTATCTCTGCAGACTATTGGGGATACACCAAGCAGAATCTGCGTGAAAAGTATGGCAAGGATATTTTCCTTATTCCCTTTATCGGAGCTGCAGGCGACCAGTGCCCCAGAGATATGGTTCGCTGGGTTGACCCCGAGCAGCCTGTAAAAGACCCTCATATTACACGTGAGAACACAGTTTTACGCAAAGCCGACCCATCTATGTTTGACATTAAGGGATGTAAGCTTATTGCAAAGCGTGTAACAAACGAAATTATAGACGTGTTCGAGGCACTTGAAGATGAAGAAATAAAGATCGAGCCTATCTTTAAACATAAGGCACTTACCTTTGACCTTCCTCTCAGAAAGGCTACTATTGCAGAATATGAGCAGGCGGTGCGTGAAATTGAGTATTATGTGAACAAGAACCGTGATAAGGACACATTTAATTTCAAAGATAACGCCGCAATGTATGTTTATGCAGGGACGATTCTTCGTTATCGCAAACAGCAGGAGAGTGAAATTTTCCCCATTGAAACACATATTGTAAGGCTGGGCGATGTTGCTTTTGCAACAAATCCCTTTGAGCTGTTCCTTGATTATGGTAACAGAATAAAGGCAAGAAGCAAAGCACAGCAGACATTTATATTCCAGCTTACAGGCGGAAGGGGAGGCTATCTTCCTACAGAAAAGGCGGAAAAAGGAAGCCACTACAGTGCATATATTACCAGCGGTAATGTAGGACATGAGGGCGGAGATTTGTTAGTACGCAGAACAGTAAAGGAAATCAACGAGATGTTTGAGTGAAATCGCTGAAAAATGGCACCGACCGCAAAACGCAAAAAGAATAAGGGAATCGGCTTTTATTAAGAAAGCTGACATTATCTCTTTAATTGTTTAATGAAAGAATCCGCGAAAGCGGATTCTTTTTGCGATATAAACGTTTTGCTATCCACGAACTTCACCCTCGACGTACCCACGTACGCCTTCGGGCAAGCCCTAAAGGGTTCAGTTCGTGAATTCTGCACCATTTTTGAGCGATTTCGGGAAGTGCTGAAAAATAAAATCAAAAATCGGATGTGAAATTTTCACATCCGATTTTTTTAGTGTGTGTTATTTTTAACCAAGGCATTTTTTAAGTACGGGCAGTATAGCTTCGTACATTGCATAGTGTCCCAAGGTGTTGGGGTGGGAATTATCCTGAACGCAGTTACTGTAGCCGTATTTGTCATAGAAATGCCTGCCGTCGATAAGATGCACTTTTTCTCCGCGGGCAAGTGCTTTATCGTAGGTTTCTTTTATTATTTCAAATCTTTCTGCTGCTTCTTTGTCACCTATCTGATGCCATTGCGGTCTTGACATCATAATAACAGGGGTTTCGGGGTGCTTTTCCCTGAATGTGAGATACATTCTTTCGTGTGTTTCTTTAAGATGCGTAGGGGTAGGGGAGTTGTGGTCATAATCATACACAAATACGCTCATATCAAGAGAAGCAACGTAGTCTGCAATTTCTTTTTCCGCCTTGCCGTTTCCTGCAAAGCCCAAGTTTATGAAATCAAAATCAAGAGCTTGTGAAAGAAGTGCGGAATAGGAAACACCCCCTCTGCTTGCACTTGTGCCCTGAGTAATGGACGAGCCGTAGAAAACAACGGGTGTTTTGTATGTATAGTCATTTTCCGCTTCACGAATATAACAGCCCTTGGGAATCCCGATAAAAATATCTTTCAATGTAGCGTGGCAGGAGGTATAGAGGATAATGTCCTTTTCACTGTCATCATAAAGGTCAACCTCTGCACTGTAACCGCCCTTTGTTATATTGATTTCTGGAGTAATGCTGCGAAGAAGCGTCTGTTTACCGTTTTCGTATTTATACAAATCTGCACCGCAGCAGTTCATAAAGTTTACGTTTCTTTGCAGCTCCATCAGCGGCATGGAAGTCTTTATTGCAAGCTTGTTTGCATTGGTACGGAAAATAAATCTTCCGCCTGCGGTATAACCGTTGGTGTAAACTACGCCGTCGCTGACGGTTTTTGCAACCCCGTCTGGAATACGGCGGAAAACGCCGTCCGTATCTTTAATCAGTCCGCATACACGAAAAGGCGACTTTGATGCATCGTAAAAATCGTAATCAACTTCGTTTTTAAGCGTGTTTGGAAGCATATTATGGTCAAAATTTGCAAGTGACATAAAAACTCTCCTCTTTATCCGAATAATCCTAAAGTGCGTTTGCCTTCTATAATTCGCTTAACCGATTCATCAATACGGCTTTCCGAGATTTTCCCGTTTTTAACGGCATCCTTTACAGCCTGTATCATCGGCTTAAAATCTCCCGAAACGCAAATCATATCATTTCCTGCCATTATTGCACTTACGGCAGGATTTTCTTTATCCGTAAACTTATTAATTGCCCCCATGGAAAGGTCGTCGGTAATAATGATGCCGGAAAAACCCAAATCCTCACGCAAGGTGTCGTGCACCTTCGGGGAAAGAGAGGCAGGCATATCTTTGTCCATACATGTGACAATGTTATGGGAAACCATAACCATTGTTGCCCCCGCCTGAATCCCTGCTTTAAAGGGCTTAAAATCAGCTTCATAGAAATCCTCAAGCTCTCTTGAATCCACGGACAGTCCAATATGTGTGTCAACGTTTCCTCCATAGCCTGGAAAATGCTTAAGGGCACTTCCCATGCTAAAGCTGTTCATTTCGCTAACAACCGTTTTCACATATTCGCTTGTTTTTTCGGCATCAAGCCCTAAAGTGCGTTCATAAATAAAATCCTCACTGTTTTGCGATATGTCGCAAACGGGGGCAAGGTTAAGGTTGATTCCCAGCTTTTTGAGAAACTCACATTTTTCTGCCGTGTCCTCGGCAATCAGCTTAAATCCGCCTTGATTGTACAAAGCATGGGGTGAGGCAAATGAAGTCTTTCGAAACTGCGGATAGCGGCTGGCTCTGGTAACAATTCCGCCCTCTTCATCCACTGCCGTAAAGAGCGGAATTTTTGAGCTTCCCATACAATCGTCTATGCTCTTTTTAAAGGCTTCAGGATCGGAATTTTTAAAATGATTTCCAAAAAATATATATCCTCCGAAATTGTAGTTTTTTGTATAAATCGGAGCATCAACTGTAGGAAAGCTGACAATAAAAAGCTGTGCGATTTTTTCATCAAGCGTCATCGTCTGCAAAATTTCCTCGGTTTGAGCCTTGGAATAATCTATCGTGTCAGCCTCTTTCTGGGGCGTATCAGAGCAACCCCCTAAAAAGAGGCAAAGGGACAAGAGTAAAGGTATAAGCTTTTTCATATCAGCCCTCAATTCTGTAAAATTTCATGGCGTTGAGTGTGGTAATTTCCTCTACAAGCTCAGGGGAAACACCTTTTATTTCAGCAATTTTCTCCGCCGTATAATGAATATTCAGACTGCTGTTACGCTTGCCCCGATTGGGAACGGGGGAAAGGTAGGGAGCGTCCGTTTCAAGCACTAAATCCTCAAGAGGGATATATTTTACCGCTTCCACGGTGCGTACGTTGTTATTAAAGGTTACTGTGCCGCCGATAGCAATTTTAAGCCCCATATCAAGCACAATTTTTGCAGTTTCGCGGCTTTCACTGAAGCAGTGCATCAGTGCACCGCCACCTTTGTATTCGCTTTTTAAAATATCAAGTGTGTCCTTGCAGGCGTCACGGGTGTGTATCACGAAAGGGAGATTAAGTTCGCCGGCAATGTGAATCTGCCGGGCAAAGGCTTCCTGTTGAAGCTTTTTTTCCACCTTGTCCCAATAATAGTCAAGACCGATTTCACCGATTGCCTTAATCTTCGGGTGCTTTGCAAGCTCCCTGATTTCGTTAAAACCCTGCTCGGTCATATCCCCTCCGCAGTTGGGATGGATTCCTGCCGTGGCATACATAAAGTTATATTTTTCGGCAAGAGCAATTCCCCTTTTAGTGGAATCTATACTGCAACCTGCATTTACTATGAAGCCCACACCGTTTTCCTCCATAGAGGAAAGCAGTTCCTCCCTGTCAGGGTCGAACTGCTTGTCATCATAATGTGCATGTGTATCAAAAAGCATCAGCAAACTTCACTTCCCAATTCCATATCGTCTGCGGGTGAAATAATTGAAAGTCCCTTATCATTAGAAGCACACAAAATCATACCGAAGCTGTCCTCGCCGCAAAGCTTTACGGGCTTAAGATTTGCCACAATGACAACTTTTTTGCCGATGAGGTCCTCAGGCTCATAATGAAGTGCAATGCCGCTTACAACCTGTCTTTTTTCATAGCCAAGGTCAAGTTGAAGCTTAAGAAGCTTCTTTGCTTTTTTTATCTTTTCGCAGGCGATTACCTGTGCTACCCTAAGCTCTGTTTTTGCAAAGTCATCAATAGTGATTTCTTCCTTTGCTTCGGGCTTTTCGATTGCGTTTTCCTTTGCTTTCAAAGCTTCCTCCTCAATGGCTTTAAGCTCTGCCTCCACATCAATTCTGGGGAAGAGAACCTCGCCCTTTGTTACGGTGAAGCTTTCCTGTATGCCCCACGTCTTGGCACTGTCCCAACCGTCAACTGTCGCACCGATTTGTGCTTTGATTGCAGGAGTGGTGCGTGTCATTACGGGTGCTATAAGCTCAGAAGCAATTCTGATTGCTTCGCAAAGGTTATACATAACTGTTTCCAGTCTGTCTTTCTTACTCTCGTCCTTGGCAAGTGTCCAGGGAGTGGTTTCGTCAATATACTTGTTTGTACGGCTAATAAGCTTCCAGATTTCGGCAAGTGCCTGAGAGAACTGGTAAGAATCCATAAGCTCCTCAACCTTTGCAGGAGTTTCCTTTGCAAGGGAAATAAGGTCGCTGTCCATAGTATCGGAAACGTTCTTATTTGAAACTGTACCGCTAAAGTATTTTTCCACCATGCTTACAGTTCTGCTTACAAGGTTACCCAGATCGTTTGCAAGGTCGGAATTAATGCGGTTAATCAGTGCTTCGTTATTAAATACACCGTCTGCACCAAAAGGCATTTCCCTCATAAGGAAGTAACGGATTGCATCAACGCCGTATTTTTCCACAAGCTTCACGGGGTCAACCACGTTGCCCTTGGATTTACTCATTTTACCGCCGTCAAGAAGAAGCCATCCGTGGCCGTAAACCTGCTTGGGAAGCGGAAGGTCAAGTGCCATAAGCATTGCAGGCCAGATGATGGAATGGAAACGTACGATTTCCTTACCTACAAGGTGTACATCAGCAGGCCAGTATTTTTTGAAATCTTCTTCATTATCGGAGAATGCACCAAGTGCATTAATGTAGTTTGTAAGGGCATCAAGCCATACATATACAACGTGCTTGGGGTCAAATTCTACGGGGATACCCCAGTCAAAGCTTGTTCTTGAAACACAAAGGTCTTCAAGTCCGGGAATGAGGAAGTTATTAAGCATTTCATTCTGCCTGATTGCAGGCTGAAGAAAATCGGGATTGTTCTTAATAAGGTCAATAAGCTTATCCTGATATTTGGAAAGACGGAAGAAATAGCTTTCCTCCTTTGTTTTTTCAACAGCTCTTCCGCAGTCGGGGCATTTGCCGTCTACAAGCTGATGCTCTGTCCAGAAGGATTCACAGGGGGTACAATACCAGCCCTCGTACTCGCTCTTATAAATATCGCCTTTTTCATAGAGCTTGTTGAAAATTTTCTGAACTGCCTTAACGTGCATTTCATCAGTGGTACGGATGAAGCGGTCATTGGAAATATCCATCAATTTCCAAAGCTCTTTTATCCCTTTTACGATGTTATCCACATATTCCTGAGGGGTAACACCTCTCTCAGCGGCAATACGCTGGATTTTCTGACCGTGCTCGTCAGTTCCCGTAAGGAACATAACGTCATAACCCTGTGCACGTTTATAGCGTGCAATAGTATCTGCCGCAACGGTGCAATAGCTGTGCCCTATATGCAGTTTATCGCTGGGGTAGTATATCGGGGTGGTAATGTAAAACTTGTCCTTTGCCATTTCAATCATCCTTTATATTTCCGAGCTGTATTTTGCTCTGATTTTTTCAAGTGTCTGGGAGAAGTCATCGGGAAGCGGTGCTTTAAAAGACACTAACTGACCGCTTGCAGGATGGATAAATCCAATTTCCCCCGCATGGAGAAGCTGTCCCTCAAGGGCAAACTCCTCTTTTTTCAGTCCGTATGTCTTGTCCCCTAAAATAGGGTGCATAATGGACTTTGTATGCACACGAATCTGATGTGTGCGTCCCGTTTTAAGGCGGCACTTGATAAACGTATACTTTCCGAAGCGTTCAAGCACCGATATATGTGTAAGGGCATCACGCCCGTCTTTTTTCGCAATCGTCATTTTTTTTCTGTCATTACTGTCACGGGCAATGGGAGCATCAATGGTAAGATTATCCTCTTTTATATTGCCGTGAACTATGGCATAGTATACTCTCGAAAGAGTATGGTCGGATAGCTGGTCGGTCAGCTTCTGGTGGGCATTATCATTTTTCGCCACCACTAAAAGCCCCGTCGTATCCTTATCTATTCTGTGGACGATTCCCGGTCGCATCACGCCGTTAATTCCCGAAAGAGTATCACCGCAGTGATACATCAGTGCGTTAACCAGTGTCCCGTCCTCATTTCCTGCCGCAGGGTGAACAACCATTCCCCGTGCTTTGTTGATAACAAGAATCTCACTGTCCTCATACACAATGTCTATGGGGATATTTTGAGGCGTGACGTCAAGAGGTTTGACCTCGGGCAGAGAAAAGCTGATTTCATCACCGCATTTAAGCTTATATGATGCACGGACGGCTTTGCCGTTTACAAAAATTTCTCCCCCGTCAAAAAGCTTCTTTAAAAAGCTTCTTGAAATTCCCTCGGTATTTTCAGCTATATAGACATCAGCACGAGCTTCTTTATCACAAATAAGGGTAAGCCTTTCCTCACTCATGTGCTTCCTCCTTTTTCTTTTTTCGGGAAAAAGTCCGAAAGTGCATAAAGAATATAAAGACCTGCACCAATGCAAACAAAGCAATCGGCAATGTTAAACACAGGGAAGTCCATAAAATCCGTCATTATAAAGTCACGCACATAGCCAAAAAGCACCCTGTCTATAAAGTTTCCAATCGCACCGCCTGCAATAAAGCTGAGGGAAAGCATTTCAAGCTTTGAGGAGGGGCGTGATTTTTTAATGTATGCTATAAGTGCGGCAATTACTAAAACGGTAAGGATAATGAAAAACACGCGTGCACCTTTAAGCATACCAAACGCCGCACCCTCGTTGCGAATGTATGTAAGACTTAAAAAGTTTGGAATAAACTCTCTGATTTCATACAGTTTCAGATTTGAGGTAATAAGGATTTTACTAATCTGGTCAAGAGCGACCATGGCAAGTGCCAAGATAATATAAATATACATACTTTCGCTCCTTTCAGACCCACGCATCTAAGGTGATAAAAATCCTGTCTTTTTTTGATTTCCCGCCTATGTTAAGCGTTGCCTTTCCTTTGCCGCGGACGGAAATAACATCACCGCCTTTTAGGTGAGCATCGCTTTTTTGGATGCAGATTCCGTTTACGAATACAAGACCGCCCGAAACTGCCTCTGCCGCCTTGCTTCTTCCTTTGCCTGTAAAAAGGGAAACCACACTGTCAAGCCTGAGTGAAGATACAGTTCCCGTAATGCTTTTAAATTCTTTTTCCCTGACTACTACTTCCGACAGGGGGATAAGAGTAGCTTTTACTCCTTCTCTGCCTACCTTTGTAAGCTCATTTGCAACAAAGGATGCCACATCGCTGTCAAGAAAAATGAATGCACAATCCTCATTTATAATAATATCTCCGCATTTTTCCCTTTTTATCCCAAGTCCAAGCACGCTTCCCAAAAAATCACGATGGGAAAGCCTTTTAAGATTAGGGGTGTCTACCCTGATTGCAGACATGGGAAAAATAGCCTCCTCATATTCGGGCACAAAGGCAATCATCTGCCTTTGTGCTCCGTCATATCCTCCGAAAAAGATGGGCACAGAGGGAAGCAAGTGTGCCCTTGATAAAACAAGTGCAGTGCTGTTTTCGGACAAAAAATCTCCGTAAACAGCACGCGAATATTTATCCCTTTGAGTTGCCATATCGTAAATATGGGCAAACATCAAGGTGTGACGGGAATCGAGAGAATGGGTAAATTTCTTTTTATCCGTTATTCCTCCCACGGAAAAATCCCCGTGTTCTTAAGCTCGTCGCGGACATCGGACATAATATCTACGTTGTAGGGAGCAATAAGGAAGATTCCACCGGAAACCTTCTGGATAGAGCCGCCCAGAGCGTAAACACTACCGCTGATAAAGTCGATAACTCTGCGAGCTACGTCCTTTTCAAGCTTTTCAAGATTGATTACAACGGGCTTCTTGCTGCGGAGATGGTCAGCAACCTCTCTTGCTTCGTCAAATTCCTCGATAGATACAACCACAACCTTAAGCTGGGTTGTTGCCGCAATATTTACAACCTTGGGCTTTTTTGCAGCAGGCATAGCGGGGGGCTGATCGAAATCAAACTCCGGTTCGTTGCTTTCGGAAGCGAATTCTATTTCCTCATCGTCTTCCGGTCCGAAAATAAGCTCGTTGAATTTAGTTAAGATTGACATGTTAAATTCCTCCTTAAATGGCTGAAAGCCAATTATTTTTTGAATATGGACCTACCTACTCTTACGCAGGTAGCACCTTCCTCCACGGCAATTTCAAAATCCTGACTCATTCCCATGGATAGGACCTCGCTGCCATAGGGCTTGTACTCATCAAAAAGCCTTTTCGCCTTGGAAAAAATATCTCTGATCTCATTTTCCTCAGCGTACAGAGGTGCCATTGTCATAAAGCCCCTAAACGAGAGTCCTTTCATATTACCTATCTCTTTAATTATAGTAGGGATTTCTTGTGTTGTCAAACCATATTTGCTTTCTTCTCCCGAAATATTTACTTCCAGAAGAATTTTCTGGCATATACCCTGTTTTTCCGCCTGTGCATTTATGGCTTTTGCCAGATGCAGACTGTCAACAGAGTGAATAAGCTCTGCCTTTCCAACTACATACTTTACCTTGTTTGTTTGTAAGTGACCAATAAGATGCCACCTAGCATCGCTATTTACCAAAGGATACTTCTCGGTCAGCTCCTGCACACGGTTTTCCCCGAAAACCCTTTCGCCTAAATTAAATGCTTCGTTAATTGTTTCGGCATCGATGGTTTTACTTACGCAGATAAGGGTGATTTCATCTTCATTTCTGCCACATCTTTTTGCGGCGGCAGAAATTTTTTGGTGTATTTCTTTAAGATTGTCTTTTAATGCCATGTCAGTTTACCACCTCGGGATTCACTAAGATATCATCATAAAGCTTTAGGGGAGAATACTTTACTTTTTCGGGGGGAGTGTAATTTTTCCTTACGATGTAATAGTCCTTTTCCTTGTGAAGAATATCTACACATTTAAATGCCACGGATTTTGTTCTGCTGATAACGTATACTCCCGTAACGTTATCCACTACCCTGATTGCGGCAGCAGGAACATAAAGTCCGCTGTATTCTTCGTAACAGATTTCAAATTCTGCCGTACGCTTTTCAAAAACACCCGTAATGTTTCGAGTGGATTTAATAATTACTGCCGCTTCATCTTCGCCTTCTTTATGATTTACGGCAAGAACACTTGCAAGTGCAGGGGCAGAATCGTCGATAGATATTGTAACGGATTTTCCCACGGTAAGCTTTTTTGCTTCATCTTTATCCACTGAAGCGGTCAGATACCACACATAGGTATCGGTTATTTTAGCCACATCTTTTATTTTCGGGGTGTAGCTTTCAAGCTTTTTTGAAAAACCGTTTATTTTTGATGCTGACAGCATGGATATATCTTCTTCTGTTCCGCTGTTTTCAAGACCGTCAAGATTGCGGAAGAAGATGCCCGATGCAGGGGCTTTAACGTCCTCGCGGATTCCTCCGAGCTGCTGCTCAAGCTCATACTTTCGTTTCTTTAAATCCAGCAAAAGCTTATCTGCCGCAAGCCCGTTTTCAGGAGCATATTTTTTCTCAAGAAGTGCCGCAAGCTGCAACGCAACATCTGTGGCAGAAGAATAATTTTCGGAATACACAGCGGTTCTTATATTTAACGAAAAATCCTTAAGAGCCGTGTAAATACGTGCTTCGTCGGAGGAATATATGTCTGCAAAGCTGCCCGATTGCTGGATTTCATCAATGCGTGTTGTAACTTCGGAAAGCTCGTTTGCAAGAGCGTCATTAAGGTTGCCGCTGATTGCAACGCCTACGCTGCTTCCTCTGGAAATTCGCTCTCCGTCCTTTGCCGTCACCTCAAACACACCGTTTGCACTTTGGGAAATAACGGTTTCTTTTCTCAGAATAAAGCCGCTTCCCGTTATTGTCTTTCGGATGGAAACGGACTTTGCCGTTTCAGTATCATAGGGTGCACTGCAATAATTTATCATACTGATAAACGCTATAAGCATTGACACTATAAGGCATCTTTTCAATATTTTATTCATTGGTGCACCTCCTCTTAAATACAAAATAATCTTATTGTGCCGCTTCTTCCTCGGCCTTTTCCGCCGCCATGAAATTTACGGGGCGTGTAGGGATAATCGTGGAAATGGCGTGCTTATAAATAAGCTCCTGCTTTCCGTCGCAGTCCAGAACCACGGTATAATTATCAAAGCCCGTTACAAGGCCTCTTATCTGAAAACCGCTTAACAGGAATATCGTAATTGCCTGTTTTTCTTTGCGTACCTGATTTAAAAATACATCCTGTAAGTTTGTTTGTGTTTTCATTTGTTTTGTCCTTTCATATTTTGAATTTGTTTTTAATTAGCTCTGCCGCTTTTTCCGGCAGAGAATCAAAAGCTAAGTGATTAATGTCGGGATTTTTGCGAAACCATGTAAGCTGCCTCTTGGCATATCGGCGTGTGTTCCTTTTTAAAAGCTCCACCATTTCCTCATATGTGCAAAGCCCTTTAAAGTACCATACAGCCTCCCGATAGCCTATTGCCGCAGCGGCAGTGGACATTTTGGGAAGATGGGGGAGAATATACTTTTTAACCTCGTCCAAAAGACCGTCCTTCAGCATAATATCCACACGCTTTTCAATTCTTTCATAAAGAAGCTTCCTATCCATATCAATGGCTATATAAATATAGTCATAGGGGCTTTCTTCGGGACGGCTTAAGGAGTCAAGCTCCTCTCTGGTTTTCCCTGTGGTGCGTTTTGTTTCAATCGCACGAATTACCCTTTTTACATCATTGGGGTGGAGTGTTTTTGCCTTTTCGGGATCTTCTTCCTGAAGAATTTTAAAAAGTGCATCGTTGCCGTGGGTTTGTGCATATTTCAAAAGCTCGCCTGAGAGTGCCTCGTCACGAATGGGTGCACAAAACGTGGTATTATACACCGTGTTATCCGCATAAAGCCCCGTTCCGCCTACCATAATGGGAAGATGCCCACGCGAATAAATATCGCGTATAATTTCGTGTGCCATAGAGCAATATCTTTCCACGCTGAAAGCCTCGGTCGGGTCAATCACATCTATCATATGGTGAACAACACCCTGCATTTCTTCCTTGGTTGGCTTTGCCGTGCCGATGTCAAGATTTTTGTAAATCTGCATACTGTCACAGGAAATAACCTCTCCCGAAAACTTCTTTGCAAGCTCTATGCCAAGGGAGGTTTTCCCCGAAGCTGTAGCTCCTGCAATTATCACAAGGGGTATTTTATTATTCATCGCAAGCACCCCCGTCAGACAATTCTGCCAAACATCTTTTCTATCTGATATTTGGTCAGCTTAACACTGATGGGTCTGCCGTGAGGGCAAGTTGTAACCGAGTCTAACGCCTGTGCCTGTGCATAAAGCTTTTCAAGCTCAGGGAGGGAAAGTGACTGATTTGCCTTTATGGCACTTCTGCACGCAATGGTGTAGACCGCCTTATCAAGCATTGCCAGAACCTCGCCCGATTCACCGCCCGATAAAACCTCCAGAACCTCTACGAAAAGGTCACCGCCCTCCTCATAGGGGCAGTCAGCAGGAAGCGAACGGAGAATTACCTTCGATGTGCCGAAATCCTCAATTTCAAAGCCCATATCAAGAAGTGCTGCTGCATTTTCCAGTGCCAATGCCTTTTCAGCGGGCGTCAGCGTCAGCGTGATGGGCATTAAAAGAAGCTGTGTATCTGTTTTATATCCGCTTTGGCGGATTTCTTCATATCGTATACGCTCATGGGCGGCGTGCTGATCCATAAGAAAAAATTCACCGTCACCCTCGGCTAAAATATAGGTGCCAAAAAGCTGTCCTATAATCCGAACATCTAAAGGAGCATCGGGAACAGACTGCTTTGATACGGATTTTTTAATCTCCGCAATCTCGTCTGCCATGCTCTTTTTGGCAGGAGAGTCCGCTTTAACAGACTCATTTTCAAAAAGCGGTGCTTCGGGAACTTCCTTTTTCGGGGGAATTTTATCAATGCCCTCAATTTCCCTTACGGGAAGCTTTCCCTCGTAGGGCTTTACTTCCTCACGGATTTGATTTATCCCAAGGGGCTTTGCCGCCTTTTTCTCTGCAGTGGTATCAGGCACATAAGGTTTAAATGCCGAGGGCTTTGCCGCTTTTGGCGGATTAAAGGAAATCTGCTCGGCACTTTTAATCGTAAAGGGCATTTTGTAGGAATCCTTGTTTTTAATAATGCCCACCTCACGGGGTGCGGCAACCTTACTAAGTGCGTTTTTAACTGCCCAGTAGGCACATTCATAAATATCCTGCTCGCTTGCAAATTTAACCTCTGTTTTCCCAGGGTGTACGTTAACATCCACAAGGGAGGGGTCTATTTCCACATTCAGCACACAAACAGGGAAACGCCCTGTCATAAGCTCGTTTTTATAAGCCTCACTGACTGCGGCAAGAAGCGTCTTATTAACTATGAATCTGCCGTTTATAAAGAATATCTGCATCAGGCGGTTGGGGCGTGAAAGATTATTCTTGCCCGTAAGCCCACTGATGCGGATGCCGTTTTTTGAAAAATCAACCTCTGCGGTGGAGTTTGCAATATCCTTTCCGAATACAGCGTGAACTGCATTTTTAAGAATGTTATCACCGGGGGAGAAAAGAATGTCCTTTCCGTCACGAATAAGACGGATTGAAACCTCGGGGTGGCTTAATGCCTGCTTGTTGCAAACATCGGTAACAGCTGCCGCCTCAACGCTGTCTTTTTTAAGGAATTTCATTCGAGCGGGGGTGTTATAGAAAAGATTTTTTACAACAATGGTAGTACCGTCGGGGCAACCTGCACCCTCAAAAACCTTTTCCACTCCGCCCTCAACAACAACGTGTGTTCCCTCAAGGTCAGTACGCTGCTTGGTGAAAAGCTCTGTTTTACTTACTGCAGCAATGGAGCAGAGTGCCTCCCCTCTGAAACCGAGGGTTGATATACTCTCAAGGTCCTTATCGGTTTTTATTTTACTGGTGGCGTGGCGGAGGAAAGCCGTCCTTGCATCGTCCTTTTCCATGCCCGAGCCGTTATCGGCAACGCGTATGTAGGAAGTACCGCCGTCCTTTATTTCTATTGTAACGGTGGTTGCTCCTGCGTCTATGGAGTTTTCCACAAGCTCTTTAATTACGCTGGCAGGACGCTCCACAACTTCACCTGCCGCAATTTTCTCAGCAGTGAATTTATCAAGTACGTTTATTTTTCCCAAGACTGCTTCCTCCTTTCGTCGTTGCAAATGCAAAATGAAGGTGGATTTTCGCCGTGGCGAAAATCTTTATAATAATTTTTGTAATTCGTAAAGTTTGTTCATAGCTTCGATGGGTGTAAGTGTAGTTACATCGATTGCTTTAAGTGCATCGCGAAGCTTATTGCTTCCCATATCCGCAAAGCCTATTTGCATGGAATCTCCGCTTTCCGTTTCCATCTTAGATGCAATTTTTGAGCCTGCCTCACTGCCGCGTGTTTCGCCCTCAACGGTTTTAAGAACTTCCTTTGCTCTTTTGATAACGCTTTCGGGTACTCCTGCGAGCTTGGCAACCTCGATACCAAAGCTATCATCAGTTCCTCCGCGGACAATTCTGCGGAGAAAAGTAATATCATCACCGCGTTTTTTGCAGGCGGTGTTATAATTCACAATTCCGTCCACGCTGCCCTCAAGTGCGGTAAGCTCATGATAGTGAGTTGCGAAAAGGGTTTTTGCACCGATTTTCTTTGCAATATGCTCAATAACCGCCCATGCAATAGAAAGACCGTCAAAGGTGCTTGTTCCTCTGCCGATTTCGTCCAGTATACAAAGGCTTTTCTTAGTTGCGTTTTTAAGTATATAGCTGACTTCGTTCATTTCCAGCATAAAGGTACTTTGTCCCGATGCCAGATCGTCGGAAGCACCTATTCTGGTAAAGATTTTATCAATAATTCCCGTAACACAGCTTTGTGCAGGGACAAAAGAGCCAATCTGTGCCATAAGGGCAATGATTGCCGTCTGACGCATATAGGTGGACTTACCTGCCATATTAGGGCCTGTAATTACCGCCATGCGGTTATCCGTGCAGTCAAGATAGGTATCATTGGGAACGAAAAGGGAGTGGGAAAGCACCTTTTCCACAACGGGGTGCCTGCCCTCGCGGATTTCAAGCTTGTCCCCAAGATTGACCTCGGGTTTTGTATATTTGTTTTTAACGGCGGCCTCCGCCAGCGAATAAATTGTATCGGTAACTGCGATTGCGTGGGCAGTTTTTTCAATTCGCTCCATATGCTCGCAAACGGCTTCACGGATTTTCTGGAATTCCTCATACTCGAGAGAAACCAGCTTTTCGCTTGCACCTAAGACACTGCTTTCAATCTCTTTAAGCTCTGCCGTTATAAAACGCTCGCCGTTTGTCAGTGTCTGCTTACGCATATAATCATCGGGGACCTTAGACAGCTGAGAGGAGGAAACCTCTATAAAATAGCCAAAAACCTTGTTAAATTTAACCTTAAGGTTTTTAATCCCCGTTCTTTCTCTTTCCCTTGCTTCAAGCTCCGCTATAAAGGTTGTTCCGCCCTCTTGTATATTACGAAGACGGTCAATTTCTTCCAAAAATCCTTTGCGGATTATGTTTCCTTCTCTGAGTGAAATGGGGGCGTCGGGATTGATTGCTCTTTCAAGAAGGTCGCAGACATCCTCCAGCGTATCAAGATTTGCCGCCTGAACACTGAGAATGGTGCTACGCGTCTTACAAAGAATTTTCGACAGGAACGGAAGCTTTGCAAAGGACGCACAAAGTGCCAGCATATCGCGGGCGTTTGCCGTACCTATTGATACCTTGCTCATAAGGCGTTCAATGTCATTTACGCCTGTAAGGGCATCTTCCAGATCCTCACGAAGACCAAGGTTGTTTACCAGCTCCTCAACGCCGCACAAACGGTTATTTACAGACGCTGCATTAACCAAGGGGCGGAGAATCCACTGCTTGAGCATTCTTGTTCCCATGGAGGTTTTGGTGTTATCCAGCACCCAGAAAAGCGAACCGCGTTTGGTCTTGTCACGCATTGTTTCCACAAGCTCCAGATTCCTTACCGTTGCCGCATCAAGGTCTACAAATTCCTGTGAGGTGTAGATATTAATAGTGTGGATATGTGCCATTTTTGCTTTCTGCGTTTCAAGGATATAGTTTATCAGTGCCGCTGTGGAAACTTTCAGCATGTTTTCTGAAATATCATTGCTGTTTTTTAACTGAGAGAACAAAATCTCCTTTGCATCCTTTTCAACATCGGTGTATTCATATGTGAATGTGAGTGCATCGCTGCGGCTCTGTATATATTCGGTGATTTTCTTGTTCTGATATGAATTGCCGCCCAAGGCAATCTCAACAGGGGAAAAGCGTGCAAGCTCGTTTATAAGCTTGTCACAGGAGGCGTCATCATAAAGAGTAGTTCCCAAAAGCTCACCCGTGGAAACGTCCACAAAGGTTACACTGCAGTCGTTACCTATTCGGCATATGGAAGCCATGTAATTTGTTTTGCGGGAATTAAGAAGTGCATCGTCAATAATCGTACCGGGGGTAACGATTCTTATTATGTCACGCTTAACGATTCCCTTTACCGCCTTGGGGTCTTCCATCTGCTCGCAGATTGCAACCTTATGCCCTTTTGCAACAAGGCGTGCTATATATGTATCTGCGGCGTGAAAGGGAACACCGCACATAGGTGCACGTTCCTCCTGACCGCAGTCACGCCCTGTAAGGGTTATTTCCAAATCCTTTGAAGCAACGATTGCATCTTCAAAAAACATTTCGTAGAAATCACCCAACCGAAACATTAAAATTGTGTCGGGGCATTTTTGCTTTATTTCCATGTATTGCTTCATCATTGGTGTTAATTCTGCCACAGGTACGCCTCCTTTTTCAAAACGATGACCTTGTCGTAGTTAATTAGTGGCAGTCACCGCCGCAGGAAGAACAGTTTCCGCTGCAACCACCGGGCATTTTGCCTGTAATGTGGAAGGAAATAATGCTGTTCATCTGGTCAATAATAGACTGGAATGTTCTCTGTGCATTTATATATGCCGTAATAGTATCGTTTGTTGTCATTTTGGAATATGCTTCCTCAAGCTCCTCTCGAATCTGGGCAATTCTTTCCTCGGAAACGTCACCCTTCTGGATTTCAGCGGCGAGATTTGAACGTACCTCGCTGTATTCCTTTAAAAGTGCGAGTGCTTCTTCGTCATTTTCCTGTGCAAGCTCACAAGCTTTAAGCTCTTTATATTCCTTGCTCTCGATAATTGCTTCGCCAAGTTCTCTTGCTTTTTCAAAAATTTCTGCCATTTTGTTTTACCATCCTTTTTGTAATTTATATTTTCATCGGCCTAAGTCGATTTTTAAACTAATTCTCCATAGAGTATCCATGTTTGTGCTTTTGTGATTTCTACGTCAATGATTTTTCCTGTTAAAGATTCATCACCGCGGAAATTGACAATCTTGTTAGCGTAGTTTCTTCCGCTAAGCATTTCGCTGTCAGTTTTGCTTTTTCCCGAAACGAGGACCTTTTCAATCTTCCCCTCGTGGCGAAGATTCTTTTTATAGCTTATTGTGTTCTGAAGGTCAAGAAGCCTTTTAAAGCGTGCATCAATTTCTTCCTCGGAAGAAGCATTTTCCCACTCTGCCGCTTTTGTGCCCACTCTGGGGGAGTAGATAAATGAAAATAGCGAGTCATATTCCACTTCCCGAAGAATGGAAAGCGTGTCCTCAAAATCCTCCTCAGTTTCCGTTGGGAAGCCCACAATAATGTCCGTGGTCAGGCAAATATCGGGCATAAGCTCCTTAGCCTTTTTAACTATTGAGAGATACCTTTCCCTGTCATAATGGCGGTTCATATCCAAAAGAACCTTGCTGCTTCCCGATTGCAGGGGGAGGTGAAGCTGATTGCAGATTTTTTCTTCCTCCGCCATGGTCTGAAGAAGCTTCTCCGAAATATCCTTGGGGTGGCTGGACATGAAGCGGATTCTTTCGATTCCGTCAATTTGGCACACCTTTTTAAGAAGAAGTGCGAAAGCGTCCTTTTCGCCCCTGTCTTTGCCGTAGGAGTTTACGTTCTGTCCCAGTAGCATTACTTCCTTAACGCCTGTTTTTGCAAGGGAGGAAATTTCCTCCAAAATATCCTCCTCCAGACGGCTTCTTTCCCTGCCCCTTACATAGGGGACTATGCAGTAGGAACAGAAATTGTTACAGCCGTACATTACGGAAACAAATGCCCTTGCTCCGCCGTCGTAATTCACGGGAAGACCCTCGGCAATATTTTCATTTTCCGAAATATCAATCACTCTTTCATTTTGCTCTATGGCATCAAGCAAAAGGGAGGGGAATTTCCAAAGTGCATGAGTGCCGAAAATCAGCCCTACATGGCGGTATTTTGATTTAATACGCTTTGCAATATGCTCCTGCTGTGCCATACAACCGCATATGCCGATTATAAGCGAGGGCTTTTTCGCCTTTAAATGCTTCAGTGCACCCAAATTTCCGAATACACGGGTATGTGCATTTTCGCGGATTGCACAGGTGTTGAAAATTATAACGTCAGCCTTTTCCCTGTCGTCGGTTAAGGCGTAGCCCATTTCTAAAAGCATTCCCTCAATACGCTGTGAATCGTTAACGTTTTGCTGACAGCCGAAGGTTTCAACCAGGGCAAACATAGCTTGTCCTTTTATTGAGTTTTTAATTTGAGCCATAATCTGCCTTTGCTCATTAATTTGCTCGGGCGAGATGTGTATGTTTCTCTCTGTCAACAACAATCATCCAATCTAATATAAGAGTACACTTTATTATATAATATTTAATTAAAAAAGTCAAAGAAAAAACAAGCTTTTCTTTGACTTTTTTGCTCTTTTTACAGTTTTATAATTGCATCTGTTAAAATATCAAAATTCGTTGCCACGTCCTTATGACTCCAGAATTCGTCGGGGGCGTGCATAGTAGAGGGCTGGTCGGGGAACATTACGCCGAAAGCAACGCAGTTTTTAAAGGATTTTGCATATGTGCCACCGCCAATTGCCATGGGCATTGTGTCATCACCCGTATGCTCCTTGTAAATTGAGGAAAGCGTGGATACCAGATGTGAGTCAGTGGGAACATAGAGCGGTTTTTCATGGAAATAGATTTCCGCCGCAAGCCCTTTTTCCTGTGCCGCTTTTTTGATGTTTTCAATTACCGTTTCTCCATCTGCCGTAATGGGGTATCGTATATCGTAGGAAAGCTCACATTTCTGACTGTCGGCATAAATCACTGAGGGGTTGATGCTGAGAACAGTGATTTCGTCTTTTATATCAATATTCATGGACTGTGCCGTAGTAAGGCTCATAAGGCGTGCAAAGGTGCTGTCTTTTATCATAGGGATAATTTTCTCAGCAAGCTTTAATATAGCGTTTTCGCCATTTTCGGGAAGGCTTCCGTGTGCCGCCTTGCCTTTTTCAAAGTATTCTTTCCCGTCTATAATAGCCCTTGCTTCGTCGGGAACTATATTTACAACCGTTCCTCCCTCAAATTTAAAATCGGAGGGGGCAGAGGTTTCTTTTCCCGAAATCTTTACCCGAAGAAGTCCTTTTTCCCCGAAAACTACGGGATAATCCGCATCAGGGGAGAAAGAAATCGACGGAATTTCCTCGGTTTCCTTATAGCGTGCTATACATTTGCAGCCGCCCGATTCCTCGTCGCCGCCGATAATAAGGCGAACTCTTTTGTCAAGATTAATTTTGCTGTCACAAATTGCTTTCATTGCATAGAGGGCAAGGAGGGCAGGGCCTTTGTCGTCAATAACGCCTCTGCCGAAGTATCCGTCTTCGGTTTCGGTGCAGCGGAGGGCGGGATATGTCCAGCCGTCACCCGTTTCCACGGTGTCCGTATGGGCGATGATTCCAAGCATTTTTTCACCTTCGCCCATTTCAATCCATCCGCAGTAGCCGCCAAGGTTTTTCGTTTTAAAGCCAAAACGTCTTCCTATTTCAAGAAATGCCTCTATTGCATCATTTATGCCCTTGCCAAGGGGTGCGTTTTCGCTTTTTTCACCGCAATTTCCGTTAATGCTGTTGATGGAAATAAGCGTTTTTAAATCCTTGGTAAAAGCTTCTTTGTCAAATGTAAGTTTCATGTGCTTTCTATCCTTTCGTCACTTAAACTCTATCCCAAATATGATACCTCTGCCGTAATAACGGCATAATAATTCTCATTGATGTTTTTGATACATTCTTCCAGCTCGGACAACACTTTATCCTTTTCGTGGAAGATGTGGGGAGGAAGAATCAAATCAAAAATCACGTTTGTGTGAGTAGGTCCCGGAACAATCCTTAAATCGTGTACATTTCCATCGGGGCAAACCTCGGATAGCTTTTCCTGAAGAATAGTATAAATTTCTTTCAAAACGGGGTTATTCACATCAATGGGGTCCATATGAATAACCGCCTCACAGCCAAGCTCCTCCGAGATACGCCGCTCAACTGTGTCTGCCGCATCGTGCAGAATAAAAATTTCCTTGCTTCCGTCAACCTCCATATGGAGAGATACAAAAACTTTGTCAGGGCCGTAGTTGTGAACTACAAGGTCGTGGATTCCCAAGGTTTCGGGGTTTTCGCGGACAATTGATTCCACTTTTTTTACAAACTCACCGTCGGGAGCACCGCCCAAAAGCGGGGAAGAAGCCTCCATAACGGAACTGATGCCTGTTTTTATAATCATAATGGAAACCAGTGTACCTACATATCCGTCAATATATATTCCCCCGTAGTGCATAACAAGGGAAGAAGCAAGTATTGCACTCGTAGCGATGGCGTCGCTGAGAGAATCGGTGGCAACAGCTTTCATTGAAGCGGAATCAATTTTTTTGCCGTATTTTTTGTTGTAGTACGCCATATACAGTTTAACCGCAATGGAGATAATTAACACAAGCACCAAGGCTTTGTTAAAAATAAATTCTCCAGGATTTATAATTTTTCTTACGGAGCTTTTAAGAAGCTCACCGCCTACTAAAATAATGGCAAAGGAAATTGCTATCCCTGCAATATATTCAATTCTGCCGTGGCCAAAGGGGTGTTTCTGATCAGGCTTTTGCGATGAAAGGATAAATCCGAACAGGCTTATTATTGATGAACCTGCATCGGTCAGGTTATTAAATGCGTCGGCAGTGATGGAAATAGAGGAGCTTATTATGCCTGCAATAAGCTTTGTGGCAAACAGAAACAGGTTTAAAAAAATCCCTGCTCCTCCGCAGACATAACCGTATACAGTTCTGGCTGTTTTGTTATCAGCATTTTCGGGAAGAAAACGCCTGAGAAGCAGGGAAATCATAATAATCCTCCGTTTTTTACCGTATAGGAATTTGCGTAAAATTAATTCGCATGAAACTATGTTCGCACTTCATTTAGAGTGCAACATGGGTGAAGCGGCACGCTTCTTTTTTAGAATGGAAGCATATTGTATGCTCTTAAAATTATATATATTACGTAAATTACATAAATCGCAATTCCTGAAAATCCTACAACGCGTCCTACACGGTCATTAGCTTTGTAAAGAAAGAACATCAGGGCACTCATCGCTATCAAAAGAATTGTATCTATAAGGGCACCGGGGTCGCAAATCAGGGGATGAACGATGCCGCTCATACCGAGAATGAAGAAAATGTTGAAAATGTTTGAGCCTACAACATTACCCAGTGCGATTTCGCTTTCACCTTTTTTAGCCGCAACAACGCTTGTTACAAGCTCGGGGAGAGAAGTTCCGACAGCAACGATTGTAAGCCCTATCAAAAGCTCGCTCATACCGAGAGCCTCGGCAAAGAAGGTTGCCGCATCAACTGTCAGTGTACCGCCTGCTACGATTCCCGCAATGCCGATTGCAATAAATAAAAGGCTTTTGGTGAGGGAAAGGGCTTTGTATTCTTCGCCATTTTCGGTTCTGCTTTTAAGTGCGGAGCGTACAAGGAGCAGAATATAGGAAATGAAAGAACAAAAAGAATCAGAGCTTCCATACGGGAAAGGGTAAAATCACGGAGCATCACAGCCAGAATCGCAGCCGCAAAAATGCTTATGGGAAAGTCCCTTTTCATAATTACTTTATCAACGACAAAGGGGCAGATAAAAGCAGAAACTCCTACAACACTCAGCAGATTAAAAATATTACTTCCGACAACATTGGCAATGGAAAGGTCATAAGCCCCCTTAAGCGATGCTGAAATACTTACCGCCGCTTCGGGAAGGCTTGTTCCGATGGAAACAATTGTAAGCCCGATAATTACTGCGGGGATTTTGAGTAATTTTGCAATGGAACTGCTTCCGTCCACGAAAAGGTCAGCACCTTTAATCAAAAAGAAAAAACCTAAAACCAGCAAAAATAAATTCAGTACGTAATCCATAAAAAATTCACCTCAAAAAATATTAATAAAATTGTTTGTGGTGAAGTCCTTTTTCCGATTTGCACCCCCTTTGACACAAAAAAAGACTTCTATCGCACAAAAATGCAATAAAAGTCTCGCAGTACCAAAAGGTATACAAAAGCGGATGAAAAATCATCGTACTGACGCCGTTGTACCGCATCACTGATGCGTTAGCTACTCCCTTTTATGTTTTGATTTTACCATAACCTTGAAAAAATGTCAATCAGATTTATAATTAAAACCCAAAGGCTCTTAATATAGTATATGCAACATATATCAGATAAAGTACCACGCATACTGCTCCCTCGGGGCGTGATGCTTTTTTATTTGTAACACAGGCAATATACATAAGAATATTAACCCCGATAAGAATGGCTGTATCAATAAGGGCTTCACTTCCGCAGAAAAGAGGATGTACAAGACCGCTCATGCCCAAAATAAACATAATATTAAATATGCAGGAGCCGACAACATTACCCAGTGCAATTTCACTTTCACCTTTTTTAGCGGCAACAATGCTTGTCACAAGCTCGGGAAGGCTCGTTCCCAAAGCAACCACGGTAAGGCCTATGAGCATCTCGCTCATGCCAAACTCACGGGCAAAGAATTTGGCACTGTCAACCGTAAAGGTTCCGCCCAAAACAATTCCTATACCGCCGACAAGTATAAAAAGAAGGCTTTTTCCGATGGGCATGGGCTTATCCTCCGACTCTGTATCGTGGCGGTCCTTAAGTGCCGATACAACCAAAAGGACAATATAAGCTATGAAAAGGATAAATAAAACCCCTGCCTCAAGGCGTGAAAGAGTATTATCAAGAAGCATAATCGCAAGCAGTATTGTCAGCCCTATGCAAATGGGAAAGTCCCTTTTCATTATCATTCTGTCCACAACAAAGGGGCAGATAAGTGCAGACGCACCTACAACCACAAGCAAATTAAAAAGGTTGGAGCCAATTACGTTAGCGATGGAAAGGTCGTAGCTTCCCTGAAGTGATGAAGTGATACTTACCGCCGCTTCGGGAAGGCTTGTGCCTATTGAAACAATGGTAAGACCGATTATAACTGAGGGAATCTTAAAAATCTTGGCCACGCTGCTGCTTCCGTCCACGAAAAGGTCAGCACCCTTTACGAGAAAGAAAAATCCGCCCAAAAGAAGAATTAAGTTAATTAAATAATCCATAACGCACCTCTTTAAATATTATAGTCGACAGGAAGCGGTTTGAAAACAAAAAAAGAGACTTTTATTGCACAAAAATGCAATAAAAGTCTCGCTGTTTCATACAAAAGCGGGTAATAAACTTACCGTACTGACGCCGTTGTAACGGATAAATCCGCCGCTACTCCCTTTCATTGGGAATAAGTCTATCATAGAAATGCGGATTTGTCAATCAGTTTTTCGACCGACTTTAATTCCATATATAACACTTATGATAGTGTAGGGTATCAACAAAACAAGCCATATGGCTGTAGCAATAGGAGGTAAAAATATTGTTATAAGCATCAGAACGCCCATAATAACTGTTTCATACCCTATAAATCGGTTTATTTTCCTTGCTTTTTCGGTGTCGAGGTTATAATTTTTTACATAATCAAGCTTGGGCAGGTAATTGCCTATCACAAGGAACATTACACCAATAATTATTGCAACGGCTTTTCTTATGTCGATATTCCACCCCAGACTATATCCGAATGTGATTATTTGCAAAATTATAGTCATAATGGGGATTATCCATTTTGTTGCCGTTTCAAGCTTTATTCGCTTGCCGTGTTTATGGGAGTTGAGGTCATTAATAATGCAGCAGAACATCTGCAAAAACACCATCATAATCGGCAGTCCGAACACCGCAAATCCCTTGGAGGCAAAATTATCAGCCTCGTTGTAAATGTTAAAATGAATTGCCACTTTATCGGGTAAGTCATCCCATAAGTATAGTCCTAAAAGAATTGACGAAAGGCATACAAGACAGGTTATAATAAGAATTTTCCATTTTATAAATTTCATTTTCTTTCCCCTCCTAATGCGTAAATCCATGTTAATACTTCCTCGAACACGGAGGTATTAAGCTCGTAATAAATAAAGTTTTTGTGTCTTTGTTCTGAAATAAGGTCTGCATTTTTAAGCTTTGCCAGATGATAAGAAACAGTAGCACCTGTCAAATCAAAATGTTCTGCAATTTCCCCTGCCGACTTTCTTCCGCTTTTTAACATCTGCAATATATCTCGCCTGACAGAGTCGGAAATAGCCTTTAAGGTTTCGTTCATTCCCATTAATATCACGCTCCCTGCGAGGAATTTAGAAATATTTCTAAATAGATTATAGCATGTGCGTAAAACGATGTCAAGGGCTATTTAGATAAAATTCTAAATAGCCCTTGACAGGTGAAAATAATAAAAATCTGTAGTGTATAAATCTCGGCAGAGATTTATATCGATGAATCCGTCTGCACCAAAAGTGCGACGGATTCAACATGGCTCGTCATCGGAAACTGGTCAAAAGCGTGAGCTTCTTTAAGCCCGTAGCCGTTTTCGCAAAGGAATTTACAATCTCTTGCCATAGTCGCACAGTCGCAGGAAACATAGACAATCCTTTCGGGCTTCATGCCTGCAATCGCCGAGAGTAGCTTTTCCTCGCACCCTTTTCTGGGCGGGTCAAGGACTACTACATCAGCCCTTTCGCCCTCTTTTATAAGCTTTGGAGCAACATTTTCCGCCTCGCCGCAGAAAAATTCTGCATTTTCAATGGCGTTGAGCTTGGCGTTCTCCACTGCATTTTTAACTGCATCCTCCACGATTTCAATTCCTATTACCCTTTTAGCCTTTTTTGCAAGGAAAAGGCTTATGCTGCCCGTGCCGCAGTAAAGGTCAAACACGGTCTGTGTTTTATCAAGATTTGCAAGGGAAAGAGCCTTTTCGTAAAGAAGCTTTGTGGTATAGGGATTTACCTGATAAAAGCTTTTATAATGCACTTTATATTTTATATCTCCGATGTTGTCATAAATATAGGGGACTCCGTATATTACCTTATCCCTTTCGCCGTATACGCTATTTGTGCGGTCGGGATTTATGTTTATTACAATGCCTTTCACAAAAGGAAATTCTTCCGTTATTTTATCCACAAGGCTTTCTGTGCAGGGAAGATTCTTTTTGGCAACAAGCACCAAAACAGCTTCGTCTTTTCCTATTCGCATACAAATTCTGCGAAGGTTTCCGCTTCCGCTTGCTTCATCATACACGGGAATATTATTCTCGGTAGCCCAATCGCAAACCGCCTTAGCAATGCGGTTTGTACGTTTATCCTGCAAACTGCATTCCTCAGGCACGACTACCCTGTGACTGTGGGGTGCATAAAACCCTGCCTTAACTCCTTCGTCCGTCAAAACCACGGGGAACTGTGCCTTGTTCCTGTAATGATAGCAAGGGTCGCTTCCTGTGACGGAGGAAACCACTGCCCCCTCAAATCCGCCGATACGCCTTAAGGCATCCTGAACCTTGTTCTTTTTATACTCAAGCTGTGCCTCGTATTTTACGCTCTGCATACTGCAGCCGCCGCATTTCCCGAAAACATCGCACTGTGGCTCTGTGCGGAGGGGGGAAGGCTCTGTCACACTGAGAAGCTTTCCATAGCCGAAATTCTTTTTTTCTTTCACAATCAGAATTTCTGCCGTATCTCCTTTTACTGCGGAGGGGACAAAAACGGTAAAGCCCTCAGGCTTTGCAATGCCCTCTCCGTCTGCTCCGAATGCCGTTATTTCTGCTGTGTGGATTGTATTTTTGTACATTGAACTGTCTTCCTTTCAGGGGTAAGAACTCTGTAAGAATAGGGAGCAAGCTCCATAGAAAGTACCGCCGACGGGGAAACAGTGTCCCCCGAAAGCGTGTCTTTTACCTGCGTCACGCCAAAACGGCTAAGGTTAATATTTATATACCTGTGGCAGTCGGCGGGATTCATTATTACTATAATATCCTCACCCTGTGCTTTTTTGCCGAAGGCGTCGGTACCATTTTCAAGACTTCGCATATAACAAACCACGCCGTCCTCTGCACAAATGTGGGTGTAGAAGCCTGTGCGGAGAGCCGCCTTTTCTTTCCTAAGATTAGCAAACATTTTTATCTGACGGAAAACCTCGCTTTCGCCGTGATTCCAGTCCATGGGAGCACGGTTAAAGGGGTCTGCAAAGCCCATCATTTCCATTTCGTCACCATAGTATATTGTGGGTGCTCCCGGAAGTGTCATCTGCAGAGCAGCAGCAAGGACCATTCGCCTTTTCGCAAGCTCTTTTTTCTCGTCGGAGATTACATAGTCGTGCTGCTCATTGCGTGAAAGTGTGCGGAAATCGGGAGCATCTGCCAGAACCGTCATTGCACGGGGGACATCGTGTGAGGAAATAAGATTCATTGCTGAGTAAAGGGACTCCTTGGGATAGTTTTCAAGCAGGGAGTGAATACGCATTGAAAAAAGCTTTCCGTCACAGCCCGTAAGGTAGGAAAGAACCGCCTCACGGAAAACGTAGTTCATTACGCTGTCAAGCTCTTTTCCCCATAAAAATTCACGTTGCTCTCCGTAGCTCACTTTATTGCTGGCGTCCTCCCATACCTCGCCAATGAGGAGGGAATCGGGGTTTTCCTTTTTCAAAGCACTGCGGAGCTTTTTGATAAATTCATCGGGAAGCTCGTCAGCCACGTCAAGCCTGAAACCCGCAGCACCGCGGTGAAGCCATTTTTTAATAACGCTGTCTTTTCCCGATGCAATGTAATTTATGAAATTTTCGTCCATCTCATTTACATTGGGCAAGGTTTCAAAGCCCCACCAGGATTCGTATTTATCGGGATAATTAATGAAATTGTACCAACTGTAAAAGGGAGAATTTTTGCTTTGAAAAGCACCCTCACCGCCATAATTATTATATTTGTTAAAATACTTACTGTCAGCACCCGTATGGCTGAAAACACCGTCAAGAATAATGCGGATTCCGTGCTTTTTTGCTTCCTTTGCCAGCATTTCAAAATCCTCCGTGCTGCCCAAAAGCTCATCGGGAGTTTCATAATCGCCTGTGTCGTAGCGATGGTTTGAAAAAGCCTTTGATATGGGGTTTAAATAAAGTGCCGTTACGCCCAAATCAGAAAGATAGGGGAGCTTTTGTCTGATACCGTCAAAATTTCCTCCGAAAAAGTCATTGGACAGATACTCTCCGCCAAACTCCTCGGCACGGTAGAAAGGCTCCTCGCCCCACTGCCGTCTTATTCCGTGGAAAGGGGTTTCCTTTCCCCTGTTAAAGCGGTCGGGGAAAATCTGATAAACCACGGCGTTTTTCATCCAGTCGGGGGTGGTATATTCTTTAGAGTAAACCGTTATCTGATAACGGCTTTCGGGAACGTTATAACAGCACTCGCCCTCACCGCCAAGGTGCAGGGAATTGTTGCCGTAATACATTGTAATTCCGTCGGCACAAACATAGAAATAATAGAAAACAAGTCCCTCCTCACAGGGCATCTCCACACTGCATTCATACATACGTCTGCCCGACAATTCAAAGGCGAAGCTCATGGGGATTTCGGTTTCTCCCATAACAAGGGTAACCTTTTCGGGTTCTGAAAAGGATTCCACGCAAAGACGGATAGTAACCAAGGTATTTACCCTGCATGCTCCGAAAGGATTTCTGTATATCAAATTACCTGAATTATGTTCAATATGCAATTTCTGTCACCTCAAATGCTACTTCAATGACTACATTATAATCCATTTTATGTAAAAGGGCAATAAAATTCTTGTAAAATACACTTTTCTAATGTATAATAAGATGAAATACTATTTTCGGAGGACAATCCATGGCGGACAGATTACTTCTTACAATCCCCACTTTTTTCGGCACGGAGGCAACTCTTGCTCACGAAATACGTTCCCTCGGATATGAAACCACCGAGGTTACCGACGGAAGAATTACCTTTGAGGGCGACTTGGAGGCAATAGCTCTGGCAAACGTAAACATCCGCTCGGGACAGCGTGTGCTGATTAAAATGGCACAGTTTCGTGCCACAACCTTTGAGGAATTGTTTCAGGGTGTGTACAACATAGAATGGGAAAGCTTCATTCAGGCAGACTGTGCATTCCCCGTTAAGGGAAGCAGTCTTAAAAGTGTGCTTTCAAGCGTTCCCGCCTGTACAAGCATTGTGAAAAAAGCCGTTGTAAAAAGGCTTGGGGCAAAATATGGCATTGAGCATTTTGAGGAAACAGGTCCTATGATGCGTATTTCCTTTTCGCTGATGCGTGATGAAGCAATAATTTATCTTGACACTACGGGCGAGCCGCTTTATAAACGCGGCTACAGGACGCAGGGCGTTGCGGCTCCCATGCGTGAAACGCTGGCTTTTTCAATGATTGATATTACAAGGTGGAGGGGAGACCGCCCCTTTGCAGACCCTTTTTGCGGCAGCGGCACAATCCCCATTGAAGCGGCTCTTTACGCAAAAAAGATTGCCCCCGGAATTAACAGAAGCTTTGTCAGTGAAAAGTGGAGAATAATGCCGCGCGGGCTTTACGATGAAATCCGCGAGGAGGCAAGAAGCCTTATTGATACCGAAATCGAGCCGTGTATTTACGCAAGCGACATTGACGAAGTGGCAGTCGCACTTGCAAAGGAAAATGCAAAGCGTGCAGGCATTGATAAGTATATTCATTTTTCCGTATGCGATGCGGCAAAAGCACCGCTTTTTTCGGAAAAAGGCGTCCTTGTTTCAAATCCGCCCTACGGTGAAAGACTGATGGATAATACAAGCTGTGAATCCCTCTACAGGAAAATCGGCAAGCATTTTTCAGACTTCCCCAATATCGGCAAATACATTCTCACCTCCCACGAGAAGTTTGAGCAGTGCTATGGCAGAAGTGCCGATAAAAAACGCAAGCTGTATAACGGAATGCTTAAATGCTACCTTTATCAGTATTTTAAGTAATTAGCCGAAAAAGAGGAAGCAAAAAACATGGCTCGGATTACTATCTTTCGGCTACGGTGCATACCTTGTAATGAGGTGAGCGAAAATGAATGACAAGCTAAAAGATTTTTTGATTCTGACGGCGTACAGAGCCGTAGCGGCGGCTGTAATTTTAATTGTGATAGCGGCAATTAATTTTTTAACGCCGGATATAACACAGAGCATCAGCAGTGTATGGACGCAAAATACAGATTTTAAAAAGGTGATAGTTCTTCTTACAGATACCGCAAGGGAGCTTATCCCATTTTAACACAGGAGAAACTTATGAGTACTATTAAAAACCCCGATGCACTTTTTAGAAAGGTGCAGAAAGCCACACATTATTGCGGAGGCGAGCTTAACAGTGTAATAAAAAACCCCGACGAAGTACAAATCAGGTATGCTTTTGCCTTTCCCGATACCTACGAGGTGGGAATGAGTCACCTTGGTATGAAAATCCTTTACCACGTCTTAAATCAGCGGGAGGATACCTACTGCGAAAGGGTATTTGCCCCCTGGCTTGATATGGAAGAAGAAATGAAAAAGCAGGACGTACCCCTTTTTACAAACGAAACGCTTACTCCCGTAAAGGAGTTTGATTTTTTAGGTATAACTCTTCAGTATGAGATGTGCTATTCCAATATTTTAAATATGCTTTCTCTTGCAAAAATTCCGCTTCTTGCCAAAGACCGCACCGAGGACGACCCCTTTGTAAACGGTGGCGGCCCCTGTGCGTATAACCCCGAACCACTTGCAGACTTTTTTGATTTCTTCACTATGGGTGAGGGAGAGGAAGTTATCGGGGAATTGATGGATGCTTTCAAGGAATGGAAAAAAGAGGGCGGCACAAGAGAGGACTATCTTCGTAAGATTGCAAGGATTGAGGGTATTTATGTTCCCTCTCTTTATGATGTTGAATATAACGAAGACGGAACAATAAAAAGCATGACTCCCAACTGCCCCGAAGCACCAAAAAAGGTCAGAAAGCGTATTATATCTGACCTTGACGCAGTAAGCTATCCCGATAAATTCATTGTGCCTTTCTCGGACATTGTTCATGACAGAAGCAATATCGAGGTGTTCCGCGGTTGTATACGCGGATGCAGATTCTGTCAGGCAGGAATGATTTACCGCCCTGTCAGGGAAAAGAGTGCCGACACTCTTTTAAAGGACGCTTGTTCTCTCATCGAGTCAACGGGGTACGAGGAAATGGGACTTTCCTCCCTTTCCACCAGTGATTATACTCAGCTTGAAGCTCTTACGGACAAGCTTTTGGAGGTTACGGAAAAGGAAAAGGTCAGCCTTTCACTTCCGTCGCTTCGTGTGGATAATTTCAGCCTTGACCTTATGGAAAGAGTGCAGAAGGTACGAAAAAGCGGACTTACCTTTGCTCCCGAAGCAGGAAGCCAGAGAATGCGTGACGTTATAAACAAAAACGTATCCGAGGAAGACCTTATAAAGTCGGCTACCCTTGCCTTTGAGGGCGGTTGGAATGGCGTTAAGCTTTATTTCATGATAGGGCTTCCCTATGAAGAATGTTCCGATATTGCAGGCATTGCAGACCTTGCACATAAGGTTGTGGACTGCTTCTATGAAAGCGAAAAGACTAATAAACGCCGAGGTGTTAACGTAACCCTCAGTGTGGCAAGCTTTGTTCCCAAGCCCCATACGCCTTTTCAGTGGGCAAGGCAGGACAGTATGGACGAGCTTTACGAAAAACAGCTGTTCCTTAAAAACGAGATAAGAAGCCGTAAGGTTAAATATAACTATCATCAGAATGATATAAGCGTGCTTGAGGGCGTTTTTGCCCGTGGTGACAGGAAGCTTTCGGCAGTGCTTCTGCGTGCTCACGAATTAGGCTGTAAATTAGACGGCTGGAATGAGTGCTTTGACCTTGAAAAGTGGAAAAAAGCATTTTCTGATTGCGGAATTGATATGGCTTTTTATACCCGAGAAAGAGATTATGACGAAGTTCTTCCATGGGATTTTGTGGATATTGGCGTGTCACGCGATTTCATGAAAAATGAAAACGAAAAAGCAAAACAGGCAGCAACAACACCCAACTGCCGTGAAAAGTGCTCAGGCTGCGGAGCGGCATCACTTTGCAAGACAAAGAAAGGATGTGTGTGCTTTGAACAGTAATTATTATCTTCGTTATGAAAGAGACGAAAGGGTAAAGTACGTTTCACATCTGGACTTTGTAAGGGTGTTCGGAAGAGCAATCCGCAGAGCACATATTCCTGTGGCGTATTCTGAGGGATTTAACCCCCATCCGCTTTTAGGTTTTGCACTGCCGCTTTCGGTTGGATATACAAGCGAGTGTGAAATAATTGAGATAGCTCTTTCGGAAGAAATAGCCCCCGACGAGCTTCAAGAAAGGCTTAACGCCGTTTTACCCGACGGAATAAAAATCCTTTCCGCACACGAGGGGAAGAGTAATATGAAAAAGCTCGATATTGCAGTGTATAATGTTTTCCCCGAAAAAACGCCTTCGGGAATAGCCGCTTTTTTGTCAATGAAAGAAATCCTTATTGACAAAAAGACAAAAAGCGGAATAAAGGAATGTGATATTCGCCCCGACATAAAGGATATAAAGGTTACCTTAGGAAAAATAGAAATGACCCTTTCTGCAGGAAGCCGAAATAATCTTAAGCCTGAGGTAGTAATTGCCGCCATGAACAAGTATATGGACGGCTATGAAAGCGGAGAATGTTCTTATCACAGGAAACAGATTTATGATATTGATATGAATGTTATTTGACAAAGGAGGCATTGTAATGGCGAAGCTTTTTGATGTTACAAAAGAGGGGAAAGGCGTAACTAAAGAGCAGGTAAATAAAAGAAAAGGCTTTATGCTTTTTCTGGATATTTATTTCAGGCGTTTCTGGAAGCTTGTACTGCTTAACCTCATATATATGATCGTTTCAATCCCTGCAATTTTTATAAGCTATAAATTTGTGCAGTATGCACTTATCTTTTATATGCAGCTTGCAGGCATCAGCCCAGAAAACACGGAGGCTGTAAGGGCTGCGATTCGGCTTACGCCCATACTTACGGCGATTATAATACAGTTTTGCGGAGCAGGCCCCGCAACGGCGGGTCTTAACCATATTTTGCGAAAATATATAAATGACAAGCACGCGTGGATATGGGCAGACTTTGTCCGCGGAATGAAGGAAAACTGGAAACAAGCTCTCGGCATATATTTTATAAATATGGCATACACAGTGTTTGCAGTGGGAAGCTTTCTTTTCTATAGATACCTTATGCCCGATATGCAGATTCTGAGCGTGGTTATTTTTACGGTATCACTGGTATTTCTCATGATGCAGATGTACACATATCAGCTTATGGTGAGCTTTAGGCTCACGCTTAAAGAGCTTTATAAAAACAGTGCAATTCTCACAATTATAAAGCTTCCCACAAATATAGGGGTAGCCTTTATCAGCGTGATGCTTCTTTATTTTATGTGTTCCCTTGCAATGAGTGTGCCTCCCAGTATGCTCATATTCACTTTCATAATAACCATGCTTGTGTTCTTCTCGTCAGTTACCCTTGCCCAGATGTTTATGACGCGTAAATTCATTCAGAAATATCTCATTGACGACATGAAAAAAGACAGCGAAAAGAAGAAAAGCAGCGAGTATGACGTAGAGGACAAAGACGAAGAATTTGAAGAAATTTACGAAGATTGATGTGATCTCAAAATGAAAAAGCAAAGCTTTGTGTACGGGGCGGCGGTACTTGCCGCCGCCTCAATCATATGTAAAATAATGAGTGCGGCATTAAAAATTCCTCTGGACAGATTTTTCCTCCACGAGGACGGAATAGGCGTGTACCAGAGTGCCTATTCTATTTATAATGTGTTTTTGGCAATTTGCGTGACAGGTATTCCTATTGCACTGTCAGGTCTTATTGCAAGCAGCAAAAGCGAGGAGGAGGCGTCCTCTCTTGCTAAATCCACTTTTGTGCTGGTGACGTGGTTTTCAGTGGTATCGGCGGCGGGATTGTTTCTTTTTGCTACCCCCCTTGCAAAGCTCCTTTCAGGCGGTGGCAGCGGCGTGGCGGCAAAGTCACTTCGGATTCTTTCGCCTGCCCTTTTGGTTATGGGTATAATAAGCTCGCGGCGTGGATATTTTCAGGGGAAAAGCCTTATGACACCTTCTGCAGTGAGCCAGCTTTTTGAAAGCCTTGTAAAAGTGGCTTTGGGAATAGGAATATGTGCTCTTACTTACCGCTCGGGAATAGAATATGGTGCGGCAGGAGCAATAGCGGGTGTAACGCTCGGTGCTTTTGCATCGGCGGTGGTTCTTGAAATCAGCTTCAGAAAGGCAAAGGGAGCACATGGCAAAGCTAATATGAAAATGGCAATGAAGGTTCTTAAAATTTCAATCCCCGTCACATTGGGAGCCTTTGGTTTTACGGCAGTTATGCTGGCAGATACCCTTACCGTTCCTAAGCTTCTTGCCGAGGGAGGTTTTTCCGAGGCCCAAAGACTTAAAATGTTTGGATACCTCACCCGTGCCAATACGGTGTACAATCTCCCTGCAACCATAATAACGGCATTTACGGCAAGTGCAGTTCCCGCTATTGCAGCGGTAAAAGAAAATGCCGAAAAACTAAGCGAGAATACTCAGCGGGCAATAAAGCTTATTTTTCTGGCGGCGTTTCCCTGTGCATTGGGAATGGCACTGTTTTCGGGAGAAATCCTGACACTCCTTTATAATTCCTCCTCTCATTATGAGCTTTTGGCATTGGCAGGGGGAATGATAGTTGTTATGCCCTTTGTACAGACCACCACGGCAATGCTTCAAACCTTGGGAAAGGTATGGCAGCCGATAATTGTAACGGTATGCTCAATAATACTTAAGATTGTTCTTAACTTTATTTTCGTGGCAAAAATAGGGGTAGAGGGTGCACCTCTTGCAACCATTCTGGCATTTTTGCCTGCTATGCTTATGAACTCTTTTATGCTTGGCAAAAAAACGAGCATCAGAGGGGCAATCCCCGTAACAATAAAACTTTTACTAAGTGCAGGGATTTCATGCTTGGCAGCACGGCTTATATACACTGTTCATCAGGGACCGGTTACTCTGCTTTTGGCAATTGCGTTTGCCGCAGTCATTTACGGCGTTCTGGTAATTATGAGCCGATGTATTACAAAGGAGGAGCTTTAATATGGAAGAAAAAATTAAATTTTATGAGTTTTGCGATATTATAGAAAAGCTTCGTGCCCCCGACGGATGTCCGTGGGACAGGGAACAGACGCATAAAAGTCTTACCAAATGTCTTTTGGAGGAGGCTTACGAGGCAAGCGACGCCATTGATGAGGGGGACCCCATGAAGATAGCAGACGAATTGGGGGACGTGCTTTTGCAGGTGGTTATGCACGCCCAGATAGGAAAAGAGGAAGGAACTTTTACCATTGACGATGTTACCGATGCGGTTTCAAGAAAAATGATACAGCGTCACCCTCACGTTTTTGGAGATGTTCGGGTGAAAGACAGCGATGAAGTCCTTTCAAACTGGGAGGAAATAAAAAAAGCCCAAAGAGGACAGAAAACCGTTTACGAAGCTATGCAGTCAGTGACAAAATCCCTGCCTGCCCTTACGAAAACCACAAAAATTATCGGCAAGGCTGTCAAGGGGAATCTCTATAGCGTAGAGGACATGGAATATGCCGAAAAAGATGAAATAGGAAGAAAATTATTTGAAATATGTGCCCTTGCATATAAAAATGGTATAGATCCCGAAGAAGAATTAGGGGCTTTTACGAAAAAATTTATCAAAAATTTCAAGAATATTCAAGAAAACACTTGAATATGGAAAAATCTTGTGATATTATACAAAGAGGATAAATCGCGAATATAATCGCGAATTTATATTAGAAAAAAACTATAAGGAGGAAAAATCATGAATAAGACAGAACTTGTTGCTGCTATCGCTGCAAAGGCAGAACTTTCTAAGAAGGATGCTGAAAAGGCTCTCAACGCTTTCGTTGGTGCTGTAGAAGACGCTCTTAAGAAGGGTGAAAAAATTCAGCTCGTTGGCTTCGGTACATTCGAAGTTAGAGAAAGAGCAGCTCGTGAGTGCATCAACCCCCAGACAAAGGCTAAGGTTCAGGTTGCTGCTTCTAAGGTTCCTGCTTTCAAGGCTGGACAGGCTCTTAAGAACATCGTTAAATAAGTTTAGCAGAATAGAAAACAGAGTGTTCGTTGAACACCCTGTTTTTTGTTTTTATTGGTTTTTGAAGCATATTAAAAAAGGAGCTGCGAATATCACAGCTCCTTTTTTTAATATGCAATGTAAAATGCCAATACTATCATAGCGGCAGCCAAAACGCATACGCCAATGAAAAGCTTTCCGAGAATGCTTCCACGTCTGAGTTTGCCGTTAGCTTTTAAATAGTAGTATGCCTGTGCCAAAATAAACGCACAGCCAAGTGCAAGATAATTTATAGGAAAAGACTTTATCGGATTGATGAATTGAATAGTGAACGAAGTAAGGAAAACATAGAAGCACATAGCACAATAAAGGTAGAAGCCCTTCTTTTCTTTATATGCACTCCATATAGCACACGCCATTGCCCCGCCCAGAGAAGTCCAGCGAACAATACCGATAAGGCTCAATGCTCCCAGAACGGTTGCCGAATTTGACATCATCTGCTTTATAAATAAAAGTAACAACCCATATAAAAGTACGCACGTTGTGAAAAGTACAGTCTTATTACTGAGTCTTTCTTTTTCTTGCCTGCTAAGCTGTGTTTTCATTTTATCCCTCCGAAGTATTTAGTACTACTGCATTATATTTTACAATGTATAGCGAAAAAAGTCAATGGTTTTAGTGAAAAATTAACAGAACTTACACATTTTGTTGTTTGGCACAGGGTGTTTAATGCTAATTATAAAAGCGTTCTTTTATTTCGTCAAAAAAGCCGTCAGCCAGTTTGAAATCCATTGCCGCCACGTAAAAAGCCTCCAGCTCATCGTGAAGAAGTTTTGCATCAGCTATAAGTTCGCCCGCATCTGAAAGAAGCTCTGCCGCCTTTTTCAACCGATTCTCCATGCTCCGAGACATCGGTATAAAGGAATAAAATTCCTTCGCATTTATTTTTTCATCACCGTCAAATTTCAGAAAATCATTTGATTTTAAAAGTGCAATACGGCTGTTTGGGAAAATAATATGGTCAATTTTATCGGGGTTTAAGGAGCAGGGGCAAAGAATAATTTCCTCATTTCTCAAAACAGCCAATTCATATACTGTTTTAAAGATATAGTCTGCAAATCCTCCGTAAATATCCTCAATCACATATGTTTTGTCGCAATAAAGGTGCACAGTATTGTAAAAAGCCTTAATTTCACCTGTAGTTACTGCACTTAAAAGCCGTCTTTTTTCCTTAAATTCTTTTCCGCCTTTAAGATTCGAGGCTATTTTTTCGGAAAATTTCTGTGCGGCTTTTTTATCAATGTATTTTCCTGAAAGATAGCTGTTTTCATCAAGCAGCGTTGCCGCCGCTTTAATATATGATGAAGCTCCCCTGTGACAATCCCCGATTGTTTCCGTGAGCTTCTCTATATTATCAGTGTTTTTTAAAAGCATGCCGCAGTCCCACATATCGCCCGTGTACATAATATGTCCTCGTGCACCGGGAATATTGGGGTCAAGGGTGTGGGGTGCTGTTCCGTCCATAATCGCAAACCCTGCCGTATAATCTATAACGGCATCTAAGGATTGCGGGTCTGAAGCACAGGGGATTATTTCCACACAGTTCCCTTTATCGGTAGCATGCTTAAGAACCCTTTTCATAAGGGAGGACTTTCCGCTTCCCGGGCCTCCTTTTAATATTAAAAGTTGTAGATTATTTGATTTTTCCTGCAATTCGTCAAAATAGGAAACAAAGCCCTTTTTTGAATTTGCACCCAGAAAAAATCTTGGTGTTTCTTTCATTATACATCATCTCCTTTATGCCTATTATATGCAAAAAGATAATTTTTTGTCTTACTGCAAAAAACAAGCGGCAGAATAAAAATTCTGCCGCCTTACTTTTTAAATACCGTCTACAATAACAGGTTTATCAATATCTTCTTTTTCATTATCTTCCGGGAGAGCAATATCCTCCGTTTTTTCATCGGGAATAGTAGGAATAATAATCTCCTCTTCAGCTTCGTCATAAGCATTTGCGTCTGATACAAGACTGTAAAAATCCCTGCCGCTATCAGTATTTACATACCATACCACCTTGCCGTCTTTTTCGATGGGTTTACAGCTTTCGGAGAGCATTGCGTTTGTGGAATGGGTTTTCCCGATTTGATTTCCGTCTTTGTCCATAAAGGCAAAGCACATTTTTTCGCTTTCCTCACTGTAATCGGAGAATTGTTGCCACAGCACCATGAAATTACCGTCACTAAGCTTTACTATATAGGGTACGCTTCCCGTAAGTGCCACCCCCGTGTATCGTGCCAGACAGGTGTGCTTTTGTTCCCAAGTGTTTTTATCCGTCCACAGAAGGTATATATCACGGTTTTCGCGGTCAATACCGTCTATGTTTACGTTGCTGTAGCCTGTAGGAAGGCTGTGGTCTATAGTACTCATTGGAACGAAATACCCTGTTGGAGAAACCTCCAGATTACCAATCATTGCACCTGTGCAGTTTGCTCCCAGAGGGCCTCCCACATTAAATATTCCCTGAGTATGAATAATTTCCCCTTCAAAATCAAGCTCCTGTAAAAACGCACCTCGAATCGGTGCCGCATCTGAATAGTTTGCGGTAATAAGTCTGCCCTCATCAATCCTCACAAGCTCGCGGAAAGCATGGCTTGTGTGATTATACTGGAATTTTCCCAGAATATTGCTTACCTGCCAGGTATGCTTATCTATAATAACGGTAAGCTGCGTCTGCGGCGAGCTGCCGTTCTCGTCAGGGTATTGGGTGCGTGATGTGTGTAAAACGAGGTATCGCTCATCTTCGTGCATTTCTCCCGATGAAGCATCAAAGGGGACAGAGGTTTTGCAGTTGGTTACCGAAACCTGACTGATTTTCACAAAATTTTTGTCGTAAATAACGATTCTTATTACCTCTCGAGAATTGTCGCACATCAGATTTTCCTGCCCGAAAGCAATATAATTAAAATCTTTTCCGAAATACAGTCCTCCGAATAGAGGAAGCTCCTTTTTTATAGCAAAGGAATTTTTAAGATTAAAGCCCTCGTCGTAGGTTTCAATATTTATATTCTCCGAAATCTCCACCGCCATATATTCGCCGTCCTCGGTTAATGTAAGGTGGCTTTTGGCAGGAGATGCCCATCTTTCAAAGGTTTCACTTTTTGTAATTACGGATTCGTCAGCATTAAGTGTTCTTGCCGACTCCGTTTTAACGGCAGTGGGTAGAATTTTTCTTCCCTCCGTGAAAATATTTACGGTGCGTGCAGCTTCGTCCCAGTAGTAAGTTCCGCAGTGCTTTGCCAGTTCATCCGTGTAAATACAGGTGTATCCGCCTATGTTGAAGCTTTCAACTAATTGTGTGTCCACATAGGTTTTGATGTCGGAATACAAAACGTTCATAATGGGAGTTCCCACGGGCTTTGATGAGGTATTAGTATCAAAATGGAAAAAATCACGCTGACCATCTTTTCCACCTTTGGGAGAAATTGACAAGGCTCTGTCCGCATCACTGTAGCTCACGTAATATCCAACACCGCAGGCATTAAGATTTTCTGCAACCACGGCAGTTCTGCCTGCAATATTAAATGACGGTACGCGTATGCCGTCTATATATGTGACAATGTCGGTGGAAAGCACCTTTCCGATAACATCGCCCACGTTATATGCGAAGGTATTTGTAAAGCATACTCCCGACAAGAAAACTGCCGAAAGAGCAGAAGATAATATTTTTTTGAATTTCATTGGTATTCCCTCCGAAAAAATTATTACACCCTATTTTATCATATAAAGAAAATATCTTCAACTGTTTTAAGGAAAAATTAATAATCATCCAATAAACTTGACTTATATATACAAAAATGGTAAAATTACTAAGTGAAAGCGAGGTAAAAAAACCATGAGCTATGCTGATATCGTATTTAAACAAAATTGTGAGGATATACTAAATCACGGTTATTCTGATGAGCTTTTGGACGTGCGTCCCGTATGGGAGGACGGAGCCAAAGCACATACGGTTAAGAAGTTCTGTATTGTAAACAGATACAATCTTCAGGAGGAATTTCCCGTTATTACCCTTAGAAAGACAAATCTTTCTGCCGCGGTAGACGAGCTTTTGTGGATATGGCAGAAAAAGAGTAATAATATTAAAGACCTTTCCAGTCATATATGGGATTCATGGGCTGATGAGAACGGCTCTATAGGAAAGGCATACGGTTATCAGCTCGGGGTAAAGCATAAGTATAAGGAAGGCGAGTTTGATCAGGTGGACAGGGTCTTGTTTGACCTTAAAAATAATCCCCAGAGCAGAAGAATTATGACTAATATATATAATCATAACGACCTTCACGAAATGGGGCTTTATCCTTGTGCTTATTCCATGACCTTTAATGTAAGCGGTGACACTCTGAACGCAATTTTAAATCAGCGTTCACAGGATATGCTTACAGCCAACAACTGGAATGTATGCCAGTACGCTGTTTTGGTTCATATGATGGCACAGGTAAGCGGGCTTAAAGCAGGGGAGCTTGTGCATGTAATTGCCGATGCACACATTTATGACAGGCACATCCCCCTTGTTGAGGAAATCCTCTCAAAAACGCCTTACGATGCACCTATGTTTGTAATGGATAAATCAGTTGACGATTTCTATAAGTTTACCGTAGACAGCTTCCGGTTTGAGGACTATAAGTTCCATACCCTCGGTAAGAAAATCCCTGTAGCAATATAAAGGTGGAATAAGCAATGAAAATGATAGTTTGCGTTTCGGAAAACTGGGGTATCGGGAAAGATAACAATCTGCTTTTTTCCCTTCCTCCCGATATGAAGTTCTTCCGTGAAACAACCTTGGGCAAGGTTGTGATTATGGGCAGGGGAACTCTTGATTCCTTTCCGGGCGGAAAGCCCCTTAAAAATAGAACGAATGTGGTTTTAACGCGTGATAAAAACCTTGTCCGCGAGGGCGTTGTTGTTTTTAATTCCAAGGAGGAAATACTTAATTACGTTAAAGAATTTCCCGCAGATGACGTGTTTGTAATAGGTGGCGGACAGATTTACGAGATGTTCAGAGATGACTGCGATGAGGCCATTGTTACAAAGGTCAGGAAGACTTGCCCTTGTGACACCTTCCTTTTCAACATAGATGAGGATGGTGACTGGAAGCTTTACAGTGAAAGCGATTTAATGGACTACGAGGGAACAAAGTTCTCATTTTGTGTATACAGAAAAACAAAAAAATCACTCTCTTGACAAATTTGCCAAAGGGAGTATAATACATATACAGAAAGGTGGCTATATTATGTTTTGTCCAAAATGCGGTAAAATCAACCCTGATAATAATACACAGTGCAGCGGCTGCAACGCACCTCTTGGCGAAAATATTGTGAAGGCACCCTCAAAAAAGGGAAAGGTCTGGAAATTTGCAGTTGTTCTGGCAATAATTGTTGTTGTAGTGGCAGTTTTAATTCTTAGCGGATGTTCGGCACCCGATGGAGATATGTCTTTTTAAGAAGTTGTTTTAGGGTTAAGAAGGTGTTTTTTTGAAAGAGGTTAAATCTAATCAAAATAAGGAAAAGGCGGAGGTTTCCCGATTTAAGAGATTCTTTTTGTTTTTGGGAAAAGCACTCAGAGAGCATCCGCTGATTTTCTTTCTTGTGCTCAGTGTCATTGAAAATTTTGCCATAGAAAGCTTGAGCAGACATAGCGTGGTAGAGGGTTTTGAGCATATAGTAAGCCATCCCTTGGTGTTTATTTACAACTCCCTTATCATAATGTTTACCCTTTCATTCGCTCTTCTCTTCAGAAGACGTCTGTTCGGAACGGTTTTATTTTCTATGCCCTGGATTATCTGCGGCTTTATTAACAGCGTTATTCTTACCTATAGAGTAACACCGCTCGGGGCAATAGACTTTCAGATTGCAAGGTTCGGCTTGATACTTATGTATCTTAGTCCCGTGCAGCGTATTATGCTATATGTGGGAGTGGGGATTTTTATTGTTTCAATTATTTCCCTGTGGCTTCTCGGACCCAAGGTTACGGGAAAAATGCAGTACGGAAAAAATACTGCCGCAATAGCAGGCAGTCTGGCGGCCGTTATGGTTATGACGGGGCTTGCACATCAGTTCAGAATTTTAAGCACTGATTTTGGTAATCTCGTAGGTGCTTATGATAATTACGGCTTTGTATACTGTTTTACCAGCAGTATTATTGATACCGGTATCGATAAACCCGATGACTACAGCCAAAAGGGTATGGAGGAAATTTTAGCAGAGCTTCCCCAGACCAATGAAACAGAGGAAATGATAAAGCCCGATGTAGTGCTGATTCAGCTTGAATCCTTTATTGATGCAAAGAATCTTAAGGACATGACTTTTTCCGATGACCCGGCACCGATTTTCTCGTACTTGAGGGATAATTATTCAACGGGGCGTCTGGAGGTGCCCTCCTTTGGCGGAGGCACTGCAAACACGGAGTTTGAGGTTTTGACAGGTATGAACCTTGACTACTTCGGTGCAGGCGAATACCCTTATAAGACAATTCTTTTGGAAGAAACCTGTGAAACCATGGCATATAACCTCAAGGAGCTTGGTTACAGTGCCCATGCAATCCACAACCATACAGGTAATTTCTACGACAGAGATAAGGTATATCCCCATATGGGATTCGACAGCTTCCAGTCAAAGGAATATATGTATGATTATGACACCACCTATTATGATTGGTGTAAGGATGCGGTTCTTACAAAAGAAATAATGACCGCCCTTAACTATACGGACGAGGAAAATGGAATTACTGCCGACAAACCCAGATTTGTATGGACAGTTTCCGTACAGGGACATGGAGCATATCCTACAGAGCCTATTGAAGGTGTAGATACGGTAATAGAAATTGAGAGTGAAAGCTTTACAGAGGAAGAGTTGTGTTCTCTGGAGTATTATATAAACCAGCTTTATGAGATGGATATGTTTCTGGGAAATCTTATTGCCGCACTTGAACAGCGTGGAAAGCCTACAATGCTGATTGCATATGGCGACCATCTTCCTGCTCTTAATATTCAACCGAAGGATCTTGAGTCGGGCAATATATACAAAACAGAATATGTAACATGGAACAACTTTGGCTTAGAGAAAAAAGACCGTGACCTTCGCACCTACGAGCTTCAGGGAGAGATTATGAAGCAGCTTGGCTATAATAACGGAAATCTGGTGAAGCTTCATCAGCTTAAAAGCAGCGAAAACTCTCCTCTTTCAGAAAAGGAGCTTCAAAGACAGATTAAGTATCTGGCATATGATATGCTTTACGGAGATAATTTCCAGTTTGGCGGTGAAAAGCCATATGCACTCGTTGATATGAGAATGGGAACGCTTCCCATTACTGCAACGGGGCTTAAAGTTATGGAAAACATCGTATATGTACAGGGAGAAGGATTTACCACAAAGAGTAAAATCTTCATAAACGGAAAGAAGCAAAAAACTGTGATGCTCAGTCAGTACAGTCTGATGGCAAAAGATGTGACGCTCAATGCAGGTGATGAGATAACTGTAGGTCAGACCTCCAGTAAAAAAGAAGTTCTCAGCTATTCCGCACCCATTATATATGAGGAAGAATTGCACATGGTTCCCGTCAGCGAGGAACAAGCAGAAGTTAAAAATTGACAGACAAACCGAGCCAATAAAGTCTATTAACGGCTTTAAAGGCTCGGTTTTCAGCTTTTTCTTTTCTTTTTTAAAAAATTTGATTTTTTTACTTGACAATTAAGGTTTCTTTGGTTATAATAGTCGAGTAGCATATCTGGGTGTAGCGCAGTTTGGTAGCGTGCTTGAATGGGGTTCAAGAGGCCGGGAGTTCAAGTCTCCCCACTCAGACCAGAAAAGACGGTAGATTCTAATAGAATCTACCGTCTTTTCAACTAAATCCGTCCTTCAGACGGAATAAATCACTCCGTGATGAAATCTGCTTTGCAGATGAAATCCGACTTTGTCGGGCGATTAAAGACGGATTTAATTTCATCAAAGCCGCAGAGCTTTGATTTCATCCAAACTTGTTTGGATTTCATCGTGAACAAAGTGAACGATTTCATAAAGTTACAAAAGGAGGCTACCTATGAAAAAATTTGAAGGAATACTTATCACTACCGATCTTGATGATACGCTTCTTCGAAATGATAAAACCATTTCAGATAAAAATAAAGAAGCAATTGAATATTTTAAGAATAACGGCGGATTATTCACCTTTGTTACGGGAAGACCGCCTGTAATTGTGGGAGATATATATAATGAAGTGTTGCCCAATGCCCCCATAGGGTGCTTTAACGGCGGCGGCATATACGATATGGAAAAAAAGGAGTATGTCTGGACGCAATCTCTTGACCGTGAAGCCCTCCAGATGGTTGAGTATATTGACAAGAATCTCCCCGGAATGTCAATACAGATTTGCGGTTTTGAGGACAGTTATTTCTGCAAGATGAACGAATCCCTGATAAGACACAGAGATGTTGCGGGATTTAAGGATATAAGATGCCATTACTACGACGTAAAGGAAACAATCGCAAAGGTGCTTTTTGCCCATGATAAGGAAGAGGAGATTTTTAAGCTTCGTGATATGTTAAATTCACACCCATTGGCAGAGAAGTATGATTTTATCCGCTCCCATCCCGAATATTACGAAATACTTCCTAAGGGTATGAGTAAGGGAAACGTTGTAATAAGGCTTGCCGATATTCTCGGTATTGATATGAAAAGAACTGTAGCAATCGGGGACAACGATAATGATGCATCCATGATTTCATGCAGCGGATTGGGACTTGCCGTGGCAAATGCCAGCAAGGCTGCAAAAAACGCAGCGGACATAATTACTGTCAGCAATGAAGAAGATGCAATAGCAAAGCTTATTTGGGATATTGACGAGGGAAAAATTAAGATTTGAGGTAATAATAATGCAGCAAAACACAAGAGAAAATAAGATGGGGACAAAAAATATAAATTCCCTGCTCTTATCAATGGCTATTCCAATGATGATTTCAATGCTCACACAGGCTCTTTATAATGTGGTTGATACCATGTTTGTATCGGGACTGGGGCAGGACGCACTGACGGCTCTGTCACTGGCATTCCCCGTACAGAATCTGATGATAGCCATAGGTGTGGGAACAGGCGTGGGAACAAACGCACTTTTATCAAGAAGTCTGGGCGAAAAGAATTTTGCGAAAGCCAATAAGGTAGCGGCAAACGGTTTGTTTCTGAGCATTGTAAGTGCCGCGGCAATAATGCTTTTAGGCGTGCTTTTTTCAAAGCCGTATTTTGATTCATTCGGAGCAAGCAGTGCCGTAGCAGAACAGGGAAGCGGATACCTTAGCGTATGTATGCTTTTTTCCATAGGTCTTTTCGGGCAGACAATGTATGAAAAGCTTTTGCAGTCAACAGGCAAAACAATGCTTAGTATGATTGTCCAGCTTTCGGGTGCTGTTATTAATATAATTCTTGACCCTATTATGATTTACGGATATTTCGGATTTCCGAAAATGGGCGTTTTGGGTGCAGCGATTGCTACGGTAACGGGGCAGATAGTGGCTCTTTTGCTGGCAATTATAATTAATCGAAGATATAACAGGGATATTACCATATCAAAATTTGATGTTTTAAAGCCCGATAAAGAAATAATTAAGCGAATTTATTCCGTAGGAGTACCGTCAATTTGCATGGCCTCCATAGGCTCGGTTATGACGGTCTGCATGAATCAGATTATGCGTATTTTCGGGGCGGCGACTGCGGCTACAGGTCAGGCAGTATTCGGAATATACTTTAAGCTTCAAAGCTTTGTGTTTATGCCCATATTCGGGCTTAACAATGGTATGGTGCCAATAGTTGCCTATAACTACGGAGCAAAAAACAAGGAAAGAATCAAGAAAACCATTAAGCTTTCCATTATTTACGCTTGTGCAATTATGGTTATTGGCTTTTCCTTATTCCAGCTTATTCCCGAAAAGCTCCTTATGCTCTTTGACACAGGGGAAAGCGATATGAAAAACATTATTGCAATCGGTGTTCCCACGATGCGATATATTTCGATAAGCTTCCTGTTTGCTGGGTATTGCGTTGTGGCAGGCTCGGTATTTCAGGCAATGGGAAAAGGCGTGCTCAGCCTGATTGTTTCTGTGTGCCGTCAGCTTGTGGTGCTTATTCCCGTAGCGTTTTTATTAGCAATAACTACCCGTGATATAACGTATATGTGGCTGTCCTTTCCTATAGCGGAGATTGCATCCATTACGCTTTCGGTTATTTATATGAGAAGGATATATAGAACGGAAATAAATGTCCTTTAATTTTTAATATTGAAAAAGAGGTGTAAAAAGGTTAAACCTTTTTACACCTCGTCTTATTTTTACGCCTGTTTATCCTAACAGAATATCGCTTATCAGCATTATACAAAAGCCGACCAACAGGGAATATGTTGCCCCACGCTCGCTTCCGTGTGCATGAGTTTTGGGAATCATTTCATCACTTACTACATAAAGCATTGTACCGCCTGCAAAAGCAAGTGCAAAGGGAAGAATGATTTTTGCAATGCTTACCGCATAAAATCCGATGAACGTACCGATAACCTCCACAAGCCCTGTCAGCATTGCGATAATAAAGGTCCTTCTTGCACTGACGCCTGCCGAAAGCATGGGAGCAATGATAACCATTCCCTCGGGAATATTCTGCAGAGCTATACCGCCCGCAATCAAAAGTGCCTGTGCATTGTTACCGCTTCCGAAACCCACACCTGCCGCAATACCTTCGGGCAGGTTATGAATAGCAATAGCCATAACAAAAAGCAAAACCTTGCTCAGATGCGTTTTGTTATGCGATTCAATATCAGTACCTGCCATTTTATGCAAATGGGGGACCAGCTTGTCTATGAGATTCAGGCACAATGCACCTGTGAAAATGCCTGCAACCGTAATTAACACAGCGTACTTACCGCCGTATTCAACGGACGGAAGAATCAGCCCCAGCACAGCCGCTGAAAGCATTACTCCTGCGGCAAAAGCAAGAACTATATCGGAAAATTTATGAGATATGTTTTTAAACAAAAAGCCGATTAACGCACCGAAAACTGTTGCCCCGCCTACGCCAAGGGCAGTAACAAGGACTAAATTCATAGAAATCCTCCTTTAATTTCTAAATAAAAAAGAAGCGTGCCGCTTCACCCGCGTCGCGTATCTGCTTGGTGTTGACATAGTTGCACGCGTCTTAAATTCACGCAGTTCCTATACGATAAAAAAGAGCATCTTTCACAATGCCCAACACATTCATTATATAATAAAATAAAGCGGTTGTAAATACTATTTTGAAATACTCTGAAAAATTCTCCCTATTACACAAAAAGTGATTTTCATATTTTTAGAATTTGTCAATTGAAAATGGCTTTTTTCTGTGCTACACTTAAATCAAGGAAAGAGAGGTACACTCCAATGAGAAAGTAAGATTTAACACTTTTTAAAAGAAGCAGCAAATGAAGATTTGAACCTTGTAAGTGATTGGTGAATAATTAAAACACGACGGTGATACGTTTAATATAGATTGTTTGGAAGAAAGGAACAAGCAAGGAATGGTTCAAATCAAATAAGCACTTCAATTAAAAAGTACAAAATTCGCCCCTCAAGCAAAAGTACATATAAAGCACAGGTTTTCTCCTTAGAGAATGGTAAAGATTCGTGATTAAGTTTTAAAGATGTGATTATGCGTTGAGCGGCAGATAAAGAAAGAGAGGATAACAAAAGATGTTAGATATTAAGAGTGAACAGAAGTGACCCTTGGTTGTGTGTAAAGAAATACAATCAAGGGTCGCTTCTTTTTATATATATGCTTCAAAAACAGAGGTGGATTTTAATCGTTATCAAAATAGCGATTTTTTTATTTTTACTATTGCATTTTGTTTTTTCGTGTGCTATAATGTGAAAAGATGTAAAATCGGGAAATTTTCGCGTCTTCGTGAAAATTATCACACGCATATTTAAGAAAAGAGGAATGATGGTATGGCAAAGGTAGATTTAACTAAGTACGGTATCACAGGCGTGAAGGAAATTATTCATAATCCTTCCTACGAGGAACTTTTCGTTGCTGAAACAGATCCTTCCCTTGAAGGTTTTGAAAAAGGTCAGGTAACTGAGCTTGGTGCAGTAAACGTTATGACAGGTATTTACACAGGTCGTTCTCCCAAAGATAAGTTCATCGTAATGGATGAAAATTCAAAGGATACAGTTTGGTGGACATCAGACGAATTCAAGAATGATAACCATCCCTGCAGCGAAGAAGCATGGGCAGAGCTTAAGAAGCTTGCAATCAAGGAGCTTTCCGATAAGAAGCTTTATGTTGTAGACGTATTCTGCGGTGCAAACGAAGATTCCCGTATGGCAATCCGTTTCATCATGGAGGTTGCTTGGCAGGCTCATTTCGTTAAGAACATGTTCATCAACCCCACAGCAGAGGAACTTGAAAACTTCGAGCCCGACTTTGTTTGCTACAACGCATCAAAGGCTAAGGTTGAAAACTACAAAGAGCTTGGTCTTAACAGCGAAACAGCAGCAGTATTTAATATCACTTCCCGTGAGCAGGTTATTCTTAATACATGGTACGGCGGTGAAATGAAGAAGGGTATGTTCTCTATGATGAACTACTTCCTTCCCCTTAACGGCATGGCTTCCATGCACTGTAGTGCAAACACCGATATGAACGGTGAAAACACAGCACTCTTCTTCGGCCTTTCAGGTACAGGTAAGACAACTCTTTCCACAGATCCCAAGAGACTTCTCATTGGTGATGACGAACACGGCTGGGACGACAAGGGTGTATTCAATTTTGAAGGCGGCTGCTATGCAAAGGTTATTAACCTTGACAAGGAATCAGAGCCTGATATTTACAAAGCTATTAAGCGTAACGCACTTCTTGAAAACGTAACTGTTGACGAAAATGGCGTTTGCGATTTCGCAGATGACAGCGTTACAGAAAATACTCGTGTATCTTATCCCATTGATCATATTGAAAAGATTGTTCGCCCCGTATCTGCAGCTCCCGATGCGAAGAATGTAATCTTCCTTTCTGCGGATGCTTTCGGCGTACTTCCTCCCGTTTCAATCCTTACACCCGAGCAGGCTCAGTACTACTTCCTTTCAGGCTTCACATCAAAGCTTGCAGGAACAGAGCGTGGAATCACAGAGCCTACTCCCACATTCTCAGCTTGCTTCGGTCAGGCATTTTTGGAGCTTCATCCCACAAAGTATGCTGAAGAGCTTGTTAAGAAGATGGAAAAGAGCGGTGCAAAGGCATACCTTGTAAACACAGGCTGGAACGGAACAGGTAAGCGTATCTCCATTAAGGATACCCGCGGAATTATCGATGCTATTCTTGACGGTTCTATCCTCAAGGCAGAAACTAAGGAAATCCCTTACTTCAACCTTGCAGTTCCCACAGCACTTCCCGGTGTTGATACAGGAATCCTTGACCCCCGTGACACATACGAAAACGCGTCCGAATGGGATGAAAAGGCAAAAGACCTTGCTGCTCGTTTCGTAAAGAACTTTGCTAAATACACAGGCAACGAAGCTGGTAAGGCACTTGTATCTGCAGGTCCTCAGTTATAATATGAAAATTAGTAAAAAAGCTTCCGGATTTTCCGGAAGCTTTTTTGCACTATTAGGGTTCAAGTCCCGCCTAAAGCAAAAAGAGAAAAAGAGTCCCACTTTCGTGGAACTCCTCTTCTCTTTTTTTGGTCGGAGTGGCGGGACTTGAACCCGCGGCCTCTTCGTCCCGAACACGCTCTAAAGCCTGATATATAGCGGTTTTTGCCTTTTTTAGCCCTTTCCGCTACATTCAATATACTCTTTAGACATCTTATCTCCACTGTTTCCATATACTCCAGAGCTAACTGTGGGATAACATGTGGTCAAAAACATTACCTGCATTACGACAAATCTAATGGAATTATAACATACATTCCATAGAATTGCAATAGTACAAGGCAGAATTGCCAGTGTAAGACAATGGAATGAATTAATGCAGAATTGCACAGCAATTATTTTTACAAACCAATACAACACATTTTTGCGCCAATTACGACAAATCATAGCTTAAACGCCATATCAAAATATGACACGGTGGAAACAAAGAAAAAGCGGAATCAAGAAATCGGAAGAAATCTCGGTTCCGCTTGTTTCATTTTACGGCAAAAATTCCGGCATTATTTTATATCGGTTAACGCCGTGATTTGTTGAACGAATTAAAATATCCTCTGGTATTGTTGCAAGGAGTTTCTTTGTGAATGTGCCGTAGCCAAGAAATCCATCAAGATTTATGTGCGAGATAACAACCCAATCTGTGTCAGGCTGCCTGTTGGCAATATAATATTTGATTAAAACAGTGACTCCCTCTATGCAATTCTCTGGAAGAATCTCGTGTAGCTTATCCAGAATTGAATCAGGAATTTCTATTTTCTCTTCACGAAGCGGGCCAAGCTCAAGTGCATCGGCAACAATTCCGTCAAATCGTATTATCCAACCGTTTATGGTATTAACATCATAAATGGTTGTATGAAATTGCTTAATCTTTTCTCGCCAATTCCTTTCGAATTTCTTCAAATATCCGTCCATTTTCGTGGTTGCAGCTACGCTGACCTTGTCAGGGTTCTTTTTTACATAAGCCACAATATTCGCTATATGTCTGTAAAGCCAGCCTTTACCATTCTTATCAACAAGCTCGGGAAATTCATCATGCAAAGCACGAAAATCGGTTATATATTGCCAATCCTCTAAAGGTTTGGCATTTTTCTTATCCGGAACACTGCACCAAGCACGGATTGCCTTTTCTGCACGTTCAATATCTGCATTGTCTTCTTCGTCAAACATATATCCTCTTGCAAGAATGGTAAGGACTCTTTCGAACCCTATTAAATCTTCAAACATTTTCAGAGTGAATCTGCCGAGATAACCGTAGTCCGTCTTACTGTGTGAAGTATATTCAGGAAAATTTATATAACTTAAAAATTCTTCTCTTTCGTTAATCATAAATCATCCCCCCTGACCTTCAATGCATTTTTGGATATACAATCAATAAGTACATCCCACATAAAATCTCGTTTACCAAGTGCAACAGCATGTTTGACAGCATCCGCAGGCTTGATAATTTTCTCCAAAATCTCACGGCATTTTTTTGCCACTGCTTCACGATAACTGTCAGAGGCAAGTTTATTTACATAAGCATCTGTCATAACAACCATATTCTCGGTGTCTCCGTCACGGTATAACTGCCTTGATGACTCTACGGAATTGGCTTCTCTTATGTCCAGAATTAAGTCATTTAAAATTCTGTAACCGCTGAAAGTGAAATCGGACAGAATATCAAAATATTCTTCTAACTCGGGCAACCACTCAGAAAGAAATGTTTCCCGGTCTTCTTTTATCATAAGATGCCAATTCTGTTCAATCATAGCCTCATGAATTTTCTGCAAATGCTCATCTTTTATTTTAGAAAATTCTGCATACAAGACATCTGCATCAAAATCTTCATCCTTGCCTTGTGAGAACAGAATTCTGTCAAT
>JAFTOF010000010.1 GCA_017451505.1 Clostridia bacterium | reverse complement strand
TTCGCTTTTTTTAGCGAGCTTGTTTATTATACATCGCTCAAAGCTCTTTGTCAACACTTTTTTTAAACTTTTTTAAGTTTTTTTGTAAGCATTTATCAATCCGCTCTTAACGCGACAACGTTGTATATATTAACACCGTTTTAGGTAAAAGTCAATACCTTTTTTCAAAAAACTTTAAAAAATTTTCAGTTTCCTATATATAATAATGGTTGACCGCCTTAGGCTTGTTATCATTCTGCCCACAAACAGTGAAAAAATTCATTATTCAAGGAAAAATCTTCATTAAACAATCTTCGCATGAGATTTCTTCTTATAATATTGTAGAAACAAAACAGCACTCTCCGCCGTATCCGTTAAAAATTTTTAAAAAAATCCTTGACAGTTATGTTTATTATGTTATAATTAGTATGTTACTTTATGCAGTACTTGCAAATGCAGGGCTGCGAGGGGAGGGTATAGAATGTCAGAGATCAGAGTTAAAGATAATGAATCTTTAGATAGCGCCCTGAGGAGATTTAAGCGCTCTTGTGCTAAGGCAGGCGTATTGTCCGAGGTTAGAAAAAGAGAGCATTATGAAAAACCCAGCGTAAAACGTAAAAAGAAGTCTGAAGCTGCAAGAAAAAGAAAATTCAAGTAATTGATTAAGACTAACCCACATACAATTGTATGTGGGTTATGTTTTTTCGCAAAGTGCGAAGGCTTATGTACTTTTGCAACCAAAAGTACCAAAAGTTTTGGGGTTGCGATTCCCCAAACCCCAAACGCTCCTGGCGGACTGAAAATCAACCTTTCCTAATCTTTTAAAAAGTGGGTTTTGTTTTGAAAAATATTCTGCTTTTATGTCACCGAAATAATTCCACACTCTTGTCTCAGTTATTTCTAAATTCTGTCCACCTGCAAAGGAAACTGATGTGGACAGAATTTTGCCAGTCAGCAAAATATTTTTTCAAAACCCTACTGTGTTTATGATTTGTTAATTTACACTTGAAATGGCTTTCAACATTCAAATAATTCACATGGATTCCTCCTTCACTTCTGACTTCGAATTTCGAACTTCACATTTTTTGAGTGCTTCGCATCCCGAAGCACCCTTTGGAGGTTTTGTTATGTATATAAGAAGACTACTTGACGACGAGTATGAAGATGTAGTAAAATTAATTGTGCAGACGGTGCACACTGTTTGTGCTGATGATTATACAAAAGAAGAACTTGATGCCTGGGCACCTTCAAATTTTGACGTGCCAAAATTCCGCCAGAACCTCTCAGGCTCCTTAAATTTAGCTGCTTTTGAAAAAGGGAAATTGGTAGGTTTTATAAGTCTGGAGCGAAACGGCTATATAAACAGGCTTTATACGCACAAGGATTTTTTACATAGAGGCATTGGGGAGGCTCTTTTCAAAAAAGCCGAAAGCTGGGCAAAAGAAAACGGCATTTGCGAACTTAGCCTTGATTCCAGCAAAACTGCCGAGGGCTTCTATCTTAAAATGGGCTTTGAAAAAGCAGGTATCAGCACTCTTTCCCGCGGTGGCGTGGTTCTTCGCAATACTGTTATGAAAAAGGTGATTAAAAATGGTGAAGTTAAATAACGATTGGGACCAAAGAATCGGCAAAGAATTTGAAAAGGAATATTACCTCAGGCTTCGCAGATTTTTAAAGGAGGAATATGCTTCCCACACTGTTTATCCCGACATGTATGAGCTTTTTTCTGCACTCAAGGCTACTCCATACTCAAAGGTTAAGGTAGTAATCATCGGACAAGACCCCTATCACGAGGTAGGTCAGGCACACGGTATGAGTTTTTCGGTGAAGCCGGGGATTCCCATTCCACCGTCACTTCTTAATATGTATAAGGAAATAAAGGCAGAGTTTGGGTATGAAATTCCCAAAACAGGTTATCTGATGCAGTGGGCCGAGCAGGGAGTTTTACTTTTAAATGCAGTTCTCACGGTGCGTGAGGGTGAAGCAAACAGTCATCAGGGAAAAGGTTGGGAGCAGTTTACCGATGAAATCATCCGTCAGCTGAATTTGCGTGATGAGCCTGTAGTTTTCCTTTTGTGGGGAAATAATGCACGAAAGAAAAAAGAACTGATTACAAATCCCCGTCACTATGTATTAGAGGCGGCACACCCCAGTCCCCTTTCCGCTTCAAGAGGATTTATGGGATGTGGTCATTTTAAAAAAGCAAATGAAATTCTTATCTCGAATCTTAAATCTCCTATTGACTGGAGGATAAAAGACTGATAAAATAGAATTACTGACGGAGAAGTTTTTTCTAATCCGAAAGAAAGGAATGGTATTATGTATAATCCGAAATCAATGATTGCAGAAGAATTTATCAGCGATGAGGAAATCCGTGCTACTTTAAAGTATGCGGAGGAAAACAAAAACAACGTAGAGCTTATCGACCAAATTTTAGATAAGGCAAGACCGCAAAAAAAGGATAACGGCACTTTCTGCCAAGGTCTTAACCACAGGGAGGCATCGGTACTTCTCGCCTGCGAAATCCCTGAGAAGGTACAGGAAATGTATAAATTGGCGGAGGAAATAAAGCAGGCATTTTACGGCAACAGAATAGTAATGTTTGCACCGTTGTACCTTTCAAACTACTGTGTGAACGGCTGTGTATACTGTCCGTATCATTACAAAAATAAGCACATCGCAAGAAAGAAGCTTACACAGGAGGAAGTAAGGAAAGAGGTTATCGCACTTCAGGACATGGGACATAAACGCCTTGCCATTGAATCAGGCGAGGATCCCGTGAACAATCCCATTGAATATATCCTTGAATGTATTGATACCATCTATTCAATTAAGCACAAAAATGGTGCTATAAGACGTGTCAACGTAAACATTGCCGCTACTACAGTTGAAAATTACAGAAAGCTCAAGGACGCAGGAATTGGAACATATATTCTGTTTCAGGAAACCTATCATAAGGAAAGCTATCTTAAGCTTCACCCCACAGGTCCGAAACACGACTACGCTTATCATACCGAAGCTATGGACAGAGCCATGGAGGGCGGCATTGATGATGTGGGCTTGGGCGTACTTTTCGGATTGGAACTTTACAAATACGAATTTGCAGGTCTTCTGATGCACGCAGAGCATCTTGAAGCTGTTCACGGCGTAGGTCCTCACACAATCAGCGTACCGAGAATCAAGCGTGCAGATGATATTGACCCCGATGTTTTTGATAACGGTATTGATGATGATACATTTGCAAAGATTTGTGCACTTATCAGAATTTCCACCCCCTACACCGGAATGATTATTTCCACAAGAGAGAGTCAGGCAGTGCGTGAAAAGGTGATTAAGCTTGGCGTATCGCAGATAAGCGGTGCTTCCAGAACTTCTGTTGGCGGATACACCGAAGAAGAACGCCCCCACGACAGTGAGCAGTTCGATGTGTCCGACACAAGGACGTTGGACGAGGTTGTAAAATGGCTGATGGAGCTTGGGCATATTCCCTCTTTCTGTACAGCGTGCTACCGCGAAGGCAGAACGGGAGACAGATTTATGTCCCTTTGCAAATCGGGGCAGATTCAAAATTGCTGTCACCCCAATGCACTTATGACACTGAAGGAATTTTTGATGGACTATGCCTCCGAGGACACAAAGAAAATCGGAGAGGCACTCATTCAAGCGGAGCTTGAAAACATTCCCAAGGAAAAAGTAAAGGAAATTTGCAAAGAAAACCTTGAGAAAATTCAGAATGGTATAAGAGATTTCAGATTTTAACACATAGAACAGCCCGGAACCGATTGGTTCCGGGCTGTTGTTGTTTTACTTAGTCGTCTATTGAGTTGTCTGTTGCTCTTTCAAAGATTTCTTCTACTTCCGCAGAAGGTTTCTTATCAATAAGTGTAACAACGATTGCCGCTAAGCCGCCCAGAATAAATCCGGGGATAATTTCATAAATTCCTGTGATTGCAGTAAGCGTTGCACCACCGCAAACGGGGAGCCATAGCCAAAGCATATCTACAAGTGCACCTACTACAATACCTGCAACTGCACCCTTGTATGTAAAGCGTTTCCAGAAAAGAGAAAGAAGAACTGCAGGGCCGAATGCCGCACCGAAGATACCCCATGCATTAGACACAAGATTCATTATAGCCTGTGCCGCCTCTCCTTCACTGCTTGCAATAAAGTAAGCAACAACAGCAATTACCAAAACTATAATTCTGCTTACCCAGAGCATTTCACGGTTGGAAGCATTTTTCCTGATAATGGGCTTATAAAGGTCACTTGAGAAGGAAGATGCCGCAACAAGAAGCTGGGAATCTGCCGTGGACATAGACGCCGCAATGATTGCCGCCAAAAGAAGTCCTGCAATAAACGAGGGGAAAACATCACGTGCAAGCTCTACAAAGATAAGTGACTGACTGCCGGTTGCAAGAAGCACCTCAGAAAGGTCAACCCCGTTGGAATACACAAACATTCTTCCAAGGTAACCGATAAGAATCGTTGCAGCAAGGGAAAGCACTACCCAGATAATTGCAACGGTTGCACTCTTTTTAACCATTGAGGGCTTTTCAATAGCCATAAATCTTACTATAATGTGGGGCATACCGAAATATCCAAGACCCCAGCCGAGACCTGACGCTATATCCTGCCAGCTTGCATTAAAGAAATTAGCAACAAACTTAAATTCCTCACCGGCGGGTCCTTTGTAAACAGTTGACAGTGCTTCGGGTGCAAGCTCTCTTGAAAATCCTACTACCAAAGGAACGATAAGAATTGCCGCAAGCATCAAAAGACCCTGGAAAAAGTCTGTCCAGCAAACTGCATTGAATCCGCCGAGGAATGTATAAATAACTACTATTGCCGCAAAAATCATCATAGCATCCGTTCTTGCAAGCTTGGGAATGAGAGTTGTGAAAACGTCCGCACCTGCAACGAAAGCGGAGGCAACATAAATTGTAAAGCATACAAGAAACACAACTGCACAAATAACGCTTACTGTATGGCTCTTTGAAGCAAAACGGTTGGAAAGATACTGGGGAAGCGTGATGGAATCACCTGCGGCACGGGAGAATTTACGAAGCCTTTTTGCAACCAAAATCCAGTTTGCCGCAGTACCGATTGCAAGACCGATACCAATCCACGCCTGACCAAAGCCGAAAGCCAGAATACTTCCCGGAAGTCCCATAAGAAGCCATGCACTCATATCGGACGCCTGAGCACTCATAGCCGTTACCCAAGGACCCATTGCACGTCCACCCAGGAAGTAGTCCTTTTCAGTAACCTCTTTAGATTTAAAGAAAAAGTATACCCCTATGGCAAGCATTGCCACAAAGTATAGCACAAAAGCCAAAATATCCATTTAAGACATCTCCTTTTTTCAAAAATTATCTTCATTCTACCACAAAAAGGAATATTTTTCAAGATTTTTCTTTTATATATTCGGCAAAGTCTTTATAAAGATAAAGCGAGCCGCAAATAAGGGTGACGGGATTTTCTTTTACCGCTGCCTCAAATGCCTCCCCTATAGATTTGAAAGGTGTCGCATCAAAACCAAATCCTTTGAATTTTTCCGCCAGAGTTTCGGGAAGAGCCGCACGGGGATTATCCTTTACGGGAACGGTGAATATTTCCGAACGCTCACAGAACCCATTTTCCTTTAAATGGCAAAGCGAGGCATCTATATCCTTATCTGCCATTGCTGCATATATAATTGAAATCCTTTCCTCTGGAAAATACCTGTTTATGGCATTTGTAAGAGCTTCGGTTCCGCTAAGATTGTGTGCTCCATCAAAAACAACAAGGGGATTTTCCGAAATTTTTTCAAATCTTCCAATGTTGCGTGCCTTATCAAGACCTTCTCGTATGTATTTTTCTTCAATTTCAAGAAGCTGAGCCGCTTTTACGGCAAGTGAAGCATTTTCCGTCTGATGAATTCCCGAAAGGTTAATTTTAAGGTTTTTAAACTCGCCCAAATCAAAAATTTCGCTCATTCCACGAGGCGGATAATTAACACATTCCGATGCCAAAACAAACTCTGCCCCCTGCTCCTTTGCCGTTTGTTCAAGCACCGAAAGTGCCTCTTTCGGCTGATTGGGGGTGGTTATTACAGTACTCCCCTTTTTTATAATCCCCGCTTTTTCTGCGGCGATTTTTTCTATAGTACCGCCCAGATATTCGATATGGTCAATATCTATTTTCGTTATAATGCTAAGCAGCGGTGCATCTATAATATTTGTTGCATCCAGTCTTCCGCCAAGACCTGTTTCAAGAACTACGATGTCGCATTTTTCTTTGGCAAAGTAAATAAATGCCGCAGCCGTCCATATTTCAAACTGGGTGGGCATAGCACCTTTTTCCTGCTCTACTTCTTTGGCGTATTTCTCGACCTGTGTTAAAAGTAAGTCCATTTCTCCCTGTGATATGCTTTTTCCGTCAATGCTTATTCTTTCACAAACATCAATCATATTGGGAGAAATAAATTTTCCGCATTTAAGTCCGCTTTCGCTTAAAATACATTGGAGGAAAGCACAGGTAGACCCTTTGCCGTTTGTGCCTGCTACGTGAACAAACTTTAATTTCTTTTGGGGATTTTGGCACTTTTCACACAACTCACCGATGGATTCAAGTCCAAGACGGCTTTTCGCCTGAAAGCTGTTGGCATATTCTTTGAAATTGCTCATTGGGCTTCACTCTCCGAAACAAATTTTTTAAGTCTGAAAACAAGCTTTTTCCCTCCGCACATTACAAGCATATGCAGGGCAAAAAGAATAATCATTGCAGGAAGCCGCATCCACACTGCACTGCGAAAGCTTGCATAAATTCCCATAGCGGTCAGTATTTCTGACATTACTGTAAAGCTTATGAGAAACTGCAAAAACGCACAGATAACGGCACGTACATAATAGCTGCGGCTATCCTTTACTTTAAAGAAGCATGCACCGAAAATAAATCCGCACACAAACTCCACTAAAGTGATAAGAGGATTAACGCCTATCCTTAGTGCCTCTATGAAATCGGCAGTTGCCGCAACAATGCCTGATGACAACGGTCCATAAATCACGCCTACAATAAAAACAGTTATAAACTTCATCGGGACTTTGATAAAATTCCCCACTCTGAAAGTAGCAAAAACTCCAAGAATAACGGTTATAGCCGTCAAAAGTCCCAAGACACACATTTTCTTTGTTGAAATTCTTTGTTTCACAAAAATCAAAACCTTTCTGCAGCATGCTGCAGAAAGGTTCTTAGAATCTTAGAGCAGCAACGGAATGCGAAACTGTTATCGCAAGACAATAGTCTATTCGTTATGAAGACAACTTCCCGTTCTTCATACACTGCAATTACCAAAGTGATAATCAACGCAACAGTTTCTACTTTGCTGTTAAATTACATTTATTAAATTATTTATATTTTTCCAGATTCCAGATTTTATCATTATACTCGTTAATGGTTCTGTCGCTGGAGAAGAATCCGCTCATGGCAACATTTATAATAGCCTTTTTAAGCCATACGTCCTCGTTGCGGTACTCTCTGTCAGCTATGCGGTGAATTTCGCAATATGCTTCAAAGTCACGCACTACCATATAAACGTCCGCTCTGCCGTGGTCGCCAAAAATCAAGGTTTGGTAAAGATCCTGATATTTCTTAGGATCATTGGGGCAGACAGTTCCGTCGATAAGCATATCGAGAACTCTGCGAATCTGTGCATTTGAAGTATAGATGTTCTGGCTTGAATTTTCATTATACTGAAGCTCGCGGTTGACTTCGGGGGTTTTCATACCGAAAATAAAGATATTATCATCGCCCACGCACTCACGCATTTCCACGTTTGCACCGTCAAGCGTACCGATTGTAAGTGCACCGTTTGCCATAAATTTCATATTACCAGTACCGCTTGCTTCCTTACCTGCTGTTGAAATCTGCTCACTGATTTCTGCCGCAGGAATAATTTTCTGTGCAAGGCTTACGCCGTAGTTTTCAATAAACACGACCTTAAGTCTTCCGTTTACAACGGGATCGTTATTAACAAGCTTTGCAACGTCGTTAATAAGCTTTATAATAAGCTTTGCACGAGCATATCCGGGAGAAGCCTTTGCTCCGAAAATGAATGTATGGGGATACATATCAAAGGTCTTATCCGTCTTAAGCTTATCGTAGAGATAGAGAATGTGAAGCACATTAAGAAGCTGACGCTTGTATTCGTGCAATCTCTTTACCTGTACGTCAAATATACTATTGGGGTCAACATCGATTCCGTTATGTTCTTTAATATATGCGGCAAGTTCCTGCTTTTTCTTAAGCTTAACCGCCTTAAACTGCTGACGGAACTCGGCGTCGTCTGCATAAGGAAGAAGCTTTTCAAGTTTGGATACATCCTTTACCCAGCCTTTACCGATTTTAGAAGTAATAAGCTCGCTAAGCTCAGGATTTGCAAGTCTGAGCCAACGGCGGTATGTGATACCATTAGTAATTGAAACGAATTTATCGGGGGTAAGGTTATTATAGTCACGGAATACATCGTTACGCAAAATATCCGTATGAAGTCCTGAAACACCGTTTACCTTATGGCAGGTTGCAAGGCACATATTCGCCATGTTGATATAGTTATGAGCAATGATTGACATATAGTTGATTTTGCCCCAATCGTCGCCGTAGCGTGCGTGGAGGTCCTCAACCAACCTGCGGTTCATTTCGTCAACAATCATGTAAATTCTGGGGAGAAGTCTTTGGAACATATCCATAGGCCATTTTTCAAGAGCCTCGGCAAGGATTGTATGATTTGTATACGCAAATACACGCTGTACAATATCCCATGCCTGTTCCCAGCCCATTCCTTCTTCATCCATAAGCACACGCATAAGCTCGGGAATTGCAATAGCGGGATGGGTATCATTAATATGAATTGCTATATATTCAGGAAGTCTGTCAAGATCCATTCCCTTGTGATGACGCTTAAATCTGGAAATTATCCACTGAATGGTACATGATACAAAGAAATACTGCTGACGAAGACGGAGTGCCTTACCCTCCTGATGATTATCTTCGGGATAAAGAACCTTGCTCAAAACCTCGGCAAGAGCCTTTTCCTCAACAGCTCTTAAATAGTCACCGCCTGAGAAGCTTGACATATCAAGGTCACGCTCTGCCCTTGCAGACCAAAGACGGAGAGTGTTTACAATCTTTGCATCGTAGCCTACAATCGGAACATCATAGGGGATACCTACAACGTTGGTTGTGTCGGTATAGTTAACTTTAAGACCGTTTTCTGTCATTTCTGTAGTTACATTTCCACCGAAACGAACAGTCACCTTTTCTTCAGGTCTGGGAATTTCCCATACGCTTCCGTCATGAAGCCAGTTATCGGGAGTTTCAACCTGTTCGCCGTCTACTATAAGCTGCTTGAAAAGACCGTACTCGTAACGGATTGAGCATCCGAAAGAGGGAAGCTCCAAGGTTGCAAGAGAATCAAGGAAGCATGCGGCAAGTCTGCCAAGACCACCGTTACCAAGACCAGCATCGTTTTCCATTGATGAAACTTCCTCAAGACTACAGCCCATGGATTTAAGAACCTTGTCATAATCATTTGTAAGTCCTATATTAAGAAGGTTGTTACCGAAAGAACGACCCATAAGAAATTCAAAGGAAAGATAGAAAAGCTCTTTTTTCTGAGCTGTTCTCTGCTGACGGCGATATGCTGTCCACTGCTGCATGATTTTGTCACGCACGGTGAGTGCCGCCGCTTTATAAATGTGCGATTTTGTTGCATCCTCTAAAGTTCTGCCGTAATGACGGCTAAGCTTACCGAGGATTTCTTCTTTAATTTGCTGCTGATTTGCAGTAAGTTTTACTGTTGCCAATATATACAACTCCTTATTAAAAATAACTAAAATAGACAAGTATAGAGTATTTTTCACTCTATACCTGTCTATTATACTACAATCTTTCGTATACGTCAATGTATTCTTTTGCTGAATTTCTCCATGAAAAATCAGCTTTCATTGCTCTTTTTACCATAGATTGCCATGATTTTTTATTGTTGTAATATGTTGTCTTTGCGTAATTCATAATTCCAAGCATCTCATGTGCATTATAATTTGCAAAGCTGAAACCTGTTCCTGTGTTCTCATATTCGTTATATGGCTCTACGCTGTCTCTTAGCCCACCTGTTTCGCGAACAATGGGAAGTGTTCCGTAACGCATGGAAATCATCTGGCTGAGACCGCAGGGTTCAAAGAGCGACGGCATCAGGAATGCATCACAGCCTGCGTAAATCTTATGGCTTACTGCATTGTCAAACATAATGAGGGATGCCAATGTGCCTTTATACTTCCATTCAAAATGGCGGAGCATATTTTCATACTGTCCTTCGCCTGTTCCTAAGACTATCATCTGAACATCGCCATTTTCAAATATGTTGTCCATAACACATTCTACAAGGTCAAGTCCCTTTTGTCCTGTAAGCCTTGTTACCATACCAATCATAAATTTGTCGGGGTTTTCCTCAAGGCCAAACTGTTTCTGAAGTGCAAGCTTATTTGCCTTTTTCTTTGAAACAACATTGCGGGCATCGTAATTATGCTCGATGAATGTGTCCTTGGCACTGTTCCATTCATCGTAATTAATGCCGTTTATTATCCCTGTTACGCTGGCACTCCTTGCACTGAGAAGTCCGTTAAGATTCTCCCCGAAATAGTCTGTCATAATTTCTCTGGAATAAGTCTTACTTACTGTGGTAATAAAGTCGGCATAGACCAGACCGCCCTTAAGGAAGCTTGCATCCTTATAAAATTCCAGCTTATCTTCTGTGAAGTAGTTGTCGGGAAGCTCGCAAACATCGGCAATTGTCTTTTTATCATACACGCCCTGGAATTTGAGGTTATGAATCGTCATAACGGTTTTAATTCTGTTATAACGCTCATCACAGTTATAATGTGCACGAAGAAGTACGGGGATCATACCTGTCTGCCAGTCATTGCAGTGAATAACTTCAGGCCAGTAACCTATCACTTGCAAAAGAGCCAGTACAGCTTTGTCAAAAAATGCAAAGCGTTCTATATCCTCTGCCATTTCTCCGTAAATAGTGTCGGAGCCGAAATAGAATTCGTTATCCACAAAATAATAGATAACCTCCCCTATTTTAAGTTCAAACACTCCGCAATATTGACTACGCCAGCCCATTTTTATATAAATGTTGCTGATATATCGCATTTCGTCCTTGTATTTCTGAGCAATCTTCCCATACTTGGGGAGGATTACCCTTGCTTCGCACCCCTGGGCACAAAGCTCACTCGGAAGTGCACCCACAACATCGGCAAGACCGCCCGTTTTAACAAATGGCACACATTCACTTGTGGCAAATAAAACCTTCATAAAAATATTTTCCTTTCCTTGGCTGAAACTTACAAGAGTGTCCTCTTGGGAAGAATAACAGGATAATTGGGCTGACCAACGAGCCTCTTGGAGGCACGGAGAGTACATTCCTTATCAATAATTGTATTTTCAATATCACAGTTTTCCTCAATAACACTGTTCTGCATAACGATACTGTTTTTCACTACAGCACCCTTGGCAATGTGAACTCCCCTGAATATAATGCTGTTCTCTACCTTTCCCTCAATTACGCAACCATCTGCAATAAGAGAGTCGGAAATTTGTGACGTTTCTTTATACTGAGTGGGGACCTGATCCTTTACCTTTGTATAAATGCGGTTTTCAGCCCCGAAAATTTCTTTACGAACGTCAGCATCAAGCATTTTCATATTTACTTCAAAATAGGATCGCACACTGTCTACAGTGCCCACAAATCCCTTATACTCATAACCGAAAACGTTAAGCGTATTTACGGCATTACGAAGAAGATCGCGGACAAAGTCGTGACTTCCTCTTGCATAAGCATCTTCAATAAGCTCGATAAGCTTAAGTCTGCCAATAATAAACATTCCCATGCCCTGAAGCGTGGTTTTGGGGAAATGAGGCTCTGTTTCTATACCTGTTACCCTGCCGTCCTCATTAACCTCATAAACTGTACTGTGGCTGAGCTGTTCATCCTTTTCCTTTTTGTCATGATATATAACGGTAATGTCTGCACCTTTTTCTATATGCTGACTAAGTGCCGCATCAAAGGTCATATTGCAGACAGTTCTTCCCGATGCCAAGAGCACATACTGCTGACGGCTTCTGCGGAGAAATGTAAGTACTCCGTAAAGCTGGTCAACACTTCCTGCACTTATATCGCTTACACCGCCTCTTACATAAGGAGGAAGCATAAAGAGTCCGTATATTTTTCTGTTAAGATCCCACGGTGCACCGCTTCCCAAATGGTCCATAAGAGAGGAATAGTTGATGCTTGTGGCAACACCTACATTTATAATTCCCGAATTCACCATATTTGAAAGAATAAAATCAACAAGTCTGTATCTTCCTCCAAAGGGGAGTGCAGGAACTGATCTAAATTCAGTAAGCTCATTAAGTCTAAGCTCACTGTTATCCGCCATAATGATACCCATCATATCTTTCATCTTAGTTCTCCCCTTTCTGCCCAGGCTCAACAACCATGGAATTTACACCTATTTTCTCATTTTCTGAAACCGTGACGCCTCCGCCGATAAGTGAAATTCCTCCTGTACAATAAGGACTGCTGTACTTACTGCTGTCGGTATTTTCATCACCGATTACCGCACCCTTGCCTATCACTGCTTCTTCGCCGATTACAGCCTTTTTAACAATAGCTCCTTCACGGATAATACTTCCGGGGAACACAATGGAATCCTCTACCACTGCACCCTTTTCCACCGTTACTCCCTCAAAGAGAATACTGTGCTTTACACTGCCCATAACATTACATCCCTCGGTAACGCAGCAGTTAGTAACCGATGCACCTTTAGCGATATAATGAGGAGGCTTAACGGGGTTTCTTGAATATATTTTCCAGTTATTATCATGTAGGTCAAATGCGGGCGGGTCGGCAAGAATGTCCATATTTGCCTCCCAAAGACTCTGAACTGTACCTACATCTTTCCAGTAGCCCTCAAATGCATAGGCACACATATTTTCCCCGTTACCCAGCATTGTGGGGATAATATTTTTACCAAAGTCGTTAGAGCTTTGGGGGTCTTTTTCATCATTTTGAAGATACTTTTTAAGAACCTCCCAAGTAAATACATATACACCCATTGAAGCAAGATTACTCTTAGGCTCCTTCGGTTTTTCTGCAAATTCAACAATCTTTCCGTTTTCATCTGCTGTCATAATACCGAATCTGCTTGCTTCCTCCCAAGGCACTTCTATAACCGCGATGGTTGCATCGGCATTCTTTTCCTTATGATACTCAACCATTTTTGCATAGTCCATCTTATAAATATGGTCACCCGAAAGAATTACCACATACTTAGGATTAAACTTATCCACAAACTCTATATTCTGATAAATGGCATTGGCAGTGCCCTTGTACCACTCGCCTTTTTCTGCACTCTGATACGGCGGAAGCACATACACACCGCCCGAATTCCTGTTAAGATCCCAAGGGTGTCCGCTTCCTATATAAGTATTGAGTTCAAGGGGCTGATACTGCGTAAGCACGCCTACCGTATATATCCCTGAATGAATACAGTTGCTTAAAGTAAAGTCTATAATTCTGTACTTTCCTCCAAAGGGTACAGCAGGCTTTGCAACTGATTTTGTAAGCACGCCAAGTCGGCTTCCTTGTCCACCGGCAAGTATCATTGCTAAACACTCGGCTTTTTTCATTAAAAATCCTTCCTCTCTTTTAGCCGAAAGAGAATAATCCGAACCCGATTTTCAGAGGCGGATTTCCGCTTTCGCTGTGTTTAAATACTCGGAAATACACAAAGTATTCCCTGCGTTTTTGCCTTGCGCAACCAAAAATCCGCTCTCTTAAAATTCTACGACTCCAAACGGATGAAATTTTGAGTAGATTTTGGTGCGGAAGATGAAGCAAGGCTTTGTGCCTTGCAAAGATGACAAGCCGAAAGATACCGAAATTTCGCCGTTTGAAGCGGGCTTGGATTACTCTCTTTCGGCTACTCGGCATATTATGTCACGGTTACTAACTTTATTTTTTGTGTAGAAACCTCTGTTTTTTTCGCGAGCAACATTTGTCGAATTTAGATTCAGTTGGTACGCGAAGTAGATGAAGCGGCACGCTTCTGGGTTCTTTTAAGATACAATGCACTCATCGGCGGAATGTCAATCTCGATGCTGTAGGGCATTGTATTCTGCGGTTTTTTCTTAGCTGAAATTGGTTTGATTTTCTTGCCACTTCCGCCAAACTTGATACTGTCACTTGAAAGTGCTTCGGCATATATTCCCTGTCTGGGCACTCCGACAACATAGTTTTTATACTCAACGGGGGTAAAGTTACAAATCACTATCACCTCGTCGGTTTTCTTTTTACCACGCCTTACGAAGGAAACCACACTTCTGTCACGATCATCGGCATTTATCCATTCAAAGCCGTCCCAGCTATCTTCAATTTCCCAGAAGGGCTTGTTCTCATTATAAAAGCGGTTAAGCTCTTTCATAAACTCATGGTACTCTCTATGCTTTTGTATATCGAGCAGATTCCATTCAAGCTGTTCATAATAACGCCATTCTATAAACTGAGCTATCTCGCCGCCCATAAAGAGAAGCTTTTTACCCGGATGTGCCATCTTAAACATCATAAAGGCACGCAGTGAGTCAAACTTCTGTCCGTAAAGCCCTGCCATCTTCTGTATAAGGGAACCTTTCCCGTGTACAACTTCATCATGTGACAATGGCAGTATATAGTTTTCGGAAAAGGCATACATCATGGAGAAAGTCAGCAGGTTATGATTATCACGCCTGAAATAGGGATCCATGCTCATATAGCGGAGCATATCATTCATCCAGCCCATATTCCACTTGAAGTTAAAGCCCAGTCCGCCATCACTTACAGGATTGGTCACCTTCGGCCATGCCGTGGATTCCTCGGCAATCATAAGGATATTGGGGTAATGCTCAAAAGCAAGCATATTAAGCTTTTGCAAAAACTCGATTGCCTCCAGATTCTCCTTGCCGCCGTATTTATTGGGCATATACTCCTGTCTGCCATAATCAAGGTAGAGCATGCTTGAAACAGCATCTACCCTAAGTCCGTCTATATGGAACATATCCAGCCAGTAAAACGCACTTGAAAGGAGGAACGAAACTACTTCCTCTCTGCCATAGTCAAAGACCAGCGTTCCCCATTCCTTATGTTCACCCTTAAGGGGGTTGGGGTATTCATATATAGGCGTACCGTCAAATTTTGCAAGAGCATGAGCATCACGAGGAAAATGTGCCGGAACCCAGTCCATAATAACACTTATGCCGTTTTCATGGCATTTATTCACAAAATACATAAATTCCTTGGGAGTGCCGTAACGCGAGGTAGCGGCAAAATAGCCTGTCACCTGATAGCCCCAGCTTCCGTCAAAGGGAAATTCCGTAAGAGGCATAAGTTCCACATGGGTATAGCTCATTTCCTTAAGATAACTGCAAAGTTCATCTGCAGCCTCGGTATAATTTTTTAATGAGCCATCGGGTTTCGTACGCCAACTGCCCAGATGCATTTCATAAATCAGCATAGGCTTGGAATAAGGAGCACTTTCCGACCTTTTCTTCATCCAGCCCTCATCAGTCCATTTAAAACCGGAAATATCATATGTGACAGATGCCGTTTCGGGCGGTAGCTGTGCAAGACGGGCATAGGGGTCTGCTTTGTAATGAGCGGTGCCATCTTTTGCTTCTATATAAAATTTATAGCACTGCCCCTCTTTCACATTTTTAATAAAGCAGTGCCATACACCCGAACTTCCCTGCGGATTCATGGGATGCATGGTAGTATCCCAGCCGTTGAAATCGCCCACAACGCTTACGCTTTTGGCATTGGGTGCCCACACGGCAAAGCTGTACCCACGCTCGCCGTAAATCTCTGACGGAATGGCTCCCATAAATTCGTAAGCTCTGAAATTCGTTCCGTTATTAAACTGAGCAAGCTGAAGGGTTGATATAAATGGATTTTCGTTCTTAACTGTCTTCTTTTTCTTAGTTGTCATTAATACGCCTCCGCTTGATATTTTTTCTCTTGTTATTATTTTACCAAATATATTTCGATTAGTCAAACGGTTTTAGGGAAATTTAACCAAAAAATGCGAGAATTTTTGCGTCGGTTTTAGGCAATTTTACACAATTTTTCATGTTTTTTGGATATTTTTACATTTTTTGGGCTGTTTTTATAGCCAAACCAGATTTTTTACAATAAAAACACCTGCCTCTTGGGCAGGTGTTTTCATTATTCGTAATCTACTACATCTATCCAGCTATGGAGAAGTTCTTCCTCCCCTTTAACACCCTTTGTAAGCTGAGAAGCCGCAACAATGGGCATCCACTTCTGAACATACTGCTTTGCAGTATCGGTTTTTTTGCAGAAAAGTTCAAGATACTTTTGTGCAGCATCATTTTTACCCTCAAGGGTAAAGAGGAGATATACCCTTGCTGCATCTGCCGCACCGTTACCACGGGTTACGTGTGCCCAGTCGATAATGTATGCTTCATCATTTTCCGTGATGATTATGTTGGAGGGGTGGAAATCCCCGTGGCATACCTTATTATGCTTTGGAGTAGCATCAAGACGGGTATGAAGCTCGTAACGGATTGTGGCATTTATATCCGCAGATGAAATTTTCGCGTGCATCTTATCCCTGAGCTTGTTAAGGTGTGTAACCTGATGAGAAAGCACATCAGTCTGAATATTTACCAGTCTTTCAATATATTCGTCCATTTTTTCGGGATTTTCTTTCATCAGCTCTTCAAGAGTTTTACCCTCGATATAATCGGTAATGATTGCCCATTTACCGTCAATTTTCTTTACCTCGTGAAGCTTGGGAACTTTAAGCCCGGTTTCTTCAACACGAGCCTGATTAAGAGCTTCGTTAAGAACATTGGCCTTTGAATAATTTTCGTTAAATACCTTTACGGTAAAGTCACCGTCACGATATATGGTTTTATCAGGTCTTTCAAATATAACTTTCATTACTGAGCACCTCCGTAATATGCGTTAAGATACATCTTTTTAATTTCGCTCATAAGGGGATAGCGGGGATTTGCACCTGTACACTGGTCATCAAATGCCTGCTCGGTCATTTCATCAAGGTTTTCAAGGAAGTTCTTTTCGTCAATGCCGTAGTCACGGATAGAGTTCTTGATGCCTACCTTTTCCTTAAGGTCGCGGATAAGCTTGATGAGCCCCTCGAATTTATCCTCGTCTGTCTTGCCTTTTACTCCAAGATGCTCTGCAATTTCTGCATAACGTGCAAGCGTATGAGGATGGTCATACTGGGAGAAGGTACCCATCTTAACAGGAGTTTCAGAAGCATTGAAGCGGAGAACCTCTTCAATCATGAGGGCATTTGCTACGCCATGAGGAAGATGGTGGAATGCACCCAACTTATGTGCCATGGAGTGACATACTCCAAGGAAAGCATTTGCGAATGCCATACCTGCCATTGTAGCGGCATTAGCCATTTTTTCACGTGCCTTTACGTCTGTCTGTCCGTTTTCATATGCACGGGGAAGATATTCAAACACTGTTTTAAGTGATCCCAATGCAAGAGAATCTGTATAATCTGTTGCAAGCATTGACGCATATGCTTCAAGGGCATGTGTCACCGCATCGATACCGCTTGCTGCAGTAAGTCCCTTGGGTGCTGACATATGGAAATCTGTATCAATGATTGCCATATTCGGAAGAAGTTCATAGTCAGCAAGGGGGTATTTAACTCCTGTCTGTTCATCTGTAATAACAGCGAAGGGAGTTACCTCACTACCTGTACCTGCCGATGTGGGAATTGCAATAAAGTATGCCTTTTCACCCATTTTGGGGAATGTGTATACTCTCTTTCTGATGTCTATGAATCTCATTGCCATATCCATGAAATCAGCCTCGGGATGCTCGTACATTACCCACATGATTTTAGCCGCGTCCATTGCACTGCCACCGCCGAGAGCAATAATTGTGTCGGGTTTAAATGCAGCCATTTGTGCCGCACCCTCTTTTGCGGAAGCCAATGTGGGGTCGGGAGCTACGTTAAAGAATGTGGTATGAACAATACCCATTTCATCGAGCTTGTCTGTGATTGCCTTTGTATACCCGTTTTCATAGAGGAATGTATCTGTTACAATAAAGGCTCTCTTTTTGCCCATAACTGTTTTAAGCTCATCAAGGGCAACAGGAAGACAGCCCTTCTTGATATAAATTTTTTCAGGTGCTCTGAACCAAAGCATATTTTCCCTTCTTTCTGCAACTGTTTTAATGTTGAGAAGGTGTTTAACACCAACGTTTTCGGAAACCGAGTTACCGCCCCATGAACCGCAGCCCAATGTCAGTGAGGGAGCGAGCTTGAAGTTATAAAGGTCACCGATACCACCATGTGATGAGGGTGTATTTACAAGAATACGGCAGGCTTTCATACGGAGAGAAAATTCCTCTATAAGCTCTCTCTTTGCTACCGCATCTACATAAAGAGAAGCAGTATGGCCAAAGCCTCCGTCCTCTACAAGCTTTTCAGCCTTATCAAGTGCATCGGCAAAATTCTCTGCCTTATACATTGCAAGAACGGGTGAAAGCTTCTCATGTGCGAATTCCTCGGAAAGCTCTACGCTTTCAACCTCACCGATGAGGATTTTTGCATTTTCGGGAACCTCTACACCTGCAAGGGAAGCGATTGTATGTGCTTTCTGACCAACAATCTTTGCATTGAGTGCACCGTTTATAATAATAGTCTTTCTTACTTTTTCAATTTCGTCATCATTTAAGAAATAGCATCCACGGTCAGCAAATTCCTTCTTTACCTTGTCATAAATACTCTTTTCCACGATGACACTTTGCTCGGAGGCACAAATCATACCATTGTCAAAGGTTTTGGAATGAATAATTGAGTTTACCGCCATAAGAAGGTCGGCACTTTCGTCAATGATTGCAGGGGTATTACCTGCACCAACACCGAGAGCAGGCTTACCGCTGGAATATGCCGCCTTTACCATGCCGGGGCCGCCTGTGGCAAGGATAATGTCGGCTTCTTTCATAACTGTATTTGTCATATCAAGGCTGGGAACATCAATCCAGCTTATAATCCCTTCGGGTGCACCCGCTTTTACTGCGGCATCAAGCACAATCTTTGCCGCTGCAATGGTGCTGTTCTTCGCCCTTGGGTGGGGACTGATAACAATTGCGTTTCTTGTTTTAAGTGCAATAAGACATTTGAAAATTGCAGTTGACGTGGGATTTGTAGTAGGGATAACTGCGGCGATTACACCGATAGGCTCGGCGATTCTCACAGTGCCGTACGCCTTATCCTCCTCAATAATACCACAGGTCTTTGTGTCCTTGTAAGCATTATAGATATATTCTGCCGCATAGTGATTTTTGATAACCTTATCCTCAACAACACCCATTCCGGTTTCTTCTACTGCCAATTTAGCAAGAGAGATACGCTCTCTGTTTGCCGCAGTGGCTGCCGCAAGGAAAATTTTATCAACCTGCTCCTGAGTAAAAGAAGCAAAGGTTTTCTGCACGCCTCTAATCTTCTTAAGTTCAGCTTCGAGCTTTTCTACACTGTCAATTATAACTCTATCTTTACTCATTATAATAATTCCTTTCTATAATGGTATAATGTATTATGATATTATTATAATGGCATTTTTTTAATTTGTAAAGATGCTTTTTTTGTATATCGTTATTCCTATATCGATATAGCATTACCATTTTTTCTTTCTTTTGCAAAAAAATGAGGGAGTGAAAAAGTCAACCTTTTTCACTCCCTCATTTTATAATGTAGCTATTACATCTTTAAGCGTTTCTATAAAAAGACTGTCCGTCTCGCTTTTTTTGTAATCTTTCCTATAGAAAATCACATCTTTGTACTTACTGTCATCACTTTTAAAGGGAATAATTGTAATTTTGTTTTCATCATAATATCCTTTTGGAGGCGGTGTTATCCTGGCATATGCACATTCGTCACCGAGAAGTGCACTTTTCATGCCCTCTCTCTCATACACGAAAATGTGATGCATATTATCAGTTTCGCGGGCCGACTTGACACTGCGTGCAGAACGGCCGTAATGCATAATATTGTCCCCGAAAAGAATCTGTGTCATACCTTCAAGATGGCTTTCCTCCACCAAGGAAAGCTTTGCCAGCTTACTTTTTGCCGATACAGCAATAAGCTCGTCATATTCCCAGAGAGTTTCATATTGAAGCTCCCTTTCCTCCAGCATCTGTGTAAAATATTGCTCATAGGCGGCATTATATTTTATAATTCCCAGGTTATTCTCGCCCGTGGCAACATTCTTTATGGCACGCATTGTGTTAGTTTCCCTGAAGGTTATTTTTTCTTTCGATTCGTTTTTAATTTTTTTGAGAAAAAGAGAAAAAGCATCTGAAATATACTCGCAACGTGACGACGCCACATCAAGCGTCACCATTTCGCTTTTCTTGGGGTTATACATGGTTTCCATACGCTTTAGCTGGGCAATAATACCCTTTGCATCCATAATAAATTCCGCCCCTACGGTAGTAGGAACGACCCCCTTTGAGCTTCTTTTGAAAATCGAAATTCCTACCGATTCTTCAAGCTCGCGTATAGCCTTTGAAAGCTGCGGCTGGTTCATATACAGATTTTCCGCTGCTTTGGATATTGACCCTGTTTTTTCCACCTCGATAATGTACTTAAGATGTAAAGTGTTCATTTCTTTTTCCCCTAACATATTTAAGAACGGGCAACACAGAAATTCCTCTTTTAGGATATGGATTACTGTGTATCGTTCAACATTTTCTGTCTAAGGTGATTTGAGAGAAGTGCCAGTGACGATGCCATATTTTCGTTCTGCACCAAAATGTTGGCAGGTGCTTTGATATGGATGGGTGCAAAATTCCATATTGCCAGAATACCACTCTCAACAAGCATATCACACACCCTCTGTGCCGAATCTACAGGAACTGTAATTATACCGATTTTTATATCGTACTTTTTACAGATTTCCTTAATTTGTGAAAGTTCATATACTCTTTCATTGTCAATCACCTCAGGGCGGGTATCAAATGCCGCTACAATATTTATACCATAGTTATCAAATCCACGGTAGCTCATCAGTGCCATTCCTAACTTTCCCGCACCTATAAGTATTGCGTCATTTCCACTGCCATATCCTAAAAAGTCGGAAATCCCGTTTATAAGGTCACGTACGGCAAAGCCCCTTTTGGGTATACCCGAGCTTTTGCAAACTGCCGCCAAGTCCTTTCTCACCTGAACATCATTAAGGTCAAGTGCCTGTGCCACGGCGGCAGATGATACGTATTCCGTTTCCGTTTTCTCCAATGTTTTCAGATACGACATATATACAGGCAATCTCTTGAGTGCCTGTCTGGAAAGTTTCTTCTTATTCATATTTTTCCCTCATATTCAGTTAGCACAGCCATCACCAATCTCTCCGTGCTGTGCCTTATTTTACAAATCAAACAGGGGAAACAACATGCCTCCCCTGTACGCTTTGTTTAGTTTATTACGCTTTGTTTACGCTTCCGAAAAGCTCCATTTTTTCCTTAACGGTTTCCTTAATCGCCTCAAAGCCGGGAGCAAGAAGTTTTCTGGGATCAAAGCCCTTTCCTTCTAAATCCTTACCTGCTTCTATATACTTTCTTGTAGCTGCTGCAAATGAAAGCTGGCACTCTGTGTTTACATTAATCTTTGCAACACCGAGGCTAATTGCTGTCTTAATCATATCTGCGGGGATTCCTGTGCCACCATGAAGAACAAGAGGAATTCCACCTGTAGCATCGTTGATTTTTTCAAGAGTGTCAAAATCAAGACCCTTCCAATTTTCGGGATATTTACCGTGAATGTTACCGATACCTGCTGCAAGCATTGTAACGCCAAGGTCTGCAATAGACTTACATTCAGCGGGATCTGCAATGTCGCCGTTTCCTACAACGCCGTCTTCCTCGCCGCCGATTGCACCTACCTCAGCTTCAAGGCTGAGACCTTTTTCGGCACAAATCTTTACAAGTTCGGTTGTCTTTGCAACGTTTTCATCGATGGGATAATGGCTTCCGTCAAACATAACTGATGAAAAGCCTGCTTCAATACACTTCATAGCACCCTCGTAGCTGCCGTGGTCAAGGTGAAGTGCTACAGGAACTGTGATTCCCAGTCCTTCAATCATACCTTTAACCATGCCAACGATGGTTTTATAGCCTGCCATATATTTACCTGCACCCTCGCTTACGCCCAAAATAACGGGGGAATTAAGCTCCTGAGCAGTGAGAAGAATAGCCTTTGTCCATTCAAGATTGTTAATATTAAACTGACCTACTGCATAGTGCCCTGCACGAGCCTTTTCCAACATTTCTTTTGCTGATACCAACATAATCCACAAAACCTTTCTGCCCACAAGAAGTTTATTATCATACGCATATCTTATCGTGGGCCGATAAGACATAATCAAATTTATGAAAGCGAGTATTACTCTCTTTACACATACATACATATTATTGCATATTTTTTGAAATAAATCAATATATATTCTATGAAAAGAGGCGATTTTTTGAAAAAAACTTCTATAATTTCCATAAATTTAAAATTTCTTCGGATACCGATTGCATTATCTTTATTTGTCGCTATGGTGATTACAAGTTCTTCGTTAATTAAGAATGTCCCCAAAATAAAGCTTAGTCGTGATTTGGTTAATTTTTTTGTTTGCTCACAGCTTCCGCACAGTCATATAAAGCCTAATTACACAAGTGTTTTTTCGCTCCTTAATACAGAAAAAACGACTCTCCCCAAAAGCTCTCCGACAAAAGATACTCACACCAAAGCTGAAAGCACAGCCGCACACACCGCAGCTAAAAAAAATACGGTTACAAACGAAATGCCTCAGGTTAAGTTTTCCAATAATACACATTTGAATTTAGATGCTGAAAAATATAGCTCTGCTCAGCTACCCTTTATGAAAAAAGATTTTTCTGTCCTCATAGTACACACACATACGACGGAAAGCTATACTCCGTCAGAAAAATTCCCCTATTCTCCCACTGATACGGACAGGACTACAGATAAAAGCTTTAACATGGTAAAGGTGGGTAAAGAAATTGAAAAAACGCTCAAAAGCTATGGAATTAAAGTTTATCACGATACCACCATCAATGATTACCCCAGCTACAACGGAAGCTATAACAAAAGCGGTGCAAACGTTTCCAACTATATAAAAAATGACCCCTCGATAAAAATTGTGCTGGATGTACACCGAGATGCCATTGAAAGCAAGGGTGGCGGCAAAGTGAAATACACCGCTAAAATTAATTCCGAGGATGCGGCAAAAATAATGCTTGTGGTAGGAAGTAACGTAAGCGGACTTGAGCATAAAAACTGGGAGGAAAACATGACCTTTGCGTATAAGCTTCAACAGCATATCAGCTCAATATATCCCGATTTAATGAGGCCGATAAATTTTCGAAGCCAGAGATTTAACCAACAGCTTGCTCCCGCCGCGATAATAGTGGAGGTCGGGACAAACGGAAACACCATGGATGAGGCACTTTTAGGGGCAAGATATTTTGCCGAGGGATTAGCGGATTTTATAAAAACGCAAAAATAAGAAAGAGGATGTAAAAAAGCATGACTTCTTTACGCCCCCTCCCGACATTTTGCATTATGCATTTTCAATTTCACATTTATTCGTGGTGTCCGTGACAATGTGCACAATTACCGCTGCATTCCACTTTCTTTTCGATTCCGCTCTTATCGTAGTAGTCCTGAATAGCCGCCTTAATAGCTTCTTCCGCAAGAACACTGCAATGAATTTTTGCAGGCGGAAGCCCTTCAAGAGCTTCTACAACGGCCTTATTGGTAAGTCCGAGAGCTTCCTCAATGGTCTTTCCCTTAACAAGCTCGGTTGCCATAGAGCTGGTTGCCACAGCGGCACCGCATCCGAAGGTCTTGAATTTGACATCCTTTACGATATCGTCCTCAATTTTCATATAAATCTTCATTATATCTCCGCACTTTGCATTGCCAACTGTTCCCACAGCGTTTGCATCTGCAAGCTCTCCCACGTTTCTGGGATTGGAGAAATGATCCATTACTTTTTCACTGTACATTTATTTCAATCCTTTCTTTCCACTTCTTCATAAAGAGGTGACATATCCCTGAGTCTTTGTACGATGGGACCAACCGCTTTAATAAAGGAATCAATTTCTTCTTCTGTAGTAAACTCCGAAAGCGAGGCACGCATAGAGCCGTGTGCAATTTCATGAGGAAGCCCGATTCCCAAAAGCACATGGGACGGGTCGAGAGAGCCTGACGTACACGCACTGCCGCTGGAAACCACATACCCCATCATATCAAGACTGAGAAGCAAACTCTCCCCCTCTATATAACGGAAGCAGAAGCTTGTATTATTGGGCAGCCTTTTTGTTCTGTGTCCGTTAAGGCGGGTATAAGGGACACTTTCCAAAATGCCGTCTATAAGCTTATCTCTGAGTTTTATAAGCTTCTCTGTCTTTTCCTGCATATTTTCACAAGCTTCCGACAGTGCCTGTGCCATTCCGACAATACCTGCTACGTTTTCAGTTGTGGCACGCCGTCCAAGCTCCTGTGCACCGCCGTGGAGCAGATTATCAATCTTTACGCCTTTTCTGATGTAAAGTGCACCCACGCCCTTAGGTCCGTGGAATTTATGTGCCGACATGGAAAGCAAATCAATATTCATTTCCTTTACGTCAATGGGAACGGCACCTGTCGCCTGTACGGCATCGGTATGAAAATATACTCCCTTTTCGCGGCAAATTTCGCCTATTTCCTTAATGGGATTAATTGTTCCTATTTCATTATTTGCAAACATGACGGAAACAAGCACCGTTTCGTCGGTAATTGCATTTTTTATATCTTCGGGGTTTACCATACCAAATTCATCTACGGGAACATAGGTTACTTTAAAACCCTGCTTCTCCAAAAACTCACAGGTGTGAAGCACTGCATGGTGTTCCACCGTAGTTGTGATAATATGATTTCCCTTATCTTTATTTTTAAGAGCTATGCCCTTTATTGCCCAGTTATCCGCTTCGCTTCCTCCGCTTGTGAAGAAAACTTCCTTTGCGTCTGCACCGATACAGCCTGCAACCTTCTCCCTTGCCTCAGAAAGTGCCTTTCTGGCGGCTTGTCCGGGGGTTGTGTATGTTGAGGATGCATTTCCGAAAGTTTCCGTAAAGTACGGAAGCATAGCTGATATTACGCTGTCTTTCACTTTGGTTGTGGCAGCATTATCCAAATATATCATAAATTTCGCTTCCTTTCTGTAAAAACGTCCACATCACAGTATATTACTATTTCCGATAAAATGCAAGTAAGTTTTGCTATTTTTACTGTTTTTATTTCTAATATGACCTTACGGAAGTAATTACTTTACCCAATATCTTAAATCTGTCACTTTCGGCATCGACTTCTATATCAGGATAAAGTCCACTTGTGTTTTCAGCCTTGAGCAAAATCATGTTTCCCTTTTTATAATATCTTCTGACAACTCCGTCCTCGCAGCTGTACACGGCTAAAACCATATCTCCGTTTTTAATCACGGCATCCTGCCTTACAATAACGCTGTCATCAGGGCAAATGTGTGCATCAATCATAGCATTGTCGGGCATTTTTACACCCATATATTCGTTTCCGTCATACCTGTCCCCATCAATAAAGATGGTTTCCACTATTTTTGCTGTTTCAAGGAAAGGCTTATCTCCGCTGACTGCAGATACTACATGCACCATTCTTCCCTTTTCTCCAACACAAAATGAGATGCAGTTCATAAGCTCAAATGGGGTAACACCGAAAACCTCCGACAGTTTTTCCACAATGATAGTCGGAGGAGAGGTAAGATATCCGCTCTCTATATTTTTGACGGTTGTAACACCTGTGCCGATTCTTTGAGCAAGCTGCTCTTGCGATATTCCCGATGAAATTCTGAGCCTTGTTATATGAGCACTGATAATGTTCATTCTTGTACCCCTTCGCTTTTCCTTAAAACACAATCCTTTGTGCTTGGTTTTTCATCACGTATTATAACATAAAAAGTTGCTGTGTTCAAGAGTCGGGGCTGTTTATTCAAAAATTTCACTCATACAATGCAATATTTATCGCATCGGCAATTATATCGGAGGCCTGTTGAGAGATAATGTCCACATCGTTGGGAGTAACAACCATGTTCTCTCCCCTTTTGGTAATAATATTCAGTGCAAGCCTTTGCTCGTTTTCCTCTTGTTCATTTTTTGGCAGTTTCTGTATAATATCCATTGCCAGAGTTAAAACATCTGCAACCATAGGTACTCCTATGGCAATTACGGGAACGCCTAAGGTTTCCTCATTTAAGGCTCTGCGGTGATTACCCACCCCGCTTCCAGGGGTTATTCCCGTATCGCTAATTTGAAGCGTGGTGCCGAGACGGCTTAGATTTCTTGCGGCAAGAGCATCGATTGCTATTATAAGTTGCGGCTTTACAAACTCTATAACACCTTTTACTATTTCGCTTGTTTCAATACCTGTTATCCCTAAAACTCCGGGGGCAATGGCACTTACAGGGCGAAGTGAAAGATTAAATTCGTTATTTGTAGCCTTTGAAATATGACGTGTGACCGTAAGCTTTCCCACCGCCTTTGGTCCTATTGAATCGGGGGTAATATCCCTATTTCCAAGTCCCACTACCAAAACGGAGGCATCGGAGAATCCCTTTATTAGTTTTTTTAATTCCGCGGAAACCGCATTTACAGCTCTGTCGCAGATTTCATCGTCGGGGAGTGACAAATCCTTTATTTCTATGGTTACATAGTTTCCTATGGGTTTGCCTATTTTTTCTGCGGCATCGTTATCCTTTATTTTAACATGAGTAACACTGATGCCGTCGTTATCGTGACGGAGGCTTTCAATCCCTGCAATTTCTCCTGCAAACATTTCACGCCTTTCCAAGGCAAGGTCACTTCTGAAATTCATTGACGTTGCCTCCCTTTTTTCTCTTTTTCCTCTCTTAAAAGCTCTCCTGTAACTATATCAGAATATGCTCTGGTGAGCCATAACACATTAGGATCATCTTCCACTATTCCTTCGGGAAGAAGTATACTGTCATTGGGTGTATTTTCATTCATTACTAACCAACCTTTCAAAATATTTTTGGTTAGTATTTCTCAGACAATAAAAAAAATGCAAAGAAGCAAAAGGCTTCTTTGCATTTTTGTTTTTTACTAAAATTAGTTTGTGATTGTCTTTTCTGTTTCCTTGTCGAAGAGATGAATCTTAGATGAATCAAGAGCAACACGAACAGAGTCTCCAACCTTTGCTGTGCTGTCAGACTTAACACGAGCAATGAGGCTGATGCCGTCAACTACTACGTAAAGGTAGGTTTCAGCACCCATCATTTCTGTTACTTCTACTTCTGCACTGATGATTGCATCGGAGAACTTCTCGATAGAATCTGCATCATCATAAAGGTCTTCAGGACGGATACCCATAACAACTGTCTTTCCTACATAAGCCTTAGCCTTTTCTGCCTTTTCAGCAGTAAGCTTAACTTCGTTGGAACCGAACTTAACATAAAGGTCGCTGCCCTTTTCTACAATTTCAGCATCACAGAAGTTCATCTGGGGTGAACCGATGAAGCCTGCAACGAACATATTTACGGGGAAGTTGTAAAGAACCTGAGGAGAATCAACCTGCTGAACGAAACCGTCCTTCATAACAACGATTCTTGTACCCATTGTAAGAGCCTCTGTCTGGTCATGAGTAACGTAGATGAATGTTGTCTGAAGTCTGTGATGAAGCTTTGAAATTTCAGATCTCATCTGAACACGAAGCTTAGCATCAAGGTTTGAAAGGGGTTCGTCCATAAGGAATACGAGGGGTTCACGAACGATTGCACGACCGAGAGCAACACGCTGACGCTGACCACCTGAAAGAGCCTTGGGCTTTCTTTCAAGGAGATGTTCGATATCAAGAATACGAGCAGCTTCCTGAACTCTTCTCTGAATTTCTTCCTTGGGAGTCTTTCTGAGTTTAAGACCGAATGCCATGTTCTCGTAAACTGTCATATGGGGATAAAGAGCGTAGTTCTGGAAAACCATTGCGATATCTCTATCCTTGGGAGCGACGTCATTCATAAGCTTGCCGCCGATGTAAAGCTCACCCTCGCTGATTTCTTCAAGACCTGCGATCATTCTGAGAGTTGTAGACTTACCACAACCTGAAGGGCCAACAAGGATAACGAATTCCTTATCCTCAATGTCAAGAGTGAAGTCGGATACAGCTACAACACCGCCGCTGTATTTCTTATAAATATGTTTTAATTGTAAATCTGCCATTTAACTGACCTCCTAAATAAATATACACATGTACCAAATTTACACTGCTTACATTTTAACACAAATTCATCCTTTTTCATATACTACGATTTCACAAATTTACTATTTTTTTTTGTGAACATTGTATAGGTATTGGGTTTCCTTGTCACTAAGAGGCCTGTATTCACCGATTTCAAGCTTTTTATCAAGATAAAGCTCTCCGTATGAAAGGCGTTTAAGATACACCACATTATTCCCTACAGCCTTTGCCATTCTCTTGATTTGATGAAACTTTCCTTCGGTTATCGTAAGCTCTATTTCGTTTGAGCTTATTCTTTTTGCTTTTGCTTCTTTAGTAACACAATCTCCTATGTCTACACCTTTTTCAAGCAAATTCATTTCTTCGTCGCTTATATCCTTTTCAAGCCGCAGGAAATATGTCTTCCCGAAATTTTTATTAGGAGAAAGAAGATTGTGAGCTGTCTCCCCGTCATTTGTGAGAAGAAGGAATCCCTCAGTATCAATGTCCAGTCTTCCTACGGGGAAAAGCTGATACCTTGCGTAAGACGGATCAAGAAGTTCAAGCACGGTTTTTTGCTTTTTATCCTCTGTCGCACTTACATAGCCTTGAGGCTTATTAAGCATGATATAGACAAACTTCTTATAAAATATTTCTTCGCCGTCAAGAAAAACAGATGCGTTTTCGGGAATATGCATGGCAACATCCTTCGCAACTGTCCCATCAACGGTTACCCTGTTGCTTTTTATTGCTTTCCTTGATTCGCTCCTTGTAAGAGCAGCCGCATCGGACACAAATTTATCAAGACGCATGGTTCTTCCTCTTTTCTTCAGCCATTTATCTCATTATATCATCAACCAATCGTTTTTTCAATAGGAATCATAATTCCGTCAAGAGTTATGCTTGAAATATCACCGCCTATTATTTCTCCGTCATACACAATTATGTTAGCACGAGCGTTTTTAGACGGAATAAGATAGGTGTATCTTTTACACGACTTCCCCTTGTATGGTGAAAGGTCATAGCCTGCAGTTTTCAGCAATTCATTATAGCGGATATATACCTCATTAAATTCTGTGGGTATGGTAAATTCCGCCACCTCATAAGGAGTTTCGGACACGTCATCATATCCCATTTCCTTTACGGTGCGTGAAAACACGCCTATATTCTCTGTGGCTTTCTCCGAGGGGAATGATATTACACATAAAAGCATAGCAAAAAAAACAAGCCTCATATATTCTTTCATAAAAAAACACCCTTTCGGAATATCTTTATTCCGAAAGGGTATCTCATATGCCTTAGTGCAGTAATACTCGAACACCTGTTGTCTCAAACGAATTATTTTTGAAGCCTTTCAATTTGTCGGTCTTGAAGGGCGACAGCCCATCTGCGACCTTCGCATTAAAATTCTCCTAAAAATAATCCGTTTGAGATGCGAGCAGTTCTAACAGTGGCAATTTTTTATAAAACAAGGAAAAACACGCAGGTAATACTTCCGTATTATCAAGGGGTTTGACACAGTTTTAGGAAAAATTGCCCTGTTAAAACCAATAGGGGTTCGAGTCTTACTGCACTTACTCAGCAGAGAAAGGAAGAAGTGCAATGTGACGAGCACGCTTAATAGCGATTGTCAGCTGACGCTGATGCTTAGCACATGTGCCTGTGATTCTTCTGGGAAGAATCTTTGCTCTCTCTGAAACGTAACGACGAAGCTTTGCAACGTCTTTGTAGTCAATATCTGTTACCTTATCAACGCAGAACTGGCAAACTTTTTTCTTTGCTTTTCTTGCTCTGAAAGGTCTTTCAGTCTTTTCCTTTTCCATCATGGCTAAAACCTCCTTTAGAATGGTAAATCATCATCAGTGCCCATAGGAGAAATAGGTTCGGGAAGCGAACCGAAGTCATTAGCCTGTGAGAATGATTCTTCAGTGCTGTAGCCTTGTGACTCACGCTTGCTTTCAGCGAAATACACCTGACTTACGATAACTTCTGTAGCGTAACGCTTCTTACCGTCCTGATCATCCCAGGAGCGAGTCTGAATACTTCCTTCAAGAGCAACCATGTTGCCTTTTTTGAAGTATTTGGAAATAAACTCCGCAGTCTGTCTCCACGCAACGCAGTTGATGAAATCTGCCTTACGTTCTTCGCCCTGACGGACAAAGTTACGGTCTACCGCAATAGAAAAAGCACAAGTGCTTACTCCCTGCGGGGTGCTGCGAAGCTCGGGGTCGCGAGTAAATCTGCCCATCAAAATAACCTTGTTAAGCATATTTCTACCTCCCTTTACGCTTCCTTGCGGATTGTGATCGTACGCATTACACCGTCGGTGATTCCGTAAATTCTCTCAAGTTCCTTGGGGAATTCGGGATTTGATGCGAAGTTCACAAGAACGTAGTAACCTTCTGTCTTGAAGTCGATAGGATAAGCAAGCTTTCTCTTACCCCATACGTCTACGCTTTCAACTGTTCCGTTATCAGCGATGAGCTTCTGGAACTTTTCGGAAAGAGCATTAATCTTCTCCTCCTCAAGCGCAGTGTCAAGAACAAAAATGGTCTCATACTTGTTGATAATTTCAGCCATTTTCTACACCTCCTTCTGGTCTTTGGCCCCGAACAAATTCGGAGCAAGGATAGCATTTCATCAAAATGCCATGTTATTATATAATGGGTTTGGGCGGTTGTCAAGCTTTTTTTATTTATTTTTAGTATTGAGCCACTTAAAAAATATTCTTTGTGTTTTGCGGTCTGTGCTGCTTTTCAGCTTTTCCGAAAGTCGAAAAGGCAGTACGCTGTGCGTACTGCCTTAGTTTGTTCCAAATTAATTACGAGAGAAATCAGATAGCTCTTACAACTTTTCCGCTTCTCAGGCAACGGGAGCAAACGTGGATTGTCTTGGGAGAACCGTTAACAACTGCCTTTACAGTCTTAACATTAGCCTTCCAAGCACGATTTGATCTTCTGTGAGAGTGGCTTACTTTGATACCAAAAGTAACACCCTTACCGCATACATCACATTTAGCCATATCTATTTCCCTCCTTAGGAATAAGTTCATTTCATAACACGCATAGGATATTCTAACAGATAAAAACAAAAAAAGCAAGTATTTTTTTTATTTTTTTCAAATTTATTCAAATTGGGCGTAAGAAAACCTCTTTTAGATAACTATTACCTTGATTTTTTACCAATTTTAGATATAATATATAATAATGAAATGATTTTGCAAGGAGAAGGAAAATGAAAAACCTTATCATAATAGACGGAAACAGCATCATAAACCGTGCATACTACGGAGTACGCCCTCTTTCCACCAAAACAGGTATTCCCACCAACGCTATATTCGGATTTATGAATATTATGCTTAAATACATTGACGAGTATAAGCCTGACTATCTTTGCGTGGCATTTGACCTTAAGGCTCCTACTTTCCGCCACAAAATGTACGATGCGTACAAGGCACAGAGAAAGGGTATGCCCGATGACCTTGCCGAGCAGATGCCCCACCTCAAGGAAGTACTTTCCGCTATGAACATACTTCAGCTTTCGTTGGAGGGCTACGAGGCGGATGATATTATCGGAACGGTAAGCCGTATCTGCGATGAAAATAATTTAAGATGCAATATCGTAACGGGAGATAAGGATGACCTTCAGCTTGCAAGCAAGAACACCCATGTGCTTCTTACCACCACACGAATGGGACAGACCACAACCGAAGTGATGGACAGTGACGCCGTTTTTGAAAAGTATGCCGTCACCCCCGAAGAATTTATTGCCGTAAAGGCACTGATGGGCGATTCCTCGGACAATATTCCGGGCGTAAAAGGAATAGGCGAAAAAACAGCCTTTGACCTTCTTAATCATTTCCATTCCCTGGACAATCTTTACGCCGATATTGAAAGCGACTACATCAAAAAAGCGGCACGTGAAAAGCTCATTGCGGGCAAGGACGATGCATATATGTGCTACAAGCTTTGCACCATTGACAAAAATGTTCCCATTGATTTTAAAATTGAAGATGCTTTGTATAAAGAAGCAGATAATGTGGCTCTTTCAAAAAAGCTTGAAGAATTAGAGCTTCGCAAAATTGCCGAAAGGCTTTGCACCCCCGCTGCTCAAGAGGTAAAAGAAGCAGAAAAGCCCATAGAGGCAACACAGGCCGATATAGAAAACGCCTCAAAGCAGAATTCATTTTACTTTATATTAAATGAAGAAAAAATTGAATTCTGCACAGATAAAAAGGCATATACTGCAGACATCACGGCACTCAAATCGGTTCTTGAAAACAGGAAAATAAAGAAATACACTCACGAGTATAAAAAAGTGCGTCATATTCTTAGTGAAAAAGATATCAGCCTTTCGGGAGAATACTATGACAGTGAGATTTCGGCGTATATCATAGACCCCTCAAGAAGCGAATATAATATAAATGAGCTTTTTGCCCTTTATGATTTGCCCATTTCCGTAGTTTCTCTCCCCGACCTTGCAAATAAGCAGACGGAGGAAATTTCAAACAGAGGTCAGCTTCCGTTATTAAATGACATAGAGCTTCCCCTTGAAGATGTTCTTTATAATATGGAGGTTTCAGGCTTTAAAATCGACCGCGATGAGCTTTATAAATTCGCTAAAATGCTCGGAGAAAGAATCTCTGCCCTTGAAAACGCAATATATTTTATGGCAGGCGGTGAGATTAATATTAATTCCACCAAGCAGCTTGGAAAGCTTCTCTTTGAGGATATGGGGCTGCCCGTAATAAAGAAAACCAAAACAGGTTATTCCACGGATTCCTCCGTTTTGGAAAAGCTTCGGGGAAAGCACGAAATTATAGACCTCATAATTGAATACCGTCATCTGGCAAAGTTAAAGTCCACCTATGCCGATGCTTTTCTTCCGCTTCTTGATGAAGAAGGAAGAATCCGTTCCACCCTTAAACAAACCGTTACCGCAACGGGCAGAATCAGCTCTGCAGAGCCTAATTTGCAGAATATCCCTGTTCGAACGGAAATAGGAAGGGAAATCCGCAAAATGTTTGTGGCAAAAGAGGGGCATCTTCTTGTAGGTGCCGACTACTCACAAATTGAGCTTAGGGTTCTTGCTCATATGGCACAGGATAAGGTAATGCAGGACGCATTTATAAATGATGATGATATTCATACCATAACGGCAACACAGGTGTTCAATGTTCCTGATTTTCTTGTGACAGACGATATGCGTTCCCGTGCAAAGACGGTTAATTTCGGAATTATTTACGGACAGAGCGAATTTTCCCTTGCAGGGGAGCTTAAAATCAGCCGTAAGGAAGCCAAGGAATACATCGACAGTTACTTTAATCATTACAGCGGTGTAAAAAGCTATATGGAAACCACCATTGAAAAAGCAAGAGAGGATGGCTTTGTTACCACTGTTTTCGGCAGACGAAGATACATTCCCGAACTTAGTGCAAAGAATTTTAATCTCCGTTCATTCGGCGAGCGTGCCGCGATGAATGCTCCCATTCAGGGAACGGCGGCGGATATTATTAAAATTGCTATGGTTAAGGTATACGATGCTCTCAGGCTAAAATGCCCCGAAGCAAGACTTATTCTACAGGTGCATGATGAGCTTATCTGCGAAGTGCCTGAGGAAAAAGCACAGCTTGTAAGTGAAATATTAAAGGAAGAAATGGAAAATGCAGTCAGTCTCAGTGTGCCGCTTCGTGCCGATGTGAAAATCGGAAAAAGCTGGTACGAAACGAAATAACGGACGGCAGAAAGGGAAATTCCTATGAAAATGTTAATAGGTCTTACGGGCAGAACAGGCAGTGGAAAATCATGTGCCGCCCGTATATTTGAGGATTTGGGTGCATTTGTTGCCGACTGTGACAGTGTTGCACACGAAATTCTTTTTGACAATGAAATAAAGAAAAAGCTTTGTCAGTTATTTTCCGATTCAATTCTAGACAGTGAAAACAACATAGACCGAAAAGCCTTGGGAGCTATAGTTTTTTCCGATGAAAAGAAGCTTCTTTTGTTAAACGGTGTTGTGCATAAGGCGATTGTTGAAAGATGCTTGTCTTTATGCAAGGAAAGCGGCAAGGATATATGCATTATGGATGGAAGTGAGCTTAGGTCAAGCGGTGCCGACCTTTTGTGCAAGCATATAGTAGTAATTAAGGCAGATGAAAAAACACGGCTTGAAAGGATTATGAGCCGTGATAATATAAACCGTGAAGATGCTCTGAAGCGTATGAATTCGCAAAAGGATTACGACAAGGAAGCAATTATTATTGAAAATAATTTTGGAGAAGATGTACTCCGGGAAAAAATCCGTCTTCTTTATAATAAATTTTTAGGAGAAATAAATGGTCAAGTGTAAAAACTTTTTCACAACACTTTTCTTCGTTATTATAGTTATCGCCGTTACGCTATGGATTTTTCGGGGAATATTCCCGATTAAACACGAAAGCACAATTTTAAAATATGCTGAGGAATACGGGGTAAAGCCCCCGCTCGTATATGCACTGATAAAAGCGGAAAGCAATTTCAGGGAAAACGCACAAAGTCACGCAGGGGCAAAGGGTTTAATGCAGATAACGGATGAAACCTTTGAATACTGCCTGAAAAAGCTGGGGATTTCCGATGTAAATATTTTTAATACACAAGCCAATATACAGTGCGGAATCTGGTATCTTTCCTATCTTCTTGACAAGTACGACGGAAACACGGAAAATGCCATCGCCGCATACAACGCAGGCGAAACCAATGTAGACAGATGGCTTAAGGATTCAAATTACAGCAAGGATTCAAAAAACCTTTTGGATATTCCTTTCGGGGAAACGAAACGCCACGTCGGAAAAATCCAGAGGTATGTTAAAATTTACGAGTATATATATTTTTAAGGTGCAATCATATGAAAAGAATCTTTCTTTTATTATCGGCGGCTTTTCTCCTTTTTACAGGTTGTGAAAGCACACAGGAAAGAATAACAAAGCAAAGCTTTGCCTTTGACACGGTTATAAGTATAACCGCTGACAAAAAAGACAAAGAGCATATCGACAAGGCACTTGGGATGTGTAATGAATATGAGCTTATATTCAGCCGCACAAATCCTGAAAGTGAGCTTTACAAAATTAATAATTTATCGGTAAGCACTCTATCCCCCCATATGGAAAATGTGCTTAATTTTTCTCTTGATTTTTCCGAAAAAACTCAAGGGGCGTTTGATATTACCGTAGCCCCCCTGTGTGCACTGTGGAATGTGAATAGCCGCAAGGAGCCGCCAACGGAGGCAGAGGTTAAAGCGGCATTAAATACAGTAGGTTATGAAAAGCTTTCTCTTTCTCCTTTTTCTCTTAATGGAGCTACGCTTGATTTGGGAGCAGTGGCAAAAGGATATATTGCGGACAAGCTGGCAGAGGGTTTCAGGGAAAAAGGCGTAGACAATGTAATAATCGACCTTGGCGGAAACGTATTTGTTTTAGGAGAATATACGGTGGGAATACGAAATCCATCTTCCCCCGATGAGGTTTTTGCCACAATTAAGCTAAAGGATAAAAGTGCGGTTACAAGCGGAGCTTATCAGCGGTATTTTGAGTATGAGGGAAAAAGGTATCACCACATAATAGACCCGAGGACAGGCTATAGTGCCCAAAGCGGCATTTCCTCCGTAACAGTTGTTTCCCCCTCCTCAATGCACGCTGATGCACTCAGTACAGCTATATTTATTTTAGGAGAAGATGCACTTTCTTTGTGTAATGAATTTCCCGATACGGACGCACTGATAATTACGAAAGATAACAAGGTAATAACTACCGATAATTTTGAAGAAAAATATAATTTGTCTATTCAGTAAAAATTTCAAATATTTTATCAAAAAAACCTTGCATTTTGGAATTATATATGCTATAATGCATTTTGTTCCATAATGTGTTGGAGGTGAAAATATAATGCCTAACATTAAATCAGCTAAGAAGAGAGTTCTCGTTATCGACAAGAAAACTCTTGAAAATCGTATGGTTAAATCAGCTATCAAGACAGAGCTTAAGAAGTTTGAAGCAGCTGTTAGCGAAGGAAATAAGGCTGCCGCTCAGGAGCTTTACAATCTTTGTGCTAAGAAGCTTGACCAGGCTGTAGCTAAGGGTGTTTACAAGAAAAACACTGTTAGCCGCAAGAAGAGCCAGCTCGCTAAGGCACTCGGTGCTATCGCGTAAGTTTTTGATTGCTTAAAATCAGGGTATGTACTTAGTACATACCCTTGTTTTGTTTGTGTATTTGACGAGAATTAATCCTATTAACAGCAATAAAAAAACGTCCTCGGGACGTTTCTTTTATTGCTGTTATATATCTTTAAATCCCTCACCACGGACTTCTCTGGCTTCGGAGATAATTGTAAAGGCACTTTTATCAAATTTTTTCACTTTACTGAGAAGTCCGGGGATTTCCTTGTTTTTCACTACACACATCAGCATCATATTATCCTTTTCGCTATAGCATCCGTGACTGTATATTCCTGTTACGCCACGATTCATATCACTCATTATTTCACTTGCCAAAGCCTTGCTTTTTTGAGAAATTATATATACTGTCTTTGCGTAATCTCCACGCACTAAAATCCAGTCGGTGATCTTACTGCTGATATATAGCGATATTACCGAATAAAACATTATTGTATAATCATGAAGCATAAAACCCGACGTAACTATTACACTTGAGTCTATAATTAATATAAGCAGTGCAATCGGAATATAAGGAATTATCTTATTTATAATCAATGCCGCAAAATCACTGCCCCCTGTTGAGGCTTCTTTATAAACGGCAAGTCCTACACCTACGCCTACAAGTATACCACCAAATATTGAGCAAATGAGAATATCCTTGTCATAAAAACCGAATAACGGAGTAACTTCCAGAAAAGCCGAATAAGAAACAATTCCAACTATCGTTTTAAATATTGAGCTTTTTTGCAGTGTTTTGTAGCCAAAGAAAAAGAGTACTGCGTTTATTATAAATGTGGGCAATGCAGGGGGAATATTTGCCGTATAATAAAGAATGGTAGCTACACCGCCTACACCGCCTGTCGAGATCTTACACGGCATTAAAAAGTACGTCGTTGCAAATGCCAGGATGAATGATCCCAGTGCAACACAAAAATAATCAATAAATATTTTTTTAATTTTTTCCATAGATATCTTCCTTTGCAATAAATTATCGCAGGCAAGAACACCTCCCGCCTGCGACAGCTTTGTGAAACCTTGTTACTTTCCGATTGTTATAAGGTCGTCTTTTTTATAGAGCGTACCATTATATATCCAGCCGTTAAATATATCTTCTGCGTGGCTGAAAATGTCGCTTGGTGAAATAACATATTCTCCGTTATTTCTATGCTTGCCGTCTTCATTAACACGCTGTAGGGTTGTTTTAATGATATTATTGTTATGAATAAGATTAACCCTCTGATAATAGTTAAACTTGTTGTAATCGTAAATAAACGTTCCGCTGTGACCTGTAATAAAGGCTTCTTCAGTAGTTTTGGAGAAAATGATATTGTTAAACAGTCCTCCCCACAATCCGGGCACAACGTGCCATGTATTTCCGCCGTCGTAGCTTTCCGCCAGCTTGTAGTCGTCTTTCATCGTTGCGATATATGTACCGGGGGAGCTTGTAACTAAAATATGGTCAGAATCCTTGGGATTAACCTCTACATCTGAAAATGCCCTGTAGGCACTAAATGGTGCTTTATCGGTAAAATCAATAATTTCGCCTGTGGAGAGATTAATTTTGCCTAAAGTTTTGTCACCATAGATAAACCATACAAAATTACTGTCTCCAAGGTCAAAATCAACATCTGAAAAATTACTGTCTGCGTTAAAGTAATCCGTGACAAAGCTCCAGCTTTCCCCTGCATTGTCCGTTTTATACAGGCACAGCTTTCCGTTTTCCTTTTTTATTCCTACCTGAATATCCGTATTTTCGGGGAAAACATCCAGCAGAAAGTATTCGTTTTTAACCCATGTGGAACCATTGTCGGGGCTTTGGTGATAGGAGCTGTAAATTGTTCTATTATCATTGGCATAGCAAAGAACCTGTGCATTTCCAAATTCCGTCCATGAAACGGAAGCATCGCTCTGTTTTTTGGTGTAGATTTTTGTGCTTTCAATAATATCTCCAAAGGTCTTTCCGCCGTCTGTTGATTTCCTGATACCGCTGTATGTTCCGCTACCGTTGGAATAACCCACATATGCGTAAAAATTATCATCGTTATTGGGGTCAAACACTCCGCGGACACCATAAAGCTTTTCTGCTGCTTCCTCTCCCGTAAAGGTAGGATATGCGTCTTTACCATATACGTTTTTGGCGTCATCCACAAATGTACGTGAATCCACCACAAGTGCACACATATTATTTTTGCTGTTGAATGCTATATCTTCTATACTTGCACCGCTGTAGCCGGAGGAAATACGCTTAATGATTTTTGTGGCACATGTGTTTTTATAAAACTTGTACTCTCCCGTGTATTCATATATACCTGATGCGGCGTATACAACACGGACATTATTACTTCCCTTAGTACTCATATCGGGCTGAAAAGCCTGATAATACAACCCTGTGTATCCCTCGCGAATCGTTCCCGTATCCATTTTATCGTCACGGGTATATACCTCCAAAAAAGAGGGTGATGAATCTGTATAATTATAGCTTACACGAAGGGGCCATACTGTGCCCTCAAGATGAAGATAAAGGGGGTATTTTGCCCATGCGTTTTTTGGCCCGAATTTAAGCCCGTAGAATTTAATATTGATACCTGAAAGATCCTGTGGTCTGTATAGTTTAGTAAAGCTTTCTCCCATATTGCGGCTGACATAAAGACAGTACTCACCCGACTTCTGCGTGTTCGTGTCATATGTATGCACCCCCGTGTATATTACCTGAGGATTTTCCGGGGATATCGCCAAAGTTCTGAAGTCTGTGTATCCGCTGTCCGTTTTTATTATTTTCCATGTTTTTCCGCTGTCGGAAGATACATAGAGTCCGCTGTCAACACCTGTTCCCTCCTGTGTAAGGGCACAACAAGCGTAGATATATTTTCCGTCGGCTGATACGTCTAAATCAAGGAATTCCGCCCCGTTACCACCCGTAAGCGAGGCAAGGGCGGGGTATTTTTCTGCCGTTAAGTTTGTCAGCTTATCGGTGGTTCTTTCAAGCTTATATATACCGCTACCAACGGCAAAATATGTATTTCCGCTTTCGTCCTGAGCTATGGTTTCACTGCGTTTTCCCACGTCCTGTACAGAGTCTGTGTCGACTATAAGCTGATGCCAGCTATAGCCACCGTCACAGCTTCTGTGAACTCCTACTCCACGCATATGTACATAGACGATTTTTTCGTCCTGATTATCGCATAAAAGTCCTTTTGCATCGTGACCTGCGGCGTTGTTGGTTGTGCTGTACCAATGCTTGCCGCCATTTGTGGTTTTATAAATTCCGTTTGTATCACTGCATAAATACATTATATCAGAATTAACAGGCGAAATTGCAAGCTGACGAACCATCTGAAATGCTTCGCCGCCAACCAATCCCGATGCTTTGTTATTCTCTGCTTCCGATGCAGTCATAATATGAAAGTTTTTAAGCCATGGAGCATAGTAAGTCACAAATGGATTTTCCGCCTCTGTCCACGGAGTTTTATATTCATCTGCCGGGATATAGCGTGGAGAATCCCACGCTTCAAAAGCACCCGCATTTATTGGCAAAAGAAATGTTAGTGCGAGGATAATTGATGCTAAACGTTTTTTCATATTGTCATCTCTCCTGTCTTTATTATTTTGCCGTTCTTCCAAAGGGTACATCGCCCAATATACCCTTTGGAAGAACGGCGGAGTGTGCCTCCGCCGCCCATATGAAAAAATGTTGTAGAGTCCTTTTACTGAAGCACTTCTACCTCTGCATTTACGGGAGCAAGTGTACCATTTTCCCATACATATGCACGAAGCTTACAATCTGCAACCTCTATGCCTGTAAGGTCGATTACAGCGGAAATTTTTCCGTCTGCAACCTGTACATCAGCTGCATATGCCACTTTTTCAAGAGCTTCGCCGTCAAAGAGAGCAAGGATAATTGTAGCACTGTCTTCCCTTGCAAATGATGCCTTGATAGCTGCTGAATCAATGCTTGCTATAGCAAGGCTTGCAGGCTCGGTTACAAGAACACGGCCGCCGCTTGCAGCAGACACAGTTACCTCGTCTGCACCCTTTGTATCAAGTGTGATGATACCTGTCTTTGCTACATCAAGGTTATATGCACTGCCATTTTTGGGAGTAACAACAAGGGTAGCACCCTCGATGATATTTGCTACGTTAAGTGCAGCATAGCCGCTGTTTGCAAGCTTAACTGTGATAGACTTGTTTTCAGAAAGCTCGTAAGTGCTATCGTTAAGTACAAGGGCACTCTTTCTTGTTGCGAGGATGGGAAGATTACCGTTGATACCGAAGTCTGCCACAAAGCCTTCGCCTAATGTAGAAAGTATTGCACTGCCTTCCATAGCCCCGGGAGCTAAGCCTGTGCCGAGAGAATCAGTTACTCTTGTTGCATCTGTGCCTGCATAGCTGATTGCCCACTTGGGAGTAGTTTCATCTACCATGAAATCAGCACCTGTGGGGTATACATTTGCAGTAGATGTAACTGTCTTTGCAGCATCATTAGCATAGAGAAGTGCCATTTTGTCATTAAAGCCACCGTCTACATCGCCAAAATCATATTGATTAGTTCCAACTACAACACCTGTATTTTTAAGATATACATTACCTGTGCTGTAGGCTTTTCTTGACTTCGCGGTAGTACCATGGTTTGCAATACCGCTTGCATATGTATCTATCGGGGAAACAGCTGTGATGTCACCCGTATTATACAAGTTTGTATTGAGAGTTTGATCGCTCTTCATCCATCCGCAAACGCCTGCAACATCTCCGTATCCTGTGATATTACCGCTGTTCCAGAGATTATAATAATTCTGATAATTTGCACCATGACAGCGTTTAATAGCTCCTACAACACCGCCTACGCGACGATTAAAGGGAGCAAAAATATCTCCTCCATTACCGCAGTTTTCCACAGTAACCGTTCCTTTATGATACGTAAATCCCACAATTCCACCAACGCCGATAAAAGAAATACTTGAGGTGTCATAATCGTCCGTATGTTCCGGCTTCATATAATCATTTACCTTACTGCTTTTTGAAGTAAGATTAACGTTTACATCACTATAACAGTCTTTTACAGTTCCTGTATACAGATATCCTACGATACCTCCATAGGTTTTTATAAATGCACATACGGAACTGCTACTCTGCATTACGCTAACATTACCCGAAATGTATACGTTTTCAATCAAAGAATCAGCCCCAGCTAAGTATCCGCATAATACAGAACCATAACCGCAACCATTATTATACGCAGAAAGAACTACAGCGACATCAATCAAATTAAGGTTCTTTACGATACCGCCGTCTATGCTCTTAAACATACCGCTATAGTAGAGATTGGTAGCTCCACCGGCAGTTCCGGTCCATGAGTAATTATATATATTGTGTCCCTGTCCGTCCAGAACGCCTGCAAAAGGCTTTGTAGGTACTGAGGCCCCATTTGCCACACCAAAGGAAAAGGTTGCCCAGTTGTTCTTTGTACCATCTGCCTGTGCCATGTTAATGTCGCGTACAAGCTTTGCGTGAAGTGCAGGATTTACAGTGTTACACTGCTCTGCAAACCATGCAAGCTCTGCAGCTGTTGCAATTTCGTAAGGTGCTGCTTCTGTACCGCTACCCTTTGTAATTGCAGTTTTTGTTTCTCCGTCCCATGCAGGAAGAGAGTCAACAGCTTCATGCTTTGCAGAGGCTGTGCCTACTGTTTCCGTGAAGAACTGAATTTCTTCACCTGCATAGGAAAAAGTGTCCTGTGCCTGTGCTGTGTAGCTTCTGAAAAGATCCATGGAAGAACCGGGTGCAGCTAATGTTGCTACAGAAAGCATCACAAATACCAGGCTAAGTGATAAAAGTTTCTTTGCCATTTTTTTCATCCTTTCAAAATAAATTTGTATTTTGTAATTTAATTTAATTAATTTTTGTTTTAAATTTTTCCGTTCATCAGCAAGCTGAAATTATGCTTTACATCTTGCGGTGTGTAGGCGTTTTCCCTGTCGTTGGGTTTTGATACCTCGTACATGAAAACTCCGTCAAATTCAAGCTTTTCCAGCATACTCAGTATTTTGTTCCAATTATTTTTGCCATCACCCGGAAGGCGATGTGCTTCAATATCAAGGTCATAGTCGGAAATATGTACGGCTTTTATTCTGCCTTTCATTCCCGCATTAAAAAGGTCTGCAAGATATTCCTCGCTGCGTGCCACAGTGCAGTGGTTTGCATCAAAGCATACTGCCAATGTGGGGATTTCTTCTAAGAACCGAATCATTTCGCTGCTGCAGCCGCACATAGCGTCCTCCGTCATATTTTCAAGTGCGATTACTCCGCCAAGGCTTTGGCAATAGTCGTTTATATCACGAACATGCTCAATAGATTGGCGGATATATGCTTCTCGGTCGGAATACGTTTCGCTCCACCCTGCGGAAGGGTGCAGTACAATAGTTTTTATCCCTATTTTAATTGCGGAAGCAATGGTTTTTTTAATAAGTTTTATCGCTTCCACCCTGACATTTTCGTCGGGGTGGGACAAGCTCACATCACGGGAAAAGGGGGCGTGAAACGTGGCGAATTCCACATCGTGCCGTTTTGCAGTTTCAAAAAGCTTTTCAGGATTGTCGTAAAAATCCAGTTTTTCAAAGCTCCCGTCCCACACGGGCACAGTGAATTCCGCATATTTAATCCCTGCGTCCTTGTAGCTTGCAAAGCCCTCGTCCGTATGATTGTCTGCCCCACGAAGAATACATGTGGAAGCACCTAATTTCCAATTATGTCTGTCTGTCATATTATCTTCCTTAATTAGCTGATTTAATAAGTACACTGCGTGTTTTTTCACTCCAGCCTACGCCCACGTTAAGGCTTTCTGCAATAAAGCGGATAGGCACCATAGTTCTGCCCTTTTCGGTAATAAATGCCGGACTGTCAAGCTTATGCTCTTTTCCGTTTACCGTGGCAATTTCATTTCCCGGAGTGAGGGAAATATATATTCCGTCCTTGCTTGCGGTGATAAGGCGTGTTTCGTCATTGTAATTCACTGTGGCACCGAGCTGTTCAAAAAGCTCACGCATGGGAACCATAGTTCTGCCGTTTACTATTTTGGGCTGTTCGGAATAGGTTACTTCCTTTCCGTTGAGCTTAATTTTGATTTTGCTGTCCATATATTTATGAAACTCGGCAAAATCATAAATAAACGTTCCTGCGTGGGAGGTTATATAAACCTGCGTACTGCCCTTATTGAACAGTATTTTGTGGAAGTCACCGCACCAGAAGCCGGGAACTGCAACCCAGTTTTTACCTCCGTCACGGCTTTCGGCAATTTTAAAATCGTTGAACACACTGCCTATTCCGGGCGATGAGCTTACAAGCAAATGGTCGGGGTTATCGGGATTTTGTGCAAGGCGGTCGAAATATTCAAAGCCTAAAAGCGTGGAAATTGCATCAAGCTGACCGCTGCTCAGGTCTATCGTTCCGAAATCCGCATCGCGTGAGTACCATACTCTGGAATCATCGCCTCCATCAAAGAATACATCTATGAAATCGTTAAATCCCGGACTGCACGCATATTTCCATGTCTTTCCCTTATCCTCACTGAGATAAAGCTTTGTATCCTCTCCCGTGCCTGTCATACCGAGGAAAACATTGGGCTTGCTATCGTGGATGTCCAATATGAAAGCATCCACACCGTCAATCTGGTTACGCACCCAGGTTTTTCCGTTGTCATAACTATTGTGGTAGGACATATAGATTGTATTTGGATCTGTATCGTCATACTGAAGCACTAAGGCATTTCCGTAAACAGGTCTTTCAAGCTCTGCATCGGCATTTTTTGGTGCCATCGTCAGTCCTCCGTCATAAGACTGACGTATTCCGTAATAGGTCTGGTCACCGTTGGCATGACCGTAATATGCAATAACATGATTATCATCATTCGGGTCAAAGGTCGCCTTGGCATACTTCTGGAAATACTTTTCCGAAAGCTCGTACACCGAGGGGAAATTGGTTGTGGTAAAGGGCCCATTGGTAACATATGCACCTACGTCCATACCGGGCATAAATGCTTTCCCCGTGCTGTCACGGGCAACATCTACTATTGCCACGCCAGAAAAGCCTGCACTTATACGGGTGATTTTGTCGCCGAGCTTTTCATAAATACCGCTGGCACCAAATACTACCCTGTCGGGGTTGTGCATATCAACATCAAACGCCTGATAAAGCCAGCCTGTATAGGTTTTTCCGGTAGTATAGTCCATACGGATTGTATTTTCACCTATACGGTCACTCTTTTTATAAACCTGCTCCCAAGTTTTTCCGTAGTCACGGCTTTCGTGCAGAGGATAGGTTGTACTTATACCTGCGTAGTAAAGCCTGTAGACACCGTTTTCATCTTTGGGGCCAAACTGCAGTGCGGTGAATTTTGTAGCGTGGGGTTCTACGCCCTCCTCCCTGTTCACATATACGTGCTCGTAAATACGCTCGAAGGTTTCACAGCCGTCCTTGGAAAGATACAGACCGAAAAGCCCTGTCTTATTAGTTTCAAGATCCGTTATAGAAGTTCCTACATACACTTCGTTGGGATTTTCTGGGTGAAGTGCTATTGAATAGGGACTGAATACCTGTTTATCATTCGTTCCCTTTATTGCCCATGTTTTACCGCCGTCGTAGCTTGCATAGATTCCGTTTTTAATCTCTGTATTCTTGTCCTCTACACAGCAGGCGTAGATAATCTGCCCGTCGGAAGATACGTCAAGGTCGTACCATGTAGCTCCGTTTGTTCCCTCCAGATTTTTAAAATCGGGATAAAGGTTCACAAGCTCATCCGTCTTTCTGTCAATGCGGTAAATACCGCTGCCTGCGGCAATAAACACATTTCCTGCTCCGTCGCACGCAATTGTATCGGCACGATCCTTAACCTTGTAGGTATCTCTGTCCTTTATTAAAAACTCCCATGTTCTGCCGCCGTCCTTCGTTCTGAAGAAGCCCACGGAACGGTAGCCTGCATAGACAATATTTTCGTCAAAGGGGTCGCACAAAAGTCCTTTTGTACAGTGAGCAGGAGCGTGTCCAGTTACATTGTACCAGTTTTTACCGCCGTTGGTAGTTTTATAAACTCCCGATGTATCCGTACCGAAGTACATAATCTGCGGATTTACGGGCGATATTTCAAGCTGACGAACCTGCTGACAGGCTTCGCCTCCGTAGGTACCTGCATCCCATTCGTCCTGACTCATCATATGATAGTTTTTAAGCCAGGGGGCATACACAGTGGTATTCACTGTGTCCATATAGGGCTCGTGATATACATCGGCAGGTATCTGACGGGGATTTTGCGGAATTTGAAAATTTCCATCGTTTTTAAAATCCTTGAATATTGCACCGGCTGAATATGCCGGAAGTATCATTGAAATTGCCAGTGCGATACTTAAAATACGTTTTCTCATTTATACTTCCTCCTTTAAGAGGCTATGGGGCATAGCATTTGCTACGCCTCCATAAAAGCGTCTGTTAGTGATTCCATGTAAGGTCAAGACCTTCTGTTCCATTCTGGAGATAATCGTTTACACGCTTCTGTCTCTCAACATCATATTCTCCCTGAGCTACTGCTTTTTTAAGACCGCTCTCCTGATTTTTCTTTAATGTAGCTGTAGCTTCATCAAGGCTTATTTCTCTAATCCATACCTTCTGGAAAAGAGTGTTGAAATTATCGCCTTCGATTATATGTGCTTCAGACTGGGCGAAACGTTTTGTTTCATCAACAAAGGAAGCAAATTTTGCAAATCTGGGGTCAACGGCATCCTTGTCATAATCCTCAAGGACATCTGTCTTTGCAGAAAGATTGATTCCTCTTTCAAACATAGCCTGTCTTGTTTCTTTGGAATAGATGAACTTATAAACCTCCATGGTTTCTTCGGGGTTTTCAAGTGCAGCCTTTCTTCCGATAAGCATACAGCCGCCCTGCTGACACCACTGCTTAAATTCTTTTCTTCCATCGGGTGCGGGATATTTGCACACATCCCAGTCACACTCTGCTTTAAACTGATTGTTGTACACGGATACGTCCCAGCTTATTGCAGGAATCATACCGATTGTACCTGCAGCAAAGTATGCACGTGCAGTGTCATTATCAAGGGTTTCTGCACCGGGGAATATAGAATCGTCCTTCTTCATTTCAAAGAGCCAGTTAATCTGCTCGGGATAATTTCTATAGTCGTAGGTTAATTTATCAAGGTCAATATAGTATTGTGCTGTTTCGGGAGTTTTTCCGTCATAGTAGGACGAAAGTGGGTGTAAAAGCGGATAGGTTGTACCAAATTTCAACGGGAACGCAAATCCGTAAATATCGCTTCCGAGTGCACGGATTTTCTTTGCATATTCCACTACCTCGGAAAGTGTTTCGGGAGCTTTTGCTTCTCCGTTTTTATCCACAATACCTGCTTTCTTGAAAAGCTCCTTATTATAAGCAAGTCCGCCTGTTCTTACATTCATATAAACTCCGTACTGCTTACCGTCAACAAGGTTATCTCCGTCAATTCCCGGCTGGTCATATTCCTTGAGGAATTCCTCGCCTCCGGGAAGCTCATTGAGAGAAATTACGCTTTTTCTTTCAATAAACTGAGTGAACTGACTTCCTGATACGTTCATAATATGGGGAAGTGTTCCGTTCTGCTCTGCTACGTCAGTCTGTGTAGAATCTGTGGTTGTAACCCAGTCGATAAATATATTCTTTTCATCGCCTGTGGTGGAGTTCCATTCGTCCACCAGCTCTTCCCATACAGATTGTGCACCCGCTTCTGTTGACCATACGCTGATTGTAACATCGTCTTTGTCGGCTGTTGCCTTTTTCTTATTTTCCTCAGCAGTGCCGCAACCTGCAAGAGAGGCTATGCAGAGAATAAGTGATAAGATTAATGCCAATGTCTTTTTCATGATTTTTCCTCCTGTTATTATATTGGTTTATTAAGTTTTGGGGGATGGGCGGATAATATATCCGCCCCTACCTTACTTCAATACGTTTATAACGCCATTTTGGTTTGTCCCGATACTGGTGGTGCCATTATACAGTGTACCATAATCCCAGTACACAAGCTTTTCTTCCGACTTACCCAGTACTGTTATGGTTGCATCATTACCACACTCTATAAACACGGTCTTTCCATTATGTCCTGCAACCCCTACCACTGCTGCAGTTTTCTTACAGTGGGGCGTTGTTATTGTACCGTGGTTGATACATTTTTCAAGTGTAACTACGTCGGTGTCCCCTGCACCACGGGTTGTTCCGATTATTGCACCAACACCATAATTTCCGCTGCCTGTTGTCGCATGCTCGGTTGTGATTGAAGAATCAATCGTCACATAAGATACACATTCTTTAAAGGTCGCACTGCCGGTAACATTACCTGCTACTGCCGCGGTGGTATAAATATCATACTCAGATGACAAAGGAACAATCTTTCCGTACATCGTTACCTTGCTTATCTGTGCAGTGCCCGAAACCCTTGCCGCAAGAAGTCCTGTCTGTTTCTGGTGAAGCGAGCTATAGTTCCCCTGAGTTTTTGCTGAGTGTGTCATTGACTGCAGATATGCTCCCTTAAAGGTTACGTTCTTCACAGTTCCTCCTGCAACTGAACTGAAGAAGCCTGTGCCGGTATCTCCCTTAAGATAGAGTCCGTAGATTGTCTTGCCGTTACCGTCGAACTCACCTGCAAAGTTATTAATCATAAAGTCGTTCCACTTATTAACCTTTGCAGTGTCTGTTACATCGACGTTCTCAAACCAGTTTGCCCCTGTTTCATTAATCTCTTTTCCGTCACCGCAATTCGTAAAGTTATTAAGATAAATATCATTTACGAGCTTTGCTTTAAGATTGGGAGTCGTGGCAATCTGTTCAGAGAACCATGCAAGATCTTCACCTGTTTCAATCTGATAGTAGCTATCAACAAGTTCGGGGGCCTCTGTTGCAGCAGTTCCGCTCCAGTTACGAATCATTATTGCATCAATTGCTATATTGCCCGCCACAGATATTTCCTGACCTATACTGTAGCCTTCCCAACCGACAAGCTGCCATCCGTCTTTACTAAAGCCTTTTTCTTTTGCTTCTTGTGCTGTGGGAATCTTATATTTCGTTTCTTTCAGTTCCTCATTAATCTTATCCCATGTCTTGGGTGCAAAGCTGATATCTTTGGATATGCCTGCACCTGTATGCCTTAGAGTAACTGTATATGTAGGCGTTTCTACCCATTCTGCTGTAAGGACTGTATTGGCTGTCAACGTAAAGGTATCGCCCGGATAATATTTGTTTTGGTCAGCTTCATTTACCCAATACTTAAACGCATGTCCTGCACGGGTTGGCTCTGTAGAGGAAACAGTTACGCTTCCGTCATTATTACAGCGTACGGATTCGTATGTTGTTTCAGTAGTGTTGGGGTTATAATCAAGGATATAACGACCTGTATTTGCAGGCTGCTTCATGTCTAAAATCCACACATTGGCACGAATGCTTTCCCATGCGGCGTTCAGGATAAGTCCGTTGGGATTGTAAGGAACATCTTCATAGGTGCGGATTGCGTCGATTGTTTCCTTTTTCACTATGATGCCTGACGAGCTTACCTCGTAGCTCATCAGATTGGTGAATCTGCTGCTGTCATGCCAAGTGTATTCATAATCGCTTATATCAGTCCTTTTTTCCTCCTGCGGATTTCCGATATCTGCGGCATCGCAGTCCACAAGCTGGATAAAAGTTTCTTCAATTCTTCCCACATAGCCTCCGCTTACACGGTTAAGCTCATTGTAGCCGCCTACTCTGGTGCTGAGGGTATGGGTATCATAATCAAAATATTTTGTAGCCGCCTCAAGTTCATCCTTTGCATTGGTACCAAAGCGGATAATATCGCCACGTGCAAAGTCCGATACAAGATGTTCGTACTTGCTATTTACAACTACACTCTTGCGAGAATCGGGTTCTGAGTAATAATAGAGCTTTTTAACCTCCATACCATCGCTGTCAAAGGCTGTTACCACACGGTCTACAACATAGAGAAGCGAATCCTCGTGAACCTCGGGAGTACTTGTATCATCAACCAGAGCTACTACCGCCTTGGGGCTCTTCTTTCCGATTGTCCATATGTCCATATTGTATGCTTTATTATTAGGAAGACTTGTCTTCGGGAAATAATCCTCAAGCTCATTTCCTGCTCTGGCGATAATAACGCCGTCACCCTGACCTAAGAAGAACTTACCTCCGTAAATACCTGAGGACTTATAATTCATGCCCTCATCGGCACTTGTATGTCTATGTTCAAGATTCTCGTCCCTGCTTTCAACTTCCTTACCAGTTTGATCCTTACCAATTTCGGGAGTATTGATTTTCTTAATCTTGCCCTCTGCGTTAAGGTCGAATATAATGGGCTGTTTCTTTATCAGCGCATTATCGGTAAAGTATGTTTCAATATCTTCGTGATTTGTGTACTTTATGCAATCGACCTCAACCTTATCGGCAAGGTCATACACCACATATTCCTCGGCATCCTTTATTACGACTGCAGCCTGAAGTTTTTTGCTTATGGCACTACCCTTATAACCCATGGTAAGAAGATAGCCGATAATTCCCTCCGTCTTTTTCGCAGCTGTACCTGCAATTCTTCCCTCATGGTTTAAGAAGAAGGTAGTATTAAAGCCTAAGTCCAAATTATTTGTCCAGTAGTCAGCCTTTCCCGAAACCTTTGCAGTGTTACAAAGCTCATATTCTTTTCCGTTTATTGTATAGGCTGCATCGGCGGTTCCCGCATTTTCTATTGTCTCTATTGCACCTGTTATTTTCGTTTTTGAAACGATTGCCGTAATAAGAGTGTTATCAAGGCTTTGTGCCACGGAAATAACATCGTTCTTTCCTATTTTTTCAACAGAAAGCTCTTCTCCCTTTACATCGGTAATGGTGTATTCCTTGCCTTTCAGTTCAAGACTTCTGCTATATGCGTCGTAAAGGTCATATACTTCTTCCTCTGGTGCATTTACGGAGCTTACCACAACAGTTCTGTATGCTGTGATTACTGTAAGGCTGTCGCCCACAAGTTTTATGCTTCCTGCATCAGCATCAAGAAGTGCGACACCTTTATTGTTGAACTGAGCTTCCGTTATTGCCTTTCCGTTATAAATTATATGCTTCTTGTCTTTTTCAAAAGAAAAGCTTTCACTGCCTAAGCTTCCATTTTCTTTTTCATATGTAAAGTTTATAGTATTTCCGCTTTTGCTTTTACCTGTAATATCTGAAATATCAATTTCGGTAATATCATATTCCTTGATACCCATATAAAGGAGCTTATCCTCATATCTGTCATAGTATGCCTTGACACTATATCCAAGGAATTCATTGTAAGGCTTAAATGTGAAGCTAAGTTCTTTTCCGTCAATTGCAATTTTTCCTTCTTTGCCGAAGCGTGTGGAATCAATACTTGAATATTCATTTGCAGTAACTGTTCCCTCAATTACCTGTGCGTTCCAATACTCGGTAAGTATTGTCTTATTTTCATCAAAGGTATATTCCGCAGTGCCGTTTGAACTGTAGGAACGTACATTGAGCATCTTTGCATCAAGTGCATCCTCCAAAAGCTTAAACATTTTCTTGAATGAAAGTGCTTCCTTTTCAATTTCAGCACCGTTATAAAGGTCACCGTTTCTTGCCGCTGCAAAGTAGCCGGGGGTAAATCCGCCGCGTTCATCGGCAAAGATATTGTAATTCAACATTCTGCCAAGGATTGTGATTGCTTCGCCTAATGTAATATTATCATAGGGGCGGAATGCTATTCCCTGCCAGCCTGACACAAGTCCCATGGAATGTGCCGTCATAACTTCCTTATAGAAAGGAGCATCTGCGGGAACATCCGAGAAGAACTGCTCGCCGACAGATTCCTGTACAGATGCATTTCTGAGGCGAAGTGCATACTTTACAAATTCCTGTCTCTGTACGCCCTCTGTAAGGTCAAGAGGAAATTCATCGTTTTCCGTAAATACGCCTAAGGAGCGGAGAAGCTCAAATTCGCTGTAGCGGGCTTCATCGTCTGCACTTTCTTTAACCTCTGCCTTTATCGGGAAGCTATAGTTTTCCTTTACCGATACTAACACATAGGGAGCTTTTATATGATTTACGCCTCTTATCATAAAGGAGGTCTTGGTAGATGTCATCTTGCTTGAATGGGGCATACCCAAAAGCTTTACTGAAAGCACCTCACCCGCTTTATCAGCAAGTGCCGCAAGAGAAGTAATATCATATTCCTTGTCGGTGTAGGTTGTTTCGGGAAGATTTACATTCACATATTCCTTTTCATAAAGCACGGGCTGTGTATTATATGTAAGCTCACCCTTTTTCCACGGAGCGGTACGCATAATTCTGAGGGTGGGGCCGTATTCTCCACGGTCTAAGTTAAGTGCCAGCTTAACACTTTCAAGCTCTTTTCCCTTAAAGGAGGTTAAATCAACCAGATAAAACAGGCTTTTCTCCATTTGCGGGAAATTAGTTACGTTATAAAAAATGTTATCGTCTGCGGAGGTGCCTGTAGCAAGAGTATCCTTATCGGGAGTTCCTGCACTTATTGCCGCCGCTGTATTTTCTGTGATGGGAACCTTATACACATTGGGAATAAGGCTGACGCTTCTCATGTCCTCCGAAATTTCCAAGGGGCAACCGAAGCCCTGACTGAAAAGCTCTGCCGGAACATAAAGCACTCCGTTCTTTTCCTCCGGATGTGTGGGAAGCTCTGCTTCCATTCCGTCCACATTCACAACGAGGTTTCCCGCTGTCACGGTCATGGTCCTTCCCATTCTGGTTATTTTGTACTTATCCCCATCCTTCGTAAACTGAAGATTGAGATATCCGCACAGCTCCTCAAGCGGAACATAGATAATATCACTTCTGCTATACGCTTCATTTTTAAAATCAACCGCTAAACCGTTAATTTTAAGTTCTGCCGCATATTCACGTGCCGCCAAAGCCGAAAATTGAGGCATGGCAGTCATAAACATTAGCACAGATAAAACCATAGCTGTGATTTTCCTCATTAGTCCTTTTTTCTCCATATATGTTACTCCTTTCCAAAATTGGTTAAAAATATTTCTTCATTTAACCGTATATAAATTCCAGTTGCAATACATGGTACAAAGCCAATTATCTTGACATCTCTGTATGTTTAGTATATACTTTTATCAGCAAGATGTAAATCCTAAAAAAGAGTTTAAAAGGTGAGGATTAGTTCACCGCTTGGAGGCATGTTATGAAACCCGATATAGGAATGTTTAATGACCAGTTTTTCTTTCCTCTTTTAAAATTCGAATCACCGCTGACATTGTACCTGGCAGGATATACCCGTCCCCAGACTGATTACAAAATCCCTTTGGATCACCCTCTTGACCCTGCTCTGACCTGTTATCAGTTAGAATATGTGACGGACGGTAAGGGGTATATAGATATTAATGGAAAAACCTATACTGTTGAAAAGGGGGATTTTTTCTTCATCAACAAGACAATCCCCAGAACGCTTTATTCTGACACAAGTTTTCCCTTGCAGAAGTTTTTCATTACGGCAAAGGGAGATTTTATGCATTCCCTGCTTGATTTATACCGCATAGATTCCTCCATACTTATTGTAAAAACAAATGTTTCGCAATATTTCCAAAATATACTCAATATTCTCTACGAAGCGGACTCCTACACCATTAATGAATGTAATAAAATTGGTATCGAAATCCTCAAAATTATTCAGAATATAAGCCTGTCACTTCAAAAAGAAGAAAAAACTCTCGACAACAGCCGTGTTGCCGAGAGCATAATGGACTATATTGATTCTAACCTTACACGAAAAATAACAATAGAAGATTTGTGCAATCAATTTTATATGGGAAAAACACAAATAATAAAAATATTTAAGAAGAAATATAAAATGACACCTATGAAATATGCCCAAGGACAAAGAATAGTGACGGCAAAATATCACCTCAGGGCAACAAACATCTCAATTTCAAATCTAAGCGATATGCTCTGTTTTGCAGATTCAAAATACTTTTCCAACGTTTTTAAATCCTATGTAGGAATCTCTCCCCAAGAATACCGGATTCATTACAGGGAATTCGGAGGCAAGGAGGAAAGTGCCTTCCACCACGATGACTTTGTAAAGCTTATGTCCAACAAAAATAAGTAATAAAAAAGCGGCAAAAGCCGCTTTTTTATTACTTATTCTTTTCGTAAATGAGCATCAATCCCTTGAGGAGCAAATCCTCGTCCACTATAATATCACGCTTACAAAGGGGTACAATCACCTTTGCAAGTCCGCCTGTGGCAATGACAGTGCATTTTTCCCCAAGCTCGCTTTCAAATCTGTCCACTATTCCCTCAATAGCACCTGCATTTCCGTAGAGAATACCGCTTTTAATGGAATCTATTGTATTGCTTCCGATAATTTTTTTGGGTTTTTCAAAGGCTACCTTAGGAAGCTGAGAGGTTCTTCCGATAAGTGCATCGTGTGAAACTGCCACACCCGGAAGAATCGCACCGCCTAAAAACTGCTTCTGCTTATTAATAACCGAAACAGTGGTCGCCGTACCCATATCCACAATAATCTGCGGAAGCGGATATTCCTCTATGCCTGCAACGGCGTCAACCACCAAGTCACTTCCAAGCTGTGCGGGATTATCAATTACAATGCTGATACCCGTTTTAAGTCCGGGACCTACCACCATAGCAGAGATACCGCAGAGCTTTTCTATTGATTCTTTAACTATATTTGTGACGGAGGGCACAACCGATGAAATAATTGCCCCCTCAATATCTCTATAATCAATGTCGTACATATCAAATGCAGTTTTTAAAAGCACGCTGTATTCAAGCCGTGTTGCACGGTGAGCCGTGGAAAGACGCTCGCGGAACAATATATTTTTCCCCTCAACACAACCTGCCACAATATTTGTATTGCCAATATCAATTACTAAAATCATTTTTTAGAAGCCACCTTAATAATGCGGACAATCGCAGGTGCAAACACTATAATAACAGCCATTTCAATAAGAAAATTTGTACCTACCAGTCCAAAAATCATGTATTTACCGACATTGTTTCCGAAGCCTAAGCCTTCTCCCCATACTGCCAGTGTATCCATAAAGAACGCCAGACATCCCAAAAGGAACACGCCTGTATTTGTCACAGGGCATATTAATGCAGATAAAACAGCCGCTGCATAAGAAACGTTCTTTTGCTTTTTGCTAAAAGCTTTGGCAATAAGTTCGTACACTAATCCTGAAACAAAGCCACACGCCGTACCCTTAAGAAGCACCGTGAGGATTGTTCCTAAAGCGTTTACCACCATAAAAGGTGCTGCATCGCCTGTTGCAAGAACTGTTACTCCAAATACAAATCCGAGCCATGCTCCCATACCTTTTCCGCAAAGCACCGCACCAATTACAATTGGAACCAGCGACAGGGTGATTGAAAATGTACCTGTTCTGATTGCCATGCTTACGAACTGAAGCAAAACCACCAATGCCGTCAACAATGCACCTGTAACCATGGTACTCGTTGACATTTTTCTTCTGTTTACCATATTAAATTCCTCCTTGTTATTATTCCCCGTTGGGGATACAATTACGCCATTATAATACTACATTTGTTACTGTTTGTAAAGTTTTTTTTAGTTCTTGCAGATATTTTTGTTTACTAAGTGGTCTTTTTGTATTATAATAGATAGTCGATGAGGTGACTACAAATGATTTTAGTATTAAAACAGGTGCTTGTTCTCTTTTCTTTTGCGGCAATAGGATTTTATCTGGCAAAAAGCAAAAAAATCAAAACGGAGCATACACCCATTCTTTCTTCCCTTTTGGTAAATGTAATTCTGCCCTTTAATGTGTTTAAAACATTTTCCGCTAATTTCACCAAGGAATATGTTTTAAATAATTATCAGCTTTTAATTGCTTCCTCGGCAGTTATAATTTGTCTTACAATTATACTGCATTTTGTAGCAAAGCTTTTTGATAAAAGGCGGTATGAACAGGGTATATGTGAATACTCGCTGATTATTCCCAATTACGGATATATGGGCTATCCCATGGCAGAAGCAATCGGTGGAGCAAGCGGACTTCTTAACGCTATGGTTTTCGGATTCCCCATTTCTTTTTATACATATACTGTAGGATATTGTAACCTGTCTAAAATGAAAATTACATTCAAGAAGCTTTTTAATCCCGTTATGATTTCAATGTTGCTCGGAGCGATTTTCGGTTTTTTCGGAATAAAAATACCCTCTGTTCTCTCCGATATTTTCGGAAAGGCAAGTGCCTGTATGGGTCCTGTGAGTATGCTTTTGGCAGGAATGGTGGTTTCCGAATTTAATTTCAGAGAGCTTCTTTCCATGAAAAGAATATACATTATTACTGCGTTAAGGCTCATTATAATCCCCATAATAATCGGATATGCACTGTTGCCATTTAATAAAACGGCAATGGAAACTGCTGTAATCCTTTTTGCCATGCCCTGTGGTCTTAACACTATTGTCTTTCCACGCCTTGTGGGTGAGGATTGCCGCATCGGTGCAGGACTGGCACTTCTTTCAAATATTCTGGCATGCGTGACAATTCCGTTGGTGTTGGGTTTTTTTGGCATCGGGGGTTAAGATTATTACCGAAAATGCTTTTATAGAAATTTTTCTTGACAATAAATAAAAATTGATGTAAAATCAAAAACAATCGAATAATAAATTATACAGGGGAGCTTGTGAAGCAGGCTGAGAGGAAGTAATCAAACTTCGACCCTTACAACCAACACTGTTGGTTAACCTGATGCGGATAATGCCGCCGTAGGAAGTCATAGTTTGCTTTTAACGGATAGTCCATATCAGGGACTATCCGTTTTTTATGTATGACGGATATAATTATACCCTACTTGATTTTGGAGGTGGTTTGAATGGTAAAAATTAACGGAGAAGATTTGAATGTGGGCGGTAAATCCGTTGCAGAATATCTTAATTCTGCAGGTTACGACTTAATGCGTGTTGCAGTTGAACTTAACGGCGGTATAGTTCCCAAAGCACAATATGAAGATACAATTTTTAAAAATGGAGACAGCGTTGAGATTGTAAGCTTTGTGGGAGGTGGCTGATATGATTCCAACTAAAAAAGAATGGATGAAGGCTCTAAATGACAGACACGGAACTATGTTTCAGGAGAAAATCTCATCTACAACTGTTGCCGTATGCGGTCTCGGTGGTCTTGGCTCTGACATTGCCATCGCACTTGCCCGTGCAGGTATAGGAAAACTCATACTGATAGATTTTGACACAGTGGATATAACAAATCTTCACCGTCAGCAGTACAAGGCAAATCAAATCGGGATGAGCAAAACAGAAGCTTTGCAGGAGAACCTAAAAGAAATAAATCCTTATCTTGAAACCGATATATATACAATTCGACTTGATGAAAACAATGCAAAGAATATTCTTTCAGGTGCCGATATTATCTGTGAAGCATTTGACAACGCAGAATGTAAAGCTATGCTGACAAATTTCGTTTTAGATAAAATGCAGGATAAATATATTGTTGCCGCATCAGGCATGGCAGGACTTGGCAGTGCCAATGCAATACATACACGAAAAATTTCAAAACGATTTTATCTTTGCGGAGATGAAGTAAGCGATGTAAATGATGGAATCGGACTTGTTTCATCAAGAGTGATGCTTTGTGCTGCACATCAGGCACATACAGTTTTAAGAATTATAGCCAATGAATTTGAAGTATAGAAAGAAGGAAATGCAAATGAGCAGTGATAAACTTGTTATCGGCGGTCACGAATTTAATTCCCGATTTATATTAGGTTCGGGAAAATACTCTCTTAATTTAATTGAAGCTGCACTAAAGGATGCAGGGGCGGAGATCATAACTCTTGCTGTGCGTCGTGCAAACACAAGAGAGCAAGAAAATATTTTAGATTTTATTCCAAAAGGAATTACCTTACTCCCTAACACAAGCGGAGCAAGAAATGCACAGGAAGCGGTAAGAATTGCCCGACTTGCCCGTGAGCTTGGATGTGGTAATTTTGTTAAGATTGAAATTATGCGTGATTCAAAGTATCTTCTCCCGGATAATCAGGAAACCATCAAAGCAACACAGATTCTTGCAAATGACGGATTTGTTGTAATGCCGTATATGTACCCTGACCTAAGTGCAGCCCGTGATTTAGTAAATGCAGGTGCAGCTACCATAATGCCTCTTGCATCGCCTATAGGCTCAAATAAGGGACTTGCTACTAAGGATTTTATTCAGATTCTTATTGATGAAATTGATTTACCGATTATTGTTGATGCAGGTATTGGTAAGCCATCACAGGCATGTGAAGCAATGGAAATGGGTGCGGCGGCTATTATGGCAAACACAGCATTAGCAACTGCAGGTAATCTTCCTCTTATGGCATCCGCATTCCGTCAGGCTATTGAAGCAGGAAGAAAAGCATACCTTTCAGGTCTTGGAAGGGTTCTTACTCGCGGAGCATCCGCCTCTGATCCGCTTACGGGATTTTTGCGTGATTAAGGAGGCTTTATAATGGAAAACCAATTTTTTGTAGATTCGGAGTACTTGTCACCCGAAGCACTTGCAAAAAAGCATCAGATAGAAACAGATCCTTCCACGCGAAAAAATCACATGGAATATTTACCGGGGATGGAGAAAATAGAATCGGATGTTTGCAAAAACGTAATGGAGCAGATGAATTCTTTTGACTACTCAAAATATACTGAAAAAGATGTAAAAGCAGCATTAGAGCATGAAACCTGTACTATAGAAGATTTTAAAGCACTGCTTTCTCCTGCGGCGGAAGCCTGTTTAGAACAAATGGCACAGAGAGCAAGACATGAAACAAGTAAACACTTCGGCAATACAGTTTATCTTTTTACGCCTCTTTACATAGCCAATTACTGCGAGAATTACTGTGTGTATTGCGGCTTTAACTGCTACAACCATATTAACCGTATGAAGCTATCTATGGAGCAGATTGAAAAAGAAATGAAAGTTATATCGGGCAGCGGTATGGAAGAAATTCTGATTTTAACAGGTGAAAGCCGTGTTCAAAGCAATATAGACTATATAGGTGAAGCTTGCAAGCTCGCAAGAAAGTATTTCCGTATGGTAGGTCTTGAAATATATCCCGTAAATACCGATGAATATAAATATCTCCACGAGTGCGGTGCAGACTATGTAACTGTATTTCAGGAAACGTATAATACAGAAAAGTACGAACAGCTTCATCTGCTTGGTCATAAGCGTGTATGGCCTTACCGATTTGATGCACAGGAGCGGGCACTTATGGGAGGTATGCGTGGTGTAGCGTTTTCCGCACTTTTGGGCCTTTCAGATTTCAGAAAGGATGCTTTAGCAAGTGCACTTCATGTGTACTACCTACAAAGGAAATATCCTCACGCAGAAATGTCGCTGTCCTGTCCCAGACTCAGGCCGATTATCAATAACGATAAAATCAATCCTTTAGATGTTCATGAAAAACAGCTATGTCAGATAATATGTGCTTATCGCATCTTCTTACCATTTGTTGGCATTACAGTATCCTCCCGTGAAAGTGCACAGTTCAGAAACGGCATTGTAAAAATTGCTGCAACAAAGGTTTCAGCAGGTGTTTCTACCGGAATCGGCGACCATGAAAGTAAATACAGCGGAAAAGAGTCAGGTGAAGCACAAGGCGACGAACAGTTTGAGATTGACGATAACAGAAGTCTTGACAAGATGTATAAAGATATTGCAGACGAAGGCTTACAGCCTGTTTTAAATGACTATCTTTATGTATAGGAGAAAATTAAAATGAGAAATTTCGATACAACACTATATTTTATAACAGACAGCACCGGATTTAGCGAAGAAGAATTTTTAAGAAGAACCGAAGAAGCATTAAAAGGCGGGGTTAGCTTACTGCAGCTCCGTGAAAAGGATAAAACCACAAGAGAGTATATCTCACTTGCAAAAAAGGTTCACAAGCTTACAAAAAAATATAATGTACCGCTTATTATTGACGACCGCATAGATGTTGCTCTTGCTATGGGGGCAGAAGGTGTTCATCTTGGGCAGAGTGATATGCCTATAGATATTGCAAGAAGAATCCTTGGTGATGATTTTATTATTGGAGCAACAACTAAAACTGTTTCGCAGGCTCTTGAAGCTTATAAGCAAGGTGCAGACTATCTTGGGGTTGGGGCGATTTACCCAACTACGACAAAAGTTAAGACAGTCCTCACATCAACCGAAACGCTTGATGCAATATGTAAAGCTGTACCAATTCCCGTAAACGCCATTGGCGGTCTTAACAAGAGCAATATAAACGTTCTTGAAAAAATTCCGATTGCAGGTATTTGCGTGGTTTCTGCAATTATGAAGGCCGACAATGTGAAAGCGGAAACAGAAACTTTACTAACGCTTACAAAGGAGCTAAGAAAATGAAAACAGCATTAGCAATCGCAGGCAGTGACTGCAGCGGAGGTGCAGGAATTCAGGCAGATATAAAAACAATGATTACAAACGGTGTCTATGCCATGAGTGCAATCACTGCACTGACTGCACAAAACACATTGGGAGTAAGTGCAATAATGGAGGTCACGCCGAGGTTTTTAGAAAAGCAGCTTGATTCAGTGTTTACGGATATTTATCCCGATGCAGTTAAAATAGGCATGGTTTCATCACCCGCACTGATAGAGGTTATTGCGGAAAGACTTACTTTTTACAAAGCCAAAAATATTGTTCTTGACCCTGTGATGATAGCCACAAGCGGTTCAAAGCTGCTTAAAAGCGGTGCCGCTGATGTGCTTACAAAAAAGCTTTTCCCCTTAGCTACGATAATTACACCCAATATCCCCGAAGCCGAGGTCTTAGCGGAAAGGAGCATATCTTCCTCTGAGGATATGCAGAGCGTGGCAAAGCACCTTTACGAAAAATACGGTTGTAACGTGCTTCTTAAAGGAGGGCATAATCCTTGCGATGCAAATGACGTTTTATACACAAAGTCAGGCTGTAAATGGGTTTTTGGTAAAAGGATAAACAATCCCAACACCCACGGAACAGGTTGTACGCTTTCATCCGCAATCGCTTCAAATCTTGCAAAGGGTTATTCTCTTGAGGAATCCGTTTGCCAAGCAAAGGAATATTTGACGAGGCTTCTTAAAATAAATATCAATCTCGGAAAAGGAAGCGGACCTCTTGCCCATGGATATATGAAAGGAAGAACAATATGAGAAATTACACGACACAAATGAATGCCGCAAAAAAAGGAATTATTACTCGCGAAATGCAGGTTGTGGCAAAAAAAGAATACAAAACACCTGAGGAAATCAGAGAGCTTGTCGCAAAAGGGCAGGTTGCTATTTGTGCCAATAAGCTGCATAAATGCATTGATCCCAATGGTGTAGGTTCAATGCTCCGCACTAAAATCAATGTAAATCTCGGCATATCAAAAGATTGCAAGGATTACAACATGGAAATGGAAAAGGTAATGATGGCAGTAAATATGGGTGCTGAGGCAATTATGGATTTATCTTCCCATGGAAACACCCAGCCATTCAGGCAAAAGCTCACCTCTGAATGTCCTGCTATGATAGGCACCGTTCCCATATATGACAGCGTTATTCACTATCAGAGGGATCTCTCCACGCTTACCGCAAAAGATTTTATTGATGTAGTACGTCTTCACGCACAAGATGGTGTTGATTTCGTGACGCTCCATTGCGGCATTACGAGAAAGACTCTTGAGCAAATAAAAAAACATAAAAGAAAAATGAACATTGTTTCCAGAGGAGGTTCATTAGTTTTCGCATGGATGAGCATGACCGGAAAGGAAAACCCCTTCTATGAGTATTATGATGAAATACTTGATATATGCCGTGAGTACGATGTTACCGTTTCCTTGGGGGATGCATGCCGTCCGGGATGCCTCGCGGATTCAAGCGATGTATGCCAGATAGAAGAACTGGTAAGACTTGGCGAACTGACAAAAAGGGCATGGGAAAAGGATGTTCAGGTGATGGTAGAAGGGCCCGGACATATGCCTCTTGACCAAATTGAAGCAAATATGAAGCTTCAGCAGACAATTTGTATGGGTGCACCTTTTTATGTATTAGGACCTATTGTAACTGATATTGCACCGGGATATGACCATATTACTTCCGCAATCGGCGGTGCAGTTGCCGCAGCATCGGGTGCGGCATTCTTGTGCTACGTTACACCGGCAGAGCACCTTGCCCTTCCCAATATAGATGATGTAAAACAGGGAATTATTGCCTCTAAAATAGCGGCACATGCCGCAGACATTGCAAAGCATATTCCTTATGCACGGGATATTGACGATAAAATGGCAGATGCCAGAAGAACTTTCGACTGGGAGAAGCAATGGGAATGCTCTATTGACCCCGAAACAGCAAAGAAAATCCGTGATAACAGAAAGCCCGAAATAGAGGAAAGCTGTTCCATGTGCGGAAAATTCTGTGCCGTGAGGAGTATGAACAAAGCCCTGAGCGGTGAGTATATTGATATTTTATAAATCAGGCAAAAAACAGGTTGAAAAATCACAGACAAGGTGATATAATAGAAACATCAATACATAAGGGGAAATTATTATGCAAAACAAGACTCAGAAAATCGTACTGTCGGCACTGCTTGCTTCGCTTGTATGTGTTGCAACAATGCTGATTAAAATTCCGTCGCCGCTAAAGGGTTATCTTAACCTTGGTGACTGCGTGGTGCTTCTTTCGGGATGGGTGCTCTCTCCTGTTTACGGATTTCTTACGGCGGGGATAGGCAGTGCCTTGGCGGATATTTTTTCGGGCTACATAATATACGCTCCTGCAACCTTTGTAATAAAAGGATTGATGGCAGTTACGGCATATTTTGTTTTTAAGCTGATGTCAAAAAAGGGAAAAAACACGATTTCAAAAATTGTAAGCGGAACGCTTGCGGAAATCCTGATGGTCATAGGTTATTTCCTTTTTGAAGGATTTATGTATGGTTTTATTCCGTCGGCGGTGAACATTCCCGCAAACGCTATGCAGGGTGTGGCAGGGCTAATCCTCGGAATATTACTCGTAAGAATATTTGAAAAAAGTAAGCTCTAATATAAAAACAAGGTGTGAAAAGTCAAACTTTTCACACCTTGTTTTTATACTATTAAGTTTTAGAACAATCCTGTAATCTTGCCCTTTTCGTCCACGTCAATTTTTTCTGCTGCGGGAACTTTGGGAAGTCCGGGCATTGTCATAATTTCACCGGTGAGTGCTACGATAAAGCCTGCACCTGCACTTACCTTTACGTTACGAACTGTAACGGTAAAGCCCTCGGGTGCACCGAGCTTTGTCATATCGTCGGAGAAGCTGTACTGCGTCTTTGCCATACATACGGGTAACTTATTAAAGCCAAGCTCGGTAAGAGTCTTGAGCTGCTTTTGTGCGTTCTTATCAAAGATTACGCCGTCACCGCCGTAAATACGCTTAACGATTGCTTCAATCTTTTCTTCAATAGAAAGGTCGTCCTCATAGCTGAAGCTAAAGTCGTTCTTTTCTTCACAAAGGCGTACAACCTCTTCTGCAAGCTCGATTCCGCCTTCACCGCCCTTTGCCCATACATCGGAAAGGACAACATTTACGCCGAGTTTCTTACATTCGTCTATAATTACCTGTACTTCCTTATCGGTATCTGTGGGGAACTTATTGATAGCTACTACAGAGGGAAGCTTGTACACGTTTTTGATGTTTGAAACGTGACGAAGAAGATTGGGGATACCCTTTAAAAGAGCCTCGGTATTTTCTTCGTTAAGCTCTGTTTTTGCCATACCGCCGTGCATTTTAAGTGCACGGATAGTAGCAACGATTACAACTGCAGAGGGCTTAAGTCCTGCCGCACGGCACTTAATGTCAAGGAATTTTTCTGCACCAAGGTCAGCACCGAAGCCTGCTTCCGTAATTGCGTAATCGCCAAGCTTCATTGCAAGCTTTGTAGCCGTTACGCTGTTACAGCCGTGAGCAATATTTGCAAAGGGGCCGCCGTGTACAAATGCGGGAGTTCCCTCTAAGGTCTGCACAAGGTTGGGCTTTATTGCATCTTTAAGAAGTGCCGTCATAGCACCGTGTGCTTTAAGGTCTGCCGCTGTAACGGGTTTTTCATCATAAGTATAGCCTACAATAATTTTTCCAAGCCTTTCTTTAAGGTCGGAAAGAGAATTTGCAAGGCACAAAACTGCCATAATTTCACTGGCAACGGTAATATCATAACCGTCTTCACGAGGAACGCCGTTTACCCTGCCGCCAAGACCGTCCGTTACAAAGCGGAGCTGACGGTCGTTCATATCAACGCATCTTTTCCAAACAATTCTGCGGGGGTCAATATTAAGAGCATTACCCTGATAAATGTGATTGTCGAGCATAGCCGCAAGAAGATTATTTGCTGCACCGATTGCGTGGAAGTCACCCGTGAAATGAAGGTTAATATCCTCCATAGGCACAACCTGTGCATAGCCGCCGCCTGCCGCACCGCCTTTAACACCGAAAACGGGACCGAGTGACGGCTCACGAAGGGCAACCATTACATTCTTACCGATTTTACGAAGCCCGTCGGCAAGACCTATTGTGGTGGTGGTCTTACCCTCGCCTGCAGGGGTGGGGTTAATAGCGGTAACAAGAATGAGTTTTCCATCCTTGCGGTCAAGGTTATCTAAAATTGAAAGGTCAATCTTTGCCTTATACTTTCCGTATTGTTCAAGATATTTGTCATCTACGCCTGCTGTTTTTGCTATCTGTGTAATGGGTTTCATTTCTACAGACTGAGCAATTTCAATGTCTGATTTATACACTAAAATCAATCCTTTCCAATGCTTGATTTAAGAGTAACGTCATGGTAACCGCCCTCAACAATACTTGTCGCGGAAACGAGGGTGATTTTTGCATTTTTCTGAAGTTCGGGAATGGTCAGCACACCACAGTTACACATGGTTGATGCAACCTTATAAAGGCTCTTTGCCACGTTATCCTGGAGCGAGCCTGCATATACAACATAGGAGTCAACGCCTTCTTCAAAGGAAAGCTTAGCCTTTCCGCCCAAATCGTAACGCTGCCAGTTACGTGCACGGTTACTTCCCTCTCCCCAATATTCCTTAACGTATGTTCCGTTAATGTTGAGCTTAGGAGTGGGGCTTTCGTCAAAACGTGCAAAGTATCTTCCAAGCATAAGGAAGTCTGCACCCATTGCAAGGGCAAGTGTCATATGATAGTCATGTACGATACCTCCGTCGGAGCAAATGGGAATATAAATGCCTGTCTTTTCAAAGTATTCGTCACGTGCTGCCGCAACCTCGATAACAGCCGTTGCCTGTCCGCGGCCGATACCCTTTGTTTCACGGGTGATACAGATAGAACCGCCGCCGATACCTACTTTAATAAAGTCTGCACCCGCTTCTGCAAGGAACATAAATCCGTCACGGTCTACAACGTTACCTGCACCGACTTTCACATTATCGCCGTATTTTTCACGGATAAACGCAATTGTCTTTGCCTGCCATGCTGTATAGCCCTCGGAGGAGTCAATGCAAAGCACATCTGCACCTGCTTCTACAAGTGCGGGAACTCTCTTTTCATAGTCAAGAGTGTTGATGCCTGCACCTACAAGGTAACGTTTCTTATCATCAAGCACTTCGTTGGGATTACTCTTGTGAGTGGAGTAGTCCTTTCTGAATACGAAATACTTAAGCTCGTTTTTATCATTAATAATGGGAAGAGAATTAAGTTTATGCTCCCAGATAATATCGTTTGCTTCCTTAAGAGTTGTGGATTCAGGAGCACAGATGAGCTTATCAAAGGGAGTCATAAAATCCTTAACCTTGATATCGGTGCTCATTCTGCTTACGCGGTAGTCACGGCTTGTAACCACACCCAAAAGAACTCCTGTTGCAGTTCCGTCCTCTGTAACAGCCATTGTGTTATGACCTGTCTTTTCAAAAAGGTCAAGAACGTCCCCAAGTGTATCCTCGGGCTTAAGATTGCTGTCACTTACAACAAAGCCCGCTTTATATGCCTTTACGCGTGCAACCATTGCCGCTTCATCCTCAATGGACTGAGAGCCGTAAATAAAGGAAATACCGCCTTCCTTTGCAAGAGCTATTGCCATAGTATCGTTTGATACGGATTGCATGATAGCAGATACCATAGGAATGTTAAGGCTGTATTTGGGCTCTTCACCCTTCTTGAATTTAACAAGAGGTGTTTTAAGGCTTACATTAGCAGGAATACAGTCGGGACCTGTGTAGCCTGGAACCAGCAGATATTCGCTGAATGTACGAGAAGGTTCGTTAAAATAAAATGCCATGGTTATATCTCCCCCATAATAAAATTTTATAGTATTTTTGTTATTATACAACAATTTCAGAGCATTTTCAAGAGATAAGTTCCTATTTATTTAAAAAATTTGAACTTTATGTGCTGATTTGTTACAACAATGCTTTTCGGAGGAATTGAACATTAAAAATATATCAAAAAAAGACAGATTCCAAAATTGAAATCTGTCTTTCCTCTGGCGTCGATAAGAGGATTCGAACCTCCGACCTACCGCTTAGGAGGCGGTCGCTCTATCCTGCTGAGCTATATCGACATATTAATTTACCGCCCCGTAAATACGGGGCGGTAAATCGCTTTTTAAGATTAGTTAGCTGCTTTCTTAACAACCTGAACGCCCTTATAATAACCGCAATGCTTACATACGATGTGTGCCTTAATAAGCTCACCGCAGTTACTGCACTTGATCATGCCGGGTACTTCAAGCTTCCAATTAGCTCTTCTCTTATTTTTTCTTGCCTTAGAAGTTCTTCTCTTTGGAACTGCCATTTTTTCACACCTCTTTACTTAGTTTTCTAAAGATGGCGAATCTCGGGTCATAGACCTCATCTTCGCAATTGCATTCATTTTTATTAAGGTCTGTGCCACACTTATGGCAAAGTCCCTTACAATCTTCCTTGCAAAGGGGCTGCATGGGAAGAGAGCCGAATATGCACGCATCAATACTTCCTGAAATGTCTATCACATTACCGCTGACAGTAATACATTCTTCATCAATATCGGAAAGCTCGTCATCAATGCTTTCAAAAAGCTCTGCTGAAAAACTTCCGCTGATATCGATTCCGCAACGTGAACATACTGTGGTGTACTCCCCCGTTATCTGTGCCGATATCTCAAGAGTACCTCCGATATTGTGAATTCTGCCCTCAATTTTAAGGGGTTTTTCAAAATTCAGCGTGCTGCCCATATATTCCAAGTTTCCAAGCTCCGCTTCGCCCGAAAACTCCTTTGAAGCACCGTCGTTTCTTAATACAGATGCAATATTTATCTTCATATAAAAACACCTGCCCCTGATACTTCTTTTTCACATGTGCCTATATATTATACTATCGTTTCCTTTGATTGTCAACAATTATTTTGCCAATCTTTCAGTTTCAATAGCAATCATCATTTCTTCATCAGTAGGAATAACGAGGGTTTTTACTGTAGCACCTTCTGCCGATACATCTATAGCCTGACCGCGGAGCTTGTTCTTCTCAGCATCAATCTTTACACCGAGGAACTCAAGACCGTCTGTAATGCCCTTTCGTGCATCGCAGTCATTCTCGCCTACGCCTGCGGTAAATACGATTGCGTCAACACCGCCCATAGCTGCTGCGTATCCGCCGATGTACTTCTTAATTCCGTAGTAGAACATTTTAAGTGCTACAGATGCACGCTTGTTTCCGTCCTTCGCTGCTGCACAAAGGTCACGGAAGTCACTTGAAACACCGCTTACGCCAAACACACCGCTCTTTTTATTAAGAACTGTATTAATTTCGTCAATACCAAGGTTTTCCTTTTCCATAAGGAATGTAACGATAGCAGGGTCAATGTCACCGCTTCTTGTACCCATGAGGATACCTGCAAGGGGTGTAAGTCCCATTGTTGTGTCGATAACCTTGCCGCCCTTTACAGCCGCAACGGAGGAACCGTTACCAAGATGGCATGTAACGATATTAATATCCTTAATATCCTTGCCTAAAAGCTCTGCAGCCTTGCCTGATACATAGTTATGGCTTGTACCGTGGAAGCCGTAACGTCTGATTTTATACTTTTCATAATATTCATAGGGAATACCGTAGAGGTATGCTTCCTCTGGCATTGTCTGATGGAAAGCAGTATCAAATACCGCTACCTGAGGCACACCGGGCATAACCTTTTCACAAGCCTCGATACCGATAAGGTTTGCAGGGTTGTGGAGGGGTGCAAGCTCGATACATTCCTCGATTGCTTTCTTAACTTTCGCTGTGATAACAACACTTCCGCTGAAGCTTTCACCGCCGTGTACAACACGATGACCTACTGCACCGATTTCGTTCATAGAAGCGATAACGCCGTGGTTTTTGTCAACAAGAGCATCAATAACAAGCTTGATAGCCTCTGCATGAGTGGGCATAGGGCTTTCGATTACAACCTTTTCACCGCCTGCGGGGGTGTGGTTAAGCTTGCTTCCGTCAATAGTGATTCTTTCGCAAAGTCCCTTTGCCATAACAGCCTTGTTATCCATATCGATAAGCTGATATTTAAGGGAGGAGCTTCCTGCGTTAATAACAAGAATTTTCATTATGTATAACTTCCTTTCGGTTAATAATTTGGACTTTTTATTTCTGAGCCTGAGCCTGTACACATGTAATTGCTACAACACCTACGATATCGTCTGCACTGCATCCGCGTGAAAGGTCATTGATAGGCATTGCAATACCCTGTGTAACGGGGCCGTATGCTTCCGCCTTTGCAAGACGCTGAACAAGCTTGTAACCGATATTACCTGCATCAAGGTCGGGATATACAAGTACGTTTGCCTTTCCTGCTACGGGTGAACCGGGAGCTTTGGACTGACCAACAGAAGGTACGATAGCCGCATCAAGCTGAAGCTCACCGTCAACACATACTTCGGGGAAAGTTTCCTTACAGATGCGTGTAGCCTCTGTAACCTTATCAACATCGGCGTGAGCAGCACTGCCCTTTGTGGAATGAGAAAGCATAGCAACATATGCCTTTTCTCCTACCAAAAGCTCGAAGCTTTCTGCAGAAGATGCGGCAATAGCTGCAAGCTCTTCACTATTGGGGTTCTGAACAAGACCGCTGTCTGCAAATACGAATGTGCCGTTTGCACCATATTCACAATCCGGCACAACCATAAGGAAGAAAGCTGATACAAGCTTTACACCGGGCTTTGTCTTAATAATCTGAAGTGAGGGACGAAGTGTGTTAGCTGTGGAATGGCATGCACCTGATACAACGCCGTCAGCGTCGCCTGCCTTAACCATAAGACACGCATAGTACATATAGTCACCAAGAACGATTTCCTTCGCCTGCTCATATGTAACACCCTTGCTCTTTCTGAGTTCTACAAAAAGATTAAGGTAGTCCTCTGTTTTTTCATAATTAAAGGGGTCGATGATTGTAGCCTTTGAAACATCAAGCCCTTTTGAATTTTCATTAACTTCTTCGGGAGTACCGATAATTACAAGATTTGCAATATCTTCTTTAAGAATTGTTTCTGCTGCCTCCCAAGTACGCCTGTCCATAGATTCGGGGAGTACGATGGTCTTCTTGTCTTTTCTCGCTCTCTCCTTGACACTATCCAAAAATTTACTCATTTTTATTCCTCCAAACCTTTATTTTTTCATCTATATAGTATATAATAGAAATATCCAATTTTCAACATTTTTTTACCAAAAAGCGAGGGATTTTATGAAAATAGGTGCTTTAATTGCAGAATTCAACCCCCTGCACGCAGGTCACAAGCTTCTTATTGATACCATAAAGCAGGAAAACGATGCTGTAATTGCGGTAATGAGCGGCAATTTCGTGCAAAGGGGCGAGTGTGCAGTATTTGAAAAATACGACCGTGCAAAAGCCGCTGCGGCAAACGGTGTGGATTTGGTTATAGAGCTTCCCGTGCTTTACTGCCTTTCCTCAGCGGAGGGCTTTGCAAAGGGCGGCGTGGAAATACTTGAAAAATGCGGTGTAGTTGATTCTCTGTATTTCGGAAGCGAATGCGGTGATATTGATTCCCTTACAAAATGTGCCGAGGTTTTAAATGATGAAAACAAGGAATTTTCTGCTCTGCTTAATGAAAAGCTTTCCGAGGGAATGAGCTTTCCCAAAGCAAGGCAGTTGGCGGCAGAAGTTATGATAAAAGAAGCTTCTGTTTTAAATGAGCCAAATAACATTCTTGCCGTTGAGTATATCAGGGCGATAAAAAAGCTTGGCTCTGAAATTGTTCCCTCCACCATAAAAAGGATGGGTGGAGGTTATAACGACACAGATATTAAATCCCCCGTCCCCTCTGCTTCCGCCATTCGTGCAAGGCTGATGGAGGGTGTCGATGTAAATGGGTACATGCTCTATAATTATGAGTCAAGCCCCACATTTATGAAAGATTTTGATGTAATTACGGCATCAAGACTTAAAGCTATAGGCAAAGAAGAATTAATGCTTCTTCCCGACTGCAACGAGGAAATTGCATCAAGGCTCAAGGCGGCATCTTTTAAAAACACTTTTGAAGAAATCGTGACCGAGGCAGCTTGCCGAAGATATACGCAGAGCAGAATACGCAGAATCCTTTGCAATATGATTATAGGAAATCATTTTGGGGAGTACATCTCCCCCAGATATATACGCCCCCTTGCTTTTAATAAAAAAGGAAGCGAGCTTCTCCGTCTTATGAAAGAGAGTTCTTCGCTTCCCATCGCATCAAGGGGTGCAGTTTTGAAAGATGATACTATATTTAAGCTCGAATGCAGGGCCACGGATATTTATAATTTAATCCATAATATAGAGGGTGGAAATGAATTTTCCGCCGTGGCAGAAATCATTTACTCAACACAATAAAATTAAGAGGTTTCTTTTCAGAAACCTCTTAATTTTATTTTTCAGATAGTTGTTTTGCTTTGTTTATTTTAGCTGACTTTATAACTTCTTCTTTTATTCTCTTACAAAAATCAATGGAGCCTTTAAGAAGCATTACGAGTATCAGTACTGCCGCAAGCGGCACAAACATCACGCCCATAGTGGGAGCCTTTGTAACAAACCAGCCTATAAAAGAAGCAACCATTACAATAGTTACGATGCTGTAAAAATCAATCATACGCATAAAGGTTGTAAACATGAAAATATTGTGGGTATCAACACTGCACATTTTGAAAGCTCTGAGCGTTTTATCACTATATCCCACAAAGCGTGCCGCAATGCGTTTTTTCACATTTTTTTCAAGATGCATGAGAACCTCAGCACGGATTCTTGCTTCATTTTCACGGAAATAATCATTGAAAAGCACACGGTACTTTTTCGGATTCTCTTTTGAAAGAAGAATGGATATTTCATCACCTTTTATCCAATATTTCGCCTCGGAGGCTTTCATTTTCACCTTGAATTTTCTGCCGTCTGCTGATACTGCACGAAGCCATACGGCTTTTTCCGCAGTTTTGTTGCGGTTTGTTATAACGGCAGTGATTTTCTTCCCATTCGCCTCAGGATCCCTGCCCGTTTTGGGAACACGGTTTGCACGTGCGGTAAGAAGAAAGAACACGACTATCATGACTATAGCTATTACAAAAGGCATATAACCACTCCTTACATCATTGGTAAAACTACTTGTATGATTATACTATACTTTGCTTTATTAATCAAGTATATTTACATTAAATTTACATCAACCTCACATACTGAGAGGCAACATACCCCACAAGTCCCCTGTAGTTTACAACGTACCAGTCCTGCCATTGTCCAACCACTGTCAGCATCGCTCCATTGGGAATGGAGGTAATAACTCTGGATGTCCGTGACGGACGCGAACGGAGGTTAAGAGTACCGCTTGTAAGAGAAACTGTTCCCATTCGGGGCGTCATAGGCTCTACAAAGGGGATTCCGAAATACTCCGTAAGCGAAAGCACAAGGTTTCGGGCAATTCTTTCAATGTTATCGGCAACCCAGTTTGCATCGCCCACGTTATCGTGATACCCAAGCTCTAAAAATACTGCGGGTGCTCTTGTCTGGGTTACTTCTCCTATGGTTGTGGTTGTAATCGCCCTTACCTTGGAAGGATTGGGGTAAATGCTTTTTAGGTTACGGACAAAAATATCTGCCGCACGTCTTCCCCGTATGCTTATAGGAGAATAATAAACGTCTACACCTGTATATGTTCCGTACTGTCCCTCGGGTGCGGCGTTTGAATGAAGTGCCAGATGCAAATCATAGTTTCCGCTGTTTGACTGCCTGATTGCTTGCGATGCGGTCATACCGGGGCTGTTTCTGGTATATTGGATTCCGCTTGAAAGGAGATACGGAATCATGGCATCGGCAACAAGGTTCATATAGTATTCTTCACTTCCGCCGATGACGTACATATTTCCCTCCTGTGTGGAGGGGCTTAAATATATTCTTGGCATATAAACACTCCTTGAGTATTATTTTGTATTCGCTATATTATATGTCTGTCGTGCCCAATTTGACAAAACCGCCGTTTTAGGGTATAATTAAAGATATGTTTATCTTAAAGAGGTGATTCAAATGAAGAAAATCCGTGCAATTATAATTGCTTTTCTTATTTTTATAACAAGTCAGGTAAGTGTGCTTGCCGCACCGAGAATTCCCGTTTATAAAGTAGGGAATGTTCTTTACTTCCTCGATAAGGCATCGGGGACTATAACGGGCTTTGCAGGCGATCCTAAAGACCTTGTGATTCCGACTTCCTTAGGCGGATACACTGTAGTTTCAATAGGTCCGGGGGCATTTGCAGGCTCTCCCACACTGGAAACACTTAGTATTCCCGATGGAATCAGCACAATCTCATCAAAAGCCTTTGCTTCGTGTCCAAAGCTTGCAAGCGTTCAAATCGGTGCTTCGGTTTCATATATAGGAAGCAGTGCATTTGCAGGCTGCAATGCTCTTGCACAGGTTTCTTTTGACGGTTTTCTTGACAATATTGAACCTGATGCTTTTGACAATACACCTTGGATGACAGGCTCGGACAGTGAATTTGTAATGCTTGGAGGAACATCCCTTATTAAATATAACGGTTCTTCCGAGAGCGTTACTGTCCCCGAAGGAATCAGAAGCATTGCCGCAAATGCTTTTGCATACAACACAACCATAAAAGAGGTAATACTGCCTTCTACACTGCAGAAGATTGAAGAAAATGCGTTTGTTCATTGCTACAGCCTTGAAAAAATCACTATCCCCCCCTCCGTTTCACATATAGGGGCAGGTGCTTTTGACGATACAGTATGGATGTATAATCAGCAAGGTGACTTTGTTTGCGTGAACGGAATATTGATTGCCTATAAAGGAAACAGCATACACCCCGAGCTTCCCGAGGGGATTACTGCGATAGGAAGCGGTGCGTTTATGGCAAATGACAGACTAAGGAGCGTTATGCTTCCCGAAAGTATAATTTACATTGATTCCATGGCTTTCGGTGGTTGCAGTGAGCTTAGGGTTGTAAACATTCCTTTCAACGTGGAATGGATTGACGAATATGCCTTTGCAGGCTGCGTTAATCTGACGCTTCACGGCGTTAGGGATTCCTATTCGCAAAAATATGCAGAATATATGGAAATGCCTTTCAGCACAGTTGTTTATGTAAGCTACAACGGAGAAAAGGTATATTTTGATAACGCAGTACCCATCATTCATTATGAAAGAACTTATCTCCCCCTGCGTACATTAATGGAGCTTATGGGGTATGCTGTAGAGTGGGACGGCTCCACGGGGCTTGTCACCTGCACGAAAGGGGAACGCATAGTTACCGTAAGTCCAATGGGCGAAATTACTGTTAACGGGATTCTTTCCCCCACAGTTGCTCCGCCGATTAATATAAACGGGAGCAATCTCGTATCGGCAAGGGTTATTGCCGAAGCGGTAGACGCAAAGGTTTTCTGGAATGACCTTACACGAACTGTAGAAATTTCCGATTAAAATTATTGCACATTTTGGAGGCGTATTACCATGCGTAAGCTACTGAAAGCAATATTCAGTCAGGTTACAATTGTTTCTTTACTTCTCATATTGCAATTTGCCCTGATGTTTATGAGCTTATTGCGTATAAGCGATTACTTTATCTATGTAGACAGAACGCTGAAAATTATCAGCTTGATTACGGTTATTATCATAATAAACCGCCATTCTGACCCTTCGTACAAATTGGCGTGGGTTGTACCCATACTGATATTTCCGCTATTTGGCGGATTATTCTATCTGTTTATAACAGGGCAGATGCATACGAAAAAGTTTTTTGCTAAACTAAGTAAATCAGAAAAGGAAATTAACCGGAATTATCCGCAGGACGGGCAGGTATTAAAGGAGATTGCAGATAATTTCCCGGAAAGAGAAAATGCAGTACGATATATTAACAACGTATCGGGGCTTTCTGCCTATCCGAGCTATGAAGCAAAGTATTTTCCCGTGGGCGAGGATATGTTTGAAAGTGTTCTTAATGAGCTTGAAAAAGCCCAAAGGTATATTTTCCTGGAATTCTTTATCGTAAAAGAGGGGAAAATGTGGGACAGTATTTTGGAGGTACTTAAAAGGAAAGCCACCGAGGGGATTGATGTCCGTTTAATGTATGACGGTATGGGAAGCATGACACTTCTTCCTAAAAAATACCCGCAAACTTTGAAGAAATACGGCATCAAGTGCTGTGTATTCAGCCCCTTTACGCCATTTATTTCTTCCCTGCAAAATAACCGCGACCACAGGAAAATCCTCGTCATAGACGGAAAGGTTGCATACACGGGCGGAGTAAATCTTTCCGATGAATATATAAACGTTAACTACCCGCATGGACATTGGAAGGATATGGCGGTAATGATAAAAGGTCCTGCCGCATTTTCTTTTACAAAAATGTTCCTCCATCTGTGGTGGCATACCACAAAAACCAAAGAGGATATTGCACTCTTTGAGCCTGCTTTTACAAAAGATGAGCTTCAAAAAAAGAGCTCGGGATATGTTATGCCCTATGCCGATATGCCTCAGGATAAGCACCCTACGGGCGAATTTATGTATATGGATATTATTTCACGAGCAAAAAAATATGTTTATATTACTACACCGTATCTTATTTTGGATCATCAAATGATGAACGCACTGGCAAATGCGGCTAAAAGCGGCGTAGATGTGAAAATAATATGCCCCCATGTAGCTGACCACTGGTATGCAAGAGAGGTTGCGTACAGCTATTACAAGGAGCTTATTGAATGTGGAGTAAAGCTATATGAATATATGCCGGGATTTATCCACGGAAAAACTTTCTGCTGTGACAATGAAGTGGCAATAGTGGGAAGCATTAATCTTGACTACCGCAGTTTGTATCTTCATTTTGAGTGTGCCGCATTCTTTGTGGGTGCACCTGTTGTTTATTCCGTTGCGGAGGATTTTAACGAAACCCTAAAAAAATGCCGCACCATAACTATTGACTACTGTACTAAGATGAATGTTTTCAGAAAAATGTTTAATGCAATTCTTCGTCTTTTTGCACCTCTTATGTAAAGAGGTGCTTTTTTTTGCTTTAAAAAGAATTTTAGTGAAAAAAAGTATATTTTCTATCATTGAAAATGTTAGGCAATTTTTCACGGAGGCGTGGGGCTTATGTTCTTTTGTAACCAAAAGAACCAAAAGTTTTGGGGTTGCGATTCCCCAAACCCCTAAAACGCTCCTGTCGGACTAAAAAATATCCTTACCTAATCTTTTGAATAGTGAGTTTTGTTTTTGCGAATTT
>JAFTOF010000004.1 GCA_017451505.1 Clostridia bacterium | reverse complement strand
TAAGCCCCATGTAAACATTGGTACAATCGGTCACGTTGACCATGGTAAGACTTCTCTTACCGCAGCAATCACAAAGGTACTTGGTATGAAGGGTCAGGCTGACTTCACAGCTTACGATCAGATCGACAAGGCACCCGAAGAAAAAGCAAGAGGAATCACGATTTCTACTGCACACGTTGAGTATGAAACAGATACTCGTCACTACGCACACGTTGACTGCCCCGGACATGCTGACTACGTTAAGAACATGATCACAGGTGCTGCTCAGATGGACGGTGCTATCCTTGTTGTTTCTGCAGCAGATGGTCCCATGCCTCAGACTCGTGAGCATATCCTTCTCAGCCGTCAGGTTGGCGTTCCCTATATCGTAGTATTCATGAACAAGAGAGACCAGGTTGACGATGACGAGCTTCTTGAACTCGTTGAAATGGAAATCCGTGATCTTCTTACAGAATACGAATTCCCGGGAGATGACATCCCGATCGTTTGCGGTAGTGCACTTCAGGTTCTTGAATCTACTTCTACAGATATCAATGCTCCCGAATATGCTCCTATCGTTGAGCTTATGAACAAGGTTGATGAGTACATTCCTACTCCTCAGCGTCCCACAGATCTTCCCTTCCTTATGCCCGTCGAGGACGTATTCTCTATCACAGGTCGTGGTACAGTTGCTACAGGCCGTGTTGAAAGAGGTACACTTCTTGTTAACGAAGAAGTTGAAATCGTTGGTCTTGCAGACGAGGCTCGTAAGGTTGTTGTAACAGGTATCGAAATGTTCAGAAAGCTTCTTCCTCAGGCTGAAGCTGGTGACAACATCGGTGCACTTCTCCGTGGTGTTCAGAGAACTGAAATCGAAAGAGGACAGGTTCTTGCTAAGCCCGGTAGCATTCATCCTCACACAAAGTTTAAGGGCGAAGTTTACGTTCTTACTAAGGATGAAGGTGGCCGTCATACACCTTTCTTCAACAACTACCGTCCCCAGTTCTACTTCAGAACAACAGACGTTACAGGTGAAATCGCTCTTCCCGCAGGCACAGAAATGTGTATGCCTGGCGATAACGTAACAATCTCTGTTGCACTTCAGAAGGCTATCGCTATCGAAGAAGGTCTTCGTTTCGCTATCCGTGAAGGTGGTAGAACAGTAGGCAGCGGCGTTGTATCTGCAATCGAAGAATAATCTATTCTTAATAAATGGCTTAATAAAGCGGTTCTTCCAATTTGGAGGAGCCGCTTTTTCTGTCTGCAAAATAGCAATACTACCAAATTACTACCAAAATCAACCTATTGCTTTAGACTTCCAATACTCTTCCACAGATGACATATCAATTTCTTCTTTTCTCGTCTCAGCATAAATGTTTAATGTTGTTTGTATATTAGCATGACCTAAAAGATACTGAATGTGCTTAACAGGTAAGTTTATATTACATAAGTCGGTGGCATAGTTGTGCCGTAGAAAGTGACTTGTAATATTTGTTTCACAACCTTCGGGCATATGCTTGTTAATCTTTTTCTTGATTTGATACCAAAGGTTTGCTTTGGCTGTTTTAGAAAAGAGAGAACCATCTTTTCTTTGAAATAAAAATTGACAATTAGGTATGGTGTCAATATATTCTTTTAAAACAGTTATTAAAGGTTCTCCAATCTTAACTTCTCGCATACCACTTTGGGTTTTTGTGTGGTTCTGTAATACCGCACTATTAGAGGGATAGGTTAGGGTTTTACTTACTGAAATATACTTTTCATCTAAATTAATATCCTTTAAAGATAAAGCTAATATTTCCCCCTGACGTAATCCTGCATAAAGCCCTATATACAGATATGCCTTTTCCTTTGGGGTAAATTCTGTAGTATTATTGATAGCTTGTAATTCAATGTCTGTTAAAGCTCTTCTTTTAACTTTGTCATATTTGGGTGTCTCAACATTCGTTACTGGATTAATTGTTACATATCCGTATGAAACAGCTTTTTTGAATATTTCAAGCAATACGGACTTTGTTAACTTGATGTTTGATTTGCACCCTTGTTTTTGAAGTGTGTTTAATAGTTCTTGGATAGTACCTGTTGAAATTTTATTCAACTTCATAGGCAAAAGGGGAGGAAGCTGATTTTTTATAACAGATTTATACCTCTTAATTGTTGATTGGGAACGATTAAGAGTGTGTTTCTCAATCCAAAGGTTTGCCATCTGTTCAAACGTGATAGGTTTTTTGTTTGATATCATACCACTTTGTAATTTGACCTTGAAATCTGTAACCTTCCTTTCTAATTCGCGTTGGGTTTTTCCGTAAATTGTTTTTCTTTTTCTCTTCCCAAATTCGTCATAACCGCAGTCTATCTGAATTTGGTAATACCCATCTTTTCTTTTCTTAATATCCTTATTCATTCTTATCACTCCTATTTCATATAGGTGTGTATGAGATATTTAGCCTGGATAATAGCATATATAATGTTATTTGTCAAGTTGAATATACATAACACCTGTCATGTTCTGTATCTCTCCATCTGTAATATTCCTCCATGTCTACATACCATCTTCCTTCCATTTTGTACATAGGAAAGTTTGATGAATGATACCATTGCAATGCAGTAGAACGGGGAACATCAAATAAACTACAAAATGAATTTAATTTGAGCTGTTTTTTATCCTTCAATTTATTATACATAGGCATTTTCCCTCCTTTCCTCAAAGGTTGCTTTTATGTTAATTCTACGAATGTATTAACATGTATATTAATTCATATTTGTGAACATATCTGGTATTCCCTTTTTTGAAATACGGAATAACACCATTGCTCATTAATCTATAAATGGTGGATTGATTGTAATTCAGAATTTCTGCCACATCATCAATTGTTAGTTCATTATTATATTGATTTAACATACTACCCCTCCTTTCGTGAATGGTGCTCGTTTGCCAGAATGTTATTCCGACAAGCGAGCTTTATCTAAATAATGGAGTAAATCTACTTTTAAAACCAAATACTTATCACAAGGTTTTCTAACAGTTATCTCTCCGCTATCTATAAGAGCATCTATTTTGGTTCTACTTACTTGAAGAATATCTTGCACTTCAAGTATCGTAAGAACATCTTTATTCTTGTATGCCTTCAATCTGTCCTTATGTTTTTTTGTCATGACTATTACCTCCTTTCTTTAGTGATAACCATTGTAATTGATTAACATGAATCTTCTCGTCAATCAGCTTAATGGGATTTTGTAATATGTCAATATTCCAATTTCTTGGAATAAAATAATGGGGAAATATTCCTATACTGATGAGGTTTTTAGGAATTGTAATTGAATTAACTTTGTTGTTTTTTGACACCGCTTCTATATACTCCAAGGCTGCCTTTTTACTTTTATGATTCTTGATTTTTAATTGGATTTCTTCCTTAGCCTTTTCATAACTATAAAAGTCCGCTTCTGTAAAAAACCTTTTTAACTCATTTGCGAGTACATATTGAGCTATTTCAATATCAAACAAATCATAGAGACAACATTTCTTAGAGTTAATGTTAAACTTTTCACATGTCGTTTTTAACTTGGAATAATGTAGCTGTACCTCTATTCTTAGAATGTTTTCAGCTTCAAGAATATCTTCCTCACTTATACTACTACTTCCAAATTTACAAATCTGTTTCTTTCTTTTTGATATTAATTCATTTGATTTTGAATATATGTTCAATGTGAAATTCTGGTTCTTTTTATCTTTATATTGTCTTTCCGTCTTTAAGTAGAAACTACTATCAATGGGTAATTTATGCTCGGCGGTGTGATTTATATATGATTGCAATTTCTTAGGCTTCGTATTATAATACATATTGAAAAATTCAATATACTCTTTAGCATTTTCAGTTTCGACATTCATACAATAATCCAAACGAGTAACTTTGTTGGTTAAAATATTCACAACAGGAGTTATAAAATAGGAATTGATGTAACTTTCCAAATTGAAAAAAAATTCTAGAATTTCATTCTTCGTTGAGAATATATCATCAAAGTTCTTAAATTTATCATTGGTATATGTACTTATATACCTTCCTGTTATAATCAGGTTCTTAGTGTCGGGATAAAAAGCAAGACGTATAGCTTTGATAAAAGTATAGTAATAAAATTCACCTGTCTCTTCATTAATCTCTGTTTTCCACTTATTTACTTCTAATTCAGTTTTTAAAATGTTCACCCTGAGTCTGATAGTATCTACCATAGGGGCATACCTCCTTGATTTATATTGTTTTCTATAATAAAACTTGAAAACATAGTGAAAGAATTATGATTCAATTATAAGAATTGATTAGAAATTTGCAAAAGAGACTTGACTTACAGAAAAAATATTGATATAATTTAGAAAAAACATCATTGAAATACTACTAAAAGAGTATAACATATTAAAACGAGAAAAGTCAATAGTTAAAACAATAAATTTTTTTAAATTTTTTTCGCTAGTATTTCGATGGAAAATGAGAGGGGTAATTATATGTATAATGATGAGTTTTTTGAAAGGCAGAATATAAAGTGCATTCCAGAAAGTGAATGTTTATCACCGTTTTCGGTAAGGTTAAGAAAATTGAGGAAATTAAAAGGTTATTCGCAAGAAAATGTATCAAAAAAGTTGAATTTAGCTAATGCAACATATGGAACATATGAAAATAGCAGATACTTACCTGATGCAAAGACCATTGCCAAACTAGCAGTACTTTTTGATGAATCTTCAGATTATATTTTGGGAATAAAAGACGAATCCGCAACAGAGCGAACAAGAAAAAAGAACAGAAGAAGAAACTTGGTTAATATTGAACTCTCAGATGAAAGTGTAGATAATTTATTGGATATATCAAGAAATGAAGCTAAGAAAAGAGTATTTGAATTTTTAATTAATAATAAATATTTTGAGGAATTTCTTATGCAGATGAATGCTTATCTCTTGTTTTCAGCAAGACCAAATAGGGATGCCAGCGATGAAATAAAAGAAGCATATCGTGAAGCAAGAAAAATAGACATGTCTTCCAATAATTATTTGCCTAAAGATGCTTATCCCAATGCAGGTATTGACGTTTTAGACATTTATTCGGGGTTGATTCAAGAAACTTTGAGAAATATGGTGAGAAGTATAGATTTTGATTGCAAAAGAGAATATCAGAAAGAAATGATGGAAATTATTGAAGCAAACAAAAAATAAAAACACGTCTTTCTGTGAAGGAAATTCTCTGAGTATATACTATATGGAGCACCAACTCATAAGCAGTGTTTGAACTTAGCGAAATTATTTTAATAAAATTAATGAAATGTGTTGACTTTTGACCTTTGACCTAATATAATAACAGTAACAGAACCCGACACGCCTCTCAACGATGCGTACCATGTCGGGTCATTTAATTTATACGGAAGTGAAAAGCATGGAGTTAAAGAAGCACCAAGCTCCTATGTCTGTAGATGAGCAGGTAGAAAATCTTAAGGAACTTGGACTCATTATTGATAATGAGGAAGAGGTAAAAGAATTCCTTAATGATGTATCGTATTTTAGGCTGATAAAAGCATATAGCATAGGGTTAAAAAAGAAAAACGATAAGTACAATCAGGGAGTTAGATTTGAGACCATTAAGGAATTGTATTTATTTAACTGTAATTTCAGACAAGCCCTTTTTGCTCAAATAGAGAAAGTCGAAATAAATCTTAGATGTCGAATTTCGAATTGCTTTTCTTGTAAGTATGGAAACTTTGGATATGAGGATGTTAACAACTTTGAAAATGCAGACTATCATTCGAATTTCCTGATTGAAATTAGTAATGAAATAGATAGAAATAATAAGACGGCATTTGTGAAGAATTTTCAGAAGAATTATGAAACAAACAAGTTGCCCCTATATGCGTTGATAGAGTTGTTTAGTTTTGGAACGCTGTCTAAGTTTTATAAGAACATGAAACAGGAAGATAAGAAGGTAATAGCTCAGATATATGGAGTAAAATACACTTATTTTGAAAGTTGGATTGAGCATATAGCTTTTGTTAGGAATATATGTGCTCATTATGGAAGACTATACAATGTAAATCTTTCAAAGACACCTGCACTTTACAAACAACATACAAAACAGGGTATAAGTAGTGTAAGAGTCTTTGCGACTTTGTTATGTTTGAGTAATATTCTTCCAAAGGATAAACATTGGAAGGATTTTCTGGATTTGATAGAACTCTTATTTGATAAGTATCCAAATGTTAAAATGGAACTAATGGGATTTCCGCATAACTGGAAGGATTTGCTGAAATAAGAGGAAATTTTATTTGGAGATGGAAATACCTCTAATATACACTATACAAATAAATAACGATAGCTTAAATATGTAAATTCAGCTTTAAATGAATTGAGCTTACAGAGTGATAATACTCCGTAAGCTCTTTTTTTATTGCCTGAAATTGATTGTTATGCGTTGGCATTTCAATATAAATTTTTATTAAGGAGGTACTGTAAATGAATACAGTATACGAAAAAGTAACACAAAGGATAATCGAACAACTTCAAGAAGGTGTAGTGCCGTGGAGAAAGCCTTGGAAAGGACAATCCGCTGCCAACTGGATTACTCAAAAACCCTACAGGGGAATTAACAGGCTTCTGCTTGACGGTGGTGAATACATTAGCTTTAAGCAATGTTCTGAACACAATGGTAAAGTTAAGAAAGGGGCAAAATCAAACTTCATTGTCTTTTGGAAATGGTACGAAAAAGAGATTGACAAAGATGGTGAAATTACTGTGGAAAAACTACCTGTTCTCAGGTACTATAACGTGTTTCATATTGACGATTGTGAAGGAATTGAATCAAGGGTAAAATGGAGCGAAAACAACGTCAGAAACGCTTCTATCGATGAAGTGATACACGACTATATCAATAGCCAGAATATCTCTTTAAAGACAGTTACAGGCTCAAATAAAGCGTATTACAGACCAAGTGATGATAGTGTACTCTTGCCTGATATAAAGCAGTTTAAAGACACTTCAAGTTACTATTCGGTTGTATTACACGAACTGATTCATTCTACAGGAAACAAGGCAAGATTAGACCGAATTAGAAGCACCGCCTTTGCTTCCGAAGAATATAGCATAGAAGAACTTGTTGCCGAAATAGGCTCGTCAATGCTTATGTCTGAATTGGGTATAGAACAGCCTGACACTTTTGAAAACTCTGTTTCTTACATCAACTCATGGATTGAGGTTTTACAAAGCGATAGTCGTATGATAATAACCGCTGCTTCAAGAGCTGAAAAGGCTGTAGAAATGATTTTAGGAAAGGGGGTATATGAAGATGCGGAATGACTTAAAACTGCTTCTTAGGCTTCATGAGATGTTTGAGGCACGGCTAATGATAGTATCTGAGGACTTTGAATATTCCCGACCAAGAAAGGGTTATAAACACGAATACATGGAAACAAAAGCAATACTTAATTTGCTGAACCGCCTCATAACTAATGAAGAAAGGAATGGTGAAAATTAATGATTATAGCGTATGCGAGAGTTAGCACGGAACAGCAGTCATTAAATAGACAAATTGACTTGTTAACAGGCTTTGGGTATGAGAAGATGTTCACCGAGAAATTCACAGGAACAAAAGCCAATCGACCTGAATTTGACAAAGTAATGTTATTGCTACGAAAGGGTGATGTTTTAGTCGTAGAATCGCTATCAAGATTGAGTAGAAGTACAAAAGACCTGCTTAACATTCTTGATGAACTTGAAAAGAGAGAGGTTAAACTTGTATCTTTGAAAGAGAATATTGATACCGCTACCCCGACAGGCAAACTGCTTGTAACTGTTTTGTCGGCAATCTGTCAATTTGAAAGAGACTTAACTGTGCAAAGAACACGGGAAGGTTTAAAAGCAAGTAGGGCAAGAGGGAAAGTAGGCGGTAGACCTAAAACAGACAGCAAGCTCATAGAGAAGGCTGTCAAGTTATACGAAACAAAAAGCTACTCTGTTAAAGAGATTACAGAGCTAACAGGTGTGTCAAGTGCAACACTGTACAGGTATCTCTCAAAACAGGTAGCTTTTTGATTGCTTGTTTTTGATAGAAGTTATGAGAGGGAATTTGACTGCATTTTACACGATTTATGCTTTGAAAAATTTTCTCTCATAAACATTCGTTTTTGATTTATAAAATTCCATTGCGGAAGGAGTGTAATCTAATGGTTATTTGGATTATTGTTGTCATGTATCTTTGTACTGTTCTCTTTGATTGATTATTTCATACGTGAAAGGAGGTGATATAAGTGGTTTATTGTCTTGGATTTTTTGTGCTGATGTGTTTGATGGTGATTTTTGAGTAACAGAGAGCCGTATTTCTATCAAGTAGCAAGGTCGTTTTGATAGAAATACGGCTTTATGACTGTTGGAACTTCGTGTGGTATCACTGCTTATAAATTGTTTGCGATTCAATAAATTCCATCATAAACATTAAATACTTCTGTGAAACTCTGTTGGCGATAATTTGAGTGAGAAAGATCAGTTGTACCTATTATATTTCCACGTAAGGTTACGCTCCAACCATCATAGTGCGGTTCGGCTGTGCATTCTCCCCATGTTATTCCAGCGTCGGAATTGAAACCATATCTCCCTAAGATAACACTTTTTTCAGTTCTTTTAGCCTTTTCTATGGCTTCATATTTTGAAATTTTTGGTTCATCCTCGTCCTCTTCTTCCGCTGTGTAATCATTAGATTCATAATCATCATTAGATGATTTGGGAACGTAATTATCTGAAGAATTGCAGGCACATATAAAAGACATTAGTAAAAAAATAGTTAAAATTAAGCATAAGAATTTTTTTGTAGAAAACATAAATTAAACTCCCCTTTACTTTATTCTATAATAATTTGATAATGATTATCAGCAACTTTCACTTCATACAAATTTTCACCTATTTCTTTAAAGTCGCATTTATCTTTTTCGCAAATCATATGAGCATACGAAGGCTTTACTTCAAAAGATATTATTGTGCCATTTTGGTAATTTGGTTCCCTAACCTCATATGAAATTACGTTATCCGTTTCATTAGTATTTAGGTCTTTGATTTTAAGTTTTATTCCTTGTTCCTTCCATTTTTTTGCGATAGTACAGAATTCTTTAAAATCCATAGTGATAAATCTCCTTTTTTATATTTTTCTACATTATATCACTTAGTTTTCTATAAGTCAACAAAGATTTTCCATATGTATACAAAATTGTTATACAATATAAAATATATAAGGAGTTGATTTGTATGAAAGCAGAGTTTTCAGAAAATTTAAAGAAACTTAGAGAAGAAAAGGGGATAAGCCAAACTCAGCTTGCAAATAGAATTGGTGTCAATAAAAGTCTTATCTCTGCTTTCGAATCACAGAATCGACTTCCAAGTCTTCATGTATTATCAAAACTAAGCTATCAATTCAATGTTTCTATGGAATTTCTTTTAGGGATTAACAAGAATAAAACCGTAGATGTTTCAAACCTTACAACAGAGCAAATTTCAGTTGTAACATCTGTTATTAAGCAGTTTGAAAAAGATAACAGCAAGTAAATTTTCATTCCCGACAACGCTGCTTTTTCATATAATATCCACTTGCTTTTTCTTTCAAAATATGGTATCATTTTTTCAACTCCCCCCGACTTATGCTAGTTGCCCCGAATTTGCTTGTTCTTATGGAACAGCACCATATATAATTACATCGCTCTTTGTTTGTATGGAAAATAAATTATTATAGTAATATGAAAACCACTTTTGAGGGCAAAAAGAAAACTCCAAACAATGAATTGTTCAGAGTTTATAATATTAAAATATCTCATACACACTTTTTATTTTACTACCAATTTTGACTACCATACTACCAAAAATACTACCATAACACTGCTTATACCTGTTTATCTCTGTATAGTGGAAACACGTATCATATAGCAGTTTTGAGCATTTCTGATTAATGCTGAATACCTTCAAAAATGAACAGTAGGCAGCGGCGTTGTATCTGCAATCGAAGAATAATCTATTGCACAAACGTTAATAAAAGAGTGAGCAATTTTGCTCACTCTTTTTGTATGCAAAAAATGCTTTTATTTACATTGTTAAGATTAGTGTAGATGTAGTAGTCAAGGAATTTGTCGTTTTCGGTTGCAAAATGTGATATTTTATGTTATAATTCTGTTAAATTAAGCCGTGATAAAACACAAATGAGGTGGTTATGGTGAACGATGTTAAAGGCACGTTGACTGTGGAGAAAGAGCAAAATACCCAATATGATGCAATACTCAGGGAGCAAAAAGCGTTAATTGCGGAAAAACGAAAAAGACGGAAAAGGAAAAAACAGCTTGTAAATATGATTACCATTTGTCTGATTCTTCTTTTTGCGTGCATATGGGTAATAGCGTTTATAAGTACTAAGGATAAAGGTGTCAGCAGCGAGGGTGGCGGTGAGAATTTCGGAAACACCATTATCCCCGATGACGTACTTGAAATTAATGAACTAAGCCCCTATAGGGACATACCTTATTACAAAGAGGAGAACGAGGAACGCTATAATGCGTATGCAGAGATTAACCCACAAATGACAAAGGAAGACGTTGTGTGGAGAGTCAACGCACATCAGGACAAGGATAAATATGAATATGATGTAGAGGTTTCCGGATACGATGACCCCACTATAATAGTGAACAAATACTATAAGGTTCCCGAAGGGTACAAGCCTCCCGATCTTCAGCAGTTTGATGGTCAGTATCTCAGGAAAGACACGGGAGAGGCTTATAAAAAAATGCGTGATGATGCAAGGCGTGAAGGCTACAGAATCCGTGTAGTTTCAGGCTACAGAACAGTTGAATATCAAAAGAATTTGTACAACCGATACCTTGCAACCGATACAAAGGAAAATGTAGACCGCTACAGTGCAAGACCGGGCTACAGTGAGCATCATACGGGCATGGCAATGGACATTTTCGGCTCACGTGACGGACTACGTGAATTTGAGGCTACTCCCGAATATGAATGGGTTAAAAATAATTGCTACAAGTACGGATTTATAATCCGATACCTTAAAGAAACAGAAGATATAACAGGTTATGAAGCCGAGCCATGGCATCTTAGATATGTCGGTGTAGAAGTCAGCACCGATATGAAAGAAAAGGGAATAAACAGCTTCGAAGAATATCATGCGAAGTATTTAGAATAAAGGGAGGATAAATAATATGTTTTGTAAATCTTGCGGAACACAGCTTAATGACGGTGCGAAGTTTTGTAAGAACTGCGGCACGGCAGTTACATATGTAAGCGAAAAGAAAACAGAAGCAGAAAATACTGTGAAGTTTACCCCCGCAGAGCCTCAGCCACCCGTGCAAGAGGTAAAGCAGCCTGTCTATGTTGCTCCCGCCCAGTCTGTGGCACCGAAAGCAGAACCGAAAAAGAAAAAGGGCACATCACCCGTTCTTTATGTGGTACTTGGCATTGTTACAGTACTTTTGATTGCCGCAATAGTTGTTTTGGTAATGACCATTAATAAAAAGGATAATGATGACAGTAACAATGGCGGTGTGGTAGAAAAAGAATACGAAATTTTCCTTGCGGTAGATGAATATGAGGAAGAAACGGAAGAAAAGACCTGCACCTTAAGCGGTGTTATATCAACTGAGAAGGAAAAGGCAACTCTCAGCATTAACGGACAGAAGATTACCACCGTATCAGAAGATGACGGGGAGAAGGTATGGTCAAAGAGGGTAAATCTTGAAGAAGGAACAAACTCCTTTGATATTGTACTTTATACCAAAAACAATAAAAAGACAGAAACCGAAAATGTGGAAATAGAATATAAAAAGCCTCTGCTTTACCCCGAGGGGACAGTTCTTATAAAGGCTGACCCCGACGGTGTTAATATAAGACCTACTCCCGAAATCAGCGAGGAGAGGGTAATGCTTATCCCATATGACGATTTTCAGTCACAGTTTGTATGTCAGGGCGAAGAGCATCTTGATGACGAGGAATTTATCTGGTGTAAGGTAATGACACCCGACGGCAAAATCGGCTGGGTTAGGTCGGATTTAATGAAGCCAATTCAATAAAATGCAAAAAGGAATTCGTTTTCGGCGAATTCCTTTTTTTAGTTAACCTGAAAAATCTTCAATCATCTGCAGAGCTTCGCTGATACTTGAAAACTCAATTCCCTCTGCAAGCTGTGCCCTGTCTGATTCGGGTAACAAATTAACGCTGATGTCGTAGGTCTGCCACAGCTTTTCCTCGCGGCCCGTCCCCAAGTAAAGTGCCAGAATACCGTCCTGTTCTTTTAAAATATATTTCGGTATGGATTCCTCAGCTTTTTTTACAGGGAGTTCATTCTTTTTGTTTGAAACACTGCTTATATCCTCTCTTTGTGGCGTAACAGAAACACGTTCATAAAGATAGCGTGATCTGGATTTTTCACCGCGTACACCTTGAATGTATCCTATCATTGATGAAAAAAATGTAGTGGTTATAAGAATAGCCGCAAAAACGGCTTTTCGGTTAAAATTCATATAAAAACCTCCTTGTATGCGTGGTTTACCCCTATTTTTTCCGTCTGAAACCCATAATATACAAATAATGTGTGCTTTGTAACACTTTTTTAATGCTTTGGTGTTATACTAAATGCTGTATAGGTATTAACTCATGGGAGGTGTACGCTGATGCAACGAAAAAAAGCTTCAAAAAGTAAGTTTAAAAGAGCGTCAATCAGAATCCTTATCGGCATAGGCATTTTAACTTTTATGCTGATAATGGGTGTAATCGGACTGCTTTTTGGAACACTTTACGGATATGTAGAGGATGCAGAGCTTGTAAATGTTGATAATATGCGTCTTAATCTTACTTCGTTTGTATATGTTCAGGATTCACAAACGGGGGATATGATAGAATATGAGCAGCTTTACGATACGGAAAACCGTGTCTGGGTTTCAGGCTCAAAAATTCCCGAGCATTTGAAAAATGCTTTTGTGGCTATTGAGGATGAACGTTTCTATAGTCACAGCGGTATCGACTATAAGCGTTTTATAGGTGCGGCAGTTCAGTATATTACCAAGGACGGCAATTCCAGCTATGGCGGAAGCACCATTACACAGCAGCTTATCAAGAACATCACTCGTGATGATGATTATTCCATTAAGAGAAAAATTCAGGAGGCTTACCGTGCGTACAATCTGGAAAAGGAGCTTTCCAAGGATGAGATTTTGGAGTATTATCTTAATACCATTTATCTTAGTCAGAAGTGTAACGGAGTTGCAAGTGCAGCAATGACCTATTTTGGCAAGGATGTATCAGAGCTTTCATTAGCGGAATGTGCTTCCATTGCAGGTATTACTCAGTTCCCCACAAAGTATGACCCTCTTGTAAACCCCGAAAATAATAAGCAAAGACAGTCGGTTATTCTCAAAAAAATGAGAGAGCTTGGCTTTATTACTCAGAAAGAGTATGAACAGGCAAAGAATGAGGAACTAAAATTTGTCAAAAAAGACGGAGGGCAGTCCGAGCGTTATCAAAGCTATTTTGTTGACGCGGCAATAGACCAGGTTATTGAAGATTTGATGAAGGAGTATGACTATACAAAGGATTACGCAAGTAAGATTTTGTATAACGGTGGGCTAAAGATATATCTTTCAATGGATCCCAAGATTCAGGAAGCAATGGACAAAGTGTATAATGACCCCTCGTCATTCCAAAAGGCTTCGGGAACGCTGCAGCCTCAGTCATCTATGGTGATTATGGACCCTTACAGCGGACAGGTTAAAGCTCTTACAGGAGGCAGAGGTGCAAAGGACGGCAATCGTACACTTAACCGTGCCACACATACACTTCGTCAGCCCGGCTCAACCATCAAGCCACTTTCAGTGTATACTCCTGCCGTTGAATACGGCTTGGTAACGCCTACATCAATAGTTAACGATGCCCCCGTTTCTTTCGGGGATTGGTCTCCGAGAAACGACGACAGAAGATTTGCCGGAAGGATAACCGTTGCGGCTGCACTCCGCGGATCAAGAAATGTACCTGCGGTAAAAATATGTAACTATACGACTGCAGAGGCGGCATTTAACTTTGTAAAGAATAATTTCCACATAGATTCTGTGGTAAAAAACAGAAAGTCAAACGGAAAGACATTTTCCGACGTGGGGCTTGCTCCGATAGCATTGGGCGGCCTTACCGACGGTGTAACGGTTCTTGATATGTGTGCCGCATACAGTGCTTTCCCCAACGGCGGCAAGTACATTTCTCCCACAACATATACAAAGGTGCTTGATTCCGAAGGTAATGTGCTTTTGGAACATAAAGCTACGGAATATACTGCCATGAGCGAGACAACCGCAGAGCAGATGATTAGCATGATGCAAGGCGTTGTAACGGGCGGAACAGGTACATCTGCAAGAATACCCAATGTTCGTGCGGCAGGTAAAACAGGTACAACCTCAAGTAATAACGACAGATGGTTTGTAGGATTTACGCCCTATTATGTGGGTGCAGTTTGGTTTGGATATGACCAGCCTGCTCCGCTTCGTGGATTCTCTCCCAACCCTGCGGCAGTCGCATGGCGAAAGGTTATGACAGAAGTTCATAAAGGACTTCCCGATAAGCCTTTCTTAGAGGACGAGGTAAAGGGGAAGTACAACATCTTGATTTGTAAGGACAGCGGAATGAGAGCAACTCCTTCATGTAAGAATCTTGGCGGAAAGCTTTACGAAAAAAGCAGAATTCCCACAAAGCGTTGCGACGAGCACCCTTATTCATTCAATGAAAATGATCTTGAAAAAGGCGGTGTGCTGACTGAAAAGGATGAAGAAATAGAAGGTATTGTAGACGTGGGTGAGGAAGCAGAAAATCCCTCTGAAAGCACGCCTGACGTGCCTCAGGAGCCTCAAATACCTCAACCGCCAGCCCCCTCGGATAATACACCTGTGTCAGGTGATGCGGTAGAGGGAGTTTAATGATATAAATCTAAGGAGAAAGCCATGAATTATAAAGAATATTTAGTAAAAAGAAAGTTAGGTGCCGCAGAAATATTGGCTACTGTTATGCTTTATTTCGCAGCGTTTATGTTGGCTCTTTGTTGCCTGTATTATTTGCGTATGCTTGGCGGTATTGAAAGCTTGTTGGCAGTGGGTGCATTTTATCTGGCGTATATTCTCGCATCCAGACTGAAAAAAGAGTTTGAGTATATAATTGTCGAAGACTCGGTAGATATTGACGTGATTTTCAATGCTTCCAAAAGAAAAAATCTGATATCTTTTTCCGTAAAGCAAATTGAGGTAATGGCGGCAATGAATGATACAAAATACAATAGCCGTCTTAAGGAACAGTTTGACAAGGTTATAGATGCTTCTACATGGAAAAAAGGTGCAGTCGTATACTTCACCATTCTTGAACATAAGGGGCAAAAGACAATCGTGAAGTTTGAACCGTCTGCATCCTGTCTGGAATATATGAAGAAATATGCTCCCGACAAAATTCACATAAGTGAAGCGACGGAAGACAGCGATTTTGAATAAAATGTATTGGGGGTGTAAAGCTTTTACACCCCTCTTTCTTAAAAAATGCCTGTATGGCGGAACGGAGTAAGATATGCTGTTTTTAACTACCGATATGATTAGAGAGGCAGAAGCACGGGCTATGGAAAATGTCAGTGCGGTGCAGCTTATTGAAAATGCGGCATTTGCCTGTTACAATGAAATAAAGGGGTTTAATTCCTTCAGAATATATTGCGGTAAGGGAAATAACGGAAGCGACGGCTATCAGCTTGCAATTTTACTTAGGAGAGATGGAAAGAGGGTTGAGATTGTTCAGGTAGAACCTCCCCAGAACGAGGATTGCCGTGCACTCTGCAAAAAAGCAATGGATGAGGACATTCCCATTGTTCAGGGTGCTTTATTTCCTACAGAGGAATTTGAGTGCAGTGTAGACGCAATTTTCGGTATTGGTATCAAGGGAGAAATAGAAAATACGGATATAATCCGTGCCATTGAAATGATTAACTCATCAGGCACTTACGTGGTTTCCTGTGATGTCCCCAGCGGATTTGACAGTGATACGGGAAAAAAGTGTGCAGTTTCGGTAAAGGCAGACAAAACCATTACTTTTACTGCACCCAAAAGAGGTATGCTTTCAAATGAAAGCGTTGATTTGTGCGGAGAAATAGTTATAGCCGAAGTGGGAATCCCCGTGGATTATAACGCTATCACGCAAAGCACCTGCGTACCTCTTACGGACAAGCTGGCATCGACTATTATCCCCAAAAGAAGCCGATATTCACACAAGGGAACTTTCGGCACGGCGGTAATTGTTGCAGGGAGTAAAACCATGTCAGGTGCGGCGGTAATGGCGGCACAGGCGGCACTAAGAAGCGGATGCGGATTGGTGAAAATAATTGCTCCCTCACAGATATGCTCTGTTTTGAATATATTGGTAAAGGAAGCAATCGTTATTCCTGCCCCTGAGCAGGAGGGCATAATGCTCCCCGAACTTTCCCGTGAGGCTTACGATGCTATTCAAACTGCCGATAGCGTGCTTGTTGGGTGCGGGCTTGGAAAAGGAAATCACCATATTCTTATTAAAAATATACTCAGTGCGGCATCCTGCGGTGTTATAATTGATGCGGACGCAGTAAATGCACTTGCAGGAAAGCTTGATATTATAAAAAACAGGAATGTTCTTTTAACACCTCATGTAAAAGAGTTTTCACGAATAAGTCAATTGGAGGTGGGGGACATAGAAAAACGCCGTATACAAATTGCCGATAAATTTGCCTGTGATATGGGAATAAATCTCCTTTTAAAAGGGGCAAGAACGGTTGTAACCTACGGTGGAAGCAATAAATATGTCAGCCTCAATTCCACGAGTGCACTTGCTAAGGCGGGCAGCGGAGATGTTCTTTCGGGAATAATAGCCTCCTTTGCAGCACAGGGACTTTCCCTTACCGACAGTGCAGCACTTGGGTGCTATATTCATTCCAAAGCGGGCGTTATTGCGGAAAAGAAAATCGGTGCATATGGAACAGTAAGCGGAGATTTAATTGAACTTATTCCTACAGCTATAAGAGAAATTACGAGGTAAATGTATCAGCTTGAGAATTTATGTGCATAATGAAGGTGTAGATGCACAGCCGCCTACATAGTTTTGGAATAAGTTACATTTGACCTTCTGCCGAAAATATAGTATAATAGACATATATTTGCTATAAGGGAGGGCATGTCAGATGAAACTTTGGACAAATCGCAAAATATCTGTCACATTGCCCGATTGCTTAGTTGAGGAGATGGATAAAATTGCCTTGACACTTAATCGGTCACGGAGTGAAATCATGGCGTTGGCAGTAAAGCAGTATGTCGGTGAAAGAAAGAAAATTGAAATGAAGGAACAAATGAAAAAGGGATATTTGGAAATGGGTGAAATAAATCTTGAACTTGCCCATGAATCTCTGTTATCCGATGAAAATGCATGTGAAATCTACGAGAAATATTTGGGGGAAGAATAAATCCCTTCATCGGAGGAATGAAACTTGATTGTAAAACGCGGTGATATTTTTTATGCTGATTTAAGTCCCGTTGTAGGCTCGGAGCAAGGAGGTATAAGACCTGTATTGGTGGTTCAAAATGACGTGGGAAATAAATATAGCCCGACGGTTATTGCCGCGGCAATAACCAGTAAGATTAATAAGGCAAAGCTTCCCACCCATATTGAGCTTGACGCACAGAAGTACGGCCTTAGTCGTGACAGTGTAATACTTCTTGAACAGGTCAGAACCATAGACAAACAGCGGCTCAGGGAGAAAATCGGTAAATTAGATGAACTGCAAATGATAAAGGTTAATGATGCCATTTCCGTCAGCTTCGGATTGGTAGAAAACTGAAAGGATTGTGTTACGAATGAAAAAGACTTTGGCGATTATTTTAAGTGCTGTAGGTGTGTTTGCGGCAGCATATGCCGCACAGCCTGGGACAAATGAGGACCCGCTTGTGACTAAAAGCTATCTTGAGCAAATGACACGCTTTAACGTTGTGGAAGTTCCTCAGGGAAAGAGTGTGTACGGCACTGCAGGTACAGAAATGATTCTCCGTCAGGGGGAATGTACCATTATTGGAACTCAAAAGGGCGGAGTAAGCGATGTCACTATGGGTTATGACCTTGCCGACGGCATCACGGTGCAGGGAAACCACCTGCTTATAGTTCCCGTAAATGACGGCAGAGGAGTAAAAGCCTTAACAAACTGTCTTATTATGATTAAGGGCGGATATGAGATAAGATAAAAAAGTGGCTGTAAAAAGTTTAACCTTTTTACAGCCATTATTTTATCTAACATATTCCTGTACAAATTCGCCTATTCTCTCCAGTGCTCTTTCAATATTTTTAATACTGTAAGCATAACTGCAACGGATAAAGCCTTCGCCGCTTTCACCAAAAGCTGTGCCGGGTACTACGGCTACCTTCTTTTCATAAAGGAGCTTTGTGGCAAATTCCTCACTGCTTAATCCCGTAGCACTTATGTTGGGAAATACGTAAAACGCACCGAGGGGTTCAAAACAGCTAAGTCCCATTTCCCTGAAACCGTTTACCATAACACGGCGGCGGTGGTCGTATTCACTACGCATATATTCAACTTCATCATCGCAACTCCGCATTGCCTCAATAGCCGCATACTGGCTTGTCGTGGGAGCACACATAATTGCGTACTGATGAATTTTCGTCATCTGCTTAATAACAGGCTCAGGACCGCAGGCATAGCCAAGACGCCAACCCGTCATTGCAAACGCCTTACTGAAGCCGTTTACCGTTACTGTTCTTTCCCACATATCCTCTATTGAGGCAAAGGGAACGTGCGGATTTCCCGTATAATTAAGCTCGCCGTAAATTTCGTCCGATAGAACAAAGAGATTATGTTCTTTTACAACTTTTGCAATCTTTTCGAGGTCCTCTCTATCCATTACTGCTCCAGTCGGATTATTGGGAAAGGGAAGGATAAGAAGCTTTGACTTTGGTGTGATCTTTTCAATCAGCTTTTCAGCGGTCAGTTTGAAATTATCCTTTTCCTCCGTCTGAATTGTGACGGGTGTGCCGCCTGCCATAATTGTGCAGGGCTTGTAGCAAACGAAGCACGGCTCGGGAATCAGAACCTCGTCACCGGGGGAAATGATTGCACGGATAAGAAGGTCTATAGCTTCGCTGCCGCCTACTGTAACAAGTGTTTCTGTCTTTGGATTGTAGTGGAGGTTATATTTTCGCATAAGATATGTGCATATTTCTTTTCTAAGCTCTATAAGACCGCTGTTTGCACTGTAGTGAGTGCGTCCCTTTTCAAGGGAATAAATGCCTGCTTCTCTCACAGCCCAGGGAGTAACGAAGTCCGGTTCGCCTACGCCCAAGGAGATTACATCCTTCATTTCAGCGGCAACGTCGAAAAATTTTCGGATACCGCTGGGTGCAAGGGAAGAAATGTTTTCCGATATTAGTTTTGAATAATCCATCATATGCTGATAACCTCCCGGTTATCTTCTTCCTTTTCGGTGAAGAAAATGCCGTCCTTTTTATAGGTCTTAAGCTCGAAATGAGTTGCCGTGGAAACAACGCTTTCCATTGGTGCAAGTCTTTCGGACACAAACATTGCAACCTCTTTCAAGCTTTTACCCTCAACGGTTACGAGAAGGTCATACGCACCTGACATGAGTGTGACAGATTTTACCTGAGGGAACTTGTAAATACGCTCGGCAACAGTATCAAATCCGCCGCCACGCTGAGGCGTAAGCTTAATTTCAATATTGGCAGTAGTGGTTTCTCTGCCTGCCAGTTCCCAGTTTATAATGGTCTTATAGCCAAGGATGACGTTCTCATCTTCCAGCTCCTTTATGGCGGCCTTTACTTCACCCTCCTCTATACCAAGCATAACCGCAATTTTGGATGAAGTCAGACGACTGTCCGATTCAAGAAGCGATAAGATTTTGTTTTTCATAGAAATCACCCTTTCTTTTTCTGAATAATATTATTATAATGGATATCGGGAGAAAAATCTACTGTTTTTTTCAAAAATGCCAAAAATAATTAGTTTAGATGCGAGCAGTTTAACAGAGCAATTTTTTAAAAACAGCTGAAAAAACAATTGAAATTTAATATGCTGTATGGTATGATATACTTTGTAGGATTATTGTCAGCCGAAATTGAGTTTGCTTCGTTTCGGCGGTCTGAAAGGAAGATAATTATGTGTGGTATAGTTGGTTACATAGGTGATAAAAATGCAGCTCCCATCCTTCTTGAGGGGCTTTCCAAGCTTGAATACAGAGGCTATGATTCAGCAGGTATAGCCGTGGCTGAAAATGGCAAGGTACAGCTTCATAAAGCTGTGGGCAAGCTTGAAAATCTTATAAAAAAGACAGATGGCGGCAAAAAAATGACTGAAACCATCGGCATAGGCCATACCCGATGGGCAACCCACGGCAAACCCACAGAAAATAACGCACATCCTCATGCCGCTAACCGTTTTACTCTGGTACACAACGGTATTATTGAAAACGAGGCTGCACTTAGAAAACACTATCTTGAAGGTGTTAAGTTTAACAGTGACACAGATACAGAAGTTATTGTGCATCTTTTGGAAAAATTTGTTAAAGAAGACAAAGATGTTAAGGTTGCAATCGCACATATTATAGGAGAGCTTGAAGGCTCTTTTGCCCTTGCAATCATTGATAAAGAAGATATGAACACAATCTACGCCGTAAAGAATAAGTCCCCTCTTCTGGTAGGTAAGGGTGATGGATTCAACATGATTGGCTCTGATGCCATGGCGATGATTGCAAATACTGATACATTCTATGAAATTCATGATAAAGAATTTGCGGTAATTACCCGTGACAGCATTGAAATATTTACATCATATGCAAAGAAGGTGGAGCGTGACAGCTTCCATGCAGAAATTGATGTTTCCGATACGGAAAAGGGCACATACCCCCATTTCATGCTTAAAGAAATTGAAGAACAGCCCCTTGTTATCCGCAGAATTATGCAGCAGTATTCCGATGAAGATGGAAACCTTGTTGTGGATAAGGATATTATAAAGGATATCAAGGCAAGTGACAGAATTTATATTATTGCCTGCGGAACGAGCTACCATGCAGGTCTTGTAGGGCAGACGTATATAGAGCAGCTTGCAAAAATACCCACTATGAGCTATATTGCCAGCGAATTTGTGCATAATATGCCGCTCCTTTCAAAGAAACCCTTCTTTATCTTTATCTCCCAAAGCGGTGAAACGGCAGACAGCCGTGCAGTTTTGGTAAAGGTAAAGGAAATGGGACATAAGTGTCTTACAATTACCAATGTAAAAGGCTCTACTCTTTCCAGAGAAGCAGACCATACTATGATTCTTCATGCAGGCCCTGAAATTGCAGTTGCATCTACTAAGGCATACACTGCACAGATGGCAGTTCTTGCAGTACTTGCAAATGCTCTTTCCGATAATCCCATGAACCTTAAATACGAGCTTGCAAAGACAGCAACTGTTATGGAAAGCCTGTGTAACAACCGTGAGCTTTTCCACGAGCTTTCAAAGGAATTTTTTGCAACAACTCGTAACTGCTTCTATATCGGCAGAAGTACCGACTATTATATCTGTCTTGAAGCGGCACTGAAAATAAAAGAAATTTCATATATTCAGGCGGAGGGCTTTGCCGCAGGTGAACTTAAGCACGGCACAATCGCCCTTATTGAAAAGGATACTCCCGTGGTTGCATTTATTACCAGGGAGGCGGTAAACCTTAATACACGCAGTAACATTAAAGAGGTTCGCTCCAGAGGTGCTAAGGTGCTTACCATTTCTCTTAAGAGAATCAGTGCACACAGCGACCAGATTGTTATCGGCGATGTTGATGAAATGTTTGCACCTCTTGTAAGTGCACTTCCTATGCAGTATCTTGCATATTATGCGGCACTTATCCGCGGATGCGATATTGATAAGCCCAGAAATCTTGCTAAATCAGTAACAGTAGAGTAAAGGCGGCTTATTCGCAAACACAAAATTGAAAAATTCGGGGATGTAAAAAGTTTGACTTTTTTTACATCCCCGCTACATTCTTTTACACTTGGGTGGTAGTTATGAAATCAAATTCAATAAATAAGCTTTCCTTTTATTTGCAGATGCTTAAAGCACGCTTTGGCGATGGAGAATACTTCATTGAAATGAACATAAGCTTTAAATCGGGGACGAAGCAGTTCCCCGCATCAGTAAAAAAAGACGGGGAAAAGCTTGTTCTTTCCTTTTCGGGGACAAAGAAAGATTTTGAGTGGAAAGAAATTGAGAATATTGCCAGAGAATACGATGCAATGGTGCTTGTATATAAAGAACGCGGCACAGATGCAATAATAACTGCCGATGACAGAAACGTAACCCTTAAATACGACGACATTGCACCGATAGAAAAAAATACTACCGCCACCGTAGGAGAGCGGCAGTACCTCATAGCTCCTCCCAAGGCAAACGATTTGCTTAAAGAAATAGGCATAATGGGGCAGAACGGAAAAATAAAAAATGATATGGTGCGAAAATATAATCAGATAGACCATTTCGTGGAGCTTATCTCCGACTACCTAAAAAAGCTTGACGGAAAAATTGAGGTGCTTGACTGTGCCTGCGGAAAAAGCTATCTTTCTTTCGCACTTAATTACTATTTGAAGGACGTGCTTAAAAAAGATTGTCACGTGACAGGAGTTGACTATTCCGAGATTGTTATAGAGGCTTCAAAGAAAAGTGCAAAAAATTTAGGATATAATAATATGACTTTTGTAAAGGCGGATTTGACTACCTACACTCCTGAAAGAAAACCCGATGTGGTTATCAGCCTGCACGCCTGCGACACTGCTACCGATATGGCAATTGGTGCGGCAATCAATGCAGGGGCAAAGGCGATTTTTGCCGTTCCTTGTTGCCACAAAGAGCTTCTTGGTCAGTACTCTTATGAACCTTTTACTCCCCTTTTAAAATATGGCATATTTAAAGCACGACAGGCGGATTTGCTTACGGATTCGCTTCGTTGCCTGCTTCTTGAGGCTTCGGGATATTCCGTCACGGCACAGGAATATATTTCGCCTGTGGAAACACCGAAGAATCTTCTTATAAAAGCATTTAAAGACGGCAAGAATGCAAAAAAAGCAACACACGAATATTATGAATTGAAAAAGATGTTGGGTATTAATCCCAAGCTTGAGACACTTATAAAGCTGGAGGCAGAATAATGGATTTTAGCGAAAAGACAGTAAAAAAAGAGTATGTTTTTAAGGGCGAGGTAATAAACCTCCGTGTAGACACGGTGACAACACCCTCGGGCAATCTTGCCACAAGAGAGCTTGTGGAGCATCCCGGCGGTGTGTGTGTAGTTCCGCTGTTTGACGACGGAACTATCATTATGGAATGGCAGTACCGCCGTCCCTTTGATACAAATACATATGAAATTCCTGCAGGAAAGCTCCATTACGGAGAAGACCCCTTGGAATGCGGAAAGCGTGAACTTGAGGAAGAAACAGGGTATTGTGCAAAAAATTACACATATATGGGCAAAATGTATCCCACTCCCGGTTTTTGCGGAGAGGTTGTTCATATGTATTTGGCAACAGATTTATACGAAGGCAGTGTAAACCGCGATGAGGATGAATTTATGGAGCTTGAAAGAGTGCCTCTTTCCGAAGTTACTGACAAAGTACTGAGCGGTGAAATCGTAGATGCAAAAACCTGTATTGCGATTTTAAAGGTAAACGAAATGAAAAACAGAGGAATGATTTAATGAAGGTTTCATTTTATGCATTGGGCTGTAAAGTGAATCAGTATGAGATAGACTGCTATGCAAAAATATTTTCCGACAGCGGTTGGGAAATCGGAAACTTTTCGGAAAAATGCGATGCATATGTAATTAACACCTGTGCAATAACGAATATAGGGGAGAGAAAGAGCAGACAGATAATACGCCGTGCAAAAAAGCAAAACCCCGATGCAGTTGTTGCAGTGACAGGCTGCTATGCACAGACTAAAGCTGAGGAAGTTAAAAATATGAGCGAGGCGGATGTGGTGCTGGGTACGGCTAATCGTGCTCATATATGCCGCATTGTGGAAGCTAAAATAAAAGGCGAGGATATAGACCTTCTTTGTGATATTATGAGAGAAAGGGACTATGAAGAATTAGAGTGCGAGGGCAGATGTGAGCGTACGCGTGCCTATATAAAAATTCAGGATGGCTGCGATAATTTCTGTTCTTACTGCATAGTGCCCTATGCACGCGGACCTGTACGAAGCCGAAGCCTTGAGAACATTATACCCGAAGCAAAGAGGCTGGCAGAGGCAGGCTTTCGCGAAATAGTGCTGACGGGAATCAGCGTTGCTTCCTACGGTAAGGATCTAAAGGATGGCAATACTCTGAAAAATGTTATAAAAGAAGTCTGCAAGGTGGAGGGCATAGAAAGAGTCCGCCTAAGCAGTATTTCGCCAAACATTTTTAATAACGAATTTATAGATTTCATTGCTAATGAAAAGAAAATGTGCCGTCATTTTCATATATCCCTCCAGAGCGGAAGCACAAGTGTGCTTAAACGCATGAACAGAAAATATAGTGCAGAGGAATATCTTGATACACTGGAAAGAATAAGGGCGGCAATGCCCGATTGCGGTATTACTACGGATATTATCTGCGGATTTCCCGAAGAAAGCGACGAAGAATTTCTTGAAACTATGGAATTTGTGAAAAAAGCACACTTTTTAAAGGTACACGTATTCCCTTATTCCGAGCGGAGTGGAACTGTAGCGGCACGAATGGAACAGATTCCCCATAGTATCCGTGAAGAACGTGCGGCAAAGCTTACCACTTTGACCGAAGAAATTGCAAAAGAAGTTGAAAAGAGCTTCATCGGGCAGAGCCTTGCGGTACTGTTTGAGCAGACAGAGGGTGAATACATTCAGGGGCTTGCAGGAAACTACCTGCGTATTTACGCAAAAGGCGGCGAAGACCTCACAGGCGAAATCCGAAGCGTGAAAATAACAGAATATAAAGACGGAAAAATATACGGCGAAATAATAAAGTAATATGTAAAAAACCCAATCCGATGCAGATTAAAGCAGGGATTGGGTTTTTTGTTGTTTTTATTTACTTTATAATTGCCATGTTCATTGCACCGTCCCATTGTACCTCGGCACCAAATGCCTCGGCTACGAATCTGAGGGGAATCATGGTTCTTCCGTTTACTATTTTTGCAGGCACATCAAGGGTTACTTCTTTTTCGCCTACATAGGCTTTGTTACTGCCGATTGTAAGTACAACGTCGTCAGCGTTCCCGATAACGGTAACCTTCTGCTCCTCATTGTCCCATGCAACAAAGCATCCAAGGCTTTCAGCCAACGCACGCATGGGAACGAGGGTTCTGCCGTCTTCAATCATTGGCAGAGTGTCAAACTGTACTATTTTATTGTAGCACAACACCGCAATCTTTTCCTGCGGAGTACTGCGATAAGAAGCTAAATCTTTAGTATAATTTGCGTACTGGGTAGGTGTCATGAAAACAGAGTTTTTGCTTTTGAGAAATTTAATCATATCACGATAAGCGTTTCTTGATGTATCGCTGAAATTACCCGGATGGGATTGAATTACCGCATAATCAAGCTCGCTGTTATAGCTTTGAAGAAAAGTATTATAATTTGCAATGCTTGTGCCAACTTCAATCTTCATTGAGTTTGTCAGGCGTACTGCCTTTGTCGCAGGCTCCTTACTTGTGAAAAAGAGTGCCTCAATCTGAGGGAAATCCTGCTGAATCATACCAAGGCATTCTGAGCTTGTAGCATTGTAGGGTGCTCCAAATGAAGTTATCTGATAACCATCTGTGTTTTTTGCTACAAGGTCAATGACATTTTGGAAGTTGGTTTTCATTTCTTCATAGGAAAGCATTCCGTTAAATTCAGCCACTCCTTCGTCATTTTTTCTGTGAAGCCAGCCGTGGCTCCATATTTCAATGCCGTTTGCTATGTACTTTTTCGTGTTTGCCCAAAAGGTGGCCGTGTCACCGCTTTTGCTGGAATTTCCCACAATTCCGAATGCGGCAGTAACCTTTTCCTCCTGCAAAAGTCCGAACAACTTTTCGAAATTTGCAATGGCATCAGAATTATTTGATTTGTAGTCATCGCATTTAAGAATAATTACCGGTGTGCCGTTGATGCCTGCAGCCGATACGGAAACTGAAACTACAAGCAATATGGTAAGCAATAAAAATATTCTTCTCATCTGAATCAACTCCTTAATTCAAATATATCATTTCTTGGAAACGAAATCAAGTGTATTTTGGCTACACATTTTTGAGTGGAACAGCGATTTTTCCCTTAAAAGACTTTACAAAGAACCAAAAAAGCGGTAGAATAATATATTATGGAATAATTGTGTGCATCGGGGAGGGAGAAGCTTGAAAAAAGGTGATATATTTTTAATTATAATCGCTGTAGCTTTTCTTGTTCTGTGGTTTATTCCCAAGGAGCAGGGCTGCGAGGCGGCAATTTACGTCGACGGAAAAATTTACAAGCGGATTCCCCTTGATAAAGATGCAGAAATTTTAGTAAGCAGTGAATTCGGGGAAAACACGGTTTCCGTAAAAAATGGCGTTGTTACAATAGCACATGCCGATTGCCCCGACAAGCTTTGTAAAAAAGAAAAACTTGATACTTCGGGAGGGAGCATTGTATGCCTCCCCAACAGACTAAGTATAATTATAGAAAACACCAAGTCAAAAAATAAAGCGGATGTGCTATTATGATAAAAACAAAGGATATTACAAGGACGGCGGCACTTACCGCCGTAGCAGTGCTTTTAGGATATGTGGAAAGTCTGTTTCCCCCTATTGCCGCAGGAGTAAAGCTCGGGCTTGCAAATACTGTGGTTTTAACCTCTCTTTATACGCAGAGTGTGGGAAAGGCGTGGGTTATTGCCATTTTAAAGGTGCTTTTGTGCATGATGCTGTTTGGTAACGCTTCGGCATTTTTATATAGCCTCAGCGGTGCAATTATGAGCGTATTCGTAATGAGCATTGCAAAGAAAACGAGGCAGTTTTCCATTGTGGGGGTAAGCAGCTTAGGCGGAGTTTTTCATAATATGGCACAGCTTTTGTGTGCATATTTCATTATTGGAAAGGGTGTGCTTTTTTACATGCCCGTGCTTTTACTGTCGGGCATTGTATGCGGAATCCTTACGGGTATTGCCGCACACATTATTGTGAAAAGGAGGGATTTATTTGGCAAGGAATGATTATTTGCATTTATCAGAGGAAAAATCACGTGAAATTGAAGAAAAACTAAAGCTTCCCTTAAAGCAGGTCATAAGGCGGAACAATGACCGTGACCGTGCCAAAATATGGCGACCGTGCTACGTTCGTGATATAGAAAAAATCCTCCACCACCCTTATTACAACCGCTATACTGACAAAACACAGGTGTTTTCCTTTTTTAAGGATGACGATATTACACGCCGTGCACTTCATGTGCAGTTGGTGTCAAGAATTGCCCGAAATATAGGACGGCTGTTGGGGCTCGACCTTGACCTTATTGAAGCCATAGCTTTGGGGCATGATATCGGACATACGCCATTCGGACATGCAGGGGAAAGACTTTTGGGCGAAATATACCACTGCCGTACGGGAAGATATTTTAATCACAACGTACACAGCGTAAGAGTATTGGATAAAATGTTTAATCTTAATATCAGCCTTGACACCCTCGACGGAATCCTTTGCCATAACGGCGAGCTTGAGCTTCGGGAATATTCTCCGTCACCAATTTCGGGCTTTGCTGAATTTGATGAAAAGGTGGAGGGCTGTTATATTGACCGTGATAATGTAAAGAAGCTTATTCCCTCAACACTGGAGGGGTGTGTGGTACGTGTCAGTGATATAATAGCCTACATCGGCAAGGACAGGCAGGATGCTGAACGTGCAGGGGTAAAGGTACCCTACGCAGGTACGGATAATTCCCATATGATAAATAACTTTGTGGTTAACATTGTGGAAAACAGCTTCGGCAAGGACTCCATCCGAATGGACGAAGAATACTTTGAAGCTCTGAAAAAGGCGAAAAGTGATAACTACGAGCGTATATACCTCGCAGACAGTGTTAATGAGCAGTATAACACCTGCCTTAAGACCATGTTTCAGATGCTTTATGAAAGGCTTATAAAAGATTTGGCGGATAAGGACAGCCTGATTCACCGCCATCATATTGATTATGTGAATACTCGCAGGGGATATTACAAGTCCGAAACGGCTTACGAGGAGGAAAATACTCCCGATGATATTATAACGGACTTTATTGCATCGATGACGGATGACTATTTCATAGATATATGTGCTCATCTTTTGCCCGATGCTCCCTCTGTAAAATACATTGGTTATTTCGATAAATAAGAAAGGAAAATTATTATGGATAACAAAAAAATGGCAGAGCTTTTGCTTCCTGATATTACAAAGACTCCCGAATATTATGAAAACCTTTATCCCGAAAGAAATCTTCCCGAGGGTGCAAAGGTTACAAGACTTGGTCCCAGCCCCACAGGATTTATTCATCTGGGAAACCTTTTCGGTGCTATCACCGATGAAAGATTGGCTCACCTTAGTGATGGCGTGTTCTATCTTCGTATAGAGGATACCGATAACAAGCGTGAGGTTGAGGGTGCTGTAGATGTTGTTATCAACACTCTGCGTTATTTCGGCGTAGAATTTGACGAAGGTGCTACAAGTGACGGCGAAAAGGGCGATTACGGCCCCTACCGCCAGAGACAGCGTGCCGAAATTTACCAGACCTTTGCGAAATGGCTTATTGAGCAGGGTATGGCATACCCCTGCTTCTGCACTGAAGAAGAGCTTAGTGCAATGCGTGAAAAGCAGACAGAGCTAAAGGAAAACTTCGGCTACTATGGCAAATGGGCAGTTCACAGAAATATTACCGTTGAAGAAGCACAGAAAAACATTGAGGCAGGTAAGCCTTTCGTTCTTCGCTTCCGTGCTCCCGAAAACACGGGTAAGACCTTTACCGTCAAGGACGCAATCCGCGGTGAACTTACCATGCCCGAAAATGAACAGGACGTGGTTATCCTTAAATCAGACGGCATACCAACTTACCATTTTGCACACGTGGTAGACGATCACCTTATGCGTACCACCCACGTAGTACGAGGTGAGGAATGGCTTGCAACGCTTCCCATTCACGTACAGCTTTTCAGAGCTATGGGCTGGAAAGCACCCACTTACTGCCACACAGCTCAGCTTATGAAGATTGACAATGGAGTAAAGCGTAAGCTCAGTAAACGTAAGGACCCTGAGCTTTCACTTGATTATTATAAGAGCGAGGGCTATCTTCCCGGAGCAGTGTGGGAATACCTGATGACCGTGCTTAACTCAAACTATGAGCAGTGGAGAATGGACAACCCCGATAAAGATGTGAAAGAATTTGAATTCACTGCAAAGAAAATGGGCATCAGCGGTTCTCTCTTTGATATAGACAAGCTTAACGATGTCAGCAAAAATTATCTTGCCACTCTTGACAGTCAGACAGTTTATGATTATATTACCGCATGGGCAAAGGAATGTGATGAGGAATATTATAACCTCCTTACCCGTGACAAGGATTTTGCAATCGGTATGATTGGTATAGGCAGAGGCGGTGAAAAACCCCGTAAGGATATCAGCCATTGGAAACAGTCCAAGGATTTCTATAGCTTCTTCTTTGACGAGCTATTTAAAATTGAGGATAGCTTCCCCGAAAACGTTTCCGAGGAGGACAGAAAGATTATCCTTTCAAAGTATATGGAAACATACGACCATAGTGACGACCAGTCTACCTGGTTTTCAAAGGTTCGTGCAATCGGTGAGGAGCTTGGATATGCACCCCAGCCCAAGCTTTACAAGAAAAATCCCGAAAGCTATAAGGGCCATGTAGGCGATGTCAGCGGAGTAATCCGTGTGGCTGTAACAGGCAGGGGAAATTCTCCTGACGTATGGTGCATTCAGCAGGTGCTTGGCGAAGAACGCACCATGGAGAGGATAAAGAGGGCATATGAGCAGAAATAAAAAGCTTGCCATAGTTTTTTCGGTGATGACCTGTGCAATCATTCTTCTTGTCATAATGCTTATAAGAGAGTTCGGCACGGGAAACGAAACGAAGCCTGTAATAGATGAGCCTTCTAAAGTTACCATTACCCTTAAAGCGGTGGGGGATAATCTTATTCATTCCCCCATATACAACTCCTGTAAAACGGAGGACGGGTTTAATTTTGACGGACTTTATACCCATATTACCCCTCATATTAAGGATGCGGATATTGCCGCGATAAATCAGGAAACCATTTTTGTGGATTCCGTATCGGCACTAAGCGGTTATCCTGCTTTCGGTACACCACCCGAGGTTGGGGAAAGTGTGGCAAAAGCAGGCTTTAACCTTGTAACGCATGCCACGAATCATACCTATGATAAAGGTGCGGATGCCGTTTTCCATACGATAGACTTCTGGAAAAAGCATAAGGGTGTCACAGTTATCGGAATAAACGAGAATCAGGACAAGCAGGACAGCATTACCATTTGGGAAAAGGGTGATCTTAAAATCGCACTTCTGAACTTTACCTATGGACTTAATGGCTACAGACCGCCTGCTGATAAATCCTATCTCATAAATATATTCGGCAGAGGTGAGAAGGAGGAAGAACTTCTTTCCAAAGCGGAGGAAGAAGCCGATATTACAGTGGTATTCCTGCATTTTGGCACAGAGTACACTCACAAGCCTACATCATCACAAATAAAAGATGTGGAGTTTTTGACAGAGGGCGGTGCCGACATTATTATCGGAACACACCCCCATGTGATTCAGCCTGCGTGCGAGCATATTTCCGAAAACGGAAACAGGTCAGTGGTTTTCTACAGCTTGGGTAATTTTGTTTCCAATCAGAAAGAAAACCCGAAAATCCTCGGCGGAATGGCAAATGTGACAATCAGTAAAGAGGGAGATAATGTAAGCATTGACAGTTATGAAATGCTCCCGACCGTTACCCACAGGGAAAACGGAATGTACAGCGTGTATATGCTCAGCGATTATACCGATGAGCTTGCAAAGAAAAATACCCGCGGAAGCTTGCTTTCAGTAGAGAAGCTTCAAACTATGTTTGACGATGTGATGAATATAGAAGTAAAGTAATAAAAGGCAGTATTTTTAATGCGTTAAAAATACTGCCTTTTTTATTTTGCCAATATTACAGCTTGGTCGTGAATGACACAGCCTTACCCAAAATGCGAATATTCTTTGCCTGTTTCTTTGTATAAACAATAGGTTTATATTTGGGATTTTCAGAAACCAAGGTTATGGAATCGGGTGCCTGATAAACTCTTTTGAGTGTAGCTTCATCGTCTACCAAAACTGCGGCTATCTCGCCGTCATCTATTGACTCCTGCTTGCGTATGAAAACCACATCGCCGTCCTTTATACCTGCACCTGTCATAGAATCTCCGTGAACACGCAAGCAGAAGTCAGCCCCGCAGTCATCAACGGGGGAATAATATTCGTATTCCTCCGAGGCAAAAATCGGCTGACCTGCCGCAATTTCTCCAAGCAGCGGCAATTTTTGTTTGCTTATTTTCATTGCTGCTTCAGGAAGGGCATCTTCCTCCCAACCCATCAGATACGAGGGGGTACAACCAAAAATTTTAGCCATCTCAAGCACAGTTGCGTGCTTGGGATTTTTTATTTCTCCGCTTTCGTAACGCTGTACTGTAGCTTCCTTGACCCCAAGTGCGTTGGCAACATCTAAAAGAGTCATCCCGAGTGCTGTACGCCTTTCCTTAATTCGTTCATGTAATTTCATATTAATTTTCCTTTCATTATTACTTGGAAAAAACCGCTTCTACAACGATTATAACACAACTTACTTAAAATGCAAGAAAAATTTTAAAAAACTTACGTAAAAAGTATTGACTTTCGTCATTTCGTGTTTTATACTCACTTACGTAAAACGTAAGAAAACAAAATACTTACACGAAAGGAAAGATGGAATCATGGAATATGAAGGCAAATTTTGTGTCGTATGCGGAAGAAGAATACCTGAGCTTTCACGCCGAAAGAAAACTTGCAGTGATTTTTGCCGCAGACGCAAGAAATGTGGCTATGCCCCGTATTTAGGGCACGATAAGCTCCCTTATGATGATTTAACTGCTCTCCAGCAGGAGGCTCACAAAAAGGGCATGAGCTACGGACAATATATGGCACAACGTTTCAATGAGAAAGGGGGAGGTCAGATATGCCGATGATAATTCAATGTCCATTTTACAAAATGGACAGCCACCTCAAGCTTTATTGCGAGGGGTGCAGTATGAAGTTTCCCGATATGACAACGCGACGAGATTACATAGAGAATTTTTGTGCAAATCATATTAACTGGCAAAAATGTAGCGTGGCACACTCAATGCAGCGTTATTATGACAGAAAGGATGAAAATTGATGGATTACAAAAATGAAATCATGCGTAGGGATAAACGCATAGAAACCTACAAAAATACAGTCGAGGAGCTTAGAGAGGAAATTACAGCTTTAAGGCAGCTTCTTGATTGTGCGGCGGCAAACATTGTGCTTCTGACAAAGGAAAAGGGCAGAAAGATCACCTTGTCCAAAAGCGAGGTTAGTGAGGCACTTGGAAAGTATCATCTTAGTGCAAAGCGTGATAATGACGGAAACTACGAGCTGGAGATAAAAGAGGAATGAACATCATCTGGACACCCCAGCCCAGACAGAGAGCCTTTATGCAACGAAAGGAAACGGAAGCTCTCTACGGCGGTGCGGCAGGCGGAGGAAAAAGCGACTGTGCAATAGCCGAAGCACTTCGTCAGGTGCATATACCTCATTATCGCGGTTTGATTTTAAGAAAAACCTACCCCCAACTTTCCGAAATGGTAGACAGAAGCCGTGAGATATACTCCCCTGCATTTCCCGAGGCAAAGTTCAATGACCAAAAGCACTGCTGGACATTTCCTTCGGGAGCGAAAATCTACTTTGGAGCTATGCAGCACACAAAGGACAGAACCAACTATCAGGGAAAACGCTATGACTTTATAGATTTTGACGAGCTGACACATTTTACTTGGGATGAATACAGCTATCTTTTCAGCCGTAACCGACCTAACGGCCCCGGTACACGCTGTTATATCAGAGCACAGGCAAACCCCGGAGGGATAGGGCACGGCTGGGTAAAAGAACGCTTCATTACGCCTGCTCCGCCAATGACGCCTATTTATGATGAGGTAAAGATAATGTTTCCCGACGGAAAAAGCGAGCTTCGCCGTCAAAACAGAATTTTTGTTCCGTCAAGCGTTTTTGATAACAAAATCCTGATGCAAAATGACCCCGACTATATTACAAGACTTGCTTCACTTCCCGAAAATGAGAAAAAAGCACTTCTCTACGGTGATTGGGACAGCTTTTCGGGACAGGTTTTTACGGAGTGGAGAAACAACCCCGACGGATACGAAAACCGCAGAAATACTCACGTAATAAACCCTTTCAAAATTCCCTCATCATGGAAAATATACCGCGGATTTGACTTTGGCTATTCACGCCCCTTTTCGGTGGGCTGGTATTGCGTAGACCATGACGGCAGACTGTATAGGATTAAGGAACTTTACGGATGTACGGGCACTCCCAACGAAGGCGTAAGATGGGAACCAAGTCGCATTGCACGTGAAATCAAGCGTATTGAAAATGAAGATATTAATCTTCGCGGTAAGTATGTAAACGGTATTGCAGACCCCTCCATTTTTGATGAAAGCCGAGGCGAAAGTGTAGGCAGGCTGATGGAAAGGGAGGGCGTATACTTTGAGAAAGCAGACAACACCCGTATAGCAGGGAAAATGCAGCTTCATAATAGATTCGCCTTTGATGACGAGGGTGTTCCCATGCTTTACATATTTTCCACCTGCAAGCACTTTATAAGAACAGTTCCTGCACTGGTTTACAGTCAGGTTGATGTTGAGGACATAGACACAACCGCAGAGGATCACATATATGATGAAGTTCGCTATATTGCCATGGCAAACCCCATAAACCCGCCTCCCAAAAAACAGCCGCAGATAATGTACGATCCGCTTAGCACAGATGATTATAAGCACTATAATTACTATAGATTAGGATGATTGAATGAAAAAAAATAAATACGACTGGAAAGCAATTAAAACTGAATTCGTCACGGGAGAGGTCAGTGCAGCGGCTCTCGCAAAAAAGCACGGAATTAATCAGGCCACACTCTACCGCCATTATCAGATTGAGCGATGGAGTGATGCGAGGCGGGAATACAGAGAAAATGTTATGGAAAAATGTGCGGACAACGCAGCCTGTATGGCGGCAATAAAGCTGGCAAAGGAAATTGACATAGCCGACAAGCTTTCCGATGTTCTTAATGAGGCAATAGAGGATAAAAAGCAGTTTTACCGATACATCGTAAAAGAAAAGAACGGAAGTGACAGCGGTGAGGAGGAACGTATATTTGGGAAAATGGATATGCAGTCACTCAATAATGCAATAAAAGCACTTTCTGCACTTCAGGAGATAAAATGTGTGATGTACGGAATCCTGACTCCCATTGAAGAAAGGAAGCTTCAACTCGGCAGGGAAAAGGTAACAGAAGGTGAGGAAACAGCGGAAACGGGAGTGGTAATACTTCCCCCCGTGGAAGAAGATTAATTACAAAGGAGAGGAAAAAATTGAAGATAAGTAGTTTTTTTGCCCCCAAAAGCGATTTTGCCTCAAAGCGAAAAATCGGCGAAAGCGAAATTGTAATGGCGGGACAGATATTAAAGGATTATAAAAATGCCAAAGCAGCATTAGAGGACCGAATTGTGGAGAACGAGCAGTGGTGGAAGCTTAGGCATAAGGACTACAGCAAAGAAAAGACGGAAAAGGAAGGCACAGGAAGCAGCAGTGCATGGCTTTTTAATGCACTGGCAAACAAGCATGCAGATGCAATGGACAGCTTTCCGGAAGCAACCGTTCTCCCGAGGGAGAAGGACGATGAGGAGGAGGCAAAGAAGCTTTCTGCCATTATTCCCGCAATTATGGAACACAACAATTTTGAGGAAATATATTCAAATAACTGGTGGTATAAGCTTAAACACGGCTGTTGTGCTTACGGAGTTTTCTGGAACAGCGAGCTTGAAGGAGGGCTTGGAGATATTCAGATAAAGAAAATTGACCTTTTGAATATCTTTTGGGAGCCGGGTATTACAGATATCCAGAAAAGCAGAAATCTTTTTATTGTAAGCCTTCGCGATCAGGATGTTTTAGAATGTGAATACCCATCTCTCCGTGGCAAGGATTTGGGAAACAGTGTAGATATTAAAGAATACATTTATGACAGCACTGTTGACACGTCAGGAAAAGTAGCGGTGGTGGACTGGTACTATAAAGTGAGGAATGAAAATGGAAAAACACTTCTTCATTACTGCAAATTCGTGGGGGAAAATCTCCTGTTTGCTTCCGAAAACTTAGAGGAATATGCCTATAGAGGCTGGTACGACCACGGAGAATACCCCGTAGTTCTTGACAGCTTATTTCCCGAGGAGGGAACACCTGCGGGCTTTGGTTTTGTGGCAATTACAAAAAATCCTCAGATGTATATTGACAAGCTTAACGATGCCATTTTGGAAAATACGCTGATGGCGTCAAAACCCAGATATTTTGCAAAAATCAGTGCAGGGGTAAATGAAAACGAATTTCTCGATTGGTCACGTCCCATAGTACATGTTGAGGGTGATATTAATGAGGAAAGGCTGCGTCCTATAAGCGTGATGCAGCTTCCTCCCGCCAGCATGGAAATGCTTAGAATGAAAATAGACGAACTTAAAGAAACAAGCTCTAACAGTGACTTTAACCGAGGTGCCGCCGTGAACGGCGTAACTGCGGCATCGGCAATAGCGGCACTGCAGGAAGCGGGAAATAAGGTCAGCCGTGATATGCTCAAGGCAACCTACCGTGCCTATACCAAGATAAATTATCTGTGCATAGAGCTTATCCGTCAGTTTTACACGGAGCTAAGAAACTTCCGTATAAATAATCCCGACGGCGGTTACGGATTTACCCAGTACAGCAATACAAATATCAGAATTCCTCAAAAGGGGAATGGATACCGTAAAAGCGTATTTGATATTGCCGTAAAAACCCAGAAAAAGAGTCCCTACAGCCGTCTTTCACAAAATGAACTTGCAAAGGAGCTTTTTAACATAGGATTCTTTAATCCTCAAAATGCGGTGCAGTCATTAAGTGCACTTGAAATCATGGATTTTGACGGTAAAGCGGCAATTGAAGCAAAAATAAGAGAAATAGCAAATCAAAGCAGGGAGGTAGCAGTTAATGATACAAGTAACGGCACTGGGGCAAAAAAATTCCTTTTACCTGAAAATTAAGGGGAGAAGCCTTAAAGACAGGAAAATATATTCTAAAATAGAAACTCTCTACAATGCACTTTTATCCCTTGTAGAAAAGGACGACAGAGTAATAAAGCTTAAAAATACATCCAACCAAAACGGTTTACGCCTTGCCATAACAGGAGGACGGCATACGGAGGGAGCTTTTAATATGGTGCTTTCCGGTATAAGAGAAATAGAAAGGGAGCATCCCAAAAATATTACGCTTAATGAAAGGATGAATTGATATGAAAAAAGAGGAAGAAATGCTTGCAATCTCTGCCGAAAGCGCGCAGAGCGGAGATAGTAAAGAGGCTGAAAAAATGGTAGCAGACAGCCGGCTGCCCGCGGGCGAAGAAGGTCTTGACGCCGAAGACACAAAAAACAAAGATGATGGATTTCGTGCCCTTATTAAAGGCAAATACAAGGAGCAGTTTGATAAGGCTGTGCAGAAAATCATCACAAAAAGACTTAAGGAGGTGAAAGGTATGAAGGAAACAACAGAAAAAGCTGCGAGAGTTATAGAAAGGCTTCTTGCCGAAAATAGCTACCTTAAGAAGGAGCGTACAAGAGCGATGCACGATACAGAGGTTAATTCTCTTGTAGGTCAGTGGAAGCAGCAGGCAGAGGAAACAAAGAAGTTGTACAGTGATTTCGACATTAAGAAAGAACTTGAAAACCCTGAATTTTGCAGGCTTTTGAAGCTTGGCGTGGGAATGAAAACCGCCTACGAGGTACTGAATATTGACTCCATTTTGGACAAGAATTCAAAGAATGCGGAAAAAATGGTGGTTGATTCAATCAGACTTAAGGGAAACCGCCCAATTGAAAACGGAAGCGAGGACGCAGGCGGAATTATTCTTTCAAGCAATATTTCAAAGCTTAATAAAAAGCAGAGGGCGGAGCTTGCAAAGCGAGCAGCAAAGGGAGAAAGAATCAGTTTCTGAAAATAAAGAAAGAGAAAGGATGAAGTAAATGTTTAAGTTTAATTTGCAGCATTTTGCTGCAGGCAATGTTGTACATACCTCAAACGGTATTGCAAATTCCAACACAGGTGAAGTAGCTTCCTATGGTGAAGCAGGCGGTCTTTCAAATGAAATGAAGACCTATTATTCAGACTATCTTATTGATATGGCAGAGCCCAAACTGGTGCATGACCAGTTCGGACAGAAGTGTACAATCCCCAAAAACGGAGGTAAGACCATTGAATTTCGTAAGTATGATCCCCTTCCCAAGATGACAACACCTCTCGTGGAGGGTGTAACTCCTGACGGTCAGAAGATGGAACTGGGCGTTGTAAGGGCAGAGGTTAAGCAGTACGGTGGCTTTATCGAGCTTTCCGACATTCTTATGCTTGCGGCTATCGATAATAATCTTGTTCAGGCAACCAAGCTTCTGGGCGGTCAGGCAGGAAGAACCCTTGACGCAATTACAAGAGAGGTTCTCTGCGGCGGTACAAACGTACAGTTTGCCGAGGGACAGGTTGCATCAAGAAGCCTTCTTACAGGCGGCAAGGAATCGGGTAATCATTATCTTACAGTTGACAGTATAAGACGTGCAGTGCGTTATATTAAGAAAATGAATGCGGAAACGATTAACGGAAGCTATGTGGGTATTATTCACCCTGATACTGCATACGACCTTATGAGCGATCCCAAGTGGATTAATGTTAAGACTTATTCCGACCCCGAGGGTATCTACCAGGGTGAAATCGGTAAGATTGAGAACGTAAGATTTGTTGAAAGCTCCGAAGCAAAGGTAATTCACGCAGAAGATCTTTGCAAAGAAAGCAGAAATCTTACAGTTTCTTCCTACAGCACACTTTCAGCTGCAGAAAATGCAACACATGGAGAAGGAACCTTGTACAAGCTTGTGGTAGAGGAGGCTCTTACCGAGGAAGACGCTTCAAGACTTGTGGATGCAACCATTCAGCTTGGCGTGGAAGACAGTATTGAAGTATTAAGTGTAGGCGGTGTTGATGTAGAGAATAAAGCTCTCTATCTTAATGCAGAACCTGTTAATGCTCCTTCAAAGGGTGATGTTTTATACCCCGGTGAAGCAGGCTTTAAGGGTTGTGATGTTTATATTACCCTTATTATCGGTGATAATGCTTATGGTACTACAGAAATTTCAGGCGGCGGGTTGCAGCACATTGTAAAGCAGCTCGGCTCTGCAGGAAGTGCCGACCCTCTTAATCAGCGTGCTACAGCAGGCTGGAAGGCTACAAAGGCGGCAGTAAGACTTGTAGAACCTTACATGATTCGTATTGAAACTGCAAGTACATTCGGTAACTAAAAGGTTGGGGATGTAAAAAAAGTCCAGATCGCAAAAAGGCAAACAAACCCAACAAAGCCCATAAATGGGCTTTGTTGGCTCAGTTTGTCCGTTCTGAATCATTTTTTCCTATCCCCAAAACAGATAACATAATAAAACACAGGAGGAATATTTTATGGCAACTAAAAATACTTTGGAAAAAACAAAGGCTAAGGTCGTTGATGAAAATTCATTGGTGGAAATTGAGCTTTTCCGTGACAATAAGGACTACAAGGACAATGTTTTTGTAGCAGTGAACGGTGAAAGCTGTGTTATTGCCCGTGGTAAAAAGGTAAAAATCAAAAAGAAGTTTGCGGACATAATCGCCCTTTCAATGAAGCAGGATGTAAAGACTGCCCGTCTTATGGAGAGTACGTCCGATGAATTTTTTGCCCAGGCAGCCGCAAGAAATATTTAAAGGGAGGTATGGCCTATGGCAAGCTTTAATCTCGGAAGAATAAAAGGCGACAAAGGCGATAAAGGCGATACAGGTGCAAAGGGTGACAAGGGCGATAGAGGGGAAAGAGGAGAAAAAGGAAGCGATGCTCAAACGCCCGTTTTTACAATAGGTAATACGAAAACGCTTCCCTCATCAGAGGAAGCCTATGTGGAATTAAATACGGATGATGTGTTAAATCCCGTTCTCAACTTTTCCATTCCCCGCGGCCATGACGGAAAAGACGCTGACGGCGATATGAAGTCCGCAGTATACGATTCACAGGGGATAAATCAGGATATATTTGCTTACGCAAAAAACCTTGCAGATGCCTGTATCAAAAAAGAAGGTGGAAGATTGTCGGGTGCACTTGATGCAGGTGAAAATTCCCTGAATCTTCCCTGTGTGCGTAATGTGTCAATTGCCACAGCTTTGCCCGAAAACGGTGCAAACGGCGATATCTGCATTATAATGGGTGAGGAAAACGGTAAAAAGCTTGGCGAGTGTGCAGTCGGAACTTCATTTTTGGTAACTGAGGGAGAAAGCGAATGCGAATATATCATTAGCGGAAAAAACTTTCATGGTGAAAACAGTGTTACGCTTATCAGAAAAAACCTTACTGATATGATTCTGCAGTTAGACGCTGATAACCATACTACATATATTATGAGTGATACAGATGTCTTCCTTGAAACAATGTTTGTAAATCTTTTTCCCGAAAGAATAAAAAAACTTCTCCTTTCGGTACCCATTGAAAACAATTTTTTGCGAAGATGCTTTCTGCTCTCTCGTTCAGAACTTTATTCTATGGAGTATTTCTCCTCAGACGAACTGCGTTGTGCAGCAAGGAAGAACACAACCACAAAAAGTATGTATTTCACAAGAACTTTGTCAGAAACCAACGTTTACTACTCAGTGTCAAACACAGGAACTCTCAGCAGCAGTAAAAAGAATGGACAGTATCCTTTAAGACCGGCAATAGTTCTTCCTTATGATACCGTGGTAGAAAATACCGAGTATGAATCGTCTCCCGCAGTAAAGCTTTATGACGCTTCGGAAGGGGTATATGTTTTTGCAGACGGTAAATGGAAGGAGTGTGGGAATTGATGCGTACAATTAACTCTGTAATAGAGCATACTGCAAAGCTCCACCCCGACACTATACCCGATGCCATCAAGTGCCTATGGCTCAGTGAACTTGACGGAAAAATAATGCGTGAAACCATGCAGAACAATGAATTTAAGCCATATTCTTTCCCCGAAGACGGAGAAAGGGAGCTTTTGGTGGGAGAGCCTTACGACAACATATATGAATTGTACATTATTGCCATGAGCGACTTTTTCAGCGGAGAAATGGCAAACTACAGTGCATCTGCAATTTTGTTCGAGCAGGCATATTCGGAATTTAGGAAAAATTACCTCAGAAATAATCTCCCGCCCAGACAGAATTTTATATGTTAAGGAGGGGTAGGTATGCATCTTCCCATAATTAAAGGCGGCAGCAGGTATAAAAAGAGTACCACATACTTTGGGGGCATTAATATGCTTCAGGATTATTCGGAGGGGGAGCTTTGTGAGTGCAGCGGAATCTCACATCTGAACTTCCCTGCCATTACCCAGAGACAGAAAAGTGAGACGGTGTTTGAGTGCAACTCTCCCTCGGCAATGATTTTTGGAAGAAAAGAATGTATTGCCGCAGAGGGAGAACTGTACTATGACCGTAAAAAGGTGGCAACGCTCACCCCAGGAAGAAAAAATCTCGCAATTTTAGGTGATAAAATTGCGGTTTTCCCTGATAAGATTTTTTACGATACCAAAACGGGAGAGACGGGAAATCTTGAGGGAGAGTGCAAAAGCATAGAGGGAATAACGGTAACTTTTACAAAAAACTCTATTACAGTTCCCACCGTCCATAGTGAAGAAAAAGTTGCAGTGGAAATGCTTACACTTCCCAAAAATACAAATGTTTTTACTTATAGCACTGTAACATGTCAGGATGCGGAATATACCTTTTCGGGCTTTAAGCTCATGAAAGTACAAGAGCTTACCCCTAATGTCATATTCAGGGAAAAGTGTGAAAAAAATCAGTACAGGCGTGTTGTGAGCATCAGTGAGGATGAAAAAACAGGTAACTTTCTGGTGGATAATGAACTTGTAACCGTAAATAACTGCATGGAAAATTTTTTCTCACAGCTAAAGAGCGGAGATGTGGTGGAAATATCGGGATGCAAGATATTGCAAGGTAATAACAAAACGGCACAGATTGTTGCTGCATCGGCATCGGCTCTTTGGTTTTCCAATGAAACCTTTACAGAGGTACAGGAAACCGCCGTAATTACAATTAAGCGGAAGATTCCCGATTTTTCCTGCGTATGCAGTTATGAAAACAGGCTGTGGGGCTGTGAGGGAAATACTATATACGCCTCGGCACTGGGTGATATGACAAACTTCTTCGTATACAAGAATTTGTCCACCGACAGCTTCAGTGTAATGTCAAATTCCGCAGGAGATTTTACAGCTTGTGTACCCTTTGGTAACTGTTGTTTATTCTTCAAGGAAAACGGTTGTTTTAAGCTCTACGGAAACCGTCCGTCAAATTTCCAGCTCACAGAAAGCTACGGAGGCGGAGTACTTGCCACCGATTCAAAAAGCATCGTAAGTACCGGAGGCAGAATTATATATAAGGGAAGCGGAGGAATTTACACATTTTACGGCGGAGTACCCCAATGTATTTCTCAAAAACTTACGGGAATTACAATGGATAACGCAGTTTCGGGAAGTGATGGGAAACGATTCTATATCTCTGCCGACACAGAGGAAGGCAGAGAGGAATTTGTATGGGATATGGAAAGAAACCTGTGGAGCAAATCAGGAGTGAGGGACATTATAGGCTATTCTTCCTATGGCGGAAATTTATATCGCTTGCACCCTCACGGCGTGGAAAAACTTTTAGAGGAAACAGATGATGAGGCACAGTGGAGTATTACTCTCTGCCCCTTTGATGAGGATTACTACAAGACCAAAAATTATACAAGACTCTATATAAGTGTACATCTCTTTGAAAATGCATACATAAATACTCAGGTAAGCTGTGACAACGGTCCGTGGCAGGATGTTCATACCTGCTATGCAGATGAGAAGAAATATTTGAATATCCCCTGCGTTATAAAAAGCTGTCACAGTGTAAAGCTAAGGCTTTCGGGAAAAGGAAAGTGCCTTCTTGAATCCATAACAAGGGAATTTTCAGTAAATTAGGAGTGAGAGCTATGTTTATGCAGCTATCGGATTTAAACGGAAAGTCAGCAGAGGAAGCCGTGCGTATCATAGAGGACTATCTGCGGTCAAACCAAGAACTTTTGGAGTATATATTAACACATCTTGACAGTTCCAACATAATTGAGATTGATTTAAGCAAAACAAATATTTATAAGGGGGATGAAAATGAGCTATAACAAAGATACCGACTATCAGGCAAAAATTAACGAAGCGGTAAAAAACGGCGACTACGAAAGTGCCGCCAAATATGAGAAAAGCCGAAATGAAAAGATTGACGGCGAAGGACTTAGCACCGCCAAAACAAATAATTACAGCGGTTGGCTTGACAAGACCGATTATTCCAATGTAATACGCAGTCAGATTTCAAGCGGTGCATCAAGAAAGGACGTTGCCGATACTCTCAAAAAGAGAATCCAGAAGGCAAGCGGAACACAGGGGCTTAGCCAGTATGCGTACGACGATGTTTATGATGCCGCCGTAAGATATATAAGAGGAAGCGACTTTTCCTATGCTGAGCGTATACCTGAATACAGGGACAGCTACAGCGATGACATAAATGATCTTATAAGAGAAATCAGAAGCATCAGGGATTTCAGGTATAATCCTGAACAGGACGAGCTTTATAAGTACTATCAGGAGCAGTATAAGAGGGAGGGAAAACGTGCCATGGAAGACCTTCTGGGAGAGCTTTCCGCAAATACAGGCGGCATTGCTTCAAGCTATGCAGCTACTGCAGCATCCCAGAGCCTTGATTATTACAATAAAAAGATGACTGACAAGATTCCTGAGCTTTACAGCAAAGCCTTTGACAAATATCTTGAACAGCTTGGAATTAAGGAAAAGCAGCTAAGTATACTGAGCGAACTTTCGGATAAGGAGTATACAAAATATCTTGATTCCTTAAAACAGTATAATACAGAACGTGAATTTTCTTATGATGCCTATATCGACAGCCTTGAAAACGAATATCGTCAGCACGAGGAAGAGAGGGATATTCTTCGTGATGAAAGAGATTACGACCTTCAGATGCAAAAGCTTGAAGATAGCCGTCAGCAGGAAAAACGTAAAGAGGAACAGGATAAAATCGATAATGCACTCTTAAAGTGGAAGCAAAGCGGAATTCTCGACAAGGAAGGTGCAGAAATTTTAGGGCTTCCCGAAGGACTTCATACCAGCGATTACGACTACAAAAAGGCACAGCAGTATAAATTGTACAGAAGATAAGTTTGTATTATCGCCCTAAAAGGCAAAAAAAGACTTGCCATAAACGTCAAAAAAGTTTATAATAAATCTTATATACGGGCGAAAGGATGAACATTATGTACAGGATTGCAGAAAAAGAAGTGCTTAATCCTACAGTTGTAAAAATGGTTGTTGAGGCTCCGCTTATTGCTAAAAAAGCTCAGCCGGGACAATTTATTATTTTCAGAGCAAAGGAAAACAGCGAGCGTGTACCGCTTACTATTGCCGATTACGACAGGGAAAAGGGCAGCGTTACCATAATCTTTCAGATTGTGGGCGAGGCTACAATGGAGCTTAACTCTCTTAATGAAGGTGACTATATTTTGGACTTTGTAGGTCCGTTGGGAACTCCCAGTAAGATTGACGGACTTAAGAAGGTCTTAGTTATCGGTGGCGGAGTAGGATGTGCAATTGCATATCCCATAGCGAAGAAGCTTCACGAAAACGGAGCACAGGTACACAGTGTAACGGGTTTCAGGAGCAAGGATTTAGTAATTTTAGAGGACGAATTTTCTAAGGTGTCGGATGTTTTAAAGATTATGACAGATGACGGCAGCTATGGCGAAAAGGGGCTTGTTACAGCGGCTCTTGAAAATCTTATCGCCGAGGGCAACGAATACGACGAGGTTATTGCAATCGGACCTCTTGTGATGATGAAGTTCGTTTCTCTTACTACAAAAAAATACGGCATTAAAACTACGGTTTCCATGAACCCGATTATGGTAGACGGAACGGGTATGTGCGGAGGTTGCCGCCTTACGGTAGGCGGAGAAACCAAATTTGCCTGCGTGGACGGCCCCGATTTTGACGGCCATTTGGTGGATTTTGATGAGGCTATAAGCCGCAGCGGTGTTTACAGGGAATTTGAAAACATACGCCGCGAAAAGCATTGTAACCTCTTTAAAAAGGAGGTAGAGTAATATGCCGAATATGAATCCTGAAAAATGTCCCATGCCATCACAAGAGCCAAGCGTAAGAAAGCGTAACTTTGACGAGGTGGCAACGGGCTACACCTACGAAATGGCAATAGAGGAAGCGAAAAGATGTCTTAATTGCAAAACCAAGCCTTGCCAAAGCAAGTGCCCCGTGGCAATTGATATTCCGAAGTTTATAGAGAAGCTTGCAAACGAGGATATTAAGGGTGCTTATGAAGTTATTTCAGAGAGTAGTGCTCTCCCTGCAGTGTGCGGTAGAGTTTGCCCTCAGGAAAGCCAGTGTGAAAGTGCCTGTGTTCGGGGTATAAAGGGTGAAAGTGTGGCAATCGGCAGACTTGAAAGGTTTGTAGCCGATTATTGCAGAGAGCATTTTGAAGAAGAAATCCAAAAGCCTAAGCTAAGTGGACACAGAGTAGCGATTGTGGGAGCAGGCCCCTCAGGACTTACTGCCGCAGGCGACCTTGCAAAGCTTGGTTACTCGGTTACGGTTTTTGAGGCTCTGCATACCCCCGGCGGAGTTTTGGTATATGGTATTCCTGAGTTCCGTCTTCCCAAGGCTATTGTTAAGGAAGAAATAACGAAGCTCGAAAAAATGGGCGTAAAAATTGAAACCAATATGGTTATCGGTAAGATAATAACCGTTGACGAACTCTTTGAGGATGGGTTTGAGGCGGTATACATAGCAAGCGGTGCAGGACTTCCCAGATTTATGAATATTCCGGGAGAGGCACTTTGTGGTGTATATAGTGCAAATGAGTACCTTACTCGAGTGAATCTGATGAAAGCGTACTTGCCAGACTCAAAAACACCCATTAAAAAGAGTAGCCGCGTTGCAGTAGTCGGTGGCGGAAATGTTGCTATGGATGCTGCAAGAAGTGCCATGCGTCTGGGTGCCGATGAGGTTTATATAGTCTACCGCAGAGGCATGGAGGAGCTTCCCGCACGAAAGGAAGAAATTGAGCACGCTATGGAGGAAGGAATTGTCTTTAAGACCCTTACAAACCCTGTCGAGATTTTGGGTGATGAGAAAGGCTGTGTACGCGGAATCAAATGTGTGCAAATGGAGCTTGGAGAGCCTGATGACAGCGGAAGAAGACGCCCCGTGGTTAAAGAGGGAAGCGAATTTGAGATAGAACTTGATACGGTGATAATGTCCATAGGAACATCACCTAACCCTCTTATAAGACAGACTACTCCCGGCCTTGAAACCAACCGTCACGGATGTATCGTAACAAACGGTGATGACGGACTTACCTCCCGTGAGGGAGTATATGCCGGCGGCGATGCTGTAACAGGTGCGGCAACCGTAATTCTTGCAATGGGTGCAGGAAAGAGTGCGGCAAAGGCCATTGATGAATACATCAAAAGCAAAAAGTGAATTAAAAATTAAAAAAAGAATCCCTCATAAAACCACATAGTGGTTTTATGGGGGATTTTTAGTTAAGGAGAAGTGAAATGAATAATATTACAATAAATATCAACGGGCAATTTATTCGCAAATCCACGAAAAATGCAGGAGCAGCAGGAAGTGCAAATTCTCGTGAGTTAAAATTTATATTTGACAAAAGCTGGGATGGATATGCAAAGAGGATCATCTGGCGTGACAGCTTCGGAGAAAATGAAACCTCCGTCATTCTGACTCCGCAAATTGCATCTAAAACTTCGGAATATTCTTCATATATTCCTAAGGAAGCTACCGCAAAAACAGGCTGGTGCAGTTTTACCGTAGAGGGATACTACACAGCATCCCCCGACAAGGTAATGATGAGTGTGCGTGACTGCCTTTTTGTTTCCCACGCAGAGGGAGAGGCAAATATTCCGCCCGTAACAAAGAGCGAGGCGATGCAGCTTCAAAGTGAAATTGAGGAAATTATGCCAAAGGTAAACGCTCTGATGGAAGAAACAAGAGGTGAAATATCAGCACTTTCGCAAAAACTGCTTTTGTGGGAGGAATATAATTCAAAAACTTATTATGAAGCAGGAAACAAGGTTACATTTAACGGCTCGTCCTTTGTATGCAAACAAAACTGCATTGGGGTATCGCCTGAAAATGAGGATTTCTGGCTTATGATAGCCGCCCGTGGCTATAGGGGAAGTAAAGGAAATCAAGGCCCTCAGGGAATCCGCGGAGAAGTGGGTGAGAAAGGTGAAAAGGGTGATAAAGGAGATAAAGGAGACCAAGGCGAAAGAGGGGAACGGGGTCTAAACGGCAGCGTTGTCCCTGCAAACGGATTTTACAGCTTCAGTGTTGATGAAAACGGTGATTTGTGGGTGAGCTACCCCGACTCCGAAAACGCTCCCAGTGTAGAGCTTAATGAAAATGGCGAGCTTATACTTACGACAGACCAAAACGGAGCAAGTTCCTTTAATGTAGGCAGTGTAAAGGGTGATAAATTCACCTATTTGGATTTTACAGAAGATGAGAAGGACGAGCTTCTCATTCGTGCTATGCCCGAAATTGAAGCTGTAAATAAGGCGGCATCCGAGGCAGTCAGTTCTGCGGCAAACGCCCTTGTTTCCGAGGAAAATGCCGCACAGTCCGAGGAAGTAGCAGCACGTGCCATGGAGGATTTGCTTGAAATGATAAACGGCGGCGATATAGTCCTTGCAACGGGTGGTAAGCTTCCCCTTTCCGCAATCCCTGCAACGGCAACACAGGAAATATATACCGTTACAAGCGAAGATGAGCTTACAAGCCTTACTGCACAGCGAGGCGATTTGGCAGAGCTTATTGAGGAAATTGACAGTGAGCGTACAATAACCAAAACGTGGCAGTGCCTTGGCGATGCTTCCGTTCGTGAAAACTGGGTTGTGTGGGGTACAAGCTATGCAGTGCAGGCAGGCAATGCAACTACGGCAAACAATGCCACAAACGCCAATATGATAAATAATCACCGCATAGTGGAAATGACGGAGGAAGAATTTCAGGCAGCTGTCAAGGATGAAAACACATATTATCTTGTGTATTGAGGTGGTTAAATGATTTATGTAGGCGAAAACAAATCAATACTGTGTAAGGGCGATTTCCGCCCTGCACAGCTTTACAAGGGCGATAAAAAAATAACAGGGTACACCGTAGAAAAATTTGAGGGCACAGGTAGTGTAACGCTTGAAAATTGCTATAACGATAGGGTGTATGATGTATATGTAGACGAAAGCACTCAAAGCATAACAGTTCGAGGAAAAAACTATTTTAGCCTTGATAAAGTACTGATTTTCAATGCTGCAACTCAACCATACAACAACGGGTTAAAAGTACAAAAAACAGGCACCGATAACCGAAGCAATAAAATCCCTGTAAGCCTGCCTGCAGGAAAAACAATCAATGTGACAATGGAAGTTGTTGATTCACAAATAGATGGGACGGAAACTTATATAACATTATGTTTCTATAATAGTGAAGGAACAAAAGTTACAGAAAGAAGGGTGTCTTCTTCGGCAACTAAGAAATCGTTTTCATTTACCCCGAACAAAGAGATATCCTATTTTCAGTTTATTTTTCAAGCAAACATTACATACAATGCAGTCGGGGATTATGTAACTATGGATAATATAATGATCCGGACAGAGGGCGATGATTCGTTTGAACCTTATATAGAACCCCAAACAATACCGCTTGAAAATGGAGAGCTGACAGCAGAGATACCAACCTTTAAGGGAACAACAGTTATAGAAGCAGAAGCAACAATAAGCGGAAAGTATAAGAAAAGGGAGGTGGAATGATGAATATCAAAAACACAGTTCTGGCTTTTCTTGCAGGTTTGGCAGGTGCTTTTTCGCAGACTTTGGGGGGATGGGATTCTTTCCTTAAAGCCCTCGTAATGTTTATGATTGCGGATTATATAACGGGCATGGTTGTGGCACTGGTTTTTCATAAGTCGCAAAAAACGAAAAACGGCGGAGCTTCAAGCAGTGTGGGGTATAAGGGTATAGTAAAAAAAATGTGTATTTTTATACTTATTGCCCTTGCCGTGCGTGTGGATGAACTCAGCGGTACGCATTATGTCCGCAGTGCAACTATTTTCTTTTTTCTGGGAAATGAGGGGCTTAGCGTAATTGAAAATCTGGCACTTATGGGCGTACCCTATCCCGAATTTGTAAAAAAAGCGTTAGAAGCAATAAAAGAAAAAGGGGACAATCAGTCATAAGATAGATACGGGCACATATTATATAACGGAGGGATTAAATAATGAGTGAATTAAAAAGCTATACCATATCGGAGTTTGAAAAATATGTTGATGATTTAAGGGTAAGCCGTGACATCAGCTTGATTCAGGTTCATCATACATATTCGCCGTCATACAAACAGTTTACGGGAAATAATCATATTACGCTGCAATCAAATATGCGAAGCTATCATATAAAGACTAACGGGTGGAGCGATATAGCCCAGCATTTTACAATTTTCCCCGACGGAGTAGTTGTGACGGGCAGAAGTTTGGAAATGATTCCCGCAGGTATAAAGGGTGCCAACAGCGGTGCAATCTGTATTGAGTGTCTGGGTAACTTTGACCGCGGTGGAGATAAAATGCGGGATTTGCAGAAATGTGCCATAGCAGCAGTAATAAGAATTCTTGCGGATAAATTCGGAATCAATCCCGAAACGGGCATTGTATATCATAGCTGGTGGACTTCCGACGGGAAGAAAATCGGAGACTACAATGCCACCAAATCTTCAAAAACCTGCCCCGGCACAAACTTTTTCGGGGGAAATAGCCGCAGTGCCTTTGAAAAGAATCTGCTTCCGTTGATTACGCAGTACAACAACAAAAAAGATTCCACACAACCATTAAAGAGCGTGGAATCAATTAATGATATTATCTGGGAGCTTTGTAATGCATGTATAATTACAGACAGTAATCTGTGGATGAAAAAGTGCAAAGAGGACAACAACACATATTGGCTGTGCAGAAAAATGGCAAACTATTTAAGAGGCACATTATAAAAAGAATGAGGCGAAAAAGTTAAACTTTTTCGCCCATTCTTTTATTTCTTAAGTATCTTTCCAAACAAAGTTGTTCCAATAAACACCGCCAGATTTATTACCACCACACTGGCACCTACGGGAATTTCCATTGAGTAGGACAGTACAATTCCCAAAAAGAAACAGATAACACTGATTAATGAACTGCATATTATTACGCCCTTAAAGAAGCGGCAGATACGCATGGCACTTAGTGCAGGGAATATTATCAGGCTTGATATTAGAAGTGCACCCATAATACGCATTCCCAATACGATTGTAATTGCAGTCAGAACTGCTACCGCCATATTATAAATATTTACCTTAACCCCTGTTGCACGGCTGAAATTTTCGTCAAAGGTAATGGCAAAAATCCTGTTATAAAAAAGCATATATGCCAATATAACCACGATTGAGAGAATAATACTTATAATTACATCACTGCGGCTCATGGCAAGTATGCTTCCGAACATATAATTACAAATATCGGTATTAATTCCCGTAGTCACAGATGTGATTATAATTCCTATAGCCAACGCTGCTGAGGAGAAGACAGCTATTGCCGCATCACCGCCTAAGGAGCTTTGCTCACTAAGCCTGAGAAGAAAAAACGCCGCCACTATCACTATCGGCACGGAAACCATAAGCGGTGCCATATTAAGTGCCGCCGCAACGGCAAGTGCACCAAAGGAAACGTGGCTCAGGCCGTCACCTATCATACTGTAGCGTTTTAATACCAGACTTACTCCCAGCATTGATGAGCAAAGACTTACCAATATTCCGACTATCACAGCCCTTGCTATAAACGAATATGAAAAAAGAGTGATTATTGTATCCATTCTATTCCTCTTTTCTGTAATCTTCGGCACTTGTGTAGAAATAAGTATCGCTACCGCTTAAATTAAGGATGTGCTTTGCAAGGCGAAGCGATTTATTTATATCGTGGGAAATCATTATTACACTCATACCCGACTCATTGATTTTCTTTATTGAATCGTAAAATTCCTCTGTGGAGCTTTGGTCAAGTCCTGAAACAGGCTCATCAAGAAGTATCAGCTTTTGTGCCGCACATAAAGCCCTTGCAAGAAGAACCCTTTGTATCTGTCCTCCCGATAAATTGCGAAAGCACGCATTTTTTAAATCATATACCGAAAGAAGCTCCATATTTTTCCTTGCGGCTTCTTTTTCTTTTTTTGTGTAAAAAGGGCGGATTCCCATTTTGTTAAGACAACCCGAAAGCACAACCTCCCATACGGAGGCGGGGAAGTCCTTTTGTATAACCTGCGATTGGGGCAAATACCCGATTTCCTTTTGCTTTAAATCGGGAGAAAACACAATCTCGCCGCGGTAGGGAGCTTTAAGTCCCAACAGTGTTTTTACAAGGGAGCTTTTTCCGCTTCCGTTTTCCCCGAAAATCACAAGGAAATCTCCGTCCTCAACATTGAAGCTGACATTGTCAATAATCTTTTTGCCATCGTACGAAATGGCAAGATTCTTTACCGTTATAAGATTATTCATAGGCACACTCCTCCATATTGCAGTTTTCGCACAGTCCGTACATTACAGTACGGCGGCTGTCCACCTTAAAGTTGTGATGCTCCATAATGTGGGGAGCAATGCTCATGAGAAATTCGCAGTCAACGTGAAAAAGAGTACCGCAGGAGGTGCATTTAAGGTGAAAATGGTCGCCGTGGCACTCACTGCTGTACTGATAACAAGCACCCTTGTCCGTAATATATTTTTTCAGCATACCGCTGCTGACAAGCTTGTCAAGCCTTCTGTAAACAGTTGCGGTGCTGACCTTTTCTCCGCAATCTGAAAGCTCCCTTACAATATCCTTTGCAGTAATATGTCCGCTGTTTGATTTGATAAAATCAATAATGGCGGCTTTTTGTTTTGTTTCATAATCTGATTTCATATTTGTCACCCTCTGTGAATTTGAAAATCATTCTCATATTACAACAAAATATGGCTTTTGTCAAGCGTTTTCATCGGTGCCGATGAGGGACGTGTCCTTTTGCCGCCAAAAGGACCAAAACCGCCGGGGTTCCGAATTCCCCGGACCCCAAAACGGCCTCGCAGGGGCGGCAATGTTTAAGCGTAAACTTGTTTGCCTTACTATGCTATATAATTCCGTTTTGAAGCTTCTGTGGCTTTTGTGTCACCGAAACAGATTCGGCACTCAGCCTCAGCTGTTTCTAAATTCTGTCCACCTGCAAAGGAAAATGATGTGGACAGAATTTTGACAGTCAGCCTTGAAGCTTCGAAAACTACTTTGGTGCACTTGTAGGGGCGGATAGTATCCGACTGCGGGAGATTTGTGAATCGCCCTTACATAACAGAACGATATTCAGGTTGTTGCGGATTTTGAGCCGACTACCGAGAAATCGCTCGCATCATTTTCCGCTGCGGGCGAGCGATTTCAGGCGGAACAGGGAATGAGTTTCC
>JAFTOF010000003.1 GCA_017451505.1 Clostridia bacterium | reverse complement strand
TGCGGGCGGAGCACTGTTTATGGCACTTGAGCTTATTTATGATATGACAGGCGGAGAAGCAGACTATTTTGGTGAGGAAATTATATTCAATATGATGGACTATATCAGAAAAGTACATTTGCAGGATTATCGTTATGCAAATTTTGCAGACTGTGATGCACAGCTTTACCGTGGCGGTCTCACAACTGTTGCAAGAATGGGACTAAGAACAAAAAATGATATGCTGGTTGATTTTGCAGCAGCAAACACTCCGGAAGAATGCATTCGCGAAGGATATGATCTTGTTTATCAGGATTTAAAGAATCTTTGCTTTAAAATGCCTATTTGTAAGCAATACATCCCCAATAAGTTTGATGTACTGGAAAATTTACAGGTAGCTGTTTATCGCAACAAGGATGGTTTCAGTCTTGCGGCAAAGGGCGGGCATAATAAAGAAAGCCATAATCATAATGATGTGGGACAAATTATAGTTTTAAACGCAGGCGATCCGGTTTTTATAGATATAGGTGCACCGACATACACAAGAGATGTTTTCAGTGAAAACCGTTATAATGTATTCCCAATTAACTCCACATGGCACAATGTGCCTATAATTAACGGATATGGTCAAAAAGAGGGGGCTGAATTTTCTTGTGACAAATTCCTGGCAACAGAAGAAAAAATCGTAATTGAGTATCAAAGTTCATATGAAAAACATACAGGTGTAAAAAAATGTATACGTGAAATAGTCCCCGGAAAAGATTCTGTTATAATTAACGAAACTATTGATTTTGAAGGCAGTGAAGCTATTTTTCAATATTATATGGTGGATGCCCCGGTGAAAACAGATGAAAACACCTTTGTCTTAAAAAACGGTGTCAGCATTACTGCACCCCAGGGCAGTGAAATTATCCCTGTTCCAATTCCTGATGATAAATTAAAATCCATATGGGAGACAGATACGCTCTACAAATTAGCGGTAAAAGTCACAAAAGATGGGGAGAGGAAGATAACACTTGTGCTTAAACGTTGTTAAAATATAACTATACTTCGCAGAAAGGAGCAGGATATTATGGAGCTACTTACAAAACATGAAACAGAGTGGATAAATAAAATATGGGAAAAACTTGATGCGAAGCTTTCAGTTGTCACACTTCGCTCTCGCGATAAGCTTCCATTTTGTACAAAAACACATATGCACGATGATACTAAGGATGATGGTATCAACTGTTGGACAAACGGCTTTTGGCCAGGTCTTAATTGGTTAATGTATTCAGGGACAAAAAACGAAGAATATCTTAAAACAGCAGAAACAGGCGAAAAGCTTCTGGATGCGGCATTTGATAATTATGATCAAATCAGTCACGACACAGGTTTTATCTGGCGGCTGGCGTCAGGACCAAACTATGCTCTGACAGGTAATGAGAAATCACGAATTCGACAGAGTATGGCAGCAAGCCACCTTATGGCTCGTTTTAATCCTGTTGGAGAGTTTATCCGTGCATGGAATAAACATTCTATTGCTGATGATTGCAGCGGACTTACAATCATTGATACTATGCTCAATCTGCCTGTTCTTTACTGGGCATCACGTGAATATAATGATCCTCGATTTAGGTTCGTTGCTATGAAACACGCCGATAATACAATGCTTAATCACATTCGTCCCGATGGAAGTGTTCGGCATGTCGTTATCCGAAATTCTGAAACCGGAGAGGTTACAGGTGAGGCAGGCGGACAGGGCTACGCTATTGGTTCTTGTTGGTCACGAGGTCAGGCGTGGGCAATATACGGATTTGTCCTAAGCTACATACACACAGGGAAAGAAGAATATCTTGACACCGCAAAGCGTGCAGCACATTATTTTATTTCGGCAGTATGTAATACATGGATTCCCATGCTGGATTTTCGCAGTCCCAAAGAACCCGCAATCTATGATACAAGTGCAGGTATGATAGCAGCGTGCGGACTAATTGAAATCGCAAGGCTGGTGCCTGAGTATGAGAAAGGACTTTATATGAGGGCTGCAATAAAGCTTCTGATGACAATAGAGGAGAAGTATGCAGACTGGTCAAAGGAAACAGATTTCATTATTGATATGGCTTCAGGTTCTTATAAAGGAACGGCACATCACAACGAAAATATTATTTATACCGATTATTACTTTGCGGAGGCAATTTACAAATTGAAAGGTTTTGAACCTTTGTTTTGGTGATGATATGGCTTTATTCAAAAAAAGAATGGCTTAACTGTTACAGTTAAGCCATTCTTTTTTTGACGCCTTTTGATTTTTGTACAGGCACAAAGCCGCTTCCTTTTGAATATAGTGTTAATCGGAGGTGCTTTTTAATGTGCTTTATTTTCAGAAAATACATTGGATTAGGCACTATAGGATTTCTTCAAAGCGGAAGCTTTCCCAAGCCGCTTAGTGGGGAGGAGGAAGCTTCCTATGTGCAAAAAATGCAAAACGGGGATGAGGCGGCACGCAATATTTTGATAGAAAGAAATTTAAGGCTCGTTGCTCATATTGTGAAAAAATATTCTGCGGCAGGGGAGAACGATGACCTTATTTCTATTGGTACTATCGGGCTTATCAAAGGCATTTCTTCCTATAACACAGAAAAGAAAACACGCCTTGCTACATATGCCGCCCGTTGTATAGAAAATGAAATCCTTATGGCTATCCGTCACGATAAAAAATTTGCAAATCAGGTTTCTTTAAATGAACCTATAGGCTTTGACGGTGACGGAAACGAGGTTTCCCTCATGGATGTACTCCAAAGTGAAAATGAGGATATTTGCGAGAAAATTGACCGTGATAATTTAATCGCACGGCTTTATAAAAAAATCAGAAGCTCCCTTGCAGAGCGGGAACAGCAGATTATACGCCTTCGGTACGGACTTTGCGGCATGGAGCCGCTTCCTCAGAGAGAGGTTGCAAGTATTTTGGGAATCAGTCGTTCATATGTATCAAGAATAGAAAAGAAAGCTCTTAGTAAACTGGGTGAGTAAAAGATTAAAAGAGGGGGTAAAAAACTGAGTTTTTTTACCCCCTCTTTTATATCCCCTTTTTAAATGAAGTCACAGGCAAATATATTTACTTTTTCTGCTCCGTGAGTTTCATTAAATTTAATTCTGATTTCCGAAGCTTTCAGATTTATTGGAATTTTTACAAAAGAATAGTAGTTGTTGTTTGTTTCAAAAATCTTTTTTCCGTCGGCAAAAACTTCGAAATCCTTTACAATCGTTTGTGCTACCTTAACGTGTTCAAAATCCAGTCCCTGATGAAGCTTTTGTGCAAACCAGGTCATTTTTTTGTTTGGAGATACGGATTTGTGTCCATAATCAAGGTCAAACTGAATTCTTAAAGTGCCAATCTCTTTTGCTTCCTGAAATTCAAATACAAGCTCATCGCCATTATCAAAGCTTATGGCATTTTCGCCTGCTTTGGTTCTGGGTCTTTCAATTCCGTTGAACAGAACTTCTCTGTCTGCATCCGAAATATTAAGCTTTGCACTTTTTGTCAGTTCGGAAATTTCTCTCAATTTATAGGGAAGAAAAACACCGTCGTCCATAAGCTTTTTCTGAAGATAGGGGATATACCCATTGTTTATATCTCTCGGTAAAATTTTTTCACGCACACAAATTCCGGCAGCAGTACCCATTGCCTGTCCCAGAAGCGAGCAGGTTGCCATAACCCTTGTTGAACTCATGGCAGCATGAGTTGCACTTATATTTCTTCCTGCAAAAAATAAATTTTTAATATTTACCGAGTATAAGCATCTGTAAGGAATGCCGTAAGGAGAAGGGGCGGGATAATATGTTGTGGAAGCGTCTTTCTTGCTGTTTCCCTTTATCCCTTTAGGGTTATGGTCATCCATCGGCCAACCGCCGTAGGCAACAACATCGTCAAAATGCCCTGCCGATTCTATATCGTTTTGTGTCAATACATGGTCGCCTATGTATCTTACGGATTCGCGTTTGCCAGGTAAAAAGCCAACCCATTCAAGCTCCCAGTTTTCACAGCCGTGGTCACCGTAATTTTTTATGTGATCCCAAATTCCAAAAGCAACCTTTAATAGCTCATCACGGGTTTCCTCTGTATTTTCAATGGGGTTTTCGGTGTCACCGCCAAGCTCCATCCACCACAAATTGCAGCCGCTTGTGCCTATTTTATGATCACGGGTATCGGCAAAGCTTCCTGCCTCTGAAGGGTTAATTGCAAAGTCCTCATCAGTCTTGTAAACATTAGCCCACGTTGGCGGAATGAATTTTACGGCATGGTCTGTTTCCCTTGCCTGAATAAGACAGCTCATTCCCATAGTCTTGCGGTCTGCAATGTCGGGACCTATCGTTTCGTTGAATTTCGTTTTTGCCTCCCTGCCTACTGTGTGCTTCGCTCCTGTTAATGGTGCTAAAATACTGTCTCCGGAACAGTCTGCAAAAATTTTAGCTCTTATCTTTTGATAAGTATAGGTCGTGAGCTGCCATGCAGTAATGCTATTAATTGTGCCCATCTCACATTCCGCATCCATACATGAAGCATTTAAAATAAGAGTAATGTTTTCGTTTTCCTTGATCTTGCCATAAAGCACACTATCCCATACCGTTGGTGCAAGATTTGGATTGCGGTAAATATTTTCTTCTTCAAATTCTGCCAGAATACCTGTTTCCCTGTTAAATGCTCCTTTTGCACCACGCACCCACATTCTGATTTCGGATGAGCTGTTACCGCCCAACATGGGTCTGTCCTGAATTAATACAACCTTAGCACCGGAGCGTGCGGCAGACAATGCTGCAATCGTACCTGCCAGGCCACCGCCCACAACACAGAAATCACAATCATATTCAAAGGTTTTAAATATAGTCATACATTATTCTCCTTCACAAGGTATAATCATACGCGGAAAGTAAAATCTTCCCAGGGAATATTAACACTCTTTTTCTCTTTAATGATTTCGTCAATGTGTAAAAGCAGGGGAAAATCTTCTTTTTTCACGGTTCCTTTTTCAATATTTAACTTAATTGCTCTTGCAACTCTTTCTGCAACAACAAGCGACTCCAGCGTTACACCATTCAACTCGGCTTTTGCTTCATCTATGTTAAGACCGCGACCTAATAAAATTCCCACGAGCCTTGTTCTTCCGCCGTAAACTGTTACATAAAGGTCACCAATTCCCACTGATAAGTTTTCAACGGTCAATGCATTTTGGAATTTTAACAGGCGGTACATTTCTTTCAGTCCCTGTCCAAAAACTGCCGCCTGCGAATTAAAGTGAAGCTCGCTGTCAATACCGAATTCTTTTTGATTTAAACCAACCGTAAGTGCAATGCCAAGTGCATAGCCATTTTTCAAAGCAACTGCACTTTCAATTCCTGTGACATCGGTAGAAAGACTTATGTGATAATAATTTGTTGTCATTATCTCTCTCAAAAATTCCAGGGTTTTAATATCTTTTCCGCAGAAAGCTACCTCTGTCTGATCGTGTGCAACCAATTCATAGCTTGTGCAAGGACCCCCCACAGCGTTTAAGGATAATTCTTTGCCCAAATCCTTCAGCTTTGCGTTCCAGAAATCAAGATATGTAATAAGTTTTCCGTCGGGAGTATCAATAAGTCCCTTTGTGACTGTAAGAACAGGAGTTTTTTCATTTATTTGAGGCAGAACAACATCAGCAAACCACTCAACACCAAAACTGCTTATTCCGCCTATTACCATATCGCAGCCGTCAAGTGACTCGGTTAAACTTTCAATCTGATAAAACTTTATCCCGTCGGGGAAGTCCTTTTCAAATTTGGGGTGCCTGTTTGTTTTAATGCAGGCATTGATGATGTCACGGTCTAAATGTGTTCCCACCAATCTTACTTCGTGTCCGTTCTCTCTTGCGGGAAAAGCAAGAGCAGAGCCCATCATACCCGAACCTACAATAGTTACGATTGCCATTTTATTTCTCTCCTTACTTATTTTTAAAAATTAAGTTGCAATTTATGCTTTGATGTATTATCATAATAGTGAATTAATCATAATCTGTCAACAAATACGGGAATTATTGAAAAATTTAATCATATTTAGAATTAAACGCCTGTTTGTAAAATCAATTTTTGAAAAATGGAGGAGAGTAGCTTATGCCATTTTATGAAAGGGAAGATAAGATAATAGAAATCCTGATAAAAAAACAAAGCATGACGGTAGAGGAGATTTCAAAAGAGCTGTTTATAAGTAAGCCGACTGTCCGTCGTGACCTTATTAAGCTTGAAAATAAAGGTTTTGTGATAAGAACAAGGGGCGGTGCAACGCTTAGGAATAAGTCTGCCGACACAAAAATCCCTTTTTTCCTACGTGAACAGGAGCATAACGAGGCAAAGCAAATTATGGCAAAAAAAGCGGTGAAATTTATTTCGGACGGAGATACCATAATGATGGATGCCACAACAAGTGCATTATCAATAATTCCGTATCTTTCGGATTTTCACGATGTTATTGTCATAACAAACAGTGCGAAAGCTTCCGTTTTATTGGGAAGTATAGGAATAAAGAATATCAGCACCGGCGGACTGATGATACCGGGACTATATTCTTATATAGGCAAAGAGGCACAACGGACAATTCTTGATTATAATGCCGACATAATGTTTTTCTCTTGCAGGTCACTTTCAGAGGACGGATATCTTTCCGATAATTCCCTTGAAGAAAATACCATAAGACTTGCAATGATGAGCCGTGCCAAAAAGAAAGTGCTTCTGTGCGACAGTACGAAGTTTAACAAAAAAAGCCTTAATAACCTGTGTCATCTGGGGGAAATAGACGAGATTATATGCGAAAAGGATATACCCGAAAATATTTTAAAAATGCTGAAAAGGGGGATGTAAAAAAAGTCCAGACCACAAAAAGGCGACAATAAGGATTACAGGCAGTTGGTGCTTGCCAGAATGTGTTAATTTGGTTGAAAAATCTCATTTTATTCGATTTTTATTTGTTTTCAAGCCTTTTTGTTACGAACAAACTTCGCCTCTCGACGTACCCATGTACGCCTTCGGGTAACCTAACAATGCCCAAGTGTGGGCATTGTTAGCTCAGTTTGTCCGTTCTGAAGCATTTTTGCCTATCCCCTATAAAAGTTGGGTGTAAAAAAACGAGTTTTTTTACACCCAACTTTTTATTCACCCAGCTCTTCTTCAATACGAAGAAGCCTGATATATTTACAAGTTCTGTCGGTTCTGGAGGGAGCACCTGTTTTAATCTGCCCTGCATTTACTGCTACGGCAATATCGGCAATGGTGGTGTCCTCCGTTTCTCCGCTTCGGTGGGAGATAATGGTTTTATATCCGTTCCTTTTTGCAAGCTCTATTGCATCAAGTGACTCGGAAAGAGTTCCGATTTGATTTACTTTTACAAGAATTGCGTTTGCGGCATGTTCATTTATGCCCTTTTGAAGCCTTTGTGTGTTAGTTACGAAAAGGTCATCGCCCACGAGCTGAATTTTGCCTCCAAGCTTGGCAGTGATGTTTTTCCAGCCGTTCCAGTCTTCCTCGCTCATAGCGTCCTCAATGGAACAAATGGGGTATCTTCGTACCCAGTCCTCCCAAAAAGCTACCATTTCGTCACAGGTTAAGAAATTGCCCTGTTTCCAGAAATAGTATTTTCCCTCTTGCTTTTCCTTTTTTGCCGCCTCGTACATTTCTGTTGTAGCAGGGTCAAGAGCAATTTTAAAATCCTCTCCCGGTTTGAAGCCTGCCTTTTCAATAGCACTGCAAATTGCCTTGAGTGCTTCCTCGTCATTTGAAAAGTTGGGGGCAAAGCCACCCTCGTCACCAACTGCAGTGGAATATCCCTTGTCTTTAAGAACCTTTGCCAGCGTGTGGAATACCTCTACGCAGTGGCGAAGCCCCTCACGGTAACTCTGTGCACCCACGGGCATAATCATAAATTCCTGACAGCAGATTGAATTACTTGCGTGTTTTCCGCCATTGATAATATTCATCATGGGGACGGGGAGAGTGTGGGCATTTGTTCCGCCCACATATCTGTATAAAGGAAGCCCCAATGAATTTGCCGCAGCTCTTGCCACTGCCAAAGAAACACTCAGTATGGCATTGGCACCAAGCTTTTCCTTGTTTTCACTTGAATCAAGCTTGCACAAAAGGGAATCAATTTTTCGCTGATTGAAAGGGTTTTGTCCTATAAGCTCCTTTGAAATCACGGTGTTTACATTGTTTACGGCTTTAAGGACACCTTTTCCCATGTATCGGGACTTGTCCTTATCACGAAGCTCATAGGCTTCAAAAGCACCTGTGGAAGCTCCCGACGGAACTGCCGCCAGGGCATATGAGCCGTCGCTTAAAAAAACCTCTGTTTCAATGGTGGGATTTCCCCTTGAATCAAGAATTTCCCTTGCCTTAATAAAAGAAATTTCAGGACATAAAAGCATAAAAAAACCACTCCTTGTACATGATACTTATAGTATACCCGCCAAGGAGTGGTTTATTCAATTATCGGGGAGCAAGGCTGTTGTAAACCTTTCCGCTTACTGCGTGACCCTGACGATATTTAATAAGGTCACTCACGGTAACAAGCTGAAAGCCCTGCATCAAAAGATGCTTAACGACAGGCTCTACCGCATCAGCCGTAGGAGAATGTATATCGTGCATCAGAATGATTGCACCGTCTTTTGTATCTCTCTTAACGCTTGCCAAAGTTTTGGAGGGGTTGCGTGTTTTCCAGTCAAGCGTATCTACCGACCACATAATTGCAGGCATTGCAACTGTGTTAAGAACGGCTTTGTTGTATGCACCATAGGGAGGACGGTAAAGCTTCGGATATACACCTGTCACATTGTATACCGCTGTATTTGTGGCGTTTATCTGCTGAGCAACTGTTCCTGTAGACGAAGCGGATAAATTTACGTGGCTCCAAGTGTGGTTTCCGATTTCACAGCCCATTTTGACTGCACGCACCATTTCGTTTGGATAACGTGATACATTCTTGCCCTGTACAAAAAACGTTGCAGGGACATTGTATTTTTCTAAGATATCCAGAACCCTTGCCGTAGGAGCACCGGGACCGTCATCAAAGGTAATTGCCACCATGGGCTTTGAAGTATCAATCTTTCCGCCCGATGTAAACCAGCCCACTTTATTGTGTGCTTCCACCTTGTCAAAGGGGACGTGCATAAATCTTCCGTCAGCGGAAAACATCAGCTGCATAACGTCATTTTTATTGTCCGAAAGCCCTTTTGCCTTTTCACTTTCGATGAAATCTCTGTAAATAGTATATTCGTTACCGTCTTTATCGTACATTTTCACGGTAACATCGTTTATATTATAGTACCAGCCTACCTTGTTGTGTGCTTCGGCGGCATCTTTGAATACCTCCAGCGACCTACCGTCCATGGAATACATAGTAAGTGTGACTTCCTCACGGGTGTTGTACCAGCCCACTGCGTTATAGTCGGCACGGTAATACTGGGGAATATCCAGAGTTCTTCCGTCCATAGAATACAGCGTGACAATCTTTGCATCCTCGGCAGTTTCAAACCAACCCACTGCTTTCCATGCGGCAATATCCTTTGCCTGAACTATTCTTGTTCTTCCGTCGGAGGCGTACATGGTCACATTTTCAGCCTCCGAAAAAGGGATAAATGCTGTGAACATAATAACACAGGTGAGAAGTAAGCATAGTGATTTTTTGTTCATAGTATTTCTCCTTTCTTTTATCATATGTAGCGGCTTTTCTTATACGTTAAATCTGAAAAGAACAATATCTCCGTCCTGCATTACATATTCCTTACCCTCACTGCGGACAAGTCCTTTTTCCTTAGCGGCGGTGTGGCTGCCGCACTCAATAAGGTCTTTATATGCAACTACCTCTGCACGGATAAAGCCCTTTTCAAAATCGGTGTGAATCTTTCCTGCCGCCTGAGGTGCCTTTGTACCTCTGGTAATAGTCCATGCCCTTACTTCGGGAGCACCTGCGGTAAGATAGCTGATGAGTCCGAGGAGAGCGTAGCTTTTCTTAACTAATCTGTCAAGACCTGATTCGTTAAGCCCCATTTCTTCCAAGAACATCTGCTTTTCTTCGCCGTCAAGAGAACTGATTTCTTCCTCAATCTGTGCAGAAATGGGAAGAACCTGTGCATTTTCCGATGCGGCAATTTCCTCTACCTTTTTTACAAATTCGTTATTTTCGATGCCTGCGGCAAAGTCGCCCTCCGCCACATTTGCGGCATAAAGCACAGGCTTCATTGTAAGAAGCGAAAGCTCTTTCACAATCTCTGCTTCATCGTCTGTAATTTCCACGCTTCTTGCACTTTTTCCGCTTTCGAGTGCTTCCTTGAATCTTTTCCAAAGCTCAAGCTCTGCCTGATATTTCTTATCGCCCGACTTCATCATTTTCATAGTTCTGTCAATACGCTTGTCCACGCTTTCAAGGTCGGCAAACACAAGCTCCAGATTAATCGTTTCAATATCACGCTGAGGGTCAACGCTTCCGTCAACGTGAACAATATTTGCATCCTCAAAGCATCTTACAACGTGAACGATTGCATCCACCTCACGAATGTGTGCAAGGAATTTATTTCCCAATCCCTCACCACGGCTGGCACCGCGAACAAGACCTGCAATATCCACAAATTCCACTATTGCGGGAGTAACCTTTTCGGGGTTATACATTTTAGAAAGAACGTCCAGCCTTTCATCGGGAACGGCTACAACGCCCACATTAGGCTCTATCGTACAAAAAGGATAGTTTGCACTTTCTGCACCCGCCTTTGTAATCGCATTAAAAAGGGTGCTTTTTCCAACATTGGGAAGTCCTACTATACCCAGCTTCATAATTTTTACATCTCCTTGGTTTTCCGTCATTTAAAAATAAAACTTATATATTTTATCATACCATAGAAACAGCGAATTATCAATAAAAATGTTATAAAATGTTTCTCTTTGGGGCAAAATGTACTTTTGATTCCAAATTTTAAATAAAAAAAGAAGATATGCGTGAACATATCTTTTAATGAAAAATTGTTATTCGTAAATCAGGCGAATAATTTCCTTTTTCTTTCTTTTTGCATAGCTTAATGTAGTGCTTGCACCTCCAAAGCTATGTTTTACGTACGCAATAACAGCGTCGGATTTTTGTACCATATATTCGTTACGCTTTGATATGGCATAGTGGGGAGGAACTTTTTCAATGGGAGGATATTCCGTTAAATCGTACAGGTCGTCATTATATGTGCGATTAAGGTAGGGAATAACGAAAATTGAAGTAATAGAGGGATATTTTACCTTTAGCTTTTTTACGGCTAGAGCACATAGGTAATCAAAACTTCCATAACCGCCAAGCAGAAAGGTATCTGCACCGTTTTTTATCAGCTTCTCTGCTTCTGTACAGATAATTGGAAAAAGAGCTTCCTTTTCCGCAGATGAAAGATTGCTGTGTCCACAAAAGGTAACTGTCTTAATCATAAAAATCCCCCAAATAAAAAAGTGCGTAACTCCTCTCAGAGATTACGCACCAAAAACGCAAACTCCGATTGTTGCTACACAAACTTAAATAGGGGATAAACCGCCACATTATAAGCTGAAATTTGCGTTTTTAACAAATTTATCGCTTATAATGCTACCCTAAAAAGGGGTACAGTATTCCCTGAAAAGATATATCCCCACTATTCCATATTAAGTTTGTGTAGCATAATTATTATATCACCTAAACTGACCTTTTACAATGGTTTTTGTTAAAATTATTTTTCCCGCCTTATTTTGCGTTCATAAAATATTAACATGGGGTACATAAATCTACAATAACTGTATAATACAATTAGATTAGCAAAAAAGTATTTCAAATTTTGATTTTTGTGATATAATTATTTAAGGAAAAGTTAAGTAACAGACTTTAGAATGTACATAGAACTTCTGAAAGGCAGGGGAAAGCTATGAAAAATCCGCAAACAATACTTATTGCAGACGATGATGCAAATATTTGCGAGCTTGTTCGTCTTTATCTTGAAAAAGAGGGCTTTGAAACCGTTATCTGTTTTAACGGGGAAAAGGCAATGGAGCTTTTCCGTGGCGGAAATATAGATTTGGCAATACTTGATATTATGATGCCTAAGATGGACGGCGTGTCGGTATGCCGTGAAATCCGTAAGGAAAGCAAAATGCCCATTATTATGCTGACGGCAAAGGGAGAAACCTTTGACAAGGTTCTCTGCCTTGAGCTTGGTGCTGATGATTATGTGGTCAAGCCATTTGAGGGAAAGGAGCTTGCGGCACGCGTTAAGGCAGTGCTCAGAAGAACTGCTCCGCCTGAAAAAGAGCAAGAGGAAGAAAAAATTGTATCATACGATGACATTACCGTTAATTTAACAAACTATGAGCTTATTCTGTGCGGAAAAAGTCTGGATATTCCGCCGAAGGAGTTAGAGCTTTTGTATTACCTTGCGTCCCACCCCAACCGTGTGTTCACCCGTGAACAGCTTTTGGAGGACGTGTGGGGCTTTGATTATTACGGGGATTCAAGAACGGTGGATGTCCATGTTAAACGTATCAGGGAAAAAATTGAGGGAATCAATGATAAGTGGCAGCTTAAGACCGTTTGGAGCGTAGGATATAAATTTGAGGTGAAGTAAATGCGGAAGTCGCTTTTCTCCAAAATCTTCATTACACAGCTTCTTGTGTCGCTCACTATAATATTTTTGGTAGTCCCTACGCTTTTTCTGCTTATAGGAGATTATTTCATATCCGAACAGGAGGAGCTTATTTTACAGGATGCTGTCCGCGTTGCAAAGTTGACAGAGCATATATCGGAGTATGAACTTGGTGCAGAGGCATGGGAGATTTTTGAAAAAGGGATAGAGTTTGCAGGAAGCCAGAGTATAATGGTAGTTTTAAATGCCGAGGGTAAGATTTTATCAGAACCCGAAAACTCCGCAGGCATTAATATTTCAAATATAGGAAAAGAATATGTTGATCTTGTACGCAGCGGAGAAAGTGTGGTAAAGGTCTATTATAAGGATGATACTTTTAATGAGCAAACGCTCGTTGCGATAGCTCCCATTGAGGATGTGGACGCCGTTTCGGGGAAGGTGGAATTCTTAGGTGCATCCATGGCACTAAGACCTATGCCGCAGATTCAGTCGCTTCAGAACAGGATTATTACCATAGTTATGATGGCACAGACAACCGCATGGGTACTTGCCTTTGTGGTATCATTTTTCTTGACGAGGCAGATACTTAAGCCTATTAAAAAAATGCGTACTGCGGCAAAAAGCATAGCCTCGGGGAATTTTCAGGAGCGTATTCCCGTTACTTCTGCCGATGAAATAGGACAGCTCGCTCAAACCTTTAACTCAATGATTCAGTCCCTTGACGAGCTTGAAAAAATGAGGGCATCGTTTATTTCCGACGTTTCCCACGAGCTACGTACTCCTATGACTATTATCGGCGGTTTTGTGGAGGGTATTCTTGACGGAACTATTGCCGAAGAACAAAAGACGAAGTACTTAGACATTGTGCTAAGCGAGATAAAGCGGCTCAGCAGGCTTGTAAACGACCTTCTGGAGTCATCAAGGCTGGAACAGGGGAAAATCAAAATCGAAAAAACCAATGTGGATATGAACCGCATTACGGCAGAGTGCATCATAGCATATGAGAAAAGCTTGACAGATAAGAAGATTAATGTTAATCTTGAGCTTGATGAGGAAGAATGCTTCGCCCTCGCCGATAAGGATGCAATAAAAAGGGTCATGATAAACCTTATTGACAATGCTATAAAGTTCACCCCGGAGGGTGGAGATATAGAGGTTACAACCGAAAAAACCAACGGAAAGGTTAAGGTTTCGGTGAAAAACAGCGGAGAAGGAATTTCAAAGGACGAGCTGAGGCATATATGGGAAAGATTCTATAAATCAGACAAGAGTCGAAGCTTCGATAAAAAGGGAGTCGGTCTGGGGCTTCATATTGTGAAAACCATAATTTCCCAGCACGGCGGAGAAATATATGCTGAAAGTGAAGAAGGAAGCTTTGCATGCTTTACTTTCATATTAGACGAAGGAATCCAGACGAAGAAAGGATGAGAAAAATGAGCAAAAAAACAATAATCAGCACCATATCGGGTGCAGTTGCAGGAAGTATGATAGCATCTGTTATGACTTTAAGCTTCGTGGGTTATTTTGATAACCCTGAGAGGGATTTATCGGACAAGGAAATAATATTGTCACAAAGTGTGCCCTACAGCAATGTAGGTGAGGGCTTTAATGCAATATCAACTGAAACCGAGAAAAAGGAGCTTAGCGTTGAAGAAATTGCAAAGCAGGTAGGACCATCAATCGTGGGTATTTCCTGTACTACGCCTGTGCGTACTTTTTACGGAACTCAGAATGCAGAGTCAATCGGCAGCGGCATAATCATAGGCAAGGACGGGCAGATTGTAACTAACTATCATGTAATTAAGGGTGCACAGACCATTACCGTAAATCTTACAAGCGGCGGTAAATACGAGGCAAAGGTTATAGGCGGTGACGAAAAGACCGATATAGCCGTACTTAAAATAGATGCGAAAGAGGAGCTTCACGTTGCGATCATAGGAAATTCCGACGAAGTGGAAGTAGGCTCTTTGGCAGTTGCAATTGGTAATCCCATGGCGAGCGAGCTTTTCGGAACTGTTACCGCAGGTGTTATCAGCGGAGTGAACAGGAGTATGGTTGTAGATGAGCGTGAAATGAACCTTATTCAGACTGACGCTGCCATTTCTCCCGGTAACAGCGGCGGTGCACTTATAAATAAGTACGGTGAGGTTATCGGAATCAACAGTGTAAAGTTAGTGGATAATTCCGCAGAGGGTCTGGGCTTTGCCATTCCTATGAATGAGGCTGTTCCCATTGTTCAGGATTTGGTTAAATACGGATATGTTAAGGGCAGACCGATTATTGGAGTGTCTGTGCGTGAGCTGACAAAGGAAATTGCTTATTATAACAATCTTCCTGTTGAAAGCGGACTTTATATAATGAGCGTGTCCGAGGGAAGCGGTGCGTATAAGTCAGGACTTACCCGAGGCGATATTATTATAAAAATGCAGGGAGAAGCAGTCACCACAGCTACCCAAATGAATAAAATCCGCGATAAATACAAAGCAGGGGATAAGGTAACAGTTACATTTATCCGTGACGGCAAGGAGAAAACCGTGAACCTTACCCTGACAGAAGATTTATCAGGCAAAAAAGGTTAAAATTAATTTAACAAAGGCGAGTTCGAAACCATCCTCGCCTCTGTATAGAGATACAGAAAATCAAAACTAAGGAGAAATGAATGATGAGAAAGAAAACACAGTTTTTAACCCAAGGTGCATTAGTAGCTGCTTTATATGTGGTACTGACATATATAAGCAATCTTTTAGGACTGGCAAGCGGAGTGATTCAGGTGCGAATATCGGAAGCACTTACAATTCTACCCATGTTTACTTTTTCGGCAGTGCCGGGACTTTTTGCAGGGTGCGTTGCGGCAAACCTTTTGACGGGGGCAGCGTTGTGGGACGTAATTTTCGGCTCTGTTGCAACGCTCTTGGGAGCATTGGGAACGTACTATTTAGGGAAAAACCGCTATATGGCGGCGGTGTTCCCTATAGCGGCAAATTCAATTATAGTTCCCTTTGTGCTAAAGTTGGCATACGGAGTGAGCGAGGGGTATTGGTTTATATTTATGACGGTATTTATAGGCGAACTCATATCCTGTGGAATACTGGGCGTGATGCTGGCAAAAGCAATCAGTAAAACACAACTCTTCAAATAAAAAATGTTCTCACCGAATTTTCGGTGAGAACATTTTTTTATGGTTCTATAACAACTATTATTTAAGATTTAATTGTCCTAAACTTGCTTTTCTGAGGTAGTCATTGATAAAGCCGTCAAGACCGCCGTCCATAACGGCACCGATATTACCTACTTCGTAGTTTGTTCTGTGGTCTTTAACCATGTTATAGGGGTGGAATACATAGGAGCGAATCTGGCTTCCCCATGCAATTTCCTTTTGTACACCCTTAATATCTTCAATCTTTTCTTTCTGCTCAGCTTCTGCAAGCTCCATAAGCTTAGCCTTAAGCATCTTCATGGCAGTGTCCTTATTCTGGAACTGACTGCGTTCATTCTGGCAGGCAACAACCACGCCTGTGGGAATATGTGTGATACGGATAGCCGAGCTTGTTTTATTTACGTGCTGACCGCCCGCACCGCTTGCACGATAAGTATCTATACGAAGGTCATCGGGATTGATATTGATTTCAATATCGTCTTCAATATCGGGCATTACTTCAACGGAAGCAAAGGAGGTGTGTCTTCTTCCTGCCGAATCGAAGGGGGAAATTCTTACAAGTCGGTGAATACCCTTTTCGCATTTTGCAAAGCCGTACGCATTAAGTCCTTCAAGGAGAATACTTGCACCTTTAAGACCTGCTTCATCACCGTCAAGAATGTCAAGCACCGATACCTTATAACCTCTTGACTCTGCCCACATCTGGTACATTCTGTAGAGCATCTGGCACCAGTCCTGTGCCTCTGTTCCGCCTGCTCCTGCATGGAGAGTGATAATGGCATTGCTCTTGTCATATGGGCCTGAGAGAAGTGTTTCAAGCTTCATATTCTCAATCTTTTCGGAGAGGGTGTTAAACCCCGTCTGAATTTCTTCTAAAAGAGTTTCGTCATCCTCGGCAATTGCAAGCTCTACCAATGTTGTCATATCCTCCCAATCGCCCTGAAGTGCCTTGTACCTTTCGATTTTATTTGACTGCTCCTTGATTTTCTGCAGAACTTTCTGGCTGTTCTTTATGTCGTTATAAAAATCGGGAGCAAGTGTTTCCTGTTCCAATTTTGAAATTGTTTCCTTTGCACCGTCTATATCAAGTGCAATGCCAAGCTCCTCAATGGGTTTTTCCATAGCCACGAGGTCAAGACGTATCTGTTCGTATTCAACTATCATTTATTATCTTCCTTTCAAAGAATTAAAACTAAGCGATGTTTCCATGGGGTGGGAGAAAATGGTGCAGAACGGACAAACTGAACCCGCAGGGGGAACCCGAAGCTGTATGTGTATACAGCGAGAGGTGAAGTTTGTTCGTAGCATAAGGCCTCTTTCTAAAAATTCGTTACCGACGAATTTTTACCGATAAAAAGTAATCTTACAAATTAGAATATATTAAAATCAATTTGCATTTGCCTTATGCGTTCGGTGCCGTTTTATCACACACCGCTCTTATTCATACAGCAGTTTTTGTATTTCTTACCGCTTCCGCAGGGACAAGGGTCGTTTCTTCCCACTTTTTCCTCTGCCGTTTTCTTAACGGGCTTTTTGGTATCACTGCCATCACCGTGGGAGGTTGAAAGCGGTGTAGCCACCATTTTCCTTTCAATCGGTGCCTGCGGCCTTGCGTGGAAAAGATTCCGCACAGTATCCTCATGGATACGAGCCTTCATTTCGTTGAACATATCAAAGCCCATAATTGTATACTCTTTAACAGGGTCGTGCTGACCGTAGGCACGCAGGTTGATACCCTCTTTCAGATGGTCCATATCATCGATATGATTCATCCAGTGGCTGTCAACACTTCTTAAAAGGACAACTCTCTGTACCTCGCCGAAAGCTTCTCCGAACAGTTCTTTCTGGCTCTCATATGCCTGCATTGCCATATCATAAACTTCATCACGGACTGACTTTTTGTCCATATTGTTATAGTCACGGCTTTCAAAATCTAACGTTCCTTTGCTAAAGAACATATTTTCAAGGTAATCGATAAGCTCTGCCATATTCCAGTCATCGGGATATTCGGCACTTGCATAGGTTTCAAAAGCTCCGTCAATGATTTCTCCAATCATCATCATAATATAATCACTGACGTCCTCACCATTAAGCACTCTGCGGCGGTCTGCGTATATAGTATTACGCTGTTGATTCATAACGTCATCGTACTGGAGAACGTACTTTCTTGCAGAAAAGTTTTTGCCCTCTACCTTCTTTTGGGAATTTTCAATTACGCTTGTAAGGATTCCCTGTTCAATAGGCTCATCTTCGGGAAGCTTAAGAGCACCCACCATTCTTTCTATACGCTCGCCTCCGAAAAGACGCATAAGGTCATCGTCAAGACCAAGGAAGAATCTGGAGTTTCCGGGGTCACCCTGTCTGCCGCTTCGACCACGAAGCTGATTGTCAATTCGGCGTGATTCATGACGCTCCGTACCCATAATGTAAAGACCGCCAAGAGCACGAACCTCCTGTGCCTCGGATTCAATTTCTGATTTATATTTTGCATAAAGTTCGCTGTACTTTGCACGTGCTTCTAAAATTGCTTCATCCTCGGTGTCGGCAAAGCCTGTTGCCTCGGAAATTAATTCATCGCTGTATCCCTGCTTTGCCATGTCGGTTTTTGCCATGTACTCGGCATTACCGCCCAGCATAATATCAGTACCACGTCCTGCCATGTTGGTGGCAATTGTTACTGCACCTTTTTTACCTGCCTGTGCAACTATCAAGGCTTCCTTATCGTGATGCTTTGCATTAAGCACCTGATGCTTTATTCCCCGTGCCTTTAAAACTGCACTGAGTTCTTCGGATTTATCAATGGTGACAGTACCCACTAATATGGGCTGACCCGTAGCGTGAACACGGGCAATTTCGTCTGCAATAGCCTTTATCTTGCCACGGTGATTTAAATATACGCGGTCGTTCTCATCAATTCTTGCAAGCGGTTTATTTGTAGGAATCTCAATAACATCAAGTGAGTATATTCCGCGGAATTCTTCTTCTTCTGTCTTTGCAGTACCCGTCATACCGCTTAATTTTTTATAAAGACGGAAATAGTTCTGGAATGTAATTGTGGCAAGAGTTCTGTTCTCCCTTTCAACCTTTACGTTTTCCTTGGCTTCTATTGCCTGATGCAGACCGTCACTGTAACGTCTGCCAATCATAATACGTCCTGTAAATTCGTCTACAATAAGAACCTCGCCGTCCTTAACCACGTAATTTACATCCCTGTGCATTGTGCCGTGGGCACGCATTGCCTGATTGATATGGTGCATCAAGGTCATGTTTTCGGGGTCGGAAAGGTTTTCTACATTGAACGCACGTTCAGCCTTTTCCACACCTCTTTTTGTAAGGGTAACGGTTTTAGCTTTTTCGTCAATGATATAATCTGCATCAATATCGTCTGTTTCCTCTTTGGAATCGATTTCTTTAAATTTAAGGGAGGAAAGTGTGCGTACAAACCTGTCTGCAATGGTGTAAAGCTGTGTTGATTCCTCACCGGCACCGCTGATAATAAGGGGGGTACGTGCTTCGTCAATCAAAATGGAGTCAACCTCGTCCACTATGGCAAAAGCATGTCCTCGCTGAACCATGTTCTGCTTATAAATAACCATGTTATCACGAAGGTAGTCAAAGCCCATTTCATTATTTGTGCCGTAGGTAATATCGGCATTATAAGCTTTCTGCTTTTCTTCTGGGGTCATCTGACTTACCGCAAGCCCTACGCTAAGTCCCAAAAATCTGTAAAGCTTACCCATCCACTCACTGTCTCGGCGTGCAAGATAGTCGTTAACCGTCACAATATGAACGCCCTCGCCCGTAAGAGCATTAAGATATGCAGGGAGCGTGGCAACCAAGGTTTTACCTTCACCTGTTTTCATTTCGGCAATTCTGCCCTGATGAAGCACAATACCGCCTATAATCTGAACGGGGAAGTGACGCATTTCCAGAACACGCCACGAAGCCTCGCGGACAGTTGCAAACGCCTCGGGTAAAATATCATCAAGAGTTTCTCCGTTTTTAAGACGGGATTTAAACTCATCTGTTTTCATTTTTAATTCGCTGTCGGAAAGAGCTTTAAATTCTTCCTCATAGGAAAGAACCTTGTCAACAATAGGCTGAATTTTTTTCAGTTCTCTTTGTGAATAGGTTCCAAAGAGCTTTTCAAGTAAGCCTGCCATAATATATTTTCCTCCTTTGATAAGTCATCGGAAATAACAGTTTGAATATAATCCTATATATAATATCATTCCTCCGTCTTTATGTCAATAAAACGGAGGAAATCTTAACGGTAATTTAATAAATTTATTTGTCGTTTTCTAAAACAAATCGAAAAATCTTCTCGGAAGAGCTTTCCTTAAAGTTTTCCAAAAGCTTATTTTGCATTTTTGAAAGCTCGTCCTCATTATCCATAAGGTAGCGGGCGAGGGCAGTGATTTCTTCGGGAGTCTGGGCGGTTTTAGCCATAGAGTTATTAACCCAGAAGTTCATATTGTGTGTTTCCACTCCTGCCACGGCATCTATCAAGATCATAGGCAGATGGCTCGCCGCCGCTTCCGTGGAAGAAAGTCCCCCCGGCTTGGTTATAATCAGAGATGCACAGTTAAGATACAGCGGAATTTTGTTTGTATACCCTAAAATTCGGACACAGTGCGGATTTTCAAGCTCTTTAAGCTTGTTATACAGACTGTAATTTGTTCCGCATATTACAACCAGCATCTCATTTTCGCGAAGAAGCTCCGAAAGCCTTCTTGCGATTACCTTCATGGGTCCGCAACCAATGCTTCCGCACATAAGGAGAATCACACGCTTGTCCTTTGCTATGGCAAGCTCTTTTTTACATTCCTCCCCGGAAAGCGGGGAGAGGATTTTGCTGCTTACAGGAATTCCGGAGGGAAAAATTTTCTCTCTGGGAATATCATGATCCATAAATTCGTCAATAAGACTCTCGTGCGGTATCATATAATAATCAAGCTTGCTTGTGCTGACACCGGGACTGCAGGTGTAGTCAGTGGCAACAAAATATGTTCTTTTTAAGGAAAGCTTATATTTTACAATTGCACGTGTAAGCGTCATTGCAGCAAATGGATGCGTGCAGATTACAGTGTCGAAATTTCCGCTTTCGATTTTTTTTATAAGCTTTCTTGCACCTTTTCCCACAATTTCATAAATCATGGATTTTTTATGCCTTATATCAGTTTTTTCGGCTGTCTTATAACCAAAGCCGAAAAGCATGGGGGCACGCTTGTAAAGGCGTATGTTCCACTTGCAGATAAAATTAGATGCTTTCTGCGACAGAAAAGCCAGTGAATCTGCCATTTCGCAATAAATGCCTGCATTATCAAAATGTTCTTTTATTGCTCTTGCAGCCGAATTGTGGCCTTCACCTGTGTTGCAGGTCAGCATCAGTACACGCATAGATAAAACTCCTTAAAAGAATGTATACATATTTTACCATATAACCACGCAAAAATCAATAAAAGAATTTAAAGGTTGTTGTTTGAAGGTACTATTTTATTTCCCCATATATCAAAAATATAGTCACGGGATTTAATAACCTTTGCCATGACAAAAGAATCTGTAACCCTCTTTTTAAGGCAGACTCCGCACATTCCCTGATGATTTTCGTGATGAAAATCGCTTCCGCCTGTTATTAGAAGATGCGGATTCTCATATGCCGTCTTTGCTGCAACTGCCACTCGTGAATTATGACCGGGGTGCATGTTAAAAACCTCAATACCGTCAATTATATCGAGGCTTTGAAGATTGCATGAAGAACGAAAAGGATGTGCCTGAATAACTATATTATGCCTGTTTTTAAATTCATAATAGAATTTTTCATATTCTGTGAAAAGGTAATCATATGCGGAGAATAAATCCTTTTCATTAATCCCGTATACCAGATAATCATTGTCATTTTCAGGGAAACGCATTTCCGCACCGAGAAGAACGTCTAACCCCTTTTCCTTGCCGTAAGAGCGAGCCTCATAATAATCAGAGAGGTAGAAATTAAGATATTCTTCCTTTAATTTAAGCTGATTCATGGCGGCAAGCGAGAAATGATTGGTAATAACTATCCCCTGAAAACCTGCAGATACATATCTGTCAACCACTTCCTTGGGAGAAAAATCTCCGCAACGGCTTACGGGGGAGGTGTGAACGTGCAAATCATATTTGTATCTGTACATATCAGTATTCATAAGATCAGCTCCAAAACAAAAGACAGCCCATATAGGCTGTCTTTGCAATTATTTGTCCATATTGAACTTCTTTCTGAACTTTTCAACACGACCGCCTGTATCAACAAGCTTCTGCTTTCCTGTAAAGAAAGGATGGCACTTAGCACAAATTTCAACGAAGATGTTTTCCTTTGTAGAACCTGTTTCTATTACATTGCCGCATGCACACTTAATAACAGTCTGCTTATAATCGGGATGGATACCTTCTCTCACGACATTCACCTCTTTCCAAAAAAATGAGATATATTAAAAAAATTAAACACCAATTCAGCGAAAGCTATTATAACACATAATTTTCACGATTGCAACTGTTTTTTTGAAAAATTTCTCATAAGCCTCCAAAAAGCAAAAAATGACCAAAACCTGAGAAAATTTCTTGACAGTTTTGGTAAACATATATATAATATATATGTGGTTTTGTAGGCATAGCATGCTCAATATGATGTGTTTATGTCGCATTCATACCACTTAATATATATAAGGAGGTGTTACAATGGTGGTACACATTGCCATTGCTGCTGTAGTTGCAGTAGTTCTTGCAGTCATCTCCGGTACGATTTGTTTTCGACTCGGTATATCTCATAGAAAAAAGATTGCCGAAGCTCAGATAGGCAGTGCTGAAGCAGAAGCTAAGAGGCTTGTTGAGGAAGCTGTTAAAACAGCTGAGAGCAAAAAGCGTGAATCGCTTCTCAGTGCTAAAGAAGAGATAATTAAAAATCGTAACGAAGCCGAAAGAGAGCTGAAGGAACGCCGCGGAGAAATCTCCAGGCAGGAACGCAGATTACAGCAAAAGGAAGAGGCTCTTGATAAAAAAGCGGAAGCTATGGAAAAAAAGGATGAAACCCTAAGCCGCAAAATCAAAGAAGCCGATGATGAAAAGGAAAAGATTGCCGGCATCCACAAGGCACAGATGGAACTTCTTGAACGTCTCTCCGGACTTACCGCCGAGGAGGCAAAGGAATATTTGCTTAAAAATGTGGAAGACGAAGTTCGTCACGAAGCAGCAATCATGATTAAGGAAATTGAAACACAGGCTAAAGAAGAAGCCGACAAGCGTGCAAAGAACATTATAAGCGCGGGAATTCAGCGTTGTGCCGCTGATCACGTTGCAGAAACAACCGTTTCTGTTGTTTCCCTTCCCAATGACGAAATGAAGGGAAGAATTATCGGCCGCGAAGGTCGAAACATAAGAACACTTGAAACTCTCACGGGTATTGATCTTATTATAGATGACACGCCCGAAGCGGTTATCCTTTCGGGATTTGACCCCATAAGAAGAGAGGTTGCAAGAGTTGCTCTTGAAAAACTCATAGTAGACGGACGTATCCATCCCTCGAGAATTGAGGAAATGGTTGAACGTGCAAGAAAAGAAGTTGACGCTACCATTAAACAGGAGGGTGAACAGGCTACATTCGATACGGGTGTACACGGTCTTCATCCCGAAGTTATTAAGCTTTTGGGTAAGCTTAAATTCAGAACAAGCTACGGTCAGAATGTTCTCAAACATTCTATTGAAGTATCCCATGTTGCCGGAATTATGGCAGGGGAGCTTGGCGTAGATGTAGCAACTGCAAAGAGAGCAGGTCTGCTCCATGATATTGGTAAAGCAGTTGACCATGAAATCGAGGGAAGTCATATTTCCATCGGTGTTGACCTTGCTAAGAAGTATAACGAAAACAAAGAAGTTATACATGCAATAGAAGCACATCACGGTGATGTTGAGGCAAAGACAATTATTGCTTGTCTTGTTCAGGCTGCCGATGCGGTCAGTGCGGCTCGCCCCGGTGCAAGACGTGAAAACATTGAAGCCTACATAAAGAGGCTCCAGCAACTTGAAGAAATTGCAACATCTTTTGCAGGTGTTGAAAAATCTTATGCGATTCAGGCAGGCCGTGAAATCCGTATTATGGTTAAGCCCGAGGAAATCGGTGACGGTGATATGGAATTTGTGGCAAGAGAAATTGTCAAGAAAATCGAAAGCGAGCTTGAATATCCCGGTCAGATTAAAATTAATCTCATCCGTGAGACACGTACAACAGATTACGCAAAATAAATTTTGCTTCCATAAAATGCACAGAACATAAAAAGCGTGTATTGTATAGGAGGGTTACTCTTAAAAACTTAAAAGACAAAGTAACTCTCACAGTTATAGGAAGAATTCGCACTCGCGAATTCGGAATAACCGCTTTTTATTGAAAACGAACTTCACCTCTCGATGTACTTTTGTACACCTTCGGGATTCAGTTCGTTTCCTCTGTAACATTTTCTGTTTGCAAAATCACTAACATTAATTCAACAAACAAAAGGGCATTTGCAAAATGCCCTTTTGTTTTCCCTTTAGAAAGGCAGTATTATGAACATTTTATTTATCGGTGATATTATGGGAAGATGCGGCAGAGATGCAGTGTTTGAGCTTCTTCCCGAAATAAAGGATGAATTTAATATAGATTACACTGTTGCCAATGGGGAAAATGCCTCCGGCGGGCTGGGTATGAACAGGCGTGGCTATGAGGAACTGTGCCGGGCAGGTATAGACTTTTTCACTATGGGAAATCACACCTTTTCCAAAAAGGAGATTATCTCGCTTTTAAATGACGGGGAAAACATTGTCCGTCCTGCAAATCTTGAGGGCGATAATCCCGGAGAAGGTATGGCAATAGTGAATGTAGGGGAAAGTAAGCTTGCCATTATAAACCTTATCGGAAGAATTTATATCAATGAAAATCACCATTCGCCATTTGTTATGGCGGAGGAGCTTATAGCTAAAGCCAAGGAAAGAACTCCCAACATAATAATTGACTTTCATGCGGAGGCAACGAGCGAAAAGGAAGCATTGGGCTACTATCTTGACGGCAAGGTAAGTGCCCTCTTAGGCACTCATACCCATATACAGACGGCTGACGAGCGTATTTTGCCCTATGGCAGTGCATATATTACAGATGTGGGAAGAACGGGTGCACGTGACGCGGTGCTGGGACTTGATAAGGATGCCTCTATAGCGAGGTTCACCCTTCCGCCCGACACGAAAAAGCCGCCCTTTAAGGTTGCCCAGGGAAAGGGACAGCTTTGTGCGGTAGCGATAAAAATTGATGAAGCTACAGGGAAGGCAGAGGAGATTATAAGGATATGCAGATTGTGCAGATAGGAAAGATAGCTCTTTACCAAAGCGACGTGCTTTGTAAATTTGAAAATATTGTGCATGGATTTACCACCCGTAAGGGCGGAGTCAGCAAAGGCGAATATGAAAGCCTTTCCATGAGTCCGAGGCGTGGGGATGATATTTCATGCGTGCGGAAAAACGAGGAAATTCTATGCTCGGAACTGGGGCTTGATATTAGCAGACTCTCTTCAACGAGGCAGGAGCATACTGATAATATTGAAATTATTGGCAGAAATAATATCGGTATAGGTGTACGCAGTGATTGGGGAAAAGGAGTGGACGCATGTATCACTCTCGAAAAAAATGTTCCCATTCTTTGCTACAGTGCAGACTGTGTTCCCATACTTATGTATGCCAGCGATATTGAGGCAATAGCGGCAGTGCATTCGGGCTGGAAGGGCAGTGCTCTCTCTATCGGGAAGAAAACCGTGGAAAAGCTTATAGGGATGGGTGCAGAGCCTCAAAATATTTTTGTTGCCATAGGGCCTTGTATCGGCAAGTGCTGCTATGAGGTCAGCGAGGATGTAGCCGAGCGGTTTTCATTCGAGTTTTATACAGCCAAAGAAAACGGAAAATACATGCTGGATTTGGGCAGGGTAAATTATTCGCTTATAATTGACTGTGCCGTTCCAAAGGAGAATATTTCCCTTTCGGAAATATGTACCTCCTGTAATAATGATTTGTTCTTTTCCCACCGCAAACAAAATGGTAAAAGCGGAACACTGGGCGGAATTATTTGTATGAAAGAGTGAAGCAATTTATGATGAAGAAACTTCAAAAGCACTTAATGCTGCTTATTATAATATTAGCATCGGCGGTTTTTGTCTGCTCTTGTGCAAAAGAGGAAAGTGAAAATCCCAAAAAAAGTCAGGGGGATGTTATCTCAATCCAGATGCGTGAGCCGCAAAGCCTTAATCCGCTTGCCGCAGACAACCGCAGTATACGCGACGGACTTTCACTGTGTTACGAGCCGCTTTTTGAAATTGGGGATGATATGAAAACTGAGGGTGTCCTCGCCAGAAATATCGAGGTATCGGATGACTGCCTGAGCGTTGTAGTTACGCTGAAGGATTCCGTTTTGTGGCATGATGGGGTCAGCTTTACTTCATCAGACGTTGTGCATACAATCAATCTTTTAAAAGAAAACCCCTCGTGGGAATATTCTGAGTGCGTAAAAAACATTGAAAGCGTACAGGCTATTGACCCTCTTTCGCTCCAAATAACATTGAAGCGGCCCTACGGACAGCTGGCATATTCCCTTACTTTCCCCGTTGTAGCGGCACATAATAATGATATTGATGAAAATATTATCGGTACGGGTGCATACTGCTTTGAAAAATACAATCCCGCCACCATGATTGAGCTTAAAAGCTTTGACAGATGGCACGGTGGCGAGGCGAAGATTCCTAAAGTAAATATAACTGTGATACGCGATGCACAGACGGCAACAACCTCATTTAATACAGGGATTATAAACGCTATAACCACTGAAACCTTTGACAGTGAGAACAGTATCCCCAGAGAGAAGACACTGATTACGCCCTATCCAAATACACAGTACGAATATTTAGTGTTTAATCATAATAAAAGGCCTTTTGATTCCCAGATTGTAAGGAGTGCAATTTCCTCTGCTATTGACCGCGAAGCCATTGCAAGGGAATGCTATGCACAAAATGCGGAGATAACGAATCTGCCGCTTCATCCTATGGCAAGGGGGACAGAGGCTTCGTCAAACGCAACGGGCTACAGCCTTGCCAACACAAACGAACTTCTTTTTATGGAAGGATTTGTAAAAGATGAAAAAACAGGAGTGTTACGTGATAAAAACTCAAAAGAGTTTACATTCCGGCTTCTTGTTAACAGCGAAAATCAAAGTCGTATAAAAAGTGCAAATTTAATCAGCCGTCAGCTTTTTGCCGCAGGAATAAATGTGGTGGTAAAGGAAGCAGACTTTGATGAATATGAAGCTCTCATCAAAAGGGGAGAGTTTGATGCCTATTTAGGAGGAACACGCCTTCTTAACCTGTATGATTTTGAATTTTTGCTTTCAAAGGACGGAGTGCTTAACAATTACGGGTATAACGGCGAACAAATGGAGGCTGTGCTTAAGGCAATTTCCTCTGCACCTTCCGATGAATCCAGAGTAAGTGCACTTCTTAATTTTGAAGAAGTTTTCCTCAGAGAACAGCCCATATGCGGAATAGCTTTCAAGAATGAAAACCTGATGACGGCAGAAAATCTGGCGGGAAATATTAAACCAGGACTAAATGCCCCCTACAGAAGCATCAGTCAGTGGGAATTTTAAGGCACTTTTAAGCTTGCAGGTGTATTATCTGCTAAGGAGTGTGAGGGAAATGCGTGTTTTAATAGTGGAAGATGAAAAATATCTGGCGGAAGCACTTTCGCAGCTTCTTACACAGCAAAATTATACTGTAGACACCTTTAACGACGGTGAGGAAGGTCTTGACAATGCACTTACGGGGATTTATGATGCCATAGTGCTGGACGTGATGCTTCCGGGAATAAACGGATTCGATATTGTTAAAACACTGAGGGAGGAAAAAATAACTACCCCCGTTATACTTCTGACTGCAAAAAGCGATGTAAAAGACCGTATTCACGGACTTGATATAGGTGCGGATGATTATTTGCCCAAGCCTTTTGACACAGGGGAGCTTTTGGCAAGGCTTCGTGCACTTACCCGTCGGGGAAATGAGGTTATAGTAAATAATAATGAACTGAAAATCGGAGATATAACTCTTGACACAAGCAGTATGCAACTATATGGTACACACAGGGAAACATCTCTTACAAAAAAGGAATTTGAACTTCTTGAATACCTTATTATAAATAAGTCTATGGTAATTTCAAAAGAGCAGATAATAGAAAAGCTTTGGGGTTTTGATTCGGAAGCGGAGGGGAATTATGTGGAAGTATATATTTCCTTTTTGCGTAAGAAGCTGGCATTTGTATCAAAGAATGTAACAATTTCTACCATACGGGGTATTGGGTATAAAATAGCAGAAAGTGCGGAGTGAATCAAATGATTAAAAAAATGAGAAATAAAATGCTGCTGATGAGTATGATAAGTATTTTTTGTCTTATCGTTGTGGCATTTTCAGCTATATATGCAATAACATATAACCACATGGAGCAAAATATCCATGCGGCACTTGAGCGTACATACTCCTTTCACCGACCGGGTAGGTTTCGTTTTCAGTCCCCCGATTTTAAGCCTGAGAACGCAGAAAAATCTGAAAAACTACAGCGTGCCCTTAAGGATATAAGCAATTTTTCGGTGTTTGTCGATAAGGAGGGAAATGTTCATACAGATTCAATGCTGGGAGAAAACAGCAAGCATTATGAAGAGGTTGCAAAGGTAGCATTAAATCAAAACGCATCCGACGGAGAATTTGTCAGCGAGGACGTAATCTGGAGATTTAGGACAAGGGAAATAAAAGACGGTGCAAAAATAATAGCACTTGTTGATATAACTGCGGAAAAAGGGATGCTCCGTCAGCTTATTATAAGCTTTGGAGCCAGTGCATTTATGCTGCTTGCAATAATATTTTTTATCAGTCTTTTGTTTTCTAACAGAGCTATGCGTCCCGTGTCGGAGGCATGGGATAAGCAGAAGCAGTTTGTGGCGGATGCTTCCCATGAACTGAAAACCCCCCTTACTGCAATTAATGCAAATATTGATGTGCTTCTTTCCAAGAGTGACAATAAAATAAAAGACGAGGAAAAATGGCTTCGTTATGTTCAAGCAGAAGTTCAGCGACTAAGTGAGCTTACGGGAAATCTTCTGTTTATGGCAAAAATGGATGCAGATGTGCCGACGGTCAGAGTTAGAACCTCAATTTCGGAAATTGTAGAATCTGCGGTTTTGAATTTTGAAGCGGTGGCATTTGAAAAGGGGATTAAAATTGAAGCTGATATAGAGCATGACGTGTATGGCATGGTAGATTCTTCACAAATTACAAGGCTTGTCCTCATATTACTTGATAATGCTATTAAGTATTCTCCGAAAAACGAAATTGTATATGTTTCACTGAAAAAGCAGGGAAAAGACCATTTTGAGCTTTCGGTACGAAATACCGGCAGTGTTATAGCTCAGGAGAATATAGAAAAAATATTTGACCGTTTTTACCGTGTGGATGAATCAAGAAGCACATCGGGTTATGGCTTGGGACTTTCTATGGCAAAGGAAATAGTAAAAAGCCACAAGGGAAAAATAAATGTAAAAAGCTCGCAGGAAAACACAGCGGAATTTATAATAACACTTTAACAAAAAACACCTTTCTGTAATAATATATAGAGAGGTGTTTTCTTTATGAATATTAAACGAATTTTAATTATCGGCGGCGATTCAAGGACCGAGTATCTTGGGAAGGCTCTTACAGAGGAAGGCTTTGTGGTTAATTTCTTTGATGAAAGCGTACCCCTTAAAAGTGCGGTGGAAAATTCCGATGCGGTAATTCTTCCGCTTCCCTGCAGCCGTGATGACAAAACGGTTGAAGCACCATCTCTTTCCGAGGGGGTTCTCCTCAAGGATTTGTTTCATCTTATCGGGAAAAACAAGCTTCTTCTGGCAGGAAAAATGTCTGAAGGTGTAAAAGCGGTAGCAGATGTATTTAGTGTTAAGTGGGTTGACTATTTTCAGCGTGAAGAACTGGAAATTTTAAATTCCGTTCCTACCTATGAGGGTGCAATTCAAATAATGATGGAGGAGCTTCCCAAAACGGTTTTCGGCTCTAATGTTGTTATCACAGGCTTTGGAAAAGTAGGTGAACCTCTTGGAGCTATGCTCAAAAAAATGGGTGCAAATGTGACCGTTTGTGCACGCCGTCCATCTCAAAGAGCGAAAGCACGCATCATGGGACTGCAGGCGGTTGATTTTTCATATCTTCCCGAGTGCGTTTTGGGCTCAGATGTTATCTTTAACACCGTCCCCGGGTGTGTCATAGGTCGTGAAGTGCTGATAGGCAGCAAGGAAAGTCTTATTATAGATTTGGCGTCAAAGCCCGGCGGCGTAGATATGGAGGCGGCGAAGGACCTCGGTGTAAAAGTAATTTGGGCACTTGGGATTCCGGGGAAGGTAGCACCGATAACTGCGGGTAATATCATAAAAGAAACCATCTGCAATATATTTGGTGAGTTAGGTGAATAGTTTATGGATGCAAAAAATACGAGGTTGGGATTTGCATTTACCGGCTCATTCTGCACGATGCGGAAAGTAACCGATA
>JAFTOF010000027.1 GCA_017451505.1 Clostridia bacterium | reverse complement strand
TGGCAGAGCACTTCCTTGGTAAGGAAGAGGTCGGCAGTTCGAATCTGCTGGGCAGCTCCATATATGTGCCATTAGCTCAGTTGGTAGAGCACCTGACTCTTAATCAGGGTGTCCAGGGTTCGAGTCCCTGATGGCGCACCATAAAGAAAACCGTGTAAATGCCTATATTTTGGGCGATACACGGTTTTTTCTTTTAAAATTTGAACCTGTTAAAGAATGGTCAAAAAAGGTGAAAAACAGCATAATTCTTTGTCAAGAGTTTGTCAAGCTAATTATCAGCAGCCAAGCTATAGACAGTAAAACAAATCTTTATAAAATATATAGACAAGCTTTTTTTTAGATGTTATAATGACCTTGAAATGATTACAAGGAGTAATTAATATGTTTTTTGCAGGATTTCAAAAATTGACACTTCTTGACTACCCCGAAAAAGTAGCGTGCATACTTTTTACCATGGGTTGCAATTTCCGCTGTCCGTTTTGCCACAATGCATCACTGGTGCGGGCGGAAGAAAAGCCGCAAATAACCGAGGAGGAAGTTCTCGCCTTTTTGAAGAAGAGGCAGGGTATACTGGAAGGAGTATGTATATCCGGTGGCGAGCCGCTTTTATATGACGGCTTGGGGGATTTTATTAAAAAAGTGAAAGCCCTGGGCTACAGCGTGAAATTAGACACAAACGGAAGCTTCCCCGAAAGGCTTAAAGCACTTGTCCGTGAGGGATTAGTGGATTATGTGGCAATGGATATTAAAAACTCATTTGAAAGATATGAAAAAACCGTTGGAATAAAAACCGACCTTAATAATATAAAGGAAAGCATCGATTTTCTTATGTCAGGCGAGGTCGAATATGAATTTCGCACAACGCTCGTTAAGGAGCTTCACTCCCCTGAGGATATGGAGGGCATCGGCAATATAATAAAAGGTACAAAAAGGTATTTTCTGCAAAACTTTGTTGATTCGGGAGATGTGCTTTGCGAGAACATGCATCCCCTTACAGAGAATGAGCTTGAAAAAATGTTGCAAATTGCAAAAAAATATGTGCCAAGCACCATATGTCGTGGTATGTAACCTATGGTTTCAGACCACCCACAAGATATTGAAAAAAGCACCAAAACGCCTTAAAATAGCTCCTTATAGCTATTTTAAGGCGTTTTTTTAACAAATTACCTGTGTTTTGCCATTTATATTTTTTGACAAAAAAACACATTATATTGTGTTTTTCTATTGACAACGCACAATATATGTGCTACAATGAACTCGCTCACAATTAGAAAATATTAGTAAAAGAGAGGGAGGATACTATGTACAGCGTAGTAAAAAGAGACGGTAAGCTGGCACTTTTCGATATTAAGAAGATCAGCACCGCGATTTCACAGGCGTTTGACGCTTGCAAAAGACAGTATAACGAAGACATAATAGATTTCCTTGCATTAAAGGTTACGGCAGAATTTGAACCCGAAGTTAAAGATTCAAAAATCGGAGTTGAAAAAATTCAGGACTCCGTTGAATCAGTTCTTATCAAGGCTGGATATGATGATGTGGCAAAGGCGTACATCATTTACCGCCGTCAGAGAGAGAAAATCCGTAACATCAGTGCCACTATGGTAGACTACAAGGATATTGTAGATAACTACCTTAATATTAATGACTGGCGTGTTAAGGAAAATTCCACCGTTACATATTCTGTAGGTGGTCTTATCCTCTCTAACTCCGGTGCTATCACAGCTAACTATTGGCTTTCCGAAATTTATGATGACGAAATCGGCAATGCACACCGAAATGCTGACATTCACATCCATGACCTTTCTATGCTTACAGGCTACTGTGCAGGATGGTCACTCAAACAGCTTATTCAGGAGGGCTTAGGCGGTGTTCCCGGAAAGATTACATCTGCTCCTGCAAGCCATCTCGCAACGCTTTGCAACCAGATGGTTAACTTCCTCGGAATTATGCAGAATGAATGGGCAGGTGCACAGGCGTTCTCATCATTTGATACATATTTAGCACCCTTTGTTAAGGTGGACAACCTTAACTACGATCAGGTTAAGAAGTGCATTGAGTCATTTATCTACGGTGTAAACACACCTTCACGTTGGGGTACACAGGCACCCTTCTCAAATATCACTCTTGACTGGGTTGTTCCTCAGGACCTTGCAGAGCTTAACTGTATCGTAGGCGGTAAGGAGCTTGATTTCAAGTATAAAGACTGCCAGAAAGAAATGGATATGGTTAACAAAGCTTTCATCGAAATCATGATTGAAGGCGACGCTAACGGCAGAGGTTTCCAGTATCCTATCCCCACATATTCTATTACAAATAACTTTGACTGGTCAGATACAGAGAACAATCGTCTTCTCTTTGAAATGACCTCCAAGTATGGTACTCCCTACTTCTCCAACTACATCAACAGCGATATGGAGCCGAGCGATGTAAGAAGTATGTGCTGCAGACTCCGTCTTGACCTTCGTGAGCTTCGTAAAAAGTCCGGCGGTTTCTTTGGAAGCGGTGAGTCCACAGGTTCTGTAGGCGTTGTTACAATCAACATGCCCAGAATTGCATATCTGGCAGAAAACGAAGCTGATTTCTACACCAGACTTGATAAAATGATGGATATCGCGGCACGTTCCCTTAAGGTTAAGAGAACTGTTATCAGCAAGCTTATGGAAGAGGGGCTTTACCCCTATACAAAGCGTTATCTTGGAAACTTTGACAACCACTTCTCCACAATCGGTCTTGTTGGTATGAACGAGGCTTGTCTTAATGCTAAGTGGGTTGGTATGGACCTTACAAACGAAGCTGCTTCCAAGTTCACAAAGGATGTTCTTAACCATATGCGTGAACGCCTTTCCGACTATCAGGAGGTATACGGCGACCTTTACAACCTCGAAGCTACTCCTGCCGAGTCTACTGCGTTCCGTCTTGCAAAGCATGACCTTAAGCACTACCCCGACATTATCACAGCAGGCGAAAAGGGTGGTACACCTTATTACACAAACAGCTCACATCTTCCCGTTGGTTATACCGAAGATATTTTCACAGCACTTGACCTTCAGGACGAGCTTCATACACTTTATACTTCCGGAACAGTATTCCATGCATTCCTTGGCGAGAAGCTTCCCGACTGGAAGAGTGCGGCAAATCTTGTTCGCAAGATTGCGGAAAATTACTCACTTCCCTATTACACTCTTTCTCCCACATACTCTGTATGTAAGAACCACGGCTATATTGCAGGTGAGGTATTTACTTGCCCCGATTGCGGAGAAAGCACTGAGGTATACAGCCGTATTACAGGCTACTACCGCCCCGTTCAGAACTGGAACGACGGTAAGAGTCAGGAGTACAAGGAACGTAAGGTATATAACATTGCTACATCAAAGCTTTCTGAAAAAATCAAGGATGCAGCAGTTCAGACAACTGTGGAATCCATGTGTGCAATGAAAGATGGTGTATATCTGTTCACAACTGCAACCTGCCCCAACTGCAAGATTGCTTCCACACTTCTTGATAAGGAAGGCGTGCAGTACGAAAAGCTCCTTGCAAATGAAAACAAGGATGCGGCAACTGCACTTGAAATCAAGCAAGCACCTACATTGGCAGTTGTGGAGAACGGAACTGTTCAGAAGTATGCCGGAGTATCTGATATAAAGAAATATTTAAAGGCGTGAAACAAATGAATGTTTACGATATAATCATTATCGGCGGCGGCCCTGCGGGGCTGACCGCCGCAATCTATGCAGGACGTGCCAATAAAAAAGTATTGGTTATTGAAAAAGGAACTTTTGGCGGACAGATTACTTCCTCCCCCAAGGTTGAGAATATTCCCGGATTTATGAGCGTGACGGGAAATGAATTTGCTGAGCAGCTTATAGCACAGGCAATGGCACTTGATGCTGAAATCGAATGTATGGAGGCAAAGAAGATTATCCCCGGAACTCCCCACCGTGTTGTATGCGACGACGGTGAATTTGAGGGAAAATCCGTAATCATTGCCACGGGAACAAAGCACCGCCTTTTGGGGCTTGACAAAGAGGAGGACTTCATTGGAGAGGGCATTTCTTTCTGTGCAGTATGCGACGGAGCTTTTTATGAGGATAAAGTAGTAGGCGTAGTCGGTGGCGGAAACAGTGCACTTCAGGAAGCTATTCTTCTTTCCGAAACAAGCAAAAAGGTTTATGTAATTCAGAATCTCGACTTCTTAACAGGCGAGGATAAGCTTCAAAAAGCCGTGGAAGAAAGGGAAAACATCGAAGTAATCTTAGGCACTGTGGTGGACGGACTTTTAGGAGAAAATGAATTCCATGGCGTCAGCCTTTCGGGAAAAGACGGGAAAAAAGAGCTTCCTCTTGACGGACTGTTCGTAGCGATTGGTTTGATTCCTCAGAATGATGAATTTTCGGACATTATTACCCTCGACGAAAGAGGATATGTGGTAAGCGGTGAAGAATGTCTTACAAATGTTCCGGGAATTTTCGTTGCCGGCGATTGCAGACAGAAAAAAATCCGTCAGGTGGCAACAGCCGCCGCCGACGGTGCAGTTGCGGCACTTGCCGCATGCAGTTATTTGCAGTAAAAATATAACCACCTGACTATGATACTCTTAATATCATAGTCAGGTGGTTCTTCTTTATCGTTGGCTTTCCAACCTCTTATATTCCTCTGTTTTCCACTTTCCGCGGATATATATAAGGCTAGCGAAGGCTGCCTCTGTAAGCCATGCCAAGGCAAGGCCTATATATATTCCGTAGATACGAAGTGATGTCGGCAGAAGGGAGCACAGCAGATAAGAGTAGATTATCATAGCAGCAGAATAAATGACTGTGGATACAAGCATAATTTTTCCCGATCCTGTTGCACGGAATACTCCGTGAAAAAAATTGTTAACCACGTTGAACACTATAAACGGCAGAAGATAACGCATAATATTGACACTGTAATTTATGCTCTCCACATCTTTCGCACTGTCTAAGAAGAGATGTGCGAAAGGACGGGCGAAAATCATAAAAAGAAGCATCAGCGGCGTAAATATCGCCATAGTCTGCGTCATACCTATTTTTATTCCTTTTTTTATCTTGTAAATTTTTCCTGCACCCATCGTCTGAGCTACAAAGTTTGTATTTGCTTTATTTGAAGACTGATAAACAGAGGCAATGATACCCTTTGCCTTATTGGCTATATTAAGACCTGATATGGCGGCAACACCGCATTTATTAATAAGCGGTGATACCACTGCACTTCCGGAATACATTGCAAGCTGCTGAACAAGAGTCGGAACACCGTAATCAAAGGAATTTTTAAAATCTTCCTTGTCCCATTTGATGCCGCCCAGTTTAAGCCCCATAGAGCGGAAAATACTGATGTATTTTATAAGATATACAATGCAAGCAAAAACAGAAGCCAGAATCGTAGAAATTGCACATCCTGCAACTCCCATATCTAACACGGAAAGTGAAATATAATTTCCCAGAACATTAGTAATTCCCGAAGCAAACGATACCAAAAGCGGCATTTTGGTAACTCCCAAGCCGTGGGCTATATATGAAAATCCCCAATTAAGTTGCAATGCCGCAAGTCCCATCGTATATGTACCGAAATATGCATATGCCTGCGAACTGAGGCTATCTTCTATATTAAGTAATTTAAACAGCGGTGCGTGGAAAACATTGCACATAACTCCTATCAAGATTGCCACCACTGTTCCTAAAAGGAAGTTTATTTTTATTACATTGAGCATTCTTTTGTTGTCGCCTCTGCCAAAAAGTATGGCTACATAAATTGACACACCCGTATGATAACCCCAGAATACAGAATCTATTAATTCTATAATAGGTGCAGTTGAACCGGTTGCAGCAAATGCTTCACTTCCGATAAATTTGCCTATCATCATGGAGTTAATCATCTGATAGGATTGTGTCAGGAGCGACGTCAATATCAACGGTATGGCATACAGTAAATATTTTTTCCGCATATTTCCTTCATATAGTTTCTCAATAGCCAAAAAACGCATCTCCTTAAATTTATTGACTTTTCTTTTGTCTGCATTTATAATTATATTAGCATTTTAAAAAAAAGTCAAGAATGGCTGTAATATTTCAAAACAATCAACAACAATTAAATTGGCGATGATAGCATGTACCGAGTCTATCACTCGCCTATTGATTTTTTACTATTTATGTGATATGATAATACTAAGATGAACATAATGTTCACAAAAGGAGGTAATAAAAATGATGGATAAAAAAGTGAGAGATTTACTTAATCAGCAGATTAACAAGGAGCTATATTCAGCGTACCTGTACCTTGATTTCTCAAATTATTTTGAGGACAGAGGGCTTGACGGTTTTGCAAACTGGTACTACATTCAGGCACAAGAGGAAAGAGACCACGCAATGCTGTTCTACCGCTATTTGCTTAACAACAACGAAAAGGTTACTCTTGAAGCTATTGCAAAGCCCGACAAGGTTCTCGACAGCGATATGACAGTTTTAAAGGCAGGGCTTGAGCATGAAGAATATGTTACTTCGCTCATTAATGACATCTATGCCGCTGCATACGATGTGAAGGATTTCCGCACGATGCAGTTTCTCGACTGGTTTGTAAAAGAGCAGGGCGAAGAAGAAACCAACGCCAACGATATGATTACAAAAATGGAACTTTTCGGAAGCGACCCCAAGAGCCTTTATATGCTTAATTCCGAGCTTGCTGCCCGTGTATATACGGCACCTTCGCTTGTTCTTTAATTTGAGTGAATAAAAAACCTGAGCAAATGAATGCTCAGGTTTTTTGTTTTAAGCTGAATTGAAAAATGCAACAAAAACTACCCTAGTGCAGTAATACTCTTATTCGTTATTATCAATAATTGTGGTTATCCGGTATAATCTTTCGTCAAGAAACGCGTTCCATTCGTTCTGACTGTTTATAATAAACGGATTTTCTGTCGAAGTTTCAAGCATTTTTAGTTTTTGCTCTGTTTTATTATTTTCAAGATGATTGCCAAGGAAAAGCTCAACTTTTTCCTTTTTCAGTCTTTTGATACTCTCTATAAATTTCTGTCGGTTTTCAAAAGGCAGATTGTGTTTTTCCATAAAGTCACGCTTTAGTGTGTTGGTGCCTACACCACCGAACATTCCTGCACGGTAAGTTTTAGCTTTGTCCGTCACATCAAAGAAAAACGACATTGTTCCGTCGGTATGCCCGGGAGTTGCAACACATCTGATGCGTGTATTGCCAAGGCTGATGATATCTCCGTCACTAAGGAGTACATCAGGTTCAAAGCTCCTGATAGGGCAATCACGATACAGTTCCCCTTTAAGAAGCGGCACATCGTCCTTTCCGATAAAGGTTTTTGCCCCTGTCATAGCCACCAGCTCCCGCACACAGTCCATATGGTCATTATGAGCGTGAGAAATCACAATATACTTAATATCCGACGGTTTGAAGCCCAGTTCCCATATATTATTTACTATGATGTGTAAGCTTTCCCGATAACCGGCATCAATTATTATCAGTCCGTCTCCAGTATCTATAAGATGTATGCCAACGGCACGTATTCCTATAAAATAAAGATTACCGAAAATCTTCGCCGGTTTTATATATTCTTCCCATATTTTTTCTTTATTCATAGCCTTGAACCTGCTTTCTATATACTTTTTTACTTATACACCTTGTCGTTATCAATGAGTTTAGCTCCGGAAACATCCACATCTCCTAAATATTGTTTACTGTCAAGTCCTACATAATTACAAAGCTCAATTATTTCTGCAACTGTACTGATATTAACAGGAATGCCTTCCTTCATCATTTTTTCTTTACTATAGATTTCTTTTTCACCATGGGTATAAATAGGAATATCGGGGTTTGCACGCTTTGCATCACGCAGCTCCTGTAAAAAAGCGGAAAGATTCTTTTTCATTAAATCTGCATCCCCAAAGATTCCCGGGTTTATTACAATAAAGCTGTGGCAGCTTCCTGCTCCCTGCCCCTTTTTTCTGACGTGATGGTTTGAGGTTGCACCGAAGGAGGTTATTGCACTTAAAATCTCGCATATCATACTGTAGCCATAGCCCTTGTGGCTGCCCATTTCTTCAGTATTTCCGCCCATAACCAAAATACCGCCGTCGGACTTCTTCGTTATGCAGTCCAGAACGTGCTGTGCATCTGTAGAGGTTTTTCCGTCTTCTCCTACTCCCCAACCTTCGGGAATCGGCTTGCTTTCCTTATTATAAACTTCCAGTCTGCCTCTGGGAACAACGGTTGTTGCCGCATCGAACCAGAAAGGATACGGGTCTGCAGGCATTGCAAACGCAATGGGATTTGAGCCAAGGATTGCCTGCTTTGAATTGGTATGTACCGCTATTGATTCCGAATTTGTGGTAGATATACCGATAAAGCCTGCGTCACACGCCATTTTTGTATAATATCCTGCAATTCCGTAGTGGTTGGAATTGCGTACGGACACCATTGCCATACCCGTTTTCCCAGCTTTTTCTATGGCAAGGTTCATTGCAAAATGTGAAATCAGCTGTCCCATACCGCCATTTCCGTCAATGACTGCCGAGACGGGGGTTTCAAATACGATTTGGGGCTTTGCGTTTATTTTTATGGTATCATTCTCGATAGATTTATGATACCGTGCCAATCTCTGTGTGCCGTGGGACTTAACGCCGTACAAGTCTGCCAACAATAGTACATCCGTGATTATTTCCGATTCTTTTTCTGTGAAACCGAATTTAAAAAAGGCATCAGTACACAGATTCTTTAACTGTTCATAACTGAATTTAATATAGCTCATTCTCTTTCACTCCTTCTTAGTATTACAAATTTATTGTACATACATTCAAGCCGTATTACAATAGTCAAAAGTTCGGATGAGTTTATTAATCGTTCTGATTTTTCAGCAAAAAATCACTTTTTGGGGACATTATATTGAAAAACATTCATTTCTATGATACAATTCAGAAAAAGTCACTTGGAGGTGATTGTGTATGAAAAACCCCTCATATGACCACGGCTACGGTCAGTTATGGAGCGATATTTGCGTAGAGGAAAGAAAAAGATATAAAACCTCGGTCACGGATCTTCACGAGCACGATTTTTATGAAATCAATCTTATTCTTTCGGGAAATATCAGGGTTATTACCGGTAACACTTCAGTTGAAGGAACAGAAAGCAAAATTGTTCTTTCGAGGCCAAACACACCCCACTTTGTTTCCTGCAAGCCGGATGTACTGTACAGCAGCCTGTATCTGGTATTCACGGAAGAATTTATTAGAACCAACGATGTTCACTGTCTGAAGCTTTTATCTGTTTTCGGGGAAAATGGTACTACCTTTTCCCTTTTGCCTGAGCAGAAAGATACATACGAAGGTATTATAAGAGCCATCAATGCAGAAGAAAGCCCCGTCAGGAAAAAACTGCTTGTTTTCTATCTGCTTTCGCATATTGATGAATATCTGAAAAAGAATTCTGCACAGAGAAATAGTATTCCACAGCATATTTTTGAGGCATTGACATACATAGATTCCCACTTTATGGAGAAAATCGTGGCACAGGATTTAGCCGATAAGATGTATATCGGACGCACAACGCTGATGCTGCAATTTAAAAAGCACACCGGCAAAACCCTGCACGAATACATCACCGCCTGCCGACTGAAGAATGCCATAAAGCTTCTTCTGGAAGGAAAAAGTGAATTTGAAGCGGCAACTCACAGTGGTTTCAGCGACAGCAGTGCACTTATACAGTGTTTCAAAAGGGAATTTGAAATGACACCCATGGAATATATAAAGAAACTGTAGTGCAAATATGTTGACAAATCTTCAACTTGTTTGAGGGCTGGGAAAATGATATAATTTAGCGTGGCAGTAGTTATCCGAACCCGCCTGAAACGGTAAAATTTCGGCATCTTTTAACTTATCGTCCTTGAAAGGCACAAAGCCTATCTTCGTCCTCTGCGTCAAAATCTGCTCAAAATTTCATCCGTTTCAGGTTCGCAGAATTTTTTACAAACTATTTTTTGCCGATACAAGGCAAAAACGCAGCCCATACTGGCGTATGGGTAAGGCTTTTAACGCAGTAGCGGCGAAAAAGAGGAAGTAAAAAACGAGGTTCGGATAGCTCCTGTCACGCTAACAAAGAGGTGATTTTTATGGTAAAACTCAAAAAAGCAGTTGCATTGATGCTTGCCCTTTTAATGTTGTTTTCTCTGACAGCAATTGCAAACAGTGGCGAAATCAGTGTTTTTGTAAATGGAAGCAAGCTTTCCTTTGACGTTCCGCCGCAAATAGTAAACGGCAGAACGATGGTGCCGCTCCGAGCAATTTTTGAATCGCTTGGTGCAACGGTTGAGTGGTTTGAAGCTACCCGCAGCGTCAAGGCAGCTCTGGGTGACAAAACTGTAAATCTTACCATCGACAGCAGCACTATGTATCTAAACGAAAGTGCTATTACCCTTGATGCTCCCGCATTTGTGACAGACGGAAGGACTCTTGTTCCTGCAAGGGCTATTTCCGAAGCTTTCGGAGCAACTGTAGGCTGGAATGGAGAAACCAGAACGGTAACTATCACCACCGGACATACAGAGCTTACATATCAGGAAGCATTCAATGCTCTGAAAAGCACATTGACGGGCAAGGGAACTGAATTTTCTTCAGGTAACTTCGGGGCACGCAGAGATTTTGGCGAAAACGGTTCTACTGCTTTTATATCCTATAACGTTGCGGAAGACCGTATAGTTATATCCTATTATTCAGGAGAAAGAACAAGCAGTGTATCACTTGTACTTTATGGCGAAAGTGCCGATACAAGCCCGATGATAGTTGTTTCAGCAGAGGAGACAGTGGCTTTTGGTGCAGAGTACTCGGGTAATCAGATTTTGGTATTCCACAACGAAACAGGTCAAGGAAATGAAGATATTGTTAACCGTGCCGTTTCAAATTTCACAAAGGCATCTGACATTATTCTGAGAGATATGGGATGCAATGTGAATTTAAGCAGTCTTGGTGTGATAGTAACCGAAAATATTGCAAATTCCCCGATTAGTGTTGAAAGTCCTGACGGAGAAAAAACGTCGCGTGCGGATTATATAGCCATGGTTCAAAGTTTTAATTCTGAAAAACTTGTTGGCTCAGCAGATGCGGCATCTGCTGAGCTTGCAGCAGCAATAAAGGGGATACCTTATTTCGTTCCGTTGGCGAAAAACAAAGGGCCCGTTGTAATTCTTAAAGCTGACGATTTATCGGTAGCTTCCTATAAAACATTTAAGAAAATGTACGATATACTGCTTGAAGAAGGAATTGCAAATGTCTCATTTGGTGCAATCGGCAACAGATGTACAGGAGAGGGCAACGAGGATTTCTGGGATTTTGTAAAAGAATCTGTAAATAGTGGAGTTGAAATATGGCACCATGGCTGGACTCACGATATTGGCGGTGACAATGACAGTGAATTCAGCGGACGCTATGACTACGACGAAATGAAAAAGCGTGTCGGAGATACCTCCACTCTGTTTTTGGAAAATGCCGGCTATCAGATAACAACAATGGGTGCTCCCGGTAATAAGGTTAACGCTGAATTTGCAAAAATGCTTAATGCCGAATTCCCCGAAATTGATAAAATATTTTTCAGCAAGGGCTTATCCTTTAACGCTCACCCGTTAAACACCGCCATATACCCCGAAAGCGGAACAAACGGCGTGACCTTTAGTCATTTTAAGAAAGTATATGTTCCCAGCCATGAGTACACGGTAATTCAGTTCCACCCCAACAGGCTCAACGCATATAACCTTTGGGACGATTTCATTAAAATGATACAGTACCTGAGAAGTCAGAACTGTCAGTTTATGACACCATCGCAGTATGTTAATCATAAATAATCATGTTATGCAAACGTAACAAACAGGCTATCTGCAATTGCAGATAGCCTGTTTGTTTTATACACGTTATAATCAGATTATAATCTTTACAATCTGTTTGTCGGCAATCCACTCTACCTTGGCACCAAGTGCTTCGGAAATGAATCTTACAGGAACGAGAGTTCTGCCGTTTACGATTTGCGGCACAACGTCCATTGTCTGCTCCTGCCCGTTAATTGTAATTTTATTGCTTCCGATTGTGAGAGAAACGGTGGTTTCGTCAATACCGTAGTTATCGGAAACCTTTCTCTTTGCAGTAACTGTTCTTGTAGCATCGTCCCATTCTACAACGGCACCTACGTCCTCAAATATTTTTCTCATAGGAACCATGGTACGGCTGTCAATAATCTGAGGCTCTACGTCAAATATTTCGAGCTGATTATTAATCATAACCTTAACCGCGTCGTCCTTGTTGGTGTAGAAAATGTTTTGGGCATCACGGGGAACACCAAATTTAATACCGCGTCCCGATGAACCTACATATATAACGCCGTAGGTCTGTCTGTCAGCACAGATAACCATAGTTGTAACAAGCTTTTCCTTTGCCGTCTTATCATCATGGAGCACTTCCCATGTCTTTCCGTTGTCGTGACTTCTGTGAAGTCCGCGGATTCCGTTATTGACACCCCATACAAACATTGTGGCAGGTGAATCAGCATCCTTTTCCTTACCAAATGAGAAGTCACGAACCCATGTGAAGTTACCGATTTCGGTAAAAAGCTCACCCTTGGAAGAAGAACGGTAAAGCTTACCGCTTCCGCTGTCGCTTACAAATACGCCGTTGTTTTTACCAAAAGAGGTTCTCACAACTGAACTATTGTATTCGCCTGCGTCAAATTGTGTTACCTGAGCATAGGTTTTACCCCAGTCATCACTTCTGTAAAGTGCTGACTTAGCAAGGTAGTAAATTGTTTCGGGATCATTGGGATCTGCTGCAAGACGCTTGCTACGTCCCCATTTACTGGAGTTAAACCAGTTTGTCGCACCTTCGGATTTTGTCCATGTTGCACCAAGGTCAAAGGTTACAAAGGGAGGCTGACCGTAGCCGATCATACTGATTACAGGAACGCCTGTATCGGGATGAACATCGGAGGATACTACTACGTCGTGCACCTCTACGCTCTTAAGCTCCTCAGGAACTGTGGGGAAGCTTCTCCAGTTAATACCGTTATCAGTTGAATATACACCGTAGCCCTTACCTGCTCTTACGATAAAGTTAGGGTCATTTTCACTAAATGCCATTCTTGCAGGGTTTGTTTCCTTGGGAGGAAGCATTTCGTCGTAATACTGTGTTACGTCTGTGTATCTGCCGCCGCCATGGTCATAGGCAGATACTATGAGGCGTGCACCTACGGGAAGTGAAACCATCTGGTTAACACAGCCGTGCTCAATACCGATTGTGTGGTTTGTGAACACAGGGTTTTCTGCAAAGATATTCTCTGTCATAAAGAAGTTTGACCAGCCGCACATCATAACTCTGCCGGGGTTGCGGGGGTCAATTACATAGTCGGTTACATTTGCCATGAATGCACCCCACTCAAGACGGGGAGTTGTATGATTTCTTACCATATCATCGGAGATCATTCTCCAGTTCTGACCACCGTCAAGTGTGTAGTAGGTATACTGACCAAAGGAACCAACAGGACCTTTACCCCAACTGGTAATCATATATTTGGAATTGTCTTTTCCAATAGCTACTGTTGTCCATTTTTTATCCGCGGTGGGAGAAACATCCGTCCACACTCCATCCTTGTATGTCCAGAGTCCTGCATTGGTTGTTGCTACCGCAAAGGTTCCGTCATTGGAATATTCCATATTCATAATTCTTGCGGAAGGACAACCGGGAACATCTGCCCAAGACTCGCCACCATCTTCTGTTACAAGCAGACCGTGATCATATACGCTTACGTAGAAGCGTGAGCAGCCGTCGGCTGTTTTTGTTCTCTCGTCAAATGCAATAATGCCGGGGAATACCTTGTTTTTAGTAAGCTCGACAGGAAGCTCTACCTTTTCCCAAGACTTAAACGCGTCCCTACTTCTGTAAAATCCCGATGTTGGAGTTGTAACCCATACGTTATTGGAATTACCGGGGTCTACTGCAATTCTTTCATTCATACTTCTCGAAGGGTCGGCGTTGGCACTGAAAAGAGCCTTAAAGCCTGTTTCCTGCCACGTATCGCCTCTGTTTGTAGATTTAAGAACCGCACCCATGTAGGCATCACCCTTGTTTGAGGAAGTACCTACGCAGATATATACTACGTTCGGGTCATTGGGATCTACGGCAACTCCATCTATACCCAGCCATTCACTTTTATCTGACGTTATAACAGTATCCATAAGTGCTTTCCACTCATATGTATCATTGTTCCATCTGTAAAGACCGCCCATATCCGTTCCCATATATACAAGGTCGGGATCCATGGGATGCATCACAAGATGGTTACTTCTTCCTGTACCGCCTTCCAATACCTGTCCCCATGCGTAAGGCTCATCGCCGTTTGCTACGGGAGCTGTGCCGTCAAGATAGGGAATCTTGCCTGCAGGGGGCTGCCATTCCTTAACATATGTAAGCTGAATATAATCTACATTAATATTAGCGGCAGTAGCCTGAGGATTCTTTCCGTCAACACGTACCTCGAACCATCTGCCTGAGAACTGAATATTACACATGTGATCGCCAAGGTCAACCTCTGTATACTGCTCTGTGGGGGAATAAAGGTCAATTTTCTGCCCTATTCTTGCGTTAACATCGGAGAACCACAGCTGCATAATACCCTGGTCGGGACCTTTCTTTACGCCCAGACGGATATTAAACACCGCACGCTGATTAATAGGCATTGCAAAACGCATATAGTCGTTTTTCAGCCAGTCTTCGTAATTTGTTACTTTAAGCTCCATTCCCTTGCCACCGGAATAGCCTGCGTTTTCAACGGTTACCGGCTCACCCTGGGATTTCAGCATTTTAAGCGTCTCGGCTTCCTGCTTCTCCACAGTGTTGAAACGTGCCGCAAAAGCATTAGGCACAATGCTGAGCATAAATGCCAAGGCTAAGCTGAGTGAAAGTAATCTTCTCATAATATTCCTCCTTATAATATATATATTCCGAGCATAAAATCTCAGTATATAGATTGTCGTGTATATTATACCACATTTTTATCAGGCGGGCAATGGATAGTTTTATAAACATCAGGGAATAAAAAACACGTTTAAGAGCATTTTTTTAATATTCAAGTTTAAAATATTTTAGAAAGAAGAGTGTTGCATCGAATTTTTGATATATCTGGTTTTTTATGCTGAAAAAATATTGGTAAAAAGTCGTAATTTATGTTTTTACCAAATTTTGGGAAAAAGTTCTTGCATTAATTTCCAAAATATGGTAATATGCTTAATACAACAAAGAAAAAATGGAGGAAAGAGTATGAAAACCAAGATAAAACTGCTTATTGCAGACAGTAACCACGAATTATTGACACAAATGAAATCGTTTTTTGACGCCAAAAGCGATATAGAGTTGATCGCAACAGCGTCGGACGGAACTGAAGCACTGGAAAAAATAAGACAATATCATCCCGATGTCGTTTTAATGGACCTGGTTCTTCCGGGACTTGACGGAATCGGTCTTCTTAAGGCAATAAATTCGCTTCCCCGTTCACACAGACCTGTAATAATGGTAATGAGCGGAACAAGAAGAGAGCATATAACAAACCTTTGTATGCAGCTCGGTGCAGACTATTTTATGATAAAGCCCTGCGACAATGAAACCTTGTACGAAAGGATAAAGCTCCTGTGCATACCGCAGCTTTCTCAGGGAAAGCTTCACGAAATTATGCCTGCTGAAAGCACCGCCACAGGCGACCGCCCCAGTGACAGAGCCATTGAAATAACCGTAACAAAAACCATTCATTCCGTGGGTGTTCCGGCAAACATAAAAGGATATCAATACCTTCGTGATGCAATTATAATGAGCATAAAGGACACTGAGCTGATAAATGCTGTTACAAAACAGCTTTATCCCCGTGTGGCAAACAGACACAACACCTCCCCCAGCCGTGTGGAAAGAGCAATCCGCCACGCGATTGAAGTGGCATGTATCCGCGGAAATGAGGAGGAGCTTTATAAGCTCTTCGGCTATACTGTAAGCAATAATAAAGGAAAGCCTACTAATTCGGAGTTTATTGCAATGATTGCTGATAAGTTAAGACTCGAAATGCTGGTGTCCTGATAATGAAGAAAAAAGGATTGCTGTGGGGCGTCCCCATAGGCTTTATAAACGGATTTTTTGCCTCCGGCGGTGGAATAATTGCCGTATTGATACTTCAAAAGTTTTTCTCTCTTGAAGAAAAAAAGGCACACGCCACGTCTATTATAATTATACTGCCCTTAACTCTTGCAGGCGTATTCATTTATTCTATGGCTGGTTTTTCCGATGTGCCTGTTATTATTAAGGCAGCATCGGGTGCTGCAGTGGGTGCATTTGTGGGGGCAAAGCTTCTCTCCCGACTTTCGGGAAGATTTATCAGAATCGGATTTGGGTGTGTAATGGTGGCGGCGGCGGTGAGAATGATTGCATTTTAAAGGTGAAATTAAAGTATCGGGGTGACTGTACATGCTTACGTCAATAATCGGCTTTCTATCAGGCATTTTGGGCGGCATGGGAGTGGGCGGAGGAATGCTTCTTATCCCTGCGGCAACAATGTTTCTGAATTTATCGCAGCACAAAGCACAAAGCCTGAATCTTTTCTGCTTTATCCCGTCTGCCATATGTGCAGTTTTTGTGCATATAAAAAACAAAAATATACTCTTTAAAACCGCACTTCCCATTATAATCACGGGGGTCCCCTTTGCACTTTTGGGAGCATACATTTCAACCAATCTTTCTTCGCGGTTTATGGGCAGGCTTTTCGGGATATTTATACTTATTTTCGGAATAAAGGAAATATATGTAGGTTTCAAAGGGAATAATCAACCATAGGTTGATTATTCCCTTTTCAAATTCCACCAAAAAGTGAAAAAACCGTTAAAAAAATACTGAAATAAATTGACACCTTTTGAAATAAAGAGTATAATAAGTAGTAATCATTTTATTTTAGGAGGCAATTTTTATGTCAAGAGTTTATAATTTTTCCGCAGGTCCGAGCATGCTTCCCCTTGAGGTGCTTGAAACTGCACAGAAGGAAATGCTTGAATACGGCGAAAGCGGTATGAGCGTTATGGAGATGAGCCATCGTTCACCTGTTTACGATGCAATAATCAAAGAGACTGAAGCTAATTTCAGAAAACTTATGAATATACCTGATAACTATAAGGTACTTTTCCTTCAGGGTGGTGCTTCAACACAGTTTGCGGCAGTTCCTCTTAACCTTATGAAAACAGGAAAGGCTGACTATGTTGTTTCAGGCCAGTTCTCAGGTAAAGCTTTTAAGGAAGCTAAGAAGTACGGTGATGCAAAATGTATTGCAACTTCAGAGGATAAGACATTCAGCTATATCCCTGAAATTACACCCGATATGGTACGTGAGGATGCTGACTACGTTCATGTGTGCTACAACAACACAATTTTCGGAACAAAGTTCCCTGAAGTTCCCAATGTAGGCGATAAGGTATTGGTTGCAGATATGTCATCCTGCATTACGAGCGAGCCTGTAGATGTTACAAAGTTTGGTGTTATATATGCAGGTGCACAGAAGAATATGGCTCCTGCAGGTCTTACAGTTGTTATTATCCGTGAGGATTTAATGGGAAATGCCCGTGAGGATATCCCCACAATGCTCGATTATAAAACAATGGCTGATAACGATTCAATGTATAACACACCTCCCTGCTACGCAATTTATATTGCAGGTCTTGTTTATAAATGGGCACTTCAGAACGGCGGTCTTGAGGCAATGAAGGAAAGAAATGAAAAGAAAGCAAACATTCTTTATGACTTCCTTGATAATTCAACTCTTTTCAAAGCAACAGCGGACAAAAAGTGCCGTTCAATGATGAATGTATGCTTTGTTACAGGTGACGCTGACCTTGATAAGAAGTTCTGTAAGGAAGCTGCAGAAGCAGGCTTTGTAAACCTTAAGGGTCACAGATCAGTTGGCGGTATGAGAGCCAGCATCTACAATGCTATGCCTATGGAGGGCGTAGAGGCACTCGTTAAGTTTATGGCAGAGTTTGAAAAGAATAATAAGTAAAAGCGGATGCAACGCATCCTTTCAAAGCGAAAAGTTTCTGGCGAAAATATTTCGCTTTGAGTAAAGGGCTTTCGCTCGCGCGGCACTCACCGTGCCAGCCCTTGCAAGGTGTTAAATCCGAGGTTCACGCCCCCGGATTTAACAGATTTTATGTTAAGGTGACCCCCTTAACAGTCCCCAATTAGCTTTAAAATGTATTTATAAAAAGGATTTGATAAAATGTATAATCTTCTTACGCTTAATAAGATTGCAAAATGCGGTCTTGATAATTTTGATAAGGTAAAATATGCGATTTCGGATAACTGCGAAAATCCCGATTGTATAATCCTCAGAAGCTTTAACATGCATGATATGGAGCTTCCAGAGTCACTTGCGGCAGTTGCACGTGCAGGTGCCGGTGTAAATAATATTCCCCTTGACAAGTGCAGTGAAAAGGGTATTGTGGTATTCAATACTCCCGGTGCTAATGCAAATGCTGTTAAGGAGCTTACAATCGCAGGTCTTTTCCTTGCTTCCCGTGATATCGTAGGCGGTATCAAGTGGGCTGAGACTCTTAAGGGTAACGGTGCGGAAGTAGGCAAAATGGTTGAAAAGGGTAAGAGCAACTTTGCAGGTTGTGAAATCAAGGGCAAAAAGCTTGCAGTAATCGGTCTTGGTGCTATAGGTGTACTCGTTGCCAATGCGGCATACCACCTCGGCATGGAAGTAATCGGTTATGACCCCTATATCTCCGTTAAGGCAGCACTTAGCCTTGACAGACACACAATTATTAAGAATGACCTTAAGGATGCCCTTGCGGAAGCTGACTATATTACACTTCATCTTCCCCTTATGGATGCAACAAGAGGTATGTTCAACGCTGAGCTTTTCAAGACATCAGTTAAGAAAGGTGCTAAGCTTCTTAACTTCTCCCGTGGAGAGCTTGTTGATACAGCGGCTCTTAAGAGTGCACTTGAGGTTGGCCTTATTTCTTCCTATGTGGTAGACTTCCCCTCAGATGAGGTAATCGGTCTTGAAAACGTAGTGGCTATTCCTCACCTTGGTGCTTCCAGTGCAGAAAGCGAAGATAACTGTGCTGTTATGGCGGCAAAAGAGCTTATTGAGTATATGGAAAACGGTAACATCGTAAATTCCGTAAACTATCCTAACTGCGAGCTTGCCAGAACTGCAGATGCTACAAGAATCACAGTGCTTCATAAGAATGTTCCCAACATGATCACAAGCATTACAGCAGCATTTGCCGATAAGGGGCTTAATATTGAAAATATGGTTAATAAGAGCCGCGGCGATTACGCTTGCACAATTCTGGATGTGGCAAACGCTGACGAAGCAGTTGCAAATGAGCTTAAGGCTATTGAAGGCATAATTAAAGTTCGTGTAATTAAATAATTACGATATAAGAAAAAGAGCTATTTGAAAAATTTTCAAATAGCTCTTTTTCTTATTCCGTAAACCTATTTCTAATAAACAAAAATGCACTGTTTTTTACTATTGCCTTGCCATGCTCTTCCACTATACTGCGATAGCCCTCAGGGCAAGGCGAGCCAAACTCCGATGCCTTGGGTATGTAAGAGGGAAGCATAGTCATATAATATTTATCCTTATACGAGTAAAGCGTTCCCCAAAAACATTCACGCATACAATGGCACATTTTAATAACATCCTCAAAATCTGCAAGCTCCACCATGGTTGAGGTTTTTTCCTCGGCTTTCGGGGGCTTTTTATCAGCTTCACCACCTAAAATATCAGGCAGATTAATATGTGAAAGCTTATCAAAAAGCTCCTTTTCCTCCTCATTATCAACCTTGGTCACAAAGAGTGTCATTTCGCTTTTTTCAGCTCGGATTGCCGCTTCCACCACAAGTCGGGCGTTCTGACAGGTAAAGCCTGTTTCCCTTTCCGCACGGCGTAACAGTTTAAAGAATACTTCTCTGGACTCTGGGGAATTCTTTGCCATAGCCTCAAAGGATATTCCAAGCTCCTCGCAGTCACGGGCATCCATTGTGACTTTAATTTTATTTGCTTTTAGCATTTCAAATTTCACTCTTGTCACCTCTTTTTCAAGGCTTAACCGCCTTTAACATTGTTTCTTTTCCAATCTCCGGGAGTTTTACCCATAAGCTTCTTGAACGCTCGTATATATGTTTCACAGGAGGAAAATCCGACTTTCAAAGAGGTTTTCTCAACAGATAAACCCTCCTTAAGATATTCCATACTCTTTTCCACCCGTAGCTTATTTAAGTAACATCCGGGGGTAACTCCTGCGTTGCGGGAAAACAGTTTTGCAAGAGTGCTTTGAGTAACTCCTGCATATTCCGCTGCCCTAAGCGTTGTAAGCTGATTATCCGTCAAATGACGGTTAATATACTCCTGTGCTTTTTTATACGCGTTTACTCTTTGCGTAGATGCCTGCCTTTTCATGGCTATGCAAAGCTTTTTTACCACATCTTCCGCAGCAGGAGGATTTTCAGAAAACAGAGCAGTCTTTAGTTCCTCTGGATTAATATAAAAGCCTCTTACTTTGTCATTAAGTTCCTTTGTTGCTTCTATAAGCAGTATTTTTTCAAGTGCAAAGGCATAGCCGCTGCACGCATTTTCACGGTGAATATCTTTCAAAAGAGAAATTGCACCGCGTTTGTCTTCTTTTTCAATAAGAGCTGTTAATACTTTTAGCTTCTGCATGGTATTATTTAAAATATTCCATTGCCGCATCAATCTGATTATCCACAATCGTAGTCAGTTCTGCGTAGTTATAATCATTAAGGTAAATGTATTCATAAATTCCCGGTATTCCCGTTATTTCATGACCTAATACCGCCTGAAAACGCGACACGGCATCCTTAGTCTGCTCATCAAAAACACTGTCAGCATAGTCTATATATCCAAGTGCATTAAGCCTCTGCTCCAGAGCAAAAATCATCTGTTCATCCAAGGTTCCTGCCGTGGCTTTATTCATATCAATTGCTTCAAATTTTGACTCATCAACCTTGATTTCTTCATTTTCCACAACAATATCCGGAGTAACTCCCACGGTATGAATACGTTTACCCTTGTAGGAATAAAATTCGCCGATAGTATATTTGAAGCCTGCACCTGTTACTGCACGGTTAAGAATCTGCATGCTTCCCTTTCCGTAAGTCTTAGTTCCGAGAATTTTTCCGACTCCTCTGGACTGTATAGCCGTCGCGAGAAACTCGCTGGCAGATGCACTGTATTCATTTACAAGAACCAGCATTTTAAAGTTGGGTGCATTAAAGTTTTTGCTGCGGAGAACCTTATTCTGCGTTTCATCTTTATAACGAAGCTCTGCTATAGCACCTGCACTTATAAATATGTTTGCGATATCGACTGCCGCCTGAAGGTCGCCGCCGGGATTATCACGCAGGTCTAAAACAAGATTTTTTACGTTTTTAGAGCGAAGCTCCTTTACGTAAGCTTCCATTTCTTCGGGGGAGTTAGAGGTAAACTGCAAAAGCTTTACGTATGCAGTTTTATCATTAAGCATCTTCGTTTCAAGCTGTGAAACCTCAACTGTATCTCGGATGCAGGTTAATTCAATCTCATTTTCTCCGCGAAGAACCTTAACCTTAACCTCAGTGCCCGTTTCACCTACAATAAGCTCGCGAACCTGTGCAGAATTAAGACTCCGAACATCCTGTCCGTTAACGCCCACAATATAGTCATATGCCATCATACCTGCCTTATATGCAGGACCGCCCTCCATTACCGAAAGAACTAAAACACCTTTCTCATGGTCGCGGATTGTTACACCGATACCTGAAAATGAGCCGGCTATATCCTCGGTCATTGCCTTATATTCCTCAGGCGTATAAAACTGGGCGTGTTCGTCATCAAGTGCTTTTATCATTGCTGCAAGTGCTTTGTTTATATCCAGCTTTCCTTCATCAATAACACTGCATATAACCGAGAAGAGAAGCTCCTCATCCGCAATTCCGTAATAGTAATTATCGGCAAGTGCATGTGCATATGTTCTGATGATGTTTTTCTGCATATTGTTGGAATACTCTACAACCTCTGCTTGTTGCTGCTCAGGGGTTTTAACTGCCGAGGGTGCGGCTTCTTCACCAAAAGCGACACAGCCAAGAGCAATACTAAGCACCAGTAACAAGGATAATATTTTCTTTTTCATATATAAACACCCTCCTTCCGGCGAGCTTCGCCACCTGACGATTACATCTTTTCGGGGGCACTTACGCCGAGTATATCAAGTACATTTTTAATAACAATTCTGGTAGATTCAATAAGTTTAAGTCGGGCACACATAAGCTTTTCTTCTTCATCACGAACACGGCATGCGTTGTAGAAGGAATGGAAATGTGATGCTACATCTATAAGATAATGTGTAAGGTTACTGGGGTCAAAGCTCTGTGCCGACGCCGCTATTTCCTCGGGAAGCCGTGCAAGCGTTTCCAAAAGTGCAATTTCTTCTTCCTTTTTAAGAAGCGATGCATCAATGCAGGAATATGCGGGAACTTTAACTCCGTTTTCCTCAAGAATTCTGATAATTGAACAGATTCTTGCATGAGCGTACTGAACATAGAAAACAGGGTTTTCGTTAGTCTGGCTTACCGCAAGGTCAAGGTCGAAGTCCATATGGCTTCCTGCCGCACGCATATTGAAGAAGAAACGTGCCGCATCCACACCGATTTCGTCAATCAAATCTGCAAGGGTAATCATTTTACCCGTTCTTTTACTCATTCTGGCAACCTCGCCGTTACGCATAAGGCGTACAAGCTGAATTACAAGAACATCGAGCTTATCACCACTGATACCCACAGCCTCCATTGCACCCTTCATACGGGCAATATGTCCGTGGTGGTCAGCACCCCAGATATTTATTGCAAGGTCAAAATTACGTTCCTCCAGCTTATTTCTATGATAGGCAATATCTGCGGCAAAATATGTGGGGATACCGTTGGCACGAACAAGAACATCGTCCTTTTCGCTTCCGAACTCGGTTGATTTAATCCACAGAGCACCGTCCTTTTCATAGGTGATATTGCTGGCTTTAAGCTTTTCAAGAGTTTCGCTTACGCTTCCGCCGTTATGAAGTGTGCTTTCATAGAACCACACATCATAATTTATGCCGTATTTTGTAAGGGTTTCCTGAAGTGCCGCAATATTAAGGGGCAATGCGTATGCAACGAGAGCATCTTTCCTCTCCTGTTCTTCCTTATCAAGAAGAATATCCCCGTATTTATCAATATAGTTCTGTGCATGAACGCGGATATCGTCACCCTGATAACCGTCCTCGGGGAACGCTACTGCGTCCTCGCCTTTAAGAATCTGTATATAACGTGCATCAAGACTTCTGCCGAATTTGTCAATCTGTGCACCTGCATCGTTGATATAAAATTCCTTGGTAACGTCCCAGCCTGCACGGGCAAGAACGTTGCTTAATGTATCTCCCAAAGCACCGCCGCGTGCGTTACCCATATGCATGGGGCCTGTGGGATTTGCACTGACAAATTCCACAACAACTTTTTTGCCATCTGCAATATTAACGTTGCCGTATGCAGTCTGTTCCTTTTCAATTTCCTCAATAACATTGTAAAGGTATTTCTTGTCAAGATAGAAATTAATGAATCCGGGGCCTGCAATCTCTACCTTTTCCGCACCTAAAGCCTCTGCATCAATACCCGACACAATTTTTTCCGCAATCACGCGGGGGTTTGACTTTGCAGCTCGTGCAAGCATCATTGCAAGGTTTATTGCGTAATCTCCGTTCCCCTTATCCTTGGGGACTTCGATTGTAAATGCGGGGATTTCAATTTCGGGAAACGCCGCCTGTGCCGCATTTTTTGCCGCGTCATATATTTGTGATTTCTTCATAGAAAGCGTATTTGCCATGAAAAATCTTCCTTTCGTCTTTATGTACTTAAGCACACGGGATATAGCCCCTGTATGCCTTATGCTCTTACCGTAAGGGAAATTCCGTTACGGGAGCGAGCCACGCTATTAATATCCATTATATAATCAATATCAATATTTCCGCCGTTTTCATCAAGAGAAACGTTTATCTCATTTGCCGTTACGCTGATTGTAAAATCTCCGTAGGGCGTTTCGTAATGCCCGATGTGGCATTTTCCCTTTTCAAAAATCATATGAGTATTAGTCTGCCCGTGACGCATCATTGTAACAGTTCCGTCGGGACAAACCTTGAGAGTGGTTGAGCATTTTTCCATTCCGGAAAGCTCCCCCTCATTATAGCTGAGATAGTACTTTCCGTCCTTGTCGTAAAACTTTCCTGCCGTGGTAAGCTCCATGGCATTGTTATCCTCGCCGTAGTCCTGACTGCCCTTTATTGATATATAAACATCTTTCTTCATTGTTCAAATGCCTCCGCCAAATGCACACTGCTCTTAATCGGCTTTCCCAAGAATGTGCCGCCAAGCTCTGCGAAGTTTTCCACAGAGTCGGAAACGTAAAACTGACTTGTTCCCGATTCCTTGTCTGAAAGGAGATTTTCTTTTTCAAGATACCCTCTTGCCTCCTGTGCCGCAAGTGCTCCGGGGCTTAAAAGGGTTACCTCATCTCCCATTATATCCGATATTACCTTCGTTAGCAAGGGGTAATGTGTGCATCCTAAGATAAGTGTATCCACTTTTTCATTTTTAAGGGGTAACAGGTAATCTTTTGCTATAAGCTGTGCAGCCTTACTTTCGCTGTAGCCGTTTTCCACAAGAGGAACAAACAGCGGACATGCCGCAGAGAATACCTGCATCTTTGGATTGAGCTTAGTTATAAGCTCGGCATACTTTCCGCTTTTAACCGTTCCTACCGTTCCTATTACACCGATTCGGTTGTTCTTCGTTACACTGACTGCCTTTTTGCACGCAGCTTCAAGAACTCCCATAATCTTCACATCATACTTGTCATAAAGCACGGGAAGTGCCACACTGCTCGCCGTTCCGCAAGCAGCAACAATAAGCTTAATATTATGCCTGAGCAGAAAATCTATATCATCTTTTGTGTAGCGGATAATGGTCTCACGGCTCCTGGTTCCGTAGGGGACACGCCCGGTGTCACCAAAATATATGATGTCCTCACCGGGCATAATCCTCTGAATTTCCCTTACTGCCGTAAGTCCCCCGAGTCCGCTGTCGAAAACTCCGATAGGGCGATTTCGCATAAACTTCCGTCCTTTATTATTTAATAAGGCTTTCGCCTGTCATTTCTGAGGGCTTTTCAAGTCCCATAATATCAAGAAGTGTAGGAGCAATATCTGCAAGTCTTCCGCCCTCTCTGAGAGTGCATTCCTTGCCCACTACAACAAAGGGAACAGGGTTTGTTGTATGTGCCGTAAATACATCCTTTGTTTCGGGGTCTACCATCTGGTCAGCATTACCGTGGTCAGCTGTGATACAAACGATGCCGCCCTTTGCCTTAACTGCTTCCACAACCTTACCTACACATTCGTCAACAGTTTCCACAGCTTTTACTGCACAGTCAAATACGCCTGTGTGACCTACCATGTCGCAGTTTGCAAAGTTAAGGATAATAACATCATACTTTTCGCTGTCAATTCTCTTAAGAACTTCCTCTGTAACCTCGGGAGCACTCATTTCGGGCTGAAGGTCGTAGGTTGCAACCTTGGGAGAAGCGATAAGTGCACGGTCTTCGTTTTCGTAAGGTGCTTCCACACCGCCGTTAAAGAAGAATGTTACGTGTGCATACTTCTCGGTTTCGGCAATTCTGAGCTGAGTAAGACCTTTTTCTGAAATATATTCACCAAAAGTATTGGTAAGTGACTCGGGTTTAAATGCCACGTCCACATTGGGCATCTTGGCATCGTACTGTGTCATACATACATAGTATACAGGGAAGAATCCGTTCTTTCTTTCAAATCCGTCAAAATCACCATCCACAAAAGTACGGGTAATTTCACGGGCACGGTCGGGACGGAAGTTGAAGCAGATAACGCTGTCATTCTCGCCTATTGTTGCACCTTCAGTGATAATTGTGGGAACAACAAACTCGTCAGTAATGCCGTTGTCATAGGATTTTTGCATAGCATCTACTGCATCGGGGTTCTTTTCACCCTCGCCGTAAACAAGTGCGGCATAAGCCTTTTCCACTCTTTCCCAACGGTTATCTCTGTCCATTGCATAGTATCTTCCCGAAAGAACGCCAATTTTACCTACGCCGATTTCGTTAAGCTTTTCGGAAAGCTCTTTCACAAAGTCAATACCGCTGGTGGGAGAAACGTCGCGGCCATCCATAAATCCATGAACATAAACCTTTGTAAGTCCGCTTCTCTTTGCCATTTCAACTGCGGCATAAAGATGTGTAATATGACTGTGAACACCACCGTCGGATAAAAGTCCGTAAAGGTGGAGGGCACTATCGTGCTTTTTACAATTTTCTATAGCTTTCACAAAAGCATCCTTTGTAAAAAAGTCACCGTCTTTGATAGATTTTGTAATTCTGGTAAGCTCCTGATACACAATTCTGCCTGCACCAATATTGGTATGACCAACCTCGCTGTTACCCATCTGTCCTTCGGGAAGTCCCACGTCCATACCGCTTGCATTAATAAGGGTATTGGGGCATTCGGAAAGAATTTTATCCATGTTGGGAGTTTTTGCACTGTAAATTGCGTTACCCTCGGTAGCCTTGTTATATCCGTAACCGTCAAGTATCATAAGCATAGTAAGCTTTTTTGTCATTTTAATCATTCCTTTCTGTCCCAAAAGGCAGGTATTTTCTGCTTTTGGACAAGTAATTTTTCCGTCCTCAAAAACGGACAAAAAGGCCGTTGAGCAGAGCATAGCAGTGTTCAACAGCCTTTAGCGAAGCTGTGTAAAAGCCACAACTTCGCCCAAGTTCAAAATTTATGCGTTGCAGATGATGGAGAAGTCCTCAACCTTAAGACTTGCTCCGCCTACAAGACCGCCGTCGATATCGTTCATTGCAAAAAGCTCTGCCGCACAGTCTTTATTAACGCTTCCGCCGTAAAGAATACGGATATTTGCAGCAGTTTCTTCATCATAGATACCTGCGAGGCACTCTCTGATATCACGGCAAACCTCATCCGCCTGCTCGCTTGTTGCAACCTTGCCTGTGCCGATAGCCCAGATGGGTTCGTATGCAACTACAACTTTAAGTGCGTCTTCCTTGGAAAGAGAGCGGAAAGCAATCTTAATCTGGCTGCGGATAAAGTCAAATGTGATTGTATCTTCTCTCTGCTTGAGAGTTTCACCGCAGCAAACCATGGGAGTAAGACCGTTTTTAAGAGCCTGAATAACCTTTGCGTTTACTGTGTCATCTGTTTCAGCAAAGTATTCTCTTCTTTCGCTGTGACCGATAAGAACGTACTCTACGCCGATTTCCTTAAGCATCTGTGCACTGATTTCGCCTGTGAATGCACCCTTATCTTCAAAGTGCATATTCTGTGCACCGATTTTAATATTACTGCCCTCTGCAGCCTTAACTGCAGCAGGAAGGCAAACAAAAGGTGTGAAAATAAGAACGTCATTCTTAGCATCCTTAACCTTTGCCTTAAGTTCATTAATCATAGCCTCTGCCTGAGAGGGGGTATTGTTCATTTTCCAGTTACCTGCAGCGAGGATTTTTCTCATAGTATTTCGTCCTTTCCTTCATTTCGAACTTCAAATTTCGAATTAAAATATCTTATTTATCAGCCAATGCAGCAATGCCGGGAAGCTCTTTACCTTCAAGGAATTCAAGGCTTGCACCGCCGCCTGTTGAAATATGGCTCATCTTAGCACCAAGACCTGCCTGATTAACTGCAGCAACGCTGTCGCCACCGCCGATAACTGTTGTAGCATCAATTTCTGCAAGAACCTGTGCTATTGCATTTGTACCCTTTGCAAAGTTGCTCATTTCAAATACGCCCATAGGTCCGTTCCAAACAACTGTCTTTGCACTCTTAACTGCGTCGGAGAAAAGCTCGATTGTCTTAGGTCCGATGTCAAGACCCTGCCAGCCTGCCTCGATGCAACCTTCGCCTACAACCTTGCTCTCTGCATTGTTGTCGAAATCCTTTGCAACAACTGTGTCGATGGGAAGAAGAAGCTTATCTCCTGCCTTTGCCATCATTTCCTTTGCGTAGTCGATATAGTCTTTTTCAAGAAGGCTATCGCCTACTTCATAACCCTTAGCAGCCATGAATGTGTAAGCCATACCGCCGCCGATGATGAGCTTGTCAACCTTATCAAGAAGGTTTTCAATTACGCTGATTTTGCTGGAAACCTTACTTCCGCCAAGGATTGCAACAAGAGGACGAACGGGGTTATTTACTGCATTGCCGAGGAACTCGATTTCCTTCTGAATGAGGTAGCCGCAAACTGCGGGAAGATATTCTGTAACACCTACAGTTGAGCAATGTGCTCTGTGTGCTGTACCGAAAGCATCGTTAACAAAGATTTCTGCCAGAGAAGCAAGCTCCTTGCTGAAGGTTTCAACGTTCTTTGTTTCTTCTGCTCTGTAACGGGTGTTTTCAAGAAGAACAATATCCCCGTCCTTCATTTCGCTAACAGCCTTCTTTGCATTTTCGCCAACAACGTTAGCATCTGCTGCGAATACAACTTCCTTACCGAGTTTCTCGGAAAGACGCTTTGCCACGGGAGCAAGAGAAAATTCAGGCTTAGGCTCACCCTTGGGCTTGCCCATATGAGAGCAAAGGATAACCTTTGCACCGTTATCAGAGAGATACTTGATTGTGGGCATAGCACCTACAATTCTGTTTTCATCTGTGATGTTGCCATCTTTGTCAAGGGGAACGTTAAAGTCGCAACGAACGAGAACTTTTTTTCCCTGAACCTGAATGTCTTCAATAGTCTTTTTGTTCATAATTAAAACCACCTTATAAAAATATATCTTAAAAATTATAACGCTATTTCTCGACAGAGCCTACTTTCAGCACTATCATCTCAGGGTGACAGAAAAGAGGAAGTAAAAAACGAGGTTTGGATAGCTTCTGTCACGCTATATATTATACCACTATTGTGCATAAATGCAAGCATTTTTGCGTGAAAATCCGCTTAAAATCAGTATTTTTTTATCGTTTTTGGTCGATATAAAGAAAAAAATGCCATAGTGCAGTATTTCCTTAGCCAAAACAGAATAGTCCAAACTCGCCTGAAACAGCTGAAAATAGGCTTTTTCAGGTTCGGAGAATTTTTTGCAAACTATTTTTCTGCCGATACAAGGCAAAAACGAAGCCCATACTGTCGTATGGGCAAGGCTTTTAACGACGTAGCGGCAAAAAAGAGGAAGCAAAAAACGAGTTCGGACTATTTTGTTTTGGCTAGTGCACTATGGCATTTTTAAGTGTTAATCAAACAGTTTTTCAATTTCCTGATCCCAGCTTATAATCTCTCCGCTTTCGGCATCAATTTCAAAATCGTACTCCGTTTTGTTATACAGAATTTCGCCCTCATACACATATTTCCCGTCGTCACGGTCTTTCTTAAATTTTCGTATATTTTCCTCAGTTGCACCGGGAACTTTTTCAAGGGCAATTTCCTTGGCTCTTTCCTCGGAAATCTTCGTGTTTGCGTTATTACTTCCGCAAGCGGAAAGAAGAAGCACCAGCACCAAAGCAATGGGAATAAAGATTTTTTTCATATTGATAACCTCACTTTCTGTTTTTAATTATATGCCATACTTTAAAAAATATTTTCGGGGAAGGCATAAATTACCTCCCCCAATCAAGTTCAATTATGCCTTTGCGTTTTCAATAACCTTCTGTGCAATGTTTTCGGGAACTTCCTCGTATCTTTCAAAAGCGAAAGTGAAGGAGCCTCTTGCCCTTGTCATAGAACGAAGGTCTGTAGCGTATTTAACCATTTCGGATTCGGGAACTTCTGCGATAACCTCACCAAGTCCCTCACCGATAGGATTCATGCCTAAGATTCTGCCACGGCGTTTATTTATATCACCAATAATGTCGCCCATAAGGTCTTCGGGCATTTTAACCTCCAAATGACCAATAGGTTCAAGAAGAACGGGGCCTGCCTGAGTAAGACCGTCCTTATACGCAATACCTGCCGCTACCTTAAATGCCATTTCCGAAGAATCAACGGGGTGATATGAGCCGTCAACAAGTACTGCCTTGAGTCCAACTACGGGATAGCCTGCCAGAACACCCTTGGTGATACACTCCTGCAGTCCCTTTTCAACAGCGGGGAAGTAGTTCTTGGGAACTGCACCGCCCACAATCTTTTCTTCAAAGATAAGCTCGCTTCCATCGTGATGGCTGAATTCAATCCATACATCACCAAACTGACCGTGACCGCCCGACTGTTTCTTGTGTCTGCCCTGAACCTTTACGCTCTTGCGGATAGTTTCACGATATGCAATCTTGGGAGCCTGAAGATTAACGGCAACGCCGAATTTACTCTTAAGCTTACTTGTGATAACATCAAGATGAAGCTCGCCTGTTCCTGAAATTGTAAGCTCCTTTGTTTCCTGATTATTGAGTACGGAGAATGTGGGGTCTTCTTCATGAAGCTTGTTAAGACCTGCACTTATCTTTTCCTCGTCACCCTTTGCCTGAGGAACAATCGCCATTTTTATAACAGGCTCTGCAAATTCGATGCCGTCAAGCTTTTCTCCGCCCTGCTTTGCGAGGGTATCGCCGGTAAGGGTATAGGAAAGCTTTGTAGCCGCACCGATGTCACCTGCTCTAAGTTCGGGAACTTCAATCTGCTTTTTACCGCGGATTACATAGAGCTTACCGATTCTTTCATTAACGTCCTTTGTAGCATTATATGCTGCACTGTCAGCCTTTAACGTACCGCTCATTACACGGATAAGAGAAATCTTTCCGTAGGAATCCGCCAGAGTCTTAAATACAATCGCACTAAGGGGTGCGGATGCATCACACACGGGATTTGTTTCAGCTTCTACGGGGGAAGGAAGATACTTAAGCATAGCGTCCATAAGTGAGCGTACCGCAAAGGTCTTATCCACGCAGAAGCCACCGTATACTGGGACTACCTGTCCCTGCTTAACACTGCCCTTAAGAACTGCACGCATTTCTTCGTCGGTGATAACATCGCCTGCAAAATATCTTTCCAGAAGTTCATCGCTCGTCAGTGCCACGGCCTCAACCAAAGCATCGTGATACTTATCGTAGGACTGCTTCATATTGTCAGGAATCGGGATTTCTGTTTCAACATCATTAGAAACGGAGTATGCCTTTCCGCTTACGATATTGACATAGCCCTTCATTTCCTTGCCTTCTTTAATCGGAATTCTGAAAACAGCCGCACTTGCACCGAATTTATCATGAATCTGATCCACTACTTTATCAAAATCGGCATTTTCATCGTCCATAAAGTTAATAAACATCATGCGTGCCATGCCGCGGTCGGTAGCGTATTTCCATGCCTTTTCCGTGCCTACCTGCACGCCGTTTTTAGCATTTATAACGATAAGAGCACTTTCCGCTGCACGGATTCCGCCCATAGCTTCTCCCGCAAAATCAAAGTAACCTGGGGTGTCTATAAGGTTCAGCTTTGAATCTGCTATTTTAGGAGTATGCCATACGCAGGGTGCCATGGAAAGATTAACTGAAATTTTTCTTTTGATTTCTTCTGCGTCATAGTCACTTACAGTTGTTCCGTCTGCAATCTTGCCGAATCTGTCAGATGCACCGGCTTTATGTAAAATCGCTTCAACAAGCGATGTCTTTCCTGCTCCGCCGTGTCCCAATACTACTACGTTTCTGATATTTTCTCCACTAAATACATTCATTGCTGTAACCACCTTTCTACGAAGAATATCTCCGTAGTATAATTTTACTATAAATTACAGCTTTTATATATCCGTAGATTATACAATAATTTATTTTTTCTTTCGTCATTTTGCACAAAGGAACGTGTTTTATTTCTGGATTTTTGTTGATTTTGTCAACACATCTACAAAAAAGAAGAAATCCCGAGAGATTTCTTCTTTTGAATTTAGTTATAATAAGAAAATACCGTTCTCACTGCATTCTTCACGCATTTGTTCGGGCCATACGGCTACCTGTACCTCGCCGATATGTGCCCTGCCGAGCATCTGCATACAAAGTCTGGACTGACCGATACCGCCACCGATTGTAAGGGGCAATGTTTCGTCATCAATCATTTTATGATAATCGTATTTCATTCTGTCAAGAGCGTCCCTTTCCTCAAGCTGTGCTCTCAAAGAATCTTTATCTACACGGATTCCCATAGAAGAAATTTCAAGACTTCTTCCCAGCACGCTGTTCCATACAAGGATATCTCCGTTTAACGTCCAGTCGTCATAGTCGGGTGCTCTGCCGTCATGCGGTTTACCGCTTTTAAGTACCTTTCCTATCTGCATCAGGAAAACGGTCTTATGCTCCTTTACAATAGCATCCTCTCTCTCCTTATCGGTAAATCCGGGATACATATCCTCAAGCTCCTGTGCGGTGATGAAGAAAACTTCCCTTTCAATGGTTTTTTCAAGGAAAGGAAACTCCTCACAAAGAATATCCTGTGTGTCTGCCGCTGCTCTAACGATTTTCCTTACGGTTTCTTTCAGGAATTCCTCGTTTCTTTCCTCTCTGCTAATCACTCTTTCCCAGTCCCACTGGTCAACAAAGAGAGAATGTACATTATCAACCTTATCATCACGGCGTACGGCATTCATATCCGTATATATTCCCTCTCCAACGTTATAGCCGTAGCGGTAAAGAGCCATTCTTTTCCACTTTGCAAGGGACTGAACAATCTCAACCGTTTCGTTACACTCCTTGGTATCAAATTCGACCTTGCGTTCAACGCCGTTAAGGTCGTCGTTAATACCGCTTGCCTTAGTAACGATAACAGGTGCCGTTACTCGGTCAAGGTTAAGCTCCCTTGCCAGCTTTTTCTGGAAATTATCCTTTATTATTTTAATTGCACGCTGAGTTTCCCTGAGCGTTAATTTTGTACAATATTCCTTGGGTAAAATCAGATTTTTCATTTTGTTGCCTCTTTTCTGTACTACCTATCTTATAATTTTATCAATACGATTCCCTTTTGTCAACACCGAAAAACAGTTTTTTTGTTTTTCTAATTTCTTACGAGAGAAATAATCCACTTCAAGTCCTCGCGGGTGACGGTGTTTAGCACATAAAGAAGAATAATATAAAACAGAGCATACAAAAACAGTGCCGTCCACAAAGATGCCCCAGGTGCTACAATCCCCGAAAACAGATAAGCTAAATATGCCGCCGCTGTAACGCAAATAAAGATGGCTATATTCTTATCCACACATGTTACCACGCTAAGCCTTCTGAGGCTAAGCACCGCATTAAATACTTCCTTTATATACATTACTGTAATATATCCGCGAATAGCCATGGTGGGAAGAAGTAAAAACAAAAGTGTGACGTTTATTATACCCTCCAGCACGTTATATACCATGGAATGAACCTGCTGACCCAGTCCCTTGAGGCATCCGTCGGTTACGCAGTCAATATATATAATAGGGATAAGGGGAGCGAAAATGCGTATGTATTTTCCTGCCTCTGTGCTTTTGTAAAACCATTGTCCCAGACTATCGGCATAGAAAAACATCAGCCCCATTACACCGAAGCTGAATATGATGCCTATCCGCAGTGCTCTGTTTACAATATGTGCTATGCCTATTTTTTTGCCGTTTGTCTGTGCCCCGGTAAGACGCGGCACAAGGATATCCCCCAACGCATTTAAAAGTGCGGCGGGAAACATTATTACGGGGAAAGCCATCTGCCCTATTACGCCGTAGGTAACAAATGCCGCATCTGCACCCATACCCGACTTTCTAAGCCCCCGCGGAATAATAATCTGTCCCAGTGAACTAAGCCCCGTACGCATATATGCACTGACAGCAAGGGGAAGTGCCGTTTTTGCAAGTGAAGAAAGGTTTTTTCTGCTTTTGTGCCTTTCTTTTCTTCCAAGGCTTTCAAAAAAATAAAGTATAAGTAATATAAGAGAAAGAGAAACCTCTCCTGCAAAAGAGCCTGCCGATAAAATGCCTATAACATTTTCTTTGTCAAATTTCCCGAAACAAATTATAACAAAGCATATCCGTATAAATTGCGAGGATATTTCAGCCGTTACCAATCTGAAAATTTTTTGTTTCGCCGTAAAGTAGCCCTCAATCACTGCACCTACGGAAATAGAGGGCATTGATGCTGATATTATACGAAGCGGCACGGCAGCCGAGGCCTCCATAACCCAATAGTGTGACAAGGCGTCTGAAGCAAAGTACATTACTCCGCCCGACAGCACACCAAACGTCAGCCCGTAGAGAAAGGCACTCCGCATCAAGGAATGGGGATAGGAGTTTCCTGTGCTGCACTGTTCGGCAGCAAGTCTTGTAACGGCAAAACGTACCCCTGAGATAGCAATGGTTGCAAAAACAACCCCTACCGAAGAAATAATGCCGTAAAAACCAAGCTGACCTGCCCCTGCCTGTGCCGCCAGATATGCTTGAAAGAAAAGTGCACACAGACGCAAAATTATACTGCCTGAAGCTATTAAGAGCGTGTTTTTCAAAAGCTTCGCCGCACTGTCCATAAAAAATCACCCCATACACTTTATGTGTATGAGGTGATTTGAAATTTATGATTAGATTAGCTCAGTACATATACTCTGCAGGGTCTTACACCGAACTGAATACACTCTTTCTGAGTTCTGTAGCAAAGGTCAACACGTTTACCCTTGATTGCACCGCCTGTATCTGCCGCAACCGCATAGCCGTAAGACCAGCTTCCGTCAAGTGCTTCGATATAAACTCTGGAACCCAGGGGTATAACTCTGGGATCAACTGCGATTACGCCCTTATCCAGCGGAACGCCTGTTGCACTCTGACCTGCATAGCCGCCGTTTTCCTCTGCGGAAAGGTCGTATGCCGTCGCTTTACATTCGATAACGTACTTATAGCTGAAAGAAGTGTTATCGGAATCAGTGCTTACCTTAGCATTCGTATCACCATATTCAACAATTTTGTCAACAGGTGCTTTTAACAGGGTTTCGGAAACTATCTCCCTTGAAACTTCCTTTTCACCCTGATACTTTACCTTGTAAGTAACGCTTTTTTCACCCTCAACACCCTCACGGATAACATTAGTGTGTCCTGCAGGGAGGGAGGTGTTCACTCTCTTGATTGTGTTGTAAGCAACCTGTGTGGTTTCAGTTACCTGCTTAGTTGAAACTGCCTCTGTTTCATTCTTGGAGCTTGAATGGTAATTTGTCCCTGCAAGAATGATTCCGTTTGAGGAAAGATATTCACCAAGAGCCTTTGCACGGACATCGTCGGCACTTCCATATGTGAAGGGAGCCGCGATTGAGGTAACTGTATTCATTAAAATCGCTATAGCCGCACTCGTGGCAGCCACAGTCCTTTTTATCTTTTTGCTGATAAACATTTTATCACGTCCTTTAGCCGAACTTGATTTTCAGAGGTGGTCGCCTCTGCCGTGAATCATTATACTTAACAATATGACGTTTGTCAAGCTTTTTTGCGGTTTTTGTTATAACTTTGTAACATTTTCTTAAAAACTTGTGCCGTAAAAAAACAAGAAACCCAATATATAGAGGTTTCTTGTTTTTCGATTCATGTTACATTTTATCAGCAAGAACGCTTTTTTTGCTTAATTTCATGTAATTTTCGTAATAATTTTGGAAATTTTTATGCAATATGCGTTGCTCAAAAATGGTGCAGAATTCACGAACTGAACCCCGCAGGGGCTTGCCCGAAGGCGTACGTGGGTACGTCGAGGGTGAAGTTCGTGGATAGCAAAACGCTTATATTGCAAAAAGAATCCGCTTCCGCGGATTCTTTCACTAAACAATTAAAGAGATAATGTCAAATTTCTGTATAATAGCGTATCCCTTATTTCCTTTGCGTTTTGCGGTCGGTGCCGTTTTTCAGCAACGCCTTTTACTTAATCTTTTTTGCTTCCATATAATACCGCTTCTCATTTGCCTCACCCATGGAAAATGTTTTTCTGGGGAGTGCACCATCCTTGATTACTGTTTCAAAAAGACTGCTCTTTTCGGGCTTGGGAAGAAGAAATCCCACAGCTCCGTTCTTTGCACTGAGAGATGTTACCACATCATCGCCGTGAATATAGTCAACCTCATATGAAAGAGTATCCAAATACTTCTGAAGCGTTCCCACGCTGATTGGGCTTGAAGTGTTGTTCATATAAAAGGTTTTTCTGCTATCGCCTTTTACGAGAACAACCTCTTGTCCGCCGTTATTTTCTTCTGTGCAATCGAGTTCTTTTATAAGAGTATCGGTAAAGAGCTTTTCGTCCTCAATTCCGAAAACAACTCTGTGTATAGGCTCAAACTCCAAAACCTCGTCATGGATATTTTCAATTTCCACCAGACAGAAGCGTGCAGGGTGCTTTTCCTGCTCTTCCTTGGTAAGAGTAGCCTTAATATTCTCCCAACAGGTTTTTGCCGTTGCAAGGGAATGGTTGCCGTCACCAACTGCAAAAACAAGGCCGTCTGCCGCATTCTTGGCGAACTCGTCAAGTTTTGCATCAAGCTCCTCGGAATCTTCAACAAGCCAGCCTGCAAGATGGCCGCCGTTTGCCATAAGCTCAAAATCATAGAGCTTTTCGCCCTTTTTAATGTTTTCTATAATGGATTTTTTTGCATCATCAATAAGAAGCATTACATGGGGAAGCTCCAAGGGAGCATTTTCACGGATTTTCACTCTTGGGGGGATTCTTTCCAGAACTGTACCCTCGGTAGCTCTGATGGGGCATTTAACTCCTTTGTGAAAATCATATGCTTCAAGGTCAACCGCACCTATAATTCCCTTTCTTACTCTGCCGCCCGAAAGAGTTCTTTCAATATATACATAAGAATTTTCATATGTTTTGAAAATACCGCGGTCTATGTAGTTTTTCATGGTTTTATTAATTTCGGCAATTCTGCCGTCCCCCTGTGAAAGGAAAGCTTCGGGGTACACAAGGTTAAGCGTGCTGGGACTATCTCCTACAAGCTCTTGTGCCTTTTCCCAGTATTCGGGCTGTGATGTGTACTGGTCACACGCCACCACGCTCCACTTTGTAAGGTCTGCTTCCCTGGGAAGCATAATATCCGCTTTATTAAAAATTGCCATTTCGATTTCTCCTTTATTCCATTTCTCCAAGTTCGTAAAGAATTGCCGCACTTACTGCAAGGGGTGCAGTTTCTGTACGCAAAATTCTTTTTCCCAGTGTCACGCTTGTAATTCCGTTTTCCTTTGCCAGATTAATCTCATCTTTATCAAATCCGCCCTCTGGACCTATCATAACGGCTACGGTTTTTGGTTTTTTTCCCGAAAGTGCCTTTTTTAACGAAACTTCTCTTTCCTCCTCATAGGGAATCAATGCAAGGTCCGCCTCCGACGCCATTTTTACCGCCTCTTTAAAGCTAACGGCATCGTTTACATAAGGAATTATCCCGCGTTTACTTTGCTTTGCCGCTTCCTTTGCTATTTTGCGAAGCCTGTCTACCTTGGCACTTTTATCAAGCTTTGCCACGGCACGCACAGTGTTTACAGGCACAATCCTTACCACGCCGATTTCCGTAGCTTTCTGGACGATGGTTTCGAGCTTGGGATTCTTGGGCACGCCCTGAAAAATTGTGATTTTCGTTTCAGGCTCAGTTTCAGCCTCTCTTGAAGAACGAATCGCTGCCGTAACTGTCTTTTCCGAAAACTCCTCCAAAACAGCTTCATAAAAATTCCCTTCGCCATCGCAGAGAGTTACTTCATCACCTTTTTTCATACGGAGCACACGGCTTATATGCTGTGCTTCCTCGCCTGTTATTGTGGCTGTATTTTCAGTTATATCGCTCTTGTCTATGTAGAAATTAGCCATAAAAATCTCCTACTTTGAAATTATGCAATACCAGTCGTTTTCTTTTTTGATTTCTTCTATGGTAAATCCGTTTTCCTCGATTGCTGCTTTTACCTCGTCAATACGCATTTCTATAATACCGCTGGCAATAAATGTGCCACCGTCTTTAAGATAACGCCTTACATCGCTCGCAAGGGGGATAATAACATCTGCCACAATATTTGCCACCACAATGTCGTATGGGCCGCTTTTTTCGGTACTGCTCTTAAACTCTTCATCAATAAGGATATTTCCGTCAAGAACTGTGTACACATCCTCGCCTATGCCATTAAGTGCCGCATTTGAATAGGCTATTTTTTTGCAGTTGGGGTCAATGTCAACGGCTCTCGCTTCTCCTGCACCAAGCATAAGTGATATAATGGAAAGAATACCGCTGCCGCAGCCGAGGTCAAGAACCTTGTCGCCTTTTTTTACGGTTTTATCAAGGGTTTCCACGCAAAGGCGTGTGGTTTCATGCTGACCGCTGCCAAAGGTCATACCGGGATCAATATTGAATACAATTTTTCCCTCTCCGTCATCTATGCTTTCCCATTCGGGCTTAATAACAAGTCTGTCGCCTACATAAATAGGCTTAAAATACTGCTTCCAGTTATTTTCCCAGTCCTCCTCGTGCATGGTGTCAATTTCCACTCTGAGCGAGCCGAAAACATTATCGCTGTCAAGGCTTTTAAAGGACACAAGATCATCACGCACACCGCTAAGAAGCTTATGCCCGTTTTCATTATCACTTACATATATTTTCACACGGGTTTCTCCGTTCATTTTTTCACGAAGTTCTTCGTCTACATAGTCCCAGTACTGCTTGTTGTTTTCAAGGAAATCCTCAAAATCATCCTTGTCCTGAATTTCCACGCCCGTAATTCCCAGATTATAAAGACGTCCGCAAAGAGGGTCTATTCCCTCGGGGGTTGTATATATGCTTACTGCAAGCCAATCCATAAGAATTCCCCTCCTTATTTAAAGTATTCTTTAAGCTTTTCTGTAAATTTTTTACGCTGGTTATAGTTCTTTTCGTTGCTTTCATCTGCAAACTTCTGAAGGATTTCCCTCTGCTTTGCTGAAAGATTTTTGGGAATCTCCACTATAATTCGTACATACTGATCGCCTCGTGAAGTTCCGCGTGTAGCAGGAATACCTCTGCCTTTAAGACGGAATTTTGTTCCAGGCTGTGTTCCCTCGGGAATCTTCTGCAATACCTTTCCGTCAATGGTAGGGATTTCAATTTCGCAGCCCAAGGTTGCCTGCACAAAAGTGATGGGCACATCAACGTAAACGTTAAATCCATCACGGCGGAACACACTGCTTTCCTTTACGTAAACGGTTATGAGAAGGTCACCATTTCCGCCGCCCCGTGTTCCTGCTTCGCCCTCGCCATGCACGGCAAAGGTCTGTCCATGGTCAATTCCCTTGGGAATGTCAACCTCTATCACACGACGCTCCCTCGTCTGTCCGCTTCCGTTACATGTGGGGCAAGGCTCTTTAATAGTGCTTCCCTTACCACCGCACTGATTACATGCAGAAGTGCTTGCAAACTGACCAAACGGAGTATTCTGGACACTTCGCACCTGTCCTGTACCATTACATCTTGAACACTTTTCGGGAGAAGTTCCTTTCTTTGCACCGCTACCGCTGCACTCTGTACACTTTTCTCCACGAATTACGGTGACTTTCTTCTTGCAGCCGAATGCCGCTTCTTCAAAGGTAAGCTCGATTGCCTGCTGTATATCTCTGCCGCGGGCAGGACCGTTTCTCCTTGCTCTGCCGCCGCCAAAGCCACCGCCGAAAAAGCTTTCAAAAATATCGCCTACGTCAAAGCCGCCAAAGCCACCGCTGTAACCGCCACCGCCAAAGCCTGCATTGGGATCTACCCCTGCATGACCGAACTGGTCATAACGGCTCCTCTTTTCGCTGTCACTTAAAACGTCGTAAGCCTCGGAGGCTTCCTTGAATTTATCAGCAGCATCGGGGTTATCCTTGTTAAGGTCGGGATGATACTGCTTGGCAAGCCGTCTGTATGCTTTTTTTATTTCATCGTCCGAGGCACCCTTTTGTACGCCAAGGACTTCATAATAATCTCGTTTGTTCTCCATTTACTTACCACCTCAAAGGAACAAAGGGGCGGCGAGAGCCGCCGTCCCTGTCTTTTCGTTCAATTAGTTATTGTCGTTTGTGTCGGTGAAATCTGCATCGTATACGTTTTCGCCATTGGGCTGTGCATTTGCACCGGGCTGACCCTGAGGATTAGCCTGCTGGTAAAGCTTTGTGCTGATTTCATAGAACTTCTGCTGAAGTGCCTCTGTAGCCGCTTTAATCTGCTCGTTATCCGTACCCTTGAGAGCTTCCTTAACCTTGTCTACCTCAGCCTGAACTGCATCCTTATCAGCCTGCTCAACCTTGTCACCAAGCTCTGTGAGAGTTTTCTCACTCTGATATACAAGCTGATCAGCATTGTTGCGGATTTCGATAGCTTCCTTACGCTTCTTATCCTCTTCTGCATACTGTTCTGCTTCTTTTACAGCCTTGTCAATATCTTCGTCGGAAAGGTTTGAGGAGGCTGTGATTGTAATCTTCTGCTCCTGACCTGTTCCAAGGTCCTTTGCACTTACGTTTACGATACCGTTGGCATCGATATCGAAGGTAACTTCAATCTGCGGAACTCCACGGGGAGCAGGTGCAATACCTGAAAGAACGAAGTTTCCGAGAGTTTTATTGTCTGCCGCCATTTCTCTTTCACCTTGGAGAACGTGAACGTCTACGCTGGTCTGATTATCTGCCGCTGTAGAGAAAATCTGGCTCTTTCTTGCGGGGATTGTTGTATTTCTTTCGATAAGTCTTGTGCAAACGCCACCCATTGTTTCGATACCAAGAGAAAGGGGTGTTACGTCAAGAAGAACGATGTCTGTAACGTCACCACCGAGAACGCCTGCCTGAATAGCCGCACCAAGTGCAACACATTCGTCGGGGTTAATTCCCTTGTGGGGGTCTTTGCCGATAAGCTTCTGAACAGCTTCGTTAACCGCAGGAATACGGCTGGAACCGCCAACCATAAGAACCTTGTCAATTTCACCTGTTGAAAGACCTGCATCCTGAAGAGCTTTCTTTGTAGGAATAATTGTACGCTCTACAAGCTGTGCAGTAAGCTCGTTGAACTTAGCTCTTGTAAGGGTAATATCAAGATGCTTGGGGCCTGTTGCATCTGCAGTGATGACAGGAAGATTGATGTTACTTGTTGTAACGCCTGAAAGCTCGATTTTTGCTTTTTCTGCCGCTTCCTTAAGTCTTTGCATAGCCATACGGTCAGTGGAAAGGTCGATTCCGCTTTCCTTCTTGAATTCGTCTACAAGATATTTAATGATAGCTTCGTCAAAATCGTCACCGCCAAGACGTGTGTCACCATTTGTTGCAAGAACCTGGAATACACCGTCACCGATGTCGAGGATTGACACGTCGAATGTACCGCCGCCAAGGTCATAAACCATGATTTTCTGGTCATTTTCCTTATCCATACCGTAAGCAAATGCTGCCGCTGTAGGCTCATTTATAATACGAAGAACCTCAAGGCCTGCAATTTTACCTGCATCCTTTGTAGCCTGACGCTGTGCGTCGGAGAAATATGCAGGAACTGTGATTACTGCCTGCGAAACAGTTTCGCCAAGGTAGCTTTCTGCATCAGCCTTAAGCTTTGAAAGCACCATTGCACTGATTTCGGGGGGAGTATAGCTCTTATCGTCAATGTTTACCTTGAAATTAGTACCCATTTCTCTCTTAACAGAGATAACTGTTCTGTCGGGGTTTGTAACTGCCTGTCTTTTTGCTACCTGGCCTACAAGTCTTTCACCTGTTTTTGTGAAAGCTACAACGGAAGGTGTAGTTCTCGCACCTTCTGCATTTGCAATTACTACAGGCTCTCCGCCCTCCATAACTGCTACGCATGAGTTTGTTGTACCCAAGTCAATACCAATAATTTTTGCCATGATTGTATACCTCCAAATATATTAAAAAAATTTATAAACCTTAGTTAGCTACTTTAACCATACTGTGTCTTACTACACGGTCGCCGATTTTGTAGCCCTTTTGAAATTCTTCCACGATGATATTTTCGCCCGCTTCTTCGTCATCCACGTGCATTACGGCATTGTGAAATTCGGGGTTGAATTCCTCGCCCACGGCTTTAATTTCTTCTACGCCCAAGGCACCGAGGACTTCGTCCATTTGTTTTTTCAGCATTACAACGCCCTCATAAAAAGCGTCCTTATTCTCTGCACTGTCAATCGCACGCTGAAAATTATCAAGCACGGGGAGGAACTTTTCCACCACTACTGCCTTTGCTTCGGGGTAGATGCTTTCCTTCTCTTTAATGGTACGCTTGCGATAGTTATCATATTCGGCAAGTGTACGAAGATATTTCTCGTTTACATCGTTGTATTTCTTTTCAAATTCGTTTTCTTCTTCTAAGGGAGCTTCCTCAGTCACTTCCTCATTTTCTGCTGTTTCCTGTTCCTTAATTTCCTGTGCTTCTTCTGCCTTTTTCTTAGTTGCCATCTATGTTCATTCCTTCCGTGTTATTCTTTATCTCCGTAAAGCATTCTGCTCAGAATTTCGCTGAGTTGGCTGTTAATAAGCTCGAGCGACGAAACTACTCGGGCATAATTCATACGCTTAGGGCCTATTATGCCGATTTTTCCGTAAAGCTTACCGCCTACGTTGTAGTTGGCAACAACCAGGCTTGTGTCACGCATTTCGGGAGCTTGGTTTTCACTTCCAATTTTGATGCTGATATGTTCATCATTCCCAGATTCCGTAAGACTAAGCATACGGGAGACATTTTCTTTTCTGTCAATGAAAGTGAGAAATTCCCTTGCCCTGTCTATATTTTCAAATTCGGGATTGTTGAGAATATTTGAAGCTCCGCCGATATAAACCCTGCTTTTTGAATTGCCCAGACATTCGAGCACAAATTCTATAACGGTTTTCAAAAAGTCACCATAAGATGCCATGGCCTCATATATAAGCATAAGGCGGGCGGGGGTGAAATCCTCTGCACAAAGCCCCGTGAGCTGTCCCGATAAAAATTCCGATATACTGTCTACAACCTCGTAATCAATATTTGAGCCTACCTTCATATGGCGGTTACGGACTACGCCTGCATCAGTAACCACTACGATAAGCACGCTGCCCTGCTCAATAAGCATCATTTTCACACTTTTGAGTCTGCAGGAGTTTTCCGCAGGAAGCTCCACGATGGCAGGGTAGTTTGTGGTTTTTGAAATGATTTCGGAAATCTCGGAAATTACATTTTCAAGCTGACTATATTTCCTGTCCATACTGCTTTGCAGGCTTGTAATTTCCTCCATGGTGAGACTGTAGCGGTGCATCAGGCTGTCTACATAAAATCTGTATCCCATTTCCGAGGGGATTCTGCCTGCAGAGGTATGGGGTTTATCAAGATAACCCATTTCCTCCAAATCCGCCATTTCGTTACGGATAGTTGCCGCCGATAGCCCAAGGTCGTGATTTTTTGCAATATTGCGTGAGCCTACGGGCTCCGCCGATTGAATATAGTCCTCAATAATTGCTTGAAGAATGGCTTTTTTTCTGTCTGAAAGCTCCATATGCTCACCTCCGTTTTTCTTTTGTTAGCACTCAACCTTTTCGAGTGCTAACAATAATGTACCACCATACAAGGCAAATGTCAAGTATAATTTTCTTTTTTTGGCAAAAAAACTCCATAAATTAAATCCAAAAGAGACACATTGGGGACAGTCCCCAATGTGTCTCTTTTTTACTTTATTCGATACAATACGCTGCGGTGAATCCCCGTCAATCGTGCCAAAGTAGCTTTTTCTATATTACACTCTTCAATAATCTTTTTCAAAATTGAACGCTTTTCATCTTTTGGTAAATTTCTTATTTCGTGTGGTTTTATTCCGCCTGTAATTTGTATAATTTTAACTCTTGCCGTTATATCTTTAAGGCGTAATCTATCTTCAAAATCTTCCCCATCACATTCTGAATTGCTAAACTGAACAAACTGTTTAACTGCTTTCTCTCTATTTGTATCAAGCATATCCAACAAAAAATCAATGTCGGTAATTCCGCCTGAATTGTTAACATAATCAGAATAACTACTGTATTTATAGCTTTGCATGCTTTCCGAAAGATTTGCCTTCACGGGGTTTTTATGTATATATCTTGACAAGGTCAAAAAATAGCTGTCATCCTCCACAGGGATGCTTTTATAACGGTTTGAAAAAAGATGTCCGCTTCTCTCATACTTATAATTATACCATCCCGCATAATGCGACAATAATCTTTTCATTATATTTGATATATCGCCTTTTTGAGCTTCTCTGACAAAAAGATGTACATGATTTGGCATCATACAATAAGCATAAATTTGCAAATTCGCATCATTTTTTACGGATGTAAGTATCTCTATAAATTTTTCGTAGTCCCTGTCTTCAGAAAAAATACTCTGTTTATTAAGCCCACGAAACATAATATGATACATTCCTGTTTCACTTAGAATTCTAGCGTGCCTTGCCATATTATCACCACCGAGTTAATAGTACCACCTTTTTCTAAAAAAGTCAAGAGAAATGCAACACATTGGGGACTGTCCCCAATGTGTTTCACTCCAATAGTTGTTATAGAACAAAAAAGAACAGCCCCTTTCGGGACTGTCCTTTTTTAATTGACTATTAATTTTATAAGAGTCAAAGATTACGGAGTGGGAACAACAAATGTTGATGTACCACTTGAGATGCAGTTTGTCTTTTCTGCCCAAGCTCTTACAACATCTCCAGGAGCAACTGTTACTGTAGTACCAGTTGTTTCAGCACCACCGTTAACGGTGTACTTAATTGTAGCACTTGATGTCAATGTTGAAATAGTAAGAGTTGTGCCAGAAAGTGAGAATGTAGGATTCTTAACAACTTCTGCAGCGTATCTGTAAACTACAACTTCAACCTGAGCATCATCAAAGTATCTTACGAATACCTTGTAGTTATATTCGCCGAAGCTTCCGAAGAGGCTAGCACTCTTAGACTTCTTGAGAACTTCAGGATTCTTAGAGTTTTCGCTGTAATCTACAAGTGTGTAGTTAGCAGCGTTTCTCATTGTAACAAATGCGGGTGCACTTGATACTGTAGAACCTGTTGCATCCTTACCTGCTGCAGCAGAGTTAGTAAGATAGAATCTTGTATCTGTAGGATCCTGAGACTCATCTACATCACCTGCATAGTAGTATTCGCCGTTATCAAATGTTGATGTCTGAATAGTACCATGAGCAGCTTCTTTGTAGAGGATTTCGTATGCAGAAATTCTGCCCTCTGCGTTAGGTGTACCAACAAGGATTACGTTACCAACCTTAATATCTGTATTAGCGTTGGGGAATGTCTTGTCTTCATCGTAAAGAGTATATGTTACTTCTTCGCCACCCTTTACACCGGAGATGATCCATGCGTCAGAGTTGTCGATTTCTGTAACTCTTACAGAAGAGATTACAACAGCATCTCCGTCCTGAGGAACAGTTGCTGCGATACCTGTACCAATTACAAGACCTGCATAACCCTGGTTGCTGATATCGTAAGAGTTAAGAACATAGCTGTCTTCTTCATCAGCGAGAAGCTCTGCAGCTGTACCGATTGTAACGTGGTCAGCCTTTACATAGCCAGACTCAGTGCTTATAGAGTAGATAACTGTCTCATTATCAAAGCTGATTGCACCATATTCAAGGTTTTCTGCATCATACTTAGTAGAGCTTACTGTATCAATCTTTGCAAGGTCAACAAGCTTTGTAACCTTACCGTTCTTGATAGAAACTTCGTAAGCTGCCTTAGCAAGGTTAGCAAGACCAAGCTTATAAACAGAACCATCAAGTGTAAGAACGTTTGTGTTAAGTTCTGCATATACATTTGCTGCGCCTTCGATGTTTGCACCTACTTCAGGAACGATATATGCATTGTCGTTAAGGGGATATACAGCTGTTGTTCCGTCTGCGAGAACTACTTCAACTTCGTAGCCGCTTCCGATACCTGATGTTACACCAGCTGCAACGATAAGACCGTACTTACCCTTAGAAGCTACTGCTTCGTCAGCTGCGATCTGACCATCAACGTTAAGGAAGAAGATACCTTCTTTACCGCTAAGGAGAGATGCGTCGATCTGACCAGCTGTCTTATAGTTAGAAAGTGCAGAGATTTCATAATCTTCGCCAGCGATTGTTACGAGATCATCGTAGTAAGATTCTACTGTACCTGTAACAGTCTTAGAAGATACATAGAGAACTCTGAAGTTTCTGTTTACTACAACTTCAGAAACTGTGTCGTTAGCTGCAAGAGCGTCTGCTGTAGCTACAGCACCGTCCTTAACAACAACTACGAGCTTGTTTTCGTTGTCTGTGTCGATTTCGTCAAGGCTACCCTTGAAGAATGTGAAAGTAAGAACGCCTTCTTCGTTTTCTACAGTTTCGAGAACTGCTTCAGCGTTGTACTTAACGATCTGGATAACATCAATCTTAGAGTCAGCATCGTTGCTGATAAGAGTGATTATACCGTTGCCAGCAGCTGTAGCAAGTTCCTGAGTTGTGCTAACAGTTGCTGTGTTTCTACCATAGTTGATAGAAGCTGTGAGTGAATCATTTTCAAGTTCAAGAGATGTGATTGCATTAGAACCTGTGCCCTTGTATGCAACCATACCTGTTTCAGCGAAGTTCTTGTCGCCAAGTTCAACGAGCTGAGCTGCGCTGATAGTTGTAACTGTGTTTGCACCCTGCTTTTCAGCAATAGCGTAAACCATGTAGTGACCTGTTACGTCATCCTGTTCCTGACCAACATATGCAACAACTTTCTTGCCAGCCATGTTGTTAGCTTCGGGAACCAATGCGATGTCGTATCTGTACTGGTTGAGAGACTTCTCAACGAGCTTGCCTGCTTCATACATGAAGCGCTTAGAATTGTTAGCGAAAGTGATCATCTGATCTGCATCAGCTGTATAGTTCTGTGCAAAATCAACAAAGGGAACAGATGTTACAACACCTTCAACCTTGTCAATTTCAAGGTACTTAGAAAGGATTGTGCTGTTTGTCTTTGTGTACTCGTCGCGTTCGCCAGTTGTTGTCCATGTATCCTGGTCCATAAGACGAACTTCGAGAGAGTTGTAAACGAGAACAGCGATTGTTCCTCTTGCAGCAGCGTCGCCTACACGGCCGTTAGCATTCTTTGTGATGCCTTCAGCAGAAGCGATTGCAAGGTAACCTGTGGGGTAACCGCCCTTTGCATTAGCAGCGAGGTCGTAACCGAGAGCGGAAACGATCATCTTAACTGCCTGCTCGTAAGTAACCTTATCCTCGGGACCGTAGTTACCATCACCGTAACCGTTGATGATCTGCTGTGCCTGAGCTACATTGATGTAGCCTGATGCCCAGTGATCAGCTGCAACGTCGTTAAATACTGTTGTGCCCTTGCTGGATTCTGCCTGATCTTCATAGCCGAGCATACGGCAGATGATAGCAGCCATCTGAGCTCTTGTAACAGTTTCGTCGGGCTTGAATGTACCATCTTCAAAACCTGTAAGAATATTAAGGTTAGAAAGGATACCAACAGCCTCAGAAACTTTTGTTCCTGCTTCTACATCTGAATATGCAGCCATAGATGTAAGACCCATGCTGAGAATCATAGCAAATGCAAGAACAACTGCGAGTGTCTTCTTGAGATTTCTCATAATCTCTTCCTCCTATAAAATTAAAATTTTTTTGAGTGGGGAATTCCCCCTTTACTCTATTGCGATTATAGCACCCATTTTCAAAGACGTCAATAGGTTTTTTGCAGATGTAATAAAACTGTAATGTTACTGTCGCAATTTGTAACATAAGCGGCAATTTACGACAGTAATATTACAGTTTCCAGTACAAAACATTGATGCAAGCTCAATAGGATTTGTTTTTTATTATATATAATAGGAAGAAAGTCAGTCCGAAAGGAGAACGGAGATTTTACGCATATTTCCGTCGCGGACGATTTCGAGGGTGATTTTTTCCCCTCTTTGTTTTTTATACAGTTCTTCACGCAAGGTAAGCATGGAATTAACCTCGACATCTTCAACCGCCGTGATTATATCACCATAGCGTATACCTGCATCGAAAGCAGGACCTTTGGTATCCAATTTTGCCACAAAAAGCCCTTGTTTCATATTTTCGTTTTCTTCCAGATATCGGGCGGCGGTGGGGGTATACGCATACAGTCCCAGATAAGGGGTGCGGAAGCTGCCTGTAGCACGGAGCCTTTTCATAATAGGAACGCACACGTTGACAGGGACGGCAAAGCCCATTCCCTCTGCCGAGGAAACCTTGACTGTATTGATTCCCACGACCTCGCCGTTGTCATTAAGAAGGGGTCCGCCACTGTTACCGGGGTTTATGGAGGCATCTGTCTGAATCAAGTCCTCCATGTAGGAGGAGGTGCCGTCCTCGTTTTCTATGCTGATGCTTCTTCCCAAGGCACTGACGATGCCTGCAGTCACTGTTCGCTGAAACTGCAGACTCAGAGGATTGCCGATTGCTACCACACTTTCGCCCACGCGGAGATTTTTGGCATCGCCTAATTTTGAGCAGGTGTACCCCTCTCCGTCGATTTTTACTATCGCCAAGTCCAGCGAGCTTTCACTCCAGACGGTAGTCCCCTCGGTGACGTCTCCGTTATGGAGGGTGACAACAATCCTCTTGGGGCGGGCACCGATTACGTGGTGGTTAGTGATTATATATCCGTCGGAGCTTACAAGCACTCCGCTACCCATGTACCAAGTATCGCCCTCCTCATTCAGGGAGGCATCGGCAGAGGATATTCCAACCACGCTTTGGAGAGCATCCTCTAGCATATCTTCCCTGAGGCGTGGTGCCATAATAAACGCTCCACTGTCACGGCGGACAACAGAAAGATTGGGAGAGGAATCGGGTTTTTCGGGGGATTTTTCACGAGTGTTTATACCCGAAAGCATACCATAAATGATGGTGAAAGCCACAAATATGCCCATAAGGCACAAGGCCGTCACGGCAGTAATTTTTATAATTTTTTTCATATAAAAAGCCCCCTTTTGGATATAGGGTGTCCAAAAGGGGGTGGTTTTATGAGGTTTTAAATCTAAATGCGGTATAATAACGCCACGGCACGGGCTTCTATTCCCTCGCCTCTGCCTGTAAAGCCCATTTGTTCGTTGGTTTTTGCTTTAATGCTGATGCGTGAAACATCTGTTTTTACAGCATCGGCAATATTTTGGCACATATTTTGGGTATGAGGTGCCATTTTGGGTTTTTGTGCAATAATGGTGGCATCTATATTTCCTATTTCGTAGCCTTCCTTGTGAATCAGCCGTGCCGCCTCTTCCAAAAGAAGCATGCTTGATGCACCTTTGTATTTTTCATCGGTGTCGGGAAAATGTGTGCCGATATCGCCAAGTGCCGCCGCACCAAAAAGTGCATCAATTACTGCATGGATAAGTACGTCGGCATCACTATGCCCCAAAAGTCCTTTTTCGTAGGGGATTTTGACGCCGCCTATTATAAGGTCGCGATTTTCAACCAGTCTGTGTGTATCAAATCCTGTGCCGATACGCATGGGGGCAACACTCCTTCCTTCGCCTCGTTTTCTAAGGATTCCTTCTGCGGTTACAACGTCCTCCGCCGTGGTAAGCTTCAGATTTTCGTAGCTTCCCTCCACTATGGCTATGCTTGCTCCCATTTTTTCCATAAGGGAGCAATCGTCGGTTTCGTTGAATCCGTGTTTGTTATACGCCTTCAAAATTTTCTCACGTTTAAAGCCCTGAGGGGTTTGAATCAGCACTGCCGATTCTCGGGGAACTGTAGAGGAAATAATATTTTGCGGAGAGACCTGTTTAATTGTATCCTTGGATTTCACCCCTGCCGCTGCAGCACCCCGCTTAATACAAGCGGAAAGAGTGCCCTCAATAGTTTGGGCTGAAACAAGGGGGCGGGCACCGTCATGGATAAGGACGTATTCACCCTTTGCGGCATTTATACCCAAAAAGGAGCTTTCGCCACGGCTGCTGCCGCCAAGTATAATCCGCACACTGTCCGAAAGGTGATGATTTTCCAGTTCAGCACTCACGGCATCTATATTTTTTTCACTTGCTACAAGTATAATTTCATCAAAAAAGCCTGTATTTTTAAAAGCCTGTACGCTGCGGACAATGGTAGTTTTTCCGCACAAGTCAATGAGAAGCTTGTCCCTGCCCATTCTTGTGCCTGAGCCTGCCGCAACTATTACTGCGGAGGCTGTTTTGTTATTATACATGGTTTCCCCTCCCTGTAAAATCAATCCTATGTTCAAAGGGGATGTAAAAAACGAGTTTTTACATCCCCTATTCATTAACCTTGACTAAGTTCCTCGTCAATCATATCGGCGAGCCTTTGTTCTATTTCGTCGTGTGTAATACCTGTTGCCACTACGATTTCGCTAATCAGAATCTGCTTTGCGTTGGAGAGCATTTTCCGCTCACCTGTGCTGAGCCCCTTCTGGCGGTCACGCAGCATAAGGCTCTTAACAACACTTGAGACCTCAAAAATATCTCCACTCTTTATCCTGCCCATGTTATCACGGAAACGCTTGCTCCAGTTTTGTATAACATCGGTTTCGGAGGTGCGGAAGCTCTCAAGCACCTTTTCCGCCTGAGCCTTACAAATAACATCACGCATTCCGATTTCCACGGCGTTATCCATTGGGACCATAACCTTCATATCTCCGATAGGCATACGCATGACATAATACGACTGCATTTTACCTAAAATTTCCTTTTGTTCAATATCCTCTATGACCCCTGCGCCATGCATAGGATACACAACGCTGTCACCAATCTTGTACATGGCACGCCTCCGATTTCCTAAGTTTCTACAATTATTATACCACTTTTGAGATTTTTTGTCAAAGAGTTATTTTTAAATTTCTGATTCTAATCTTTCACCCATGCACTTATTAACCTCTGCACCTATGAAAAGAGAGTACAGGCAAAAGAACAGCCATAACATGAAGAAAACCAAAATGGTAAGTCCGCCGTAAACTGATGAGAACCCCAAAACATCGCCATAATAATGAGTGAAAAACCTTGAAATTCCAATACATCCCACGCCGCTGATTAAAGCCCCGGGAATCTGTGCAATGAAGCGGACTTTTTTAGAGGGGATTACAGTGTACATGGCAAGAAAGAATAGCGTAAGTACCAAAAACGCCCAAAATCCGACCATATGCCCAAGGATATTTACCACCGGTGAAAGAGCGGGGAATCTTCTGACCATTGCCACACTTACATTATCGCCAAAAACCAACAGTCCTAACCAAAAAATTATAACGGCAAATACTGCAAGAGTATAAAGCATGCTTTTAAGGCGAAGCTTAATAATACTGTTGGGTTTGTCCGAATTATAAATGCGGTCTATTCCTTTGGAAAGGGAATGTATTCCTACCGAAGCCGCCCAGAGCGTTGTTACCGCCGCAATAGAAATCACGGCACTGCCGCCCTTATCATACGATTCCGCTACTATTGTGGATGCAATATCCTTTGCCGCCGCAGGGAAAATTGATGCCACCTGCTCAATCATCTGAATTTCGCCCAAAGGCAAAAATCGCAGTATGCTTATAAGCAGCATTATAAAAGGTATAAACGAAACAGTGATGAAGAACGCTGCATTTGCAGTGTATGCACCGATGCTGTCCTTTTTTGAGGAGGACATTACATCGAATATAAATTTAAAAAACCTTTTAATAATATCACTCCTCAGGCTCCGGTTCTTTTGGGAAAACCGTTACCACAGATTCGACTACTCGGTTACTGTCTGTCTTTGTAATAACAATTTTTAAGTTTTCGTATTCAAAACGATCGCCCTGATCGGGGATTTTCTCGAGATTATGTGCTGCAAAGCCGCTTACGGTGGTAATATCCGAATCGTCCTCGCCTTCCTCCTGTTCAAGAGAGAAAAATTCCATGAATTTATCAATGCTTGTGCTTCCAAGCACACGGAATCTATCCTCGGAAAGCTTCACGATATCTTCCACCACTTCGTCATGCTCGTCATAGATTTCTCCAACGAGGGATTCTATAACGTCCTCCAGAGTAACAATACCTTCCGTGCCGCCGTACTCATCATTTACGACAACCATATGGCACTTACTTTCCTGGAAAAGCTTAAGAAGCCTTGAAATTTTCATGGAGGAGAAAATAAATTTAACGGGCTTTACAAGCTTGGACACATCTGTATCGGAATGATTTGAAAAATCCTTCTGATAGAGTATGCCCACAATATTATCGATGTTTTCTTCATAAATGGGAAGACGGGAAAATTCCGTTTCCGCAAACACCTTGGAAATACGCTCCCTGTCCCATGAAATATCCACGGCGGCAACGTCTACACGCGGTGTAAGAATATCATTAACATCAAGGTCACTGAACTTGATTACGTTCTTTATTAATTCGCTTTCCTGTTCGTCAATTTCGCCGTCTTCTGCCGCCTCTTCAACAACGGTGATGATTTCATCTTCCGTGACGCTATCGTCATCAGTTCCCTTGACAAAGCTCATAACAAACCTTTGCCACAGGTTAAAAATTGCGGTAAGAGGGGTGAACAGCATGGTAAGAAAGCTGAGGCTTCCCACAACCTTTTTACTAAAGCCGTCCGCTGTACGCTTTGCAATGGTCTTGGGCGTGATTTCGCCAAAAATAAGGACTGCAAGGGTCATTACAACGGTTGAAACGGTGGCTGCCATTGCCTCATTATCCGGCAAAAGATGCGTGAAAAGCAATGTTGCAATAGAGGTTGCAACTATGTTTACAATGTTATTGCCGATAAGTATAGTTGAGATAAGCTTCTCATAATTTTCGCTGAGCATAAGAACACGGCGGGCTTTCTTTCCTTTTTTATCCTCCGCTTCGCTCTTCATCCTCACACGATTGTACGACGAAAACGCCGTCTCCGATGCGCTGAAATATGCCGATAACATAATCAGCACGATTAGTAGCAGTACAAATATCGGTATACTACTCCCGTCCATTAGGACAATCACTCCTTTAAAAAATAAAATATAGCCGCAGGACATAATCCTACGGCTACATTATAGCACATATTTATTTTTTGTCAAGTGGTGGTGTTTTATCTATTTGATTTCGGATATATCAAAGGGTGTGCTCTGATATACAAAATAGTTAAGCCAGTTGGAATAAATAAGGTTGGCATGACCTCGCCATGTTACGATGGGGTCCTTTGTCGGGTCATCATCGGGGAAGTAATTTTCGGGGACCTTGGGATTCATACCAGCCGCCTCGTCACGCAGATATTCTTTTTTCAGAGTGTCGCGGTCATACTCACTGTGACCTGTGATGAAAATCTGCTTTCCCTTGGCTGTTGCCGCTGCGTAAAGCCCTGCCTTATCGGAAACAGAAAGGATTTTAATGTCTTTGCACTTTTTTACATCCTCAATGCGGACGGTGGTGTGCCTTGAATGAGGAACCATAAATTCATCATCAAAGCCACGCATGAGCATAGGATTTTTATAAACCACGCGATGCTTATATACTCCCGAAAGCTTTTCCTCCAAAGGATATTTTTTTATTCCGAAATGATAGTAAAGTGCCGCCTGTGCACCCCAGCAAATATGGAATGTGGAATGAACATTGGTTTTCGTCCATTCCATAATGGTGCAAAGCTCTTCCCAATAGTCCACTTCTTCAAATTCCAATTTTTCAACGGGAGCACCCGTGATTACAAAACCGTCAAACTTCTGATCCTTGATTTCGTCAAAGGTTTTATAAAAAGCCAGCATATGTTCTGCAGAAACATTTTTCGCTTTATGAGTGCTGACCTGAATAAGCTCAACCTCTACCTGAAGCGGCGTATTTCCCAAAAGCCGTGCAAGCTGAGTTTCCGTTTCGATTTTAGTGGGCATTAAATTCAGTATGCCTATCCTCAGCGGTCTGATGTCCTGTGTTGCCGCACGCTTTTGAGGCATTACAAATATATTCTCCTCGGCAAGGGTTTTTGCCGCAGGAAGTCTGTCGGGAATTTTAATGGGCATATTCTATCCCTCCTTGGGTTTATATGGTTTCAAGTGCCTGTGCAATATCGGCGATGATATCCTCCTTTTCCTCAAGTCCGCAGGAGAAGCGGATAAGGTCGGGAGCTACACCTGCCGCACGAAGCTCGTCATCATTCATCTGGCGGTGAGTTGCATTTGCAGGGTGCAAGCAGCAGGTTTTGGAATCTGCTACATGGGTTTCGATGGAAGCAAGTTTAAGATTTTTCATGAATTTTTCTGCCGCCAATCTTCCGCCCTTAACGCCAAAGGAAATTACGCCGCAGGAGCCATTGGGAAGATATTTTTGTCCAAGCTCGTAATTCTTGTCGCCTTCAAGTCCGCAGTAACGAACCCACGCAATTTTTTCGTGTTCCTTCACATATTCGGCAACTGCCTGTGCATTTTCGCAGTGGCGAGCCATTCTTACCTGCAAGCTCTCAAGACCGAGGTTGATAAGATATGCGTTCTGCGGTGCCTGAATAGAGCCGAGGTCACGCATGAGCTGTGCCGTAGCCTTTGTGATATATGCACCCTCAAGACCGAATCTCTCGGTATATGTTACGCCGTGATAGCTATCGTCAGGAGTGCAAAGTCCGGGGAATTTATCGGGATATTTTGTCCAGTCGAATTTTCCGCTGTCTACAATACATCCGCCCACGCCGCTTGCATGACCGTCCATATACTTTGTTGTGGAATGAGTTACAATATCAGCCCCCCACTCAATAGGACGGCAGTTTATGGGAGTGGCAAAGGTGTTGTCTATAATAAGCGGAACTCCGTGTTCGTGTGCAGCATTGGCAAAACGCTCGATATCAAGCACATCAAGAGCAGGGTTTGCAATAGTCTCTCCGAACACTGCTTTTGTATTGGGACGGAAAGCCGCCTCCAATTCCTCGTCTGTGCAATCGGGAGCTACAAAAGTGAAATCAATACCCATACGCTTCATTGTAACGGCAAAGAGGTTAAATGTACCTCCGTAAATTGCTGAAGAAGAAACTACATGGTCTCCGCAGGAAGCAATATTGAACACGCTGTAAAACGATGCTGCCTGACCGCTTGATGTAAGCATTGCCGCTGTGCCGCCCTCAAGAGCTGCAATTCGTGCTGCAACACAATCATTGGTAGGGTTCTGAAGTCGGCTGTAGAAATATCCTGAAGCTTCAAGGTCAAAAAGCTTACCCATTTCTTCGCTTGTATCATATTTAAAAGTAGTACTCTGATAAATGGGAATCTGACGAGGTTCACCGTTTTTGGGGGTGTAGCCTGCCTGAATACATTTGGTACCGATTTTGTAGTCCTTCATTGTCATTACCTCTTTCTGAGAAAAAATTCTTTCCATTATATTATGTTAGTATATCATTACAGGAAACCTTTTGTCAATTGAAATAGAGCAAAGTATAATAAAATTTAAAATTTTGAAAAATAAGTCTTGCTTTTTTCGAATTTGTGTGTTATTATAGTCAATGCGTTTGGGATATGTGCTTGTAGCTCAGTTGGATAGAGTATTTGGCTACGAACCAAAGGGTCGGGGGTTCGAATCCCTCCAAGCACGCCAAAAAGAACAGACATTCACGTCAGTGGGTGTCTGTTTCTTTTTGCTTGAAACGAAAGGGATTCGAAGCCACGACCCGTGGGGAGGGGGAACCGAGCCTGACCGCCGCCTGTGACGGATAAAGGGAAGGTGCAGGGTTGTGCAGCGGTCGACAGATGGCAAGGTGATTTGTCACCGCAGACATATGTCGGGCACCGCAAACGGGTAGAATCCCGGATTCGAACCCTGTGAGGGCAGTGAGTGCCAAAAAGAACAGGCATCCGCGTTAGTGGGTGCCTGCTCTTTTTTTATTACCTGTTTAGTTTTTCGTCTTGACTACAATTACCCTTACGATACCGCCGCTTGAAAGCGACCTGTCAGAATACAGAGTAACGTGCTGAATGTTATCCCCGTTTGCAAGCTCCGACAAAGACATAGAGGTGTAGGTGTTTGCATAGGTTCCTCCGTAAACTTTTACATAGTCACTGAGGATATAGTTCTTTCCGTTTATACGGATTCTGCCGCCGCTATAGCCTTCTATCTTTGATGCCGTGCCTACGTTTGTAAGCCTTTTTGCAATCTGCCCGTCGCTTGTCTGCTGAATTTCCACACCGCAGCCTCGTTCGAGCTTCACTGCCGTTTCAATTTGCGTGGTCTTTTCTCCAATCAGGATGGTGTACTTATTATTATTCACCTCAGTTACCACGCCGAAGTCTGCATCAGTTTTTGTGACATCGGTCACGTAAAGGAAGGTAATGTCCTTAAGTGCTCCGCTCATTTCGGCATGAATAACCTGATTTTTGGTAAGGCTGTCGGTGACGATGTCACGAAGCTCAATTTTCTTTACCGTTGCACCACCTGCAGAATTTTTCACAAGCTCCAGAATCGCACAATTTTCCGAAAGCCAATATTCTCCCAACGACGGTATTGAAGAATCAAATTTACCGTAAATATTTGTATGCGGTACTACGGTAAGCTTTGCTACATCATTTTCGTACTTAACTTTCATCACGTTTCCTACATAGTCGCTATAGTCGCGGTCCGCTTCGTAGGTAACCTCGCCTCCGTCGGGAAGGACTACCGTAATATAGTTAGTGGTCTTCCCCAAAGTATCAGTTTCCTGTGATACTTCCTTGTAGCTTTTTGTCAGTACAACCAAGTCAAGGCTTCCCACCGCTGCAAGGTTTACTACATCCACAACCTCGCCGTTTCTTCCAAAGAGCAATGTAACTCGGTCTCCAAGTTCAAATGCACCATCGGAGGTATTCATTTTCCCAATCGCCGTTTGGGTGGCGAGGGGGTATTCCTTGCCACCTACTTTTACGCTTGTAACGTTTGACTTAAGGGGATATGCTTCCTCATAAACACCGCTTGCCTTATCGGTATACGCGTAAAGGGTATTATTGCCTGCCATATAATACACGACATCATATGCCTGAATTTCGGAAAGAGATGCGTTTTTTCCGTCGCGGATTACTTTCATTGCAGTGCTGTTTACAATGTTAAAGAAAGAATAAATCTGCGAATAACCAGTGGCAACAGTTCTTGGTCCTGAAAGAGTGCTTTCCTTTAAATACATTCGTGCAAAGCTGCCGTCATTTGCATAAAGAAGGAGTGCCTCACTGCCCGGCTCAATCTTTGCTGCACTTTGGGAAAGAGTTGAGGCTTTGCCCTCGTAATAAACGGGTGCACTTCCCGAAAGGCTTTCAGATTTTGCTGCTGTGTTTTCCGTAAAGCCAATTTCCACCCTTTTGCCGTCTCCGCTTACTGTGGCACTTGAAAGGGTAACGCTTCTTACGGTTTCGTTTTCGGGAACAAATGCGGTTGCCCTCTTTTCGCCGTCCAGATATAATGTACCTAATCTGCCGTAAACCTCGGAGGTTATATTTGAGTTATCGGCAAGCTTATATACTCCGTTTGTTGTTTCGATATTTCCGATTGCAAGAGATGCATTGATACTGTTGTCAGCGTAAATTACAACATCCTTTACGGATGAGGAGCTTAATAGCGAAAGAGAGGAACCCTCTTTTTTATCGGCAAGGAGGGTATTATATATCACATACGCCGCATTGCCCCGTGTGATATTTTCGTATGTTCCAAAGGATATGCCGCTTGTAATTCCAAGTGACTGTGCCTTACTAATATAACCATCGGGCCATTTATATGCAACGTCCTCGCCCGTGTACCCTAAAAGCCTTATAAGAATGGTAAGTACCTGAGCGTAATTAATGGTGTCCTCTGCTCCAAAAGTGCCGTCGGGATAGCCGTTTATTATCTGATGCTCCGCGATGTAATTAATATATCCGCTTGCCCAATGGTCTGTGGGAACATCGCTGAAAATGGCGTTTGCACTGCGTGATTGAGCCTGTTGTTCTTCACCCAGCATACATACGGCTATTTTTGCAAACTGACCTCTGGTTAAAGTATCCTCGGGTCTGAATGTGCCGTCGGGATAGCCGTTTATTATCCCAAGCTGCACAAGCTGTTTTACGGCATTTCCCACGCCTGTATTGACGTTTATATCATCAAATGCGGCAAATGCACCGATATTTATAAGCATCATTAAGGCTGTTATAAGTGCTGTTATTTTTGTTTTCATCATACTCGTTCCTTTCCCTTATTCAAATCTCAATGCTTCGATAGGATTAAGCTTTGCCGCTTTTCTTGCAGGGTAAAGCCCGAAAAAGATTCCTATTGCCGCAGAGAAAATGAATGAGCCGAGAATTACTGTTGTCTGCTCCGATAGCGGCACCGTCGGCATTCCCATACTTGTGCTGGTGAAATAACTGCCCACGATGCCAAGTCCAATTCCAAGAATACCTCCAAGGCAGCTTACAACTGCCGATTCAATAAGGAACTGGATAAGGATAGACCTTGTTTTTGCTCCGATTGCCTTCCTGATGCCAATTTCGCGTGTTCTTTCCGTCACCGTAACAAGCATAATATTCATGATACCTATGCCGCCTACGATAAGGGAAATGCCTGCAATGCCTGCCATGAGCATTGTCATGGAGCTCAGTGCATCGTCGACGGTTTCAATCTGTGCCGCCTGATTTGTAACAGTGTAGGAATTTTCAGACTTAAACTTCTGGTATAAAAACGTTTCAATCGCCTCTGTTGCTGCAGTCATTGTTTCGGCACTTTTTGCAGAAACTGCAAAGGAGGTAATGTTTGCATTCCTGATAAGGCGTGTTGCTCTGGAATAAGGGATGATTACCGTATCATCCTCGCCGCCCTGAGAAATATTCGAGGATTTCGCCGTAAGGATTCCCACCACGGTGAAAAGCTCGTTATTTATTTTTATCTGTTGTCCCAAAGGGTCCTGCGTGCCGAAAAGCGTGCTTGCCACATATGCACCTATAACCGCAACGGATTTGCGGTTATCCACATCGTCGGTTGTTATAAATCTTCCGCTGTCAATCCCGCGGTTGCGGATTGTTCCATAATGTTCATTTACTCCGCTAAGCGAGGTGGAGGCGTTACTGTTTCCGTATTTTACGGTTGCATTGGAGCTAACAACGGGGGTTATATATTTAATGCTATCCTGATTGTTTTGGGCAATTTTTTCTATTTCCTCCACGCTGACGCTTCTGGTCATTCCCCAGCCGCCTCGCCTTATATTTACATTTATAAGATTTGTTCCCATGCTTTCAAGCTGATTACGCATGTCGAGGGTGGTTGCCGTTACCATATTTACAAGAATAATAACTGCGGCAACGCCGATTATTATACCCAGCATAGTCAGAAAGGAACGAACCTTTGAACTGAGAATACTGCTGAGTGCCATTTTGAAAGACATAAATAGATTCATTCACATTTCACATCCTCTGTCGCATTAGTATCACTTGTAATGACGCCGTCGGCAATTCTTACCACACGCTCTGCCTGCCGTGCCACATCGCTGTCGTGAGTTATCAGCACAATGGTATTTCCTTCGGCATGAATTTCCTTAAGCATCTTCATAACCTCGACACCGCTTTTTGAGTCCAGATTACCCGTAGGCTCATCGGCAAGTATAAGCGGAGGTTTGGAGGAAAGGGCACGTGCTATGGCAACTCTCTGCTGCTGACCGCCCGAAAGTTCCTTCGGCTTATGATACATACGCTCCTCAAGTCCTACCCGAAAAAGTGCCTCTTCGGCAAGCTCACGCCTGCGTGCCACGTCCACTCCCCTGTATATCAAGGGAAGCTCTACGTTTTCCAGTGCCGTTAATTTATTTAGCAGGTTAAAGCCCTGAAAAATAAAGCCTATCTTTTCGTTGCGTATAGAGGCAAGCTCATTTTCGCTTAGTGCCTCCACAGCTCTTCCGTCCAGAAAATATTCTCCGCTTGTGGCTACGTCAAGGCATCCTATCATGTTCATAAGGGTTGATTTTCCGCTTCCCGATGGCCCTATTATGGAGACAAATTCCTTTGGGCGGACATTAAGGGACACGCCGTTTAATGCACGCACCTCAATGTCGCCTATTTTATAGATTTTATACATGTCCTTGATTCTTATCATAGGCTTATCTTCCGCCTCCGAAATTACGGTTGCTACTACGGTTGTTTCCGCTCATTCCACCCATCATACCTCCGCCGAAGCCACCCATACCGCCTCGATTAGAAGTTCCTGTTCTGGAGCCTGTCTGTGTTACCTGAGCTGTGTTTTTAACAACCTGACCGTACTCGACACCGCTTAAAATTTCATAGGACGTGTCTGTTTTTATACCGATTGTTACTTCCACGCGTTTTTCGGTTTTGTAGTTTTTAATTTTTAGTTCTTCCTGATTTTGCCTTTGATTGCCCGGTGTATTATTTGTTTTTGAATCATTTGTTCTTTCGGTTTTTTCTTTGCTGTCCTGACTTGTTTTCTGTGATTTAGTGTTCTTTTCAGTTTCTTTGGAAGCTGTGGTTTTCGTTTCTTCAGCCTTTTCCTCCTTATTCTCTTTTTGTGTTTGAGTATTTTCGGCGGAGGCTTCCGCTTCTACATTTCGCCTGTCTGAAGCGGAATTTTCCTGTCTCTTCCAATTACCCGCTCCCGCAGGTCTTTCTCCGCTGAAATTCGGTCTTTCGCCTCTAAAGTTTGGTCTTTCACTGCTTTGGGGGTTTTGAGTTCTGGTTTCATCATTACTGGTTTCCTGTTTTTTATCATCGGAGGCTTTATTTTCGGAATCGTTGTTTTCCTTTTCCTCCTGTGAAGCTCCGCTTTGTCCCCTTGCACCAAATTCGCCACGCACTATCGGCTCAGGCATATTTTCTACCTCGCCCACAACTGTAACATAATATTTACCTTCATAATATTCCACCGCCTCAACAGGGAGATAAAGACTGTTGTAGGACTGCTCTACTATAATCTGTGCACTTACATTCATTCCCGGCATAAGCTCGCCCGGCTGGTCAATGGTAACCTCAATGGGATAGTTGGTAACGCCGTTAGAAGCAGTTCCCAGTTTTGACACTGCAGTAATTGTACCTCTAAGCCTTTGGTTTGAAAGTGCGTCTGCCGTTACAGATACACTCTGCCCTACCTGTATTTTTGCAATATCAAGCTCGTCGGCAGAAATTGTGAATTTCATTTTGCTCATATCCGCTACTACCATAAGGGCAGGGGGATTCTGTCCGCTGATTGTATCGCCTACAAAATAATCCTTGGTAAGGATAACACCGCTTATAGGTGATGTTACTATGTATTCGTTAGCTTCTTCCTCTTTATCCTCAAGGTTATTGAGAGATTCAGTTAGGTTCATCTGTGCTTCCTTAACGTTTTGCTGAGCTGTTCTGAGTTCATCGTTAAGGTCGCTGTTTTTAAGCACGGCAATAATTTGCCCTTCATCTACCCAGTCACCGTTTTTAAAGTTTATCTTTGAAACCTCGCCCTTTTGTCTGGCGTTAACCGTAACAGGGTCGGCATATTTTACACTGCCGTAGGAGGCGGAGGCTATATTTCCGCTTTTACTGTTTACAGTAGCGGTAACATTAACGTTTTCCTCAACGGTGTATTTATCATCAAGCCTTATTTCCACATAATAAACAACTGCACCGCTCGGGAGGGTGTCGGGGGCTGTGTACTTACGGATTACCTTGCCCGTTGTATTTATCATATATTTGTCAATAGCGATGTCCGCACTGTCGCCCACGCTGATATTTTTTATCTGTGCGGAGCTGAAAGGAATTGTGGCTGTCTGCTCTTTAAAATTGGTAATTGTACAGATTTTCCCTGACGCATCCTCACCCACACGGAGGGATAAACCGCTGATTTTTCCCGAAACGGTGGCTTTAATTGTGAGGTTTGAAATGTTTTCCCGTACCTTTTCAAGATTGCTCTGCCTGTTGGAAAGGGTGGTTTGTGCCTTTTCCACATTATTCATGGCACTTTCAATCGCATTTTCTGCCGCAGTCATTTCAAAGCGGTAGAGAACATCTCCCTCGTTCACACTGTCACCCTCATTAAAAAAGGACTCGATAATCTTTCCGTTTACTTCAGGAACAATCTCACGCTGCTCGATAGGCTCCACTGTTCCGCTTCCTGTGATGCTGTTGGTAAGATTACCGCGTCTTACGATTGACGTTCCGCTTGCCTTTGCCACGGTAGCCTCGGAAGCACCACGCCACTTCCATATACCAAAGCCTGCCAACGCAACCAAAACTGCCAAAACAAGGCACACTGCTCTTTTTGCACCTTTGTTAAGGGTTTTGTATTTCGCAATGGGCACGGCTGCCCATTCTTTCAGCTTCATATATAAGTTTTTTAATACCTGCTTGATTTTCTTCATCTGACAAACCTCCATTTCAGTTATATAGTAGTCGCTGTTCCTTAAATAAAGCTTAAAGACTCTATAATATCTATTTTTTTCGAGCAATCAATAGGTATTATACATTTCAATTTTATGGCCGTTAATTAAAACTGTTGACTAACTTGGCTTAAGTATGGTATAATGTTTAATAATTATGGGGTGTTATACCCTGTTAGCTAAAAGGAGTTTTTTCTTATGATAAAGAGTATGACAGGCTACGGAAGCGGAAAGGCTGAGCTGGGCAATAAAACCTTTAGTGTTGAAATCAAATCGGTCAATTCCAGATACAGCGATTTTTCCATTAAAATGCCCAGAGTATATACCTTCCTTGAAGACCCGATTCGTAAAGCGGCACAGGAGAAGATAAACCGAGGTAAGGTTGATATATATGTAAATGTGGAGTCAAGCGGTGAGGATGACAGTGTGGTTAAAGTGAACACTGCACTGGCAAAGGAATACCTGCAGGGCCTTCGCACCCTTTCTTCGGAGCTTCAGATTACAAGCAATACAACAGCGGAAACCTTTCTGCGTATTCCCGATGTTTTTGTGTTGGATAAAGCACCCGAGGACGAGAATTTAATTAAGGAAACGGTGCTTAAAGCACTTTCCGAGGCTCTTGGCGGATTTGATGCCATGCGTATTGCCGAGGGTGAAAAGCTCGAAAGCGACCTTAAAGAGCATCTTGCTTTTATCGTAGATGCTACGGCTAAGGTTGAGGAACGTTCTCCCCGGATTGTTTCCGAGTACCGCCAGAGAATCGAAGAAAGAATGAAAGACATATTGGCAGGGGCATCATATGATGAAACACGGCTTCTTACCGAGGTTGCAATTTTTGCGGATAAAGTAAACGTGAACGAGGAAACCGTTCGTCTGAGAAGCCATGTGGATCAGTTTAATGAGATGCTGCAGCGCGGTGGCTGTGTAGGACGAAAGATAGACTTTCTGATACAGGAAATGAACCGTGAAATCAATACAATCGGTTCAAAATCCAATGACCTTGACGTGGCACGAATTGTGATTGATGTAAAGGCGGAGATTGAGAAGCTACGTGAGCAGATACAAAACGTAGAATAAAAGAGTGTATAAAAACAACACCGACATTCTTAAAAAGGATTGTTTGATATGAAATTAGTTAATATCGGATTCGGGAACTTAGTTTCCGATGAAAGAATAGTAAGCATCGTCCTTCCCGAAAGTGCCCCTGTAAAGCGAATTGCACAGGAGGCAAGGGAAAAAGGGATGCTGATTGATGCTACATACGGCAGAAAAACAAAAAGCGTTATCGTAACCGACAGCGAGCACGTTATACTTTCCGCACTGACTCCCGATGTGATTGCACAGAGGCACGGAAGCTACGTCCCTGCCAACGATGAAGCCGAGAATGCGTAGGGGCGGATATTATCCGCCCGTTAGACAGAAAGGAATGATTACATATGAAGAAAAAAGGACTGCTTCTTGTTATCTCCGGTCCCTCCGGCGTAGGCAAGGGTACAATTTGCAAGGAATATCTTCGCACCCATGATGACTGCACGCTTTCAGTATCTGCTACCACACGCAGCCCCCGCGAGGGTGAAATTGACGGTGTGAACTACTTTTTTCTGAGCCATGAGGAATTCAGAAAAAGAATAGATGCAGACGGATTTTTGGAACATGCAGTTTTCTGCGAAAATTATTACGGCACTCCAAAGGATGCCGTTATGGAAATGATAGAAAGCGGCAAGGATGTAATATTGGAAATTGAGGTACAGGGTGCTCTCCAGGTTCGTTCCCATTATCCTGAAGCCGTATTTATATTTGTTCTTCCCCCTGCACTTTGCGATCTGGAGGAGAGGCTTCGCGGCAGAGGAACAGAGACGGAGGATGTAATTTTAAGCCGTCTTGAAAGAGCAAAGGCAGAATTTAAATATATTGAAAAATACAATTATGTGCTTATAAATGACACGGTAGAGGAAGCCACAAATCGCCTTGATGCAATTGTTAAGGCGGAGCATTGTCTTCTTTGCCGAAATTACAAATATATAGAAAAAGAATTTTTAAACGATAAATAATTATAGAAAGGTAATGATAAATATGTTGTATCCCGAAATTTCAAAACTTATGGAGGGACTTGATTCCCGTTATTCACTTGTAATTGTTACGGCGAAACGTGCCCGTCAGCTTGTTGCCGATTCAGGCAATGACAAGACAGTTTCCCGTGCAATAAATGAAATTGCAAGCGGTAAAATCAGATGCGTAAAAGGAACGGCTCAACAGCGTTTTTCACAGGCAGTTGCCGAATATGAAGCATCCATGGACACTGAGGAAGAATAATTATGATTGCTCAGGTTTATGTAAATACAAAAAACCTGAATATCGACAAGCCCTTTGACTACCTTGTGCCTGAGACTATTTTGGATAAAATTGCGGTTGGATGCCGTGTTAAAGTTCCTTTCGGCACAGGGAATATGCCCAAGGAGGCTTATGTTACCGAGCTTAAGAATGTCAGCAGTTTTGAAGCACTTAAAGAGATTAAATCCTTAACCGATGAGCTTCCCGTGCTGACAAAAAGCAGTATCGGTCTATGCTTTTACATGAGGGAAAGATACTTTTGCACCTTTTCCGAAGCGGCACAGCTATGCCTACCGCCGGGAACTGATGCAAAGTTTGAGGAATGGATTTCACTTACCCACAAATATTTTGATATGCTTTCCTCTGTTAAAGGAATAAAGCAGGAGCAGCTTATACAGCTTTTGGAGCAATCTGACGGCAGTGCGGAAATGCAGCAGATTAAAAGCCTTTTGGGCAAAAATGCCAGAGCCAGTGTAAATGCACTTATAAAAAAGGGCATATGCGAAAAAAGCTTCCGTGATAAACGCCGTGCAAACGAAAAGACAATCCGATTGGCTTTCTACTGCGGTGAGGAAGACATTTCATACTATATTGAAAAGCTTGAAAAGAACGCCCCCCGTCAGGCGGCGGTGCTTAAAGTTTTAGGCGAACTTGGCGAGCTTTCCGTTCCCGACATATTGCGTGCCTCAGGCTCGACACGAAATGCCGTGGAATCGCTTTATGTAAAGCATTTAATAGATTACCGTGAGGCAGAGGTTCTGCGTAACCCTCTGGAGGGAAAATCGTCTTTGGAACCTGCCCCCCTGAAGCTGTCCAAGATACAGGAGGAAGCCTCTAAGACTATAACAGAAAGTAAAAGGGGAACATTTCTCATACATGGTGTTACGGGAAGCGGTAAAACCGAAGTGTATATGAGCATAGTTTCCAAGGCTTTTGAAAAAAACAAGCAGATTATAATTCTTGTGCCAGAGATTGCCTTAACTCCCCAAATGACAAGCCGCTTTTTCAGCCGTTTCGGTAAAAACGTGGCTGTTATTCATAGTGCTCTTTCCTTAGGCGAAAGGCTCGACGAATGGCGGAGAATCCGCCGTGGCGAGGCGAGGCTTATCATCGGTGCAAGAAGTGCAATTTTTGCCCCCTGTGACAATCTGGGAGCAATAATAATTGACGAGGAGCACGAGCAATCCTACAAGTCGGAATCCTCTCCCCGTTACCACGCCCGTGATATTGCGGCATATCTTGCAAAGGAGCATGATTGTCCGCTTATTTTAGGAAGTGCAACACCGTCTGTTGAAAGCTATTATAAAGCAAAAAGCGGTGAATATACTTTAATAGAGCTTTTGGAAAGGTACAATAAAAGACCTCTCCCCGAAGTTTTTATTTCCGATATGCGTCAGGAGCTTAAAGAGGGGAACAAAACCGTTTTAAGCCGATTCCTTGCAAAAGAGATTGATTCAAACATAAAAAACGGCGAACAGACCATTTTGTTTCTTAACAGGAGGGGATATTCCACTTTTGTTTCCTGCCGTGAATGCGGATATGTGTTTTCCTGTCCTAATTGCAGTGTTTCGCTGACTTATCACAAAAACACCGATTCTCTCACCTGCCATTACTGCGGTTACAGAGAAAGGGTTAAGAGCATTTGCTCCAAATGTGGGGGAAGCCGTGTGCGTGATTTTGGCAGAGGTACGCAAAAGGCACAGGAACAGATTGAAAGCATCTTCCCCTCTGCAAAAACGCTCCGAATGGACGCAGACACCACAAGCGGAAAAAGAGGTCACGAAAAGCTTCTGGAGCAATTCGACGGTGAAAAGACCGATATCCTCTTAGGCACGCAAATGGTTACAAAGGGGCTTGATTTTGAGAATGTGACCCTTGTGGGAGTATTGGCGGCAGATGCCTCGCTTAACGTTGACGATTTCAGAGCACAGGAGCGTACCTTTAATCTGATAACGCAGGTATGCGGCAGAGCAGGCAGAGGCGAAAAAAAAGGCAGATGCGTCATTCAGACCTATGAGCCTGAAAATCCAACGCTTCTTTTGGCGGCGTCACAGGACTACAAGGCATTTTTTGAGGATGAAATTTCCTACAGACGGGAGTTTCTTTATCCCCCGTTTTGTGATATTATAAATATAACGGCATCCTCCTCTGACCGTGAGGAGGCTGAAAAGGCAATAGGAAGCATTGCAATGAAGCTGAGGGTTGCCCTCCGCGGTTATGACAACTGCAAGTTTTACGGTCCTTCGCCTGCACCCGTAAATAAAATTCAGGGCAGGCACAGAATGAGGCTGTGGCTTAAGTGCCGTGCCGATGAGGATTTTATCCGTGAGCTTCGCAATATTGTTTACGAAAACCCGAAAAAACGAAATTCCGATTTATCGGTAATTGCGGACATTAATCCGTATAGTATGACGTAAGGAGAAATTAACATGGCGATAAGAAAAATCAGAGAAATAGGCGACCCGTGCCTTAAAAAGAAATGCCGTGAGGTGGAAACTTTTGACGAGAAGCTTCACACACTTCTTGACGATATGCAGGAAACACTTCTGCTTGCAAACGGAGTTGGGCTTGCCGCACCTCAGGTGGGAATCCTCCGCAGAGTAGTCGTAATAGATTTGGGCGAGGACGAGGGTATGCTTGAACTTATAAACCCCGTTATCACCCATACCGAGGGCAGTGTTACCGATACGGAGGGGTGCCTCAGCGTTCCCGGTAAGGCAGGAACGGTTACAAGACCTCAAAAAGCAACCGTAAAGGCATTTGACAGATTTGGCGACGAATTTGAATTTACGGGCGAGGACCTTTATGCAAGGTGTATTTGCCACGAATGTGACCACCTTGACGGCACACTTTATGTTGAAAAAGCCTCCGAGGTATTTGAATTGGAACAGAATGAGGAGTAATTCTATGCGTATATTATTTATGGGAACACCCGAGTTTGCACAAATTTCGTTGAAAGCATTGATTGATGATAAACGCGATGTTATCGGCGTAATAACTCAGCCCGATAAACCCAAGGGCAGAGGATACGAGATGTCAATGCCCGAAGTGAAAATATTTGCTTTGGAGCAAAATATTCCCGTGTACCAGCCCGAAACCCTTAAGGATGAAGCTATTCTTCCGCTTTTACAGGAGCTTAATCCCGACATTATTGTGGTGGTTGCATACGGAAAAATACTTCCCGAATATATACTTAATTATCCCAGATACGGATGTATCAATATTCACGGGTCGCTTCTTCCCGAGTACCGCGGTGCCGCACCCATACAAAGAGCCGTAATCGACGGCAAAAAGGTAAGCGGTGTAACAAGTATGTATATGGAAAAAGGGCTTGACACAGGCGATATGCTCATAAAGGCGGAGCTTCCCATAGGCGAGGAAACTACAGCAGGAGAGTACCATGATGCTCTTGCCGTTTTGGGCGGAGAGGTGCTTCTTAAAACATTGGATGGTTTAAAGAAGGGAACAATCACCCCCGAAAAGCAGGACGACTCCCTTTCCACATATGCCTCACAGCTTTCAAAAGCGGAGGGAGAAATTGACTGGAATAATACAAGCGAACAAATCTACAATAAAGTAAGGGGACTTAATCCCTGGCCGAAGGCCTTCAGCTTTATCGGAGGAAAGAGATTTGTGGTTGACTTTGTATATAAATGTGACGATGACGGAAATGCGGGCGAGGTTCTTAGTGCCGACAGTGACGGAATCAAGGTTGCCTGCAAAAAGGGCAGTGTCATTATAAAAGAAATTAAGGTAGAAGGCAAAAAGAAAATGTCCGCCGAGGACTATCTTCGCGGACATAAAATAGAAAAAGGCACAAAATTAGGAGTGTGATTTTATATGTTATTCGGATTTGGCTATTATATGGATGCCGGTCTTGTACTGGTACTCATTGCAGGTATATTTTCAATGATTGCTTCAATGAGGGTTAATTCCACATTTAAAAAGTTTTCTTCCAAGCATACAGGCAGAAATATTACGGGCGAGCAGGCGGCAAGAAGAATCCTGGATTCCAATGGGCTTTACGATGTCCGCATTGAAAGAGTCCGCGGGGAGCTTACCGACCATTACGACCCCAAGGCAAATGTAATCAGGCTTTCCGACAGCGTACACAGCTCCACATCAGTTGCAGCAGTAGGCGTTGCGGCACACGAAGCAGGTCATGCCGTTCAGCATGCCACGAATTATAAGCCCATACAGCTTCGTAATGCTATTGTTCCCGTTGCAAATTTAGGTTCTATGGCGGGTCCTTATCTTGTTATTCTGGGGCTTCTTCTGTCATTTGGTTCTCTTGCATATGCAGGAATTGCCTTTTTCTCATTGGCAGTTCTCTTTCAGCTTGTTACTCTCCCTGTGGAATTTAACGCGTCAAGGAGAGCCATTGCCACACTTTCCGGCGACGGCTATCTTGAAAGCGACGAAGTCCCCGCAGTGAAAAAGGTGCTGGGTGCGGCGGCAATGACATACGTTGCGGCAGCGGCAGTTTCCATTATGCAGCTATTAAGACTTCTTATGCTGGTTGGCTCCAGAAGGAATGATGACTGATGAGTTCACTTTCAAAGCCGCGTGAGGCGGCACTTAAAGCGTTATACCGCTGTGAAAAGGACGGGGCATACCTTAATATTGCACTCCGTGATATACTGGCATCCTCAAATATGGAGCCGAGGGATAATGCCCTTGCCACAAATATTGCTTTCGGAGTGATGAAAAACCGTCTTTTCCTTGATAATATCATAGCAAATATATCTTCAATAAAGTTAAAAAAGCTTTCCGTATGGATTATTAATATCTTAAGAATGGGAATTTTTGAGCTTCGTTTTCTCGACAGAATCCCCGAAAGTGCCACGGTAAACGAATGTGTCCGCCTTGCAAGAAGGTACGGGCACAGTGCTTCGGGCGGATTTGTGAATGCGGTGCTCAGGAAAGCCGCTTCATCAGGGGATTTTCTGCCCGATGACACCGAAAATGACGAATATATAAGCATAAAATATTCTATGCCCCTATGGCTCGTGGATTTATGGAAAAGTCAGGGACATTCCACAGAGCTTTTTAAGGCAATGAATGATACTCCCCCCGTAATGGTGAGGCTTAATACGCTGAAAGCAAAAGGGCTTGGAGAGGATTTTGAAAAAATGGCTGACAGCGAGTTTTCCTACCGATACACAGGTAGCGGAAGCGTGGAAAACACGGAGGAATTTAAAAGCGGAGCTATTGCAATTCAGGACGGTGCTTCCCAAAGGGCGATTTCGGCTTTCGGGATTGAAAATGGTATGAGAGTGCTTGATTTATGCAGTGCACCCGGTGGTAAAAGTGCATTTATGGCTCAGCTTATGGATAACACAGGCGAAGTTATCTCCTGCGATATACATAGCCACAAGCTGACACTTATTGAAAGTAACCTTAAACGGCTCGGCGTTACCAATGCCCGTGTTATGCTAAATGATGCTACAGTTTTCTGCCCCGAATTTGCCGATAGGTTTGACGCGGTACTGGCAGACGTTCCCTGTTCGGGACTCGGCGTAATCCGCAGAAAAAGCGATATTAAATGGACAAAATCCGAGATTGGAAATGATGAGCTTGTGAAAATTCAGCGTGATATACTCTCCAACGCTGTAAAATATGTAAAGCATGGCGGAAAGCTGATGTATTCCACCTGTACAATAAATAAAATCGAAAACGAGGATAACACAAAGTGGATTTTGGCAAGTTTTCCCGAGTTTTTCCTTATAGAGCAAAAGCAGCTTATGCCCCACACAGACGGGACTGACGGATTTTTCTACGCCGTTTTTGAAAGGAAGTAAAAGCCTTGAATTTAGGTGATTTGACAAAAGCACAGCTAAAAGAATATATAAAAAGCATCGGGCAAAGTCCCTTTCGTGCAGACCAGATTTATAAATGGATTCACGCAGGGATTGAAGCCGCTGATGAAATGACGAATATCCCACTCACGCTTAGGCAAAAGCTTTGTGAAGAATTTGAAATTTTTCTTCCTGCTATACACAAAAAGCTTGAAAGCAAGCTTGACGGCACGGTAAAATATCTTCTTCGCCTTTCCGACGGCAACATTATTGAAACCGTGGTAATGGATTATCACCACGGAAAGAGCATCTGCATTTCAAGTCAGGTCGGATGCAGAATGGGATGCAGTTTTTGTGCCTCCACCCTCCATGGGCTGACGAGAAATCTTTCCCCCTTTGAAATAGAGGGGCAGATTTTAAGGGCACAGAAAGACCTTGGCGTGAAAATAAGTAATGTGGTAATTATGGGAATAGGCGAGCCTCTTGATAATTACGACAACATAATTACATTTCTGAAAAACATAAATGATGAATCGGGCGTAGGACTGGGATACAGGCACATTACCCTCTCCACCTGCGGACTTGCGGACAAAATACGCACCCTTGCAGATGAGGAAATTCCCATAAACTTAGCAATTTCTCTTCACGCCCCCACAGACGAGGTAAGAAAGACGCTGATGCCCGTAGCAAATGCGTATTCCCTTGAAAATCTGATGAGTGCCTGTGACTATTACTTTGATAAAACACACAGACGCATAACCTTTGAGTATGCACTGGTAAAAGATAAAAACTCCCATACGGAGGAAGCACGAACTCTTGCAAAGCTTCTTCGGGGAAGAAACTGCCACGTGAATTTAATTCCCGTAAATCCCGTCATGGAGCGTGACAACATCCGCACAAGCGAGAAAGAAACACAGGATTTTAAAAAGGCTCTTGAAAGCCTTGGAATAAACGCAACAGTCCGCAGAGAATTGGGTGCAGATATAAATGCCTCCTGCGGACAGCTTAGAAACAATGAATTGTAAAACCCTTTTGGGGAGGTGGTAATATGCAGTTTTATTCACTTAGCGACAGAGGTATGCTTCGTGAAATAAACGAAGATTATTTCATATCGGAAACTTTGGGTGACTACACCGTGCTGATTCTTACCGACGGCATGGGCGGACACAACGGCGGTGAAACCGCCAGTAAAATTGCAGGGGAAATTATTTTTGATTTTCTTGAGAGCAGACTGGGAAAAGCACTTCTGCCGGGGCAGGTTATGCTGATGATGGAAGAAGCACTCGAAAAAGCAAACGAATACATTCTTTCGCTTTCCAAAAAGAAGGCTAAACTTGCCGGTATGGGTACTACTGCCGACGTTTTGGTATTTAAGAAGGATGTAGCGTACATAGCCCACGTTGGGGACGGAAGAATTTACTCCCTTAGCGGGGACGGAAAGCTGAGTCTTCTTACTAAGGATCATTCCTTGGTTGAATATATGATTGAAACAGGTGCTATTACCCGCGAACAGGCGGCAGGTCATCCGCAGAAAAACGTCATTACAAAGGCTTTGGGGATTTCTCCCGATGTTAATGCCGATATTTTTCATGTGAAGGCTTTGGAAAAAAGCCGTTTTCTGATGTGCAGTGACGGTCTTACAAATATGCTCAGTGATGAAGCTATTGAAAAGACGCTGTCACAATCAGAAAGCCTTGAGGACGGCGTTAAGACGCTGATAAAACAGGCAAATGAAGCAGGCGGAAGCGACAACATTACAGTTATTCTGGCAGAAGTCTGACATCTATTTACGGAGGAAATATTATGCAATCTAAAGTACTTGGTTCCAGATACGAATTGCTTGAACAAATCGGCATGGGCGGTATGGCAATCGTATATAAAGCTATGGATAAAATGCTTAACAGATATGTTGCAGTAAAGGTTCTTCGGGAGGAGTTTAAGGAAAACGAAGAATTTATAAGAAGATTTAATGTGGAATCTCAGGCGGCGGCAAGTCTTTCACATCAGAACATCGTTCAGATTTACGATGTCGGCGAGGAGGACGGTCTTCATTACATAGTAATGGAGCTTTTGGAGGGTGAAACACTGAAGCAGTACATCACCTCCAAAGGCGGTAAGCTCACCGTCAGAGAAGCTACCAATTTCTCAATGCAGATATGCAGAGCATTGGAGCATGCCCATTCAAAGCACGTTGTTCACAGGGATATTAAGCCTCAGAATATTATCATTACGGAAAGCGGAAAGCTTAAGGTTGCCGATTTCGGCATAGCGAGAGCCGCAAATAATTCCACTATGGTAAATGCGGGGAAAAATGCAATCGGAAGTGCACACTATCTTTCCCCTGAGCAGGCAAGGGGCGGTTATACCGACCTTAGAAGTGACCTTTATTCTCTGGGCGTGGTTATGTACGAAATGTTCACAGGTGCACTTCCCTTTGACGGGGAAGAAAGCATCAGCGTAGTTCTTCAGCACTTGCAGGAGGAGGCAACACTTCCCTGTGAGGTAAATCCCGACCTTCCTGCAGGAATTGAGGCAATCATTGTCCGCTGTATGAAAAAGGAACAGCGTCTTCGTTATAATAATGCGACAGAGATTCTTCAGGACCTTGTGAAGGTATACCAAAATCCCTCAATTGCTATTTCGCACCTTAACGCATATGACAGCGAGGGAATGGAGGATATTCCTAAACGCAATCCAACACAAAAAGACGTGCGTCGGGGCAGGGCGGAAAAAATAGTAAGAAGAGAGCAGGCAGAGGTCTTATGATAACGATTATTATAGGTCTTGCCGCCATAATAGCCCTTATGGTTCTGGGGATAAAACTGCTTTTCCCGCAGAGCGAGGAAGTCAGAATTCCCAACGTGGTTGGAATGAAATATGACGAAGCATTACTTGCCGTAAGCGACGCCTCTACAGAAAATGTGGAATTCACACTGGTACAGAGCAGTGAAAAATGCTCCGATGAGCCTAAGGGAACAATTATAGACCAAGACCCCGAAGGAAACTTTAATGTAAAAAAATCCAGAGAAATCAAGGTTGTTGTCAGCAAAGGACCCGAAGCACTTGTTCTGGCGAGCTATAAAAACAAGCACTATAAGAACGTAAAAGATAAGCTTGAGGACAAAGGGCTTAAGGTGACCATTGAGGAGGAAGATAACGAAGATTATGACGAGGGAATAATCTTTAAGCAGTTCCCCTCCGACGGAAAGACCATGGCAGAGGGCGAGGAGGTTATCCTCTATGTATCCAAGGGTGCACAGCAGAAAATCGTCCCCGTTTTAGTGGGAAAAACCCGTGCACAGGCACTTCTTGCCATTGAGGAAAAGGGGCTTAAGGTAGGCTCTGTAAAGGAAGCCTCCAGTGAAAAATATCCCAAGGGACAGGTTTTCAAACAAAGCATAGATGCGTATGAAACCGTTCCTGCAGGGAAACAAATTGACCTTTATATTTCAACAGGAGAAAAGGCTGATGCCGATGACGAAACCGATAATCCCCCCGTAAAACCCGAGAAAAACCCCAAACCTAAGACGGTTTCCTTAAAGCTTACAAGTCTGCCCAAGGGAAAGGCTGTTACGGTAAAGCTGGTTTGCGACGGAGTTCCTATTTACGAAAGCGATATTACAACATCTACAGGTACACAGACCATTTCTTTCCAGATAGAAAAAACCTCCAGTCTCCTGATATATTATGACGGAGTTTATATCCGTCAGGAAGAGGTAAAATATTGACAGATACAAAACTTTGCGGAACAATTATAAAAGGAATAGGCGGATTCTACTACGTCAAAACAGAAAATGAAGTAATCGAGTGCCACGCACGGGGAAAATTCAGAAAAGATGAGCTTTCCCCCATTGTGGGAGACAAGGTTGAGATTTCACTTAATGACGACTCTACGGGACATATTGTGAAAATTTTTCCGAGAAAGAATTTCCTCATAAGACCCGGAGTTGCCAATGTGGATATATTGGTACTTGTTTCTGCGGCGAAATCCCCCCTTCCCGATTTTTCACTTCTTGACAAGCTTCTGGTGATTGCGGAGAGCAAAAATATCAAATCCGTAATATGTCTTAATAAAACTGACCTTGCCGACGCAAATGAGGCAGAGCAGTTTATCTCCGTATACCAAAGGGCAAATTACCCCTGCATTTGTGCCAGTGCCAAGACAGGCGAGGGGGTAGATGAAATCCGTGATATAATAAAAGGAAAAACCGTTGCCTTTGCAGGGCTTTCGGGAGTAGGAAAATCCAGCCTGCTTAAAAGAATTACGGGTATAGAACTTAAAACAGGTGATGTTAGCAAAATTCAGCGTGGAAAACACACCACACGTCATGTGGAGCTGATTTCTGCCGCTGACACCCTTGTGTTTGATACTCCTGGGTTTTCAAGGCTTGATGCCGATGAGCTTAGGGCAGGCGATTTGTGGCAGTATTTCCCCGAAATTGTTCCCCTGCACGGTGAGTGCAAATTCCGCACCTGTAACCACGTGGGAGAAAAAGGTTGCTGTGTAAAGGAAGCCGTGGAGGGCGGAAGCATTGCACCAAGCAGATATGAAAACTATGTAGCACTTTTTAACAAGCTTAAAGAAATTAAGGACTGGCAAAGAAAGGATTGATACTGATGATTAAAATTGCACCTTCGCTCCTTGCATCGGATTTCGGTGCACTTAGAAACGACGTTATCGCTATAGAAAAGGCAGGTGCCGACTGGGCACACATTGACATTATGGACGGACACTTTGTTCCCAATCTGTCAATGGGTCCCGATATTGTAAAGGCTATCAGAAAGGACAGCGGTCTATTTTTCGACTGCCACCTGATGGTAACTGACCCCAAAATGTTTGTAGAGCCTTTTGTAAAGGCAGGGGCAGAGCTTATTACTTTCCACGCTGAATGTGTTGAGGATATGGATTCCCTTATCGACTATATCCATTCTTTCGGTGTGAAAGCGGCAGTTGCAATCAAGCCTGCCACAAGCGAGGAGGTACTTTTCCCTGTTTTGCACAAGCTTGATATGGTGCTTGTAATGAGCGTTGTACCTGGGTTTGGCGGACAGAAGTTTATGCCCGAAGTGCTTGACAAGGTAAGAAATATTCGTGCTCATGAGCATGGAAAGGATATTGATATCCAGATGGACGGCGGAATAAATGCAGAAACTGCAGCACTTGCGGCAGAAGCAGGGGTAAATGTACTGGTGGCTGGAAGTGCAGTATTTGCAAAGCCCCCTTATGACGAAACGATTGCACTCATCCGCAAAAATGCCGAGGAAAAATATAATGGCTAAAGATAAAGCCGTTTTACGCAAGAAGATTTTCTCCATGCGTAAAACGGCTCAATTCGTTAATTTAAAGCTTGAGGATTTGGAAAATTACCCTGAATTTATTAAGGCTAAAACAGTTTTTTGCTACGTTTCGTCAAAAGGGGAAGCAGGTACGCACGATTTAGTCCGTACTCTTTTGGGCAAAAAAGAGGTTGTAGTTCCCAAATGTATTGACAAAGAAGGCAATATGATTTGCGTGAAAATTAATTCCTTTGAAGAGCTGAAGGAAGGCTTTTTCGGGATATTGGAGCCTGAAAATTCTGTAGAATTTCCAAAAGACAGAATTGATTTTGCCATTGTTCCCGCACTTGCCTTTGACAAAGAGTTCTATCGCCTCGGCTACGGAAAAGGGTACTATGACCGCTTTTTATCGGACATTTGTCCTTTTAAATTAGGTGTATGTGCAAAGGAATTTTATCTTGAAAGCCTTCCTCACGATGAATTTGATGTAAGAATGGATAGTGTATTGGTCTTGGGAACATAAAACTGAGCGAAGCAATAAAAAAACCTCGGGTTAACCGAGGTTTTTTATTGCTTCGCTCAATGCTCTCGCAACCTGATCGGGACAACTGGTACCTCTGCCGTTACAGTCAATACCTTTCATTCTTTCGATTGCGTCCTGTGCCTTCATTCCTTTAAGGAGCATGGCAATACCGTTTGTATTGCCGCTGCAGCCCCCTACAATTCTAATATCGTTTATCGTCCCGTCGGGAGCAAGGTCAACAACGGTCTTCCTTGAACAAACCCCGCGGTTTATGTGTTCGCTTATCATAATTATTTCTTCGCTTTCTTTATTTCCTCTACTTCGTTTTCAATGCCATCTACATAAATATTTACTATTACGTTTTCGATGCCTGCATATTCCTCAACGGCATTTTTTACTACCTTCTGAATTTCGGGAGCAATTTCATTAATCTTTATACCGAATTTTACGGTTACGTGTACATCAATGATTGTACCTTCCTCCGTAATTTCTACCTTAACACCCTTAGAAGGAGCTTTCTTTCCCAAAATATCGCCGATTGCAATAGCAGGGCCAAGACCTGCCACACCCTCAATCTCACGTGCGGCGATGGCACTGATTCGCATTATAACCTCGGGAGAAATTTTTATATTACCATTTTCTGTGACTACCATATTTTCAGCCATAAATAATCCTTCCTTTCATATGCATAAACGCACACAATGAATTGATACGTTTATTTTATCACTATTGTGAAAAATAATCAAGTATTTTCCTAATTCATTTCCATGATTTTAATTTTTTCCTGAACTATTCCGCTTTGCTCCGTGACAACCTCGGAAATAACTGCGGCGGCAGTACTGTCCAGCACTTGTGTTTTTACCACCACGTTTGCCATATCGTTATTTATGTAGCAGACTGCATCTTCAAAGCCCTTTACCCGAAGAATATTTTCTATGGCACTTTCCGTTTCGGTGTTCTGTGCAAGCCGAAGAACACCCTGTTGGGCGTTTGCCTTTGCCGTCTCGTCTGCATTTTCATTCATTATTATTGAATTAAAGGTTTCTATACTTCGGCTTCGTCCTGCTTCACGGTCGATTCTTGCTCTGGCAAAAAAATCCTCACTGCTTTGGCTGACACTGTCTGAATCCACAAGCTGTGCCTCGCCCATATATCCTCCTGAGGTTTCACTTACGGGGTTCTTCCCTGCATTAATATACCCTGCCGTTCCTATCACAATAGCCAAAGCCGCAACTACAAGCTGTTTTTTCTTAACAACCATCATCATTTTTTACACAATCCTTTCAAGCACTTCAATTTTGTGGGCATCCACTCCCAAAGCGGCCTTTGTCGCACGGATAATTTTCTCACGGACTGCCGCATCTTTGCCTCCTTCGGCAACTACCAGCACTCCGTCTATAACGGTTTTATACTCCTTGTCAGAGGAGGAAAAAACGCTTTGCTCCTTTTGGGGAGCAGCCTCACTATGGCAAAGCATTACGCTGACTTCTCCCACGCCGTCAATTTCCGAAAGAATCTGCCTGAGATTTTCCTCTGCACTGTTTTCGTTTACTGCATGCGTTAATGCTTTATTATCCGTATCGCTGTGTAAAAAACCGTTTCCGCCTGCAAGCATTAGTATTCCCACTGCTAATACTATATATATTAATGCACTTGCCTTTTTATCCCCGAAAATTTTGTCAATTTTTTTCATATACGACAGTTATCCTTTCTCTTGGAAATTTCAGTTCATTTACAATATAGGAGATTGCACGACTTTCATCGCCGCATACATACAGCGTTACCTTTTCAATATTTCCCTCTTTATCAATTTCTACCTGTGCCTTTGAAGAATGCACAAAATTTTCCTCAATCAGATTTTCAAGATTTTCCCTGTGGTTTTCCATAACCTGCTGACGGTACTTTTCCTCCGCCTCCTCCATTCTTTTTTCGTCAAAGGTATATGCAGGCGAGGAAAAGGAAAACTCCGATACGTTTTTCGGAACGACAGCTACTGCCGCAGTTATCAGCATAAAACCCGTTGCCAGAGAGGCAAACTTTTTTATACCCCCTTCAGGAATTAACATATTTGAAAGGGCAATCATCATCATTATTGTCCCCAAATTTTTCATATACTCACGCATAATACACCTACAAAATTGAAGCTATTGCTATTATCATAATTGTTCCCATACAGGCTATGGAGGAAAACAGCATATCTATGCACTCTCCCAGTTTTTTCAGTATTCCCGTAATTCGTTTTTCGCTTATGGGGGCAGTAAATGCCGCTGTCAGCCTGAGTGACAGGGAAAGTGCCCATAATTTAAGAAGCGGCAGTGCGAATATGCCGAAAAGGAGGATTACGCCCCCCAGTCCCACTGCATTTTTAAGAAGCATTGCACTGCCTGCCACGGAGCTCATTGCTTCCGAAATAGAGCCGCCCACAACGGGGACAGAGGCACTTATGGCAAATTTCACCCCTCTTGCGGCAAGGTTGTCAAAGCTTGCCGCGGCAAAGGAGCTTATCCCTAAAATTCCTGCAAATAATGACATGGAAAAGGCAAGCAATGTTTTATGCACCTTGGCAAACAGTCCTGCAAATTCCTCCAATGCATCATTTCCCGTAACGGAGCATAAAAGACTGCAAACGGCTCGCAGTAGCACAAGGGGCGTAATTATATTTTTAATCAGGCTTCCCGCAGCACTGCATATGAAAAATATGATGGGGTGGGAAAGCGTTGCCGCCATAGGCTCGCCCCCCGACACGCACAAAAGTGACATTGACGGCAGAATACTATGTACAAGCAGGGTAATATCTTTAAGCGTCTCTGCTACAAAGCTTCCCGCATTTTCAAAGATTGTTGCGGCAACGGTTGCTATATAAACAAAGATTGCAAAGCCTGTTGCATTGCTAAGTGCATTTTTCCCGAAGCTACGGTGAAGATTATTGATAAAGGAACACAGAAGAATCAGTGCAGCAATGCCCCCCACTAAGCTAAACGCCGTTTTAAGCTCTCCGAAAAAGAGTCCTGTGAGGGTATTTATTAATCCCCCTGTTTTTAGAGAAAATTTTCCGTCTGCTATATCGTTTACTATTTCTTCAAAGCTTATATCACCGAAAAGCTTTTCAATATTTTCTGCTCCCGATGGAGTGAGGGCAGGCGTCGGTATATTTTTTGTCATGTCAGTATTTCCATAATCTTAAAAAATGCCTCCTTGGCTATAGGTAGGGTAACGGCGGCTATTGCAATCTTTCCTGCACCCTCGACCCTTGCACCCATTGCCTTTTCTCCGTTTTCCTCGCAAAGCTGACTTCCTATCTGGGTAATATATGCAATCCCCGTAATTTTAAGTATGGGTTTTATGTACCTTTCTCCCATGGAGCTATAGGCGGCAAGCTCCTTTACTGCGTCTATAATCTTTACCGCATAGGGGATAACGGCCGCCATGATAACAAGAGCCGCCGCAATTGAAACCATATGACCAGTTTCGCTTTTTATTCCTTTGACAATCAGTGCCAGAAGCGACATACATATTGCCGCCCCCGTAATCTCGGTTATATTCATAGCTCAAACACCGTCTTTACAGTTTCAAAAAGCTGTGCAATCTTTGTTACAAGCATCATCAGCACTATTACAAGCCCTGCTATGGTTATCATAAGTGCCTGTTCATCTCTGCCGCTTTTGGAAAGAAGTATATTCATAACGGCAACAATAATGCCTATTCCTGCAATTTGAAAAATCAACTGAACTTCCATACGCTTTTCCCCTTTTTTCCTTTATATCATCAGTAGTACCACCGCCGCCGCGGTAAGAATACTCCCTCTTATAAAAAGAGTACCTTTTGTGCCAAGCTCCTTTTCCGCGTGGTCTACGCACCTGTCCATTTCCGATATAAACATCTCCACGTTGGCAAGCTGACCCTTGCAGTCCCCTGCCCCCAGTCCGTCGGCAAATCTTCGTATACACTCCCTGTCCCTCGCATTTAAGTGGCAGTTGGCGTTAAAAGCCTCTTTCACGGCTTCCGTGGGGAGCTGACCTTTTCGGATATTTGATGCAGCATTTTCAAAAAACTCTCCCGAAGAAAGAAAGGATTCATAAAGAGGCATACACATACATCTTAGGTTATCACGGATTTTAATGGCACCGTCTCTTACCCCCGACAGCACTCTTTTACGCTTATACAGCTCCTGATATTTGCTCATTCCCACATATGTTGCACATAGAAAAATAAGTGCACTTCCGATTAATTTAAGCACGTCTTATCACCCTGCCGTCCGTTATGATTTTTTCCACCGTCCCCGGTCCGTTTCGTCCGCTTAATATTATAATTCTTTCAAAAATATCTTTGTCGGCATATTTTTCGGAGCCTCCGTCACTATAGCCGTGGGCGGTGGTTATAATTTTTGCTCCGCAGTTTACAAGGCTGCGTATAGCATCACCCTCACTGCGGCTTCCAGTTTCGTCTGTAATAATAACTTCGGGGGCCATGGTACGAAGCATCATTAATATTCCCTCAGCCTTTGGAACACAGTCCATTACACAGGTGTATTTTCCCACATCATAGGAGGGGATGCCCTTTTTGCACGCGGCGATTTCGCTTCTTTCATCTGCAATGCACACCTTGTGGTTTTCGCCAATTCTTCGTGCAATATCCCGAAGCAATGTGGTCTTTCCGCACCCCGGAGGAGAAATTATAAGAGTATTGTAAAGCCGCCCGTTACACTCAAGGTACTCCATAACTTCATTTGCCGCTCCCTTAACTTCCTTTGCCACACGAATGCAGATGGAGGAAATATCAGTTAGGTGAGTAACTCTGCCATTTTCTGTTACGCATCTGCCGCACACCCCCACCCGATGGCCTCCCGAAAGAGTGAGAAAGCCCTGCACAAGGCTTGTCTGCATGGCATACATACTGCCCCGACACATAGAGGCTATAATTTTGTCAAGGGCTTCTTTGCTGATATAAACTCCTGTGTCCATAAGCCTTCCGCTTTTTATTACCGCCGCATTTCTGCCTGCACAAAGGCGTATTTCCTGCATGTCCTTTGTCCCCATAATAAGCAGTGTTTCCGTAAGGTTTACGGGGAAATGCTGTGTAAATGCGTTTATGTACATAAGCTTCATCCTTTCGCTACCACATATATATGGCGGTAAACAGACAAAAATTACCCTTGGTAAAAAGATTTAGAAAATTAGCAAAAAACGTTATTGTATATTTTCCATAGATTTGATAAAATAGGTTTATATTTTATTTAAGGGATGATTTATATGCCTGGCATAGGTACAATAGTAAATGTCATATTGGTAATAATCGGCTCATTTTTGGGACTGCTTCTTAAAAAAGCGATTCCCGAAAGGCTTAAAGTCAGCCTTACACAGGCGTTGGCTCTTGCCACAATGACAATCGGGATGACGGGTATAATTACTGCCTGTTGCTCTGTGGGCGAAAAAGGAGCACTGAAAAGCGATTACATAATACTTATGGTGCTTTCTTTAGCTATCGGTACATTTATCGGGGAGCTTATAAATATTGAAAAAAGACTTGATGATATGGGAAACTTCTTTCAAAAAAAGTTCTCGCAGGATAGTTCCTCTACCTTTGCCGAGGGGTTTATTACGGCTTCTTTGGTGTTCTGCGTAGGTTCGATGGCGATATTAGGCTCTCTTAATGACGGGATTCTTCACGACCCCACAATTCTTATTACCAAAAGTCTTCTGGATATGATTATGGCAATGGTGTTTTCCTCAACCCTGGGGATAGGGGTAATGTTCTCGATAATTACTATTGCACTTTATCAGGGGCTTATAACACTGTGTGCGTCATTTCTTGCACCGCTTCTTACAGAAGCGGTTATTGCACAAATGTCCTTTGTGGGAAGTATACTTATTATGGGAATAGGCTTTAACTTTCTGTATAAACCGAAGCTTAAGCTTGCAAATATGCTTCCCTCGATGTTTATTCCCCTTGTTTATTATCTGATCAAGCAAATTACGGAGGTTTTTTAATATGAACAGATGCGGCGGTATACTTATGCACATTTCCTCTCTCCCCGGTCCTTTTGGCATAGGAACGCTGGGAAAGGGATCAAGGGATTTTATAGATTTTCTGTCCTCCTGTAATTTCGGTGCGTGGCAGGTTCTGCCCTGCGGTCCTTGCGATGACTATAACTCCCCCTACAGCGGAAAGAGTGCTTTTGCAGGGAATATCTTTTTTATCGACCCCGAAATACTTATGGAGAAAAAGCTTTTAACCAAAAGTGATGTAGAGGAATGTAAATCCCCCGACATATATGTAACGGACTACGAGTTTTTAAAAACCAACAGAGAGAAAATTTTCCGCAGAGCATATTTACGCCTTACAAAGGAAATGAAAGACGAAATTTCAGCCTTTTGCAGTAAAAATCCGTGGTTGGAAGATTACGCTCTTTTCTGTGCAATTAAAGAAAAGAATGAACTTCTCCCCTGGTATGAGTGGGAGGAAGGCCTTAAACTCCGCGACAAGGATGCTTTGGAAAAGGCAAAGGCGGAGCTTTCCGAGGATATTTCTTTCTATGAATTTTTGCAGTATGAATTTTTCTCTCAATGGGAAGATATGAAAAAGTACGCAAACGAAAAGGGTATTTCCATTATCGGAGATATGCCCATCTACCTTTCCCACGACAGTGCCGACGTGTGGGCAAATCCCAGGTTTTTCTCACTGGACGAGGATATGAACCTTAAAAGATGTGCAGGCGTTCCCCCCGATTATTTCTGTGAGGATGGACAAAAATGGGGCAATCCCCTCTACAACTGGGACACTCTTAAAGAGGCAGACTACAAACTATGGATAGACCGCCTTGGTTGTGCCCTTAAAATGTATGACGCCGTAAGGATAGACCACTTCCGTGCATTTTCCGCTTACTGGTCAATCCCTGCCGAAGAAAAGGCTACAAAGGGCAGATGGGAAAAAGGTCCCGGAATTGAATTTTTCAACAAGCTTAAAGAAAAATATCCCCACGCAAATATCATTGCCGAGGATTTGGGCGACATTGATGACGATGTGAGAAGCTTAGTGAAAGAAACGGGCTTTCCCGGAATGGGCGTAATGCAGTTTGCATTTATAACCGATGACGACACGGTGCATCTTCCCCATAATTACACCAAAAACACAGTGGGCTATACAGGAACTCACGATAACAACACACTTTTAGGCTGGCTGTGGGAATCTGATGAGGGAAGCCGCCGCTATGCCATGGAGTACTGCGATTTTCACGGTGACTGGGGACAGGGCGGATTTCACAGCGGTGCTATCCAAAGCGTGATAAGAACGCTCTGGAGAAGCGGTGCGATTCTTACAATAGTCCCGATTCAGGATTTGTGTGGTTTTGGCTCGGACACCTGTATGAATCACCCCGGTGTGGCAGAGGGAAACTGGTGCTTCAGAATCACCCAGGAAGCTCTTTCAAATATAGATAAGGAATTTTACAGAAATCTTAACGGACTTTATAAAAGGGGAAAAATGTAAAATTTCCTCTTGACTTTACCACGCTAAAGTGGTAATATGATAATACATTAAATACATAAGGAGATTTTTACTATGAAAAAATTACTTGCAATTGTACTTACACTTATGCTTGCTGTTACAATGTTTGCAGGCTGCGGCACAGAAGAGGCAAACAACACAGCAAATGAAAAGGACACACTTGTTTGCGGTGTTACCATTTTTGAGAACATGAACGAACAGGAAGCAGACGGCACATGGACAGGTTTTGAAACCGAGTTTGCTCAGGAAGTAGGCAAAATCATCGGAATGGATGTTGACTTCCAGGTTATCGACTGGTCTCAGAAATACAACGAGCTTAATTCGGGTGCAATCGACTGCGTATGGAACGGCTTCACAGCTAACTCCTCCGACGAGGTAAACGGTGCTAAGGTAAAGCGTTCAGACCTTGTTGATTTTTCATACGGTTACATGCTTAATCAGCAGTGTGTTGTAACAAAAGCAGAAAACGCTGCTAAAATCACATCCGAAGCTGACCTTAAGGGAAAGACGGCTTGCGTAGAAGGCGGCAGTGCAGGTGCATCCTATGCTTCCACAGTTACAGATGCCGACAAGATTTACTCTACAACAGCACAGATTAATGCATTCTCCGAAGTTAAGTCTGGTGCAGTTGATTTTGCAGTTGTTGATATTATCCTTGCAAAGAACATCTGCGGTAACGGTGACTACAAGGACCTTGCTATCGTAGAAGCTATAGAGCTTGACAGCGAAATCTACGCTATAGGCTTCAAGAAGGGAAGCGACCTTACCTCTAAGGTAAACGAAGCTATTAAGACACTTTACGAAAATGGCAAGCTTATGGAAATTGCTGAAAAGTATGGCTTCGAAAACTCAATTCAAGTGACAGAAAACATAGATTAATTTAAAGATAAAGGAAAAAGTAATAATGGATTTTTGGAACGTTACTTTAAGTTTACTTGCCGGTCTTGAAAATACCTGCTTAATCTTTGCGCTAACACTCGTGTTAGCGCTTCCTTTAGGTTTGATAATTTCATTCGGCTCGATGGCAAAATTTAAGCCCCTGGCTTATCTTATCAGGACTTTTGTGTGGATAATCCGCGGAGTTCCGCTGATGCTCCAGATTATTATACTGTTCTATGTACCGGGATTTTTTCTGGGTCAGCCCATATTTACACGCTTTTCCTCGGTTGTAGCGGCTTTTGTGATTAACTACGCCTGCTACTTTTCCGAGATATACAGAGGCGGTATCGAAAGTATTCCCAAGGGGCAGTACGAAGCAGGTCAGGTTCTCGGTATGACCAAGACACAAGTATTCTTTAAAATTGTACTTATGCAGGTAGTAAAGCGTATACTTGCACCTATGTCAAACGAGGTTATAACGCTCGTTAAGGATACGGCTCTTGCCCGTACGATTATGATAGTAGAGCTTATTCAGGCAGCACAGAACTTTGCAGGCTATGGTCTGATGTGGCCGCTTTTCTACACGGCTGTTTTCTACCTTGCGTTTGTAGGAATTCTCACGCTTCTGTTTGCTTATTTGGAAAAGAAGCTTGACTATTACAGATGGTGAGGTGACAGATATGAGTATGCTTGAAGTAAAAAATATAACAAAAAGCTTCGGAAAGGTTGAAGTACTAAAGGACGTCAGCTTTTCCCTTGAACAGGGGCAGGTAATGAGTATCTTAGGTTCTTCCGGCAGCGGTAAGACAACACTTCTTCGCTGTATAAATTTCCTTGAAGATGCTGATGGCGGCCAGATTCTTGTGGACGGAGAATGTATTTTTGACGGCAGTGCAGAAAAAAAGCTGACTGCAAAGGAGATAAGAGCAAATCAGCTTCATTTCGGATTAGTATTCCAGTCGTTCAATCTGTTCCCCCAGTATACGGCTCTTGAAAATGTAACACTGGCACCAAAGCTGTTGGCAAAGGAACGCCCCGATTACAAAGAAAAGAAAAAGGAAATTCACGCTGAAATAGAAGAAAATGCAAAGGCACTTCTTGCCCGTGTGGGACTTTCCGACAGAATGAATAATTACCCCTGTCAGCTTTCGGGCGGACAGCAGCAACGTGTTTCTATTGCTCGTGCATTGGCACTTAATCCCAAGGTTTTGTTCTTTGACGAGCCTACAAGTGCTCTTGACCCTGAGCTCACGGGTGAAATTCTCAAGGTTATCCGTGACCTTGCCCAAAAGGACGTAACTATGGTTATCGTAACCCACGAAATAGAATTTGCAAGAGGCGTTTCCGACCGAATTGTGTTTATGGCTGACGGCGTGGTAGTTGAGGACGGAACTCCCGAAGAAGTCCTCGATAAATCCAAAAACGCAAAAACGCGTGCATTCCTTCAAAAATTAAACGAGAATTAAGGATTTGGTGAAAATGGCAAAATCATCTGATTTTAAAAACTTTTATAAAGCGGTTCTTTCCCTTGGAAATGAAAAAGAGTGCGAAATCTTTTTTAAGGATATTTGCACGATGAAAGAGCTTGAAACCATGTCGCAAAGACTTGAGGTGGCAAAGATGCTTTTGGAGGGAAAAACCTTTAACGAAATTGTGAGTGCTACGGGAGCATCAACCACAACAATTTCACGCGTAAACCGTTGTCTTAATTATGGCGACGGAGGCTATAAGGCAGTAATAGAGAAATGAAGAATTCATAATTAAGAGGGAAGAAAAAAGTCAATCTTTTTTCTTCCCTCTTTTCCGTTTTTCAGCCATCGCAAACAAAAAGGCTCAAAAATGGTGCAGAATTCACGAACTGAACCCCCATCGGGGCTTGCCCGAAGCTGTACATAGGTACTGCGAGGGTGAAGTTCGTGGATAACAAAACGCTTAAAACCAAAATTCGCTAATGCGAATTTCTACATTAGACAATCAAAAAAATATTTGTGCTCTTTCTAAATAAAAGAGTCATTCATTTACTATTCCATTGCGTTTTGTGGTCGGTGCCGTTTTTCAGCCTTTTTTCAGTTGCAGAACACATGCTCACCAATAGTACATATAACTTCTCTCGTCCTTATCCACTGATTTGTAGCCGTTCTGGGATTATAATAATAAATCGCTCCCCCTGTAGGGTCCCAGCCGTTTAGTGCATCTCGTGCAGCACGACGGCTGCTTGCATACATTTCTGCATTTATCTGCCCGTCATCCACGGCAGTAAAAGCACCCTTCTGATACACTACCCCCGAAATGGAATTGGGGAAAGAGGGATGATCCACCCTGTTTAACACTACCGCACCTACGGCTACCTGCCCCTCATAAGGCTCACCCCTTGCCTCTCCGTTAATTACCCGTGCTAAAAGCTCAATATTTGCCTCATTGGGTGAAGACGATGAAGAACCTCCCCCCGATGATGAGGAAGAATAAATACCCATGGCATTAAGGGTTTTAGTGCCTGCAACTCCGTCGACGCTGAGCCCGTTTTTCTTCTGAAAGCTTCGGACTGCACTTTCGGTCTGCCATCCGTAGACTCCGTCAACACTTCCGCTGTAATATCCCCAGTTTTTCAGCTTTGTCTGAATTTTGCGGACTTCTTCGCCACGGGAACCGTTTTTTGATAATGCAAACACATTGGCATATATTGCGAAAAGCAAAATCGCCGCAGAAGCTATGGCATATATACGTTTTTTTTGCATATGACGCCTCCTTTTCTGCCTATATTATGGTCGCATGGAAAATTTTTTATTCAATCCGTGGTTATTTTTTGAAAATTCCTCCCATTCAGCTAAAAAATGGTGGACATATATTTTTTTGTGTGATAGAATATTATGGATAATGGATATTACTATCTCGAAAGGATGGATATATATTGAAAAACTTGGAAAAAACCTATAATCCGTCAGAAATTGAAGACAAGCTTTATAAAAAATGGATTGACGGCGGATATTTTCACGCAGAGCCTGACAGCAAAAAGGAGCCTTACACAATTGTAATTCCTCCGCCCAATGTTACCGGTCAGCTTCATATGGGACATGCTCTTGACGAAACACTTCAGGACGTTTTAATCCGTTACAAGAGAATGCAGGGCTACAGTGCCCTTTGGGTTCCCGGAACAGACCATGCAGGTATTGCAACACAGATTAAGGTTGAAGAAAATCTCCGTGTAAACGAGGGACTTACCCGTTACGATTTGGGAAGAGAGAAATTCCTTGAAAGAGTATGGGACTGGAAGAACAAATTCGGTGACCGTATTATCAATCAGCTCAAGAAGCTCGGCTGCTCTTGTGACTGGGAAAGAGAACGCTTCACGATGGATGAGGGATGCTCTAAGGCGGTAAGAGAGGTTTTCGTAAATCTCTACGAAAAAGGCCTTATCTACAAGGGCAATAAAATTATCAACTGGTGCCCCAGTTGTGCTACTGCACTTTCCGATGCCGAGGTAGAATATACCGAGCAGCCCGGCCATTTCTGGCACATTCGTTATAAAATGAGCGATTCTGACCGCTACATTGAAATTGCTACCACCCGTCCTGAAACACTTCTGGGCGATACTGCTATCGCAGTTCATCCCGAAGACGAAAGATATGCGGATTTGGTTGGAAAAACCTGTATTCTTCCTTTGGTAGGAAGGGAAATTCCCATTGTTGCCGACGAATATGTTGAAAAGGATTTCGGAACAGGTGCAGTTAAGATTACTCCTGCTCACGACCCCAACGACTTTGAAGTTGGACTTAGGCATAATCTTCCTATTATCAATGTGATGAATGACGATGCTTCCATCAACGCACAGGGTGGAAAATATGAGGGTATGGACCGCTACGAAGCACGTAAACAGATTGTGAAAGACCTTGAAGAGTGCGGTGCTCTTATAAAGATTGAAGATTACACTCATAACGTTGGAACATGCTACCGCTGCTCTACAACGGTTGAGCCTCTTACAAGCGACCAGTGGTTTGTCAAAATGAAACCTTTGGCAGAGGAAGCTCTCCGTGTAGTTCGTGACGGCGAGGTACAGTTCGTTCCCGAGCGTTTCACAAAAACATACACCAACTGGATGGAAAATGTACATGACTGGTGTATTTCCCGTCAGCTTTGGTGGGGACACAGAATCCCTGCTTTCTACTGCGACAAGTGCGGTGAAATGATTGTAAGTAAGACCGATGTTGATACATGTCCCAAGTGTGGAGCTGCTATGCGTCAGGAGGAGGACGTTCTTGACACATGGTTCTCATCTGCACTGTGGCCTTTCTCAACACTGGGCTGGCCCGATGAAACTCCCGAACTTAAATACTACTATCCCACAAGCACCCTTGTTACAGGATATGACATTATTTTCTTCTGGGTTGCGAGAATGATATTCAGCGGATGCGAGCATATGAAAAAGCCTCCGTTCCGCCACGTATTCATTCACGGTATTGTGCGTGACAGTCAGGGAAGAAAGATGAGTAAATCTCTGGGTAACGGTATTGACCCCCTGGAGGTAATTGATAAATACGGTGCTGATGCACTTCGTTTCACTCTTGCTACAGGTAACGCACCCGGAAACGATATGCGTTTCTATTGGGAAAGAGTTGAGTCAAGCAGAAACTTTGCAAATAAAATCTGGAATGCAGCAAGATTCGTTCTTATGAACCTCGAAGTTGAGGAATGTACTCTCCCCAAAGCTCCTCAGATTGAGGACAAGTGGATTATTTCACGCTATAACAGCGTTGTTAAATCCGTTACAGAAAACCTTGACAATTTTGAGCTTGGCGTTGCACTGGGCAACCTCTACGACTTCGTATGGGACGAATTCTGTGACTGGTATATTGAGCTTGTAAAGCCCCGCCTTTACGGAGAAAATACCGAGAGCAAGCTTGATGCACAAAGAACGCTTTGCTATGTACTGAGCGGTGTGCTGAAGCTTCTTCATCCCTTTATGCCTTTCATTACAGAAGAAATTTTCTGTGCACTTCCCACAGGTGAGGAAACAATTATGACTTCCCAGTGGCCTCTTTACACAGATACACTTTCTTTCCCCGAAGAAGAAAAGAAAATGGCTGTTATCTGCGATGCAATAAAGAGTGTGCGTAATATAAGAACCGAAATGAATGTTCCCCCGTCAAGAAGGGCAAGCATGATTATCGTAACAGATAATACTGAGCTTTTTGAAAGCGGAATACTCTTCTACGAAAAGCTTGCAGGTGCAAAGGATGTCGTTATAGCATCTACGGAGGAAAACGTTCCCGAAGGCAGCGTAAGCGTAATCGTTGAAGGTGCGAAGATATTCATGCCCATGGATGAGCTTATCGACACCGAAAAGGAAAGAGAGCGTCTTACAAAAGAGAAAGAACGCCTCGAAGCTGAAATTGACAGAGTAGAAAAGAAGCTTGCAAATCAAGGCTTTGTAGCGAAAGCTCCTGCTAAGTTAATCGAGGAAGAAAAGGCTAAAGGCGTTAAATATAAGGAAATGTATGAAAAAGTACTTGAAAGCCTTTCAAAACTGAACTAACATTTACAGAGGATGCAGAATTATCTGCATCCTCTATTTAAAACAAGGGACTGATTTATCATGTTAATTGATTTTCACACACATTTATTCCCCGACAAAATTGCTTCCCGTGCCATAGAGGCGTTGAAGCAGGGAATTATAAACACCCACGACAGGCTTCTTTTAGAGCCGCAGACAGACGGAACTCTTTCAGGGCTTTTAAAATCTATGGACGAAAACCGCGTAGATATGAGCATAGTAATGCCGATTGCAACTTCGCCCACACAGCATTCTACAATTAACTGCTTCGCTAAAGAAATAACAGATAACAAACGAATTATTTCCTTTGGAAGCGTGCATCCTCGGCAGGAGGATTGGGAGGAAACTTTAGAGGGAATATCTGAAAATGGACTCAAGGGAATAAAATTGCATCCCGAGTTTCAGTCCTTTTTTGCAGATGAGCCTATTGTGGAAAAAATCGTAAAAAAGTGTGAGGAGCTTGGACTTTGGGTGCTTTTTCACGCAGGGGAGGACTACGGCTATAAACCGCCGTTTCACTGTACGCCTCAAAGGCTATTGAATCTTATAGACAAAACAGGCTGCAAAAATATAATTGCCGCACATTTCGGAAGCTTTTCCATGTGGGAAGATGTTGCCAAATATCTTGTCGGTACTGATATTTATATGGATACCTCTATGACAAGCGGATTTCTTCCGGAAAATTTCTGCCGTGATATGATTCTTCGCCACGGAAGCGATAAAATCCTTTTCGGCAGTGACAGTCCATGGCAAAGTCCGCGGCAGTCATATGAATATTTAACTTCGCTTAATCTATCTGAAGATGATTTGGAAAATATAAAGCACAAAAATGCAGAGAGGATACTAAACATTTAGTATCCTCTCTGCATTTTTATGCTTTAATATGTCTTCTTAATATAGGCTTGCGTGACATTCTGAAAGCCTTTGAGCGATATTCAACACGGAACTCAAATTCCTTTCTTTTATATCTGCGGCATAAAAGCCCTGAAAGGAGCAGAATAACCGCAATAAATAAGTGTACAAGTGCCGAAGAATAAATACTGGGCAATTTTTCTATATATTGAACTCCCGAAAGATATTGGGTAGTGAAAATCTGCATAGGCATTGCAAACAGATAGATGTATTTTTGCAGTCCCGAAATTGAAAGCCAGATAAGAGAACACGCCGCAAAAATTCCGTAAGAGGCTATGCTTATAAGGCAATAATCCGAGAATTTGTTGAAAACGCTATAGAATACACGCTGCACTCTGAAAAGCAAAATGAGGAACAGTCCGAAAGAAAGCATTATGCAAAGAAACATTACCGCAGGAATATGCCTATCGGGCACAATAGTATCCAAAATAAAGCTCTTAATTAAAATAATAGGCAAAGAACAGCAAATGGAAATTGCACCGAAAATAAGTGTACGCTTCGTTATTTCATCAGCAATCATGGGAGCACGTGAAAGGCGGCAAATTTCCACCGTTGAAAAAAACGCGGAGAATATAACCGCAAACAACACGCAGGAAATACGCAGCGATTTGGTATCATATACAAATGCTCTGTAAAGAGCGAAAAGCACCACACCTGCCAAAGCACCAAACAGAAGTTTAGACAAGAAAACCTTGTACACATACGACGGGTTAACCCAAATTTTCTTTTGCCCGGCAGGCACTTTTGAAAAGGTTTTCTTTTTTATCTTTGAGGGGTTTTCTTTGTCGTGGAAGAATACATTTACATAGTGGCGGGGCTTTTTCAGAAGAAAAGAGTGTATAAGAGCAATGGGAAACAGCAAAACGCTGTATATATACCATTTTGAAAAGCTCCTCTCACTTTTTACCGCAACCACGGCAGGGAAAAAGGCCGCCAAAAGCACACACAAAGATGCATATACAATATAGTATCTTGGTGACATAAACGCATCACTTCCTTTGTAAAACTGGAATTGTATTAATAAGCTCTGCCCCAGTAAACCATTTTCTTTGCTTCCTTACCGCAGCATACGCACTTTGTGCCTAAATTTTCCTGCTCAAAGGGCATGCAACGTGCAGTAGCACCGGTGTCTTCTTTGATTTTGTTTTCGCACGCCTCGTCACCGCACCACATAGATTTTACAAATCCGGGCTTTGTTTCAACGATTTCCTTAAAGCTGTCGTAATCTTCTGCAGTATAGGTATGCTCGTTACGATGCTCAAGTGCCTTGGTAAAGAGGTTGTTCTGAATATCCTCCAAAAGAGCAGCAACAGTTTCTGCAATATTGTCAAGGGAAGCCGCTATCTTCTCGCCTGTGTCACGTCTTACAAGCACACAGGAGTTGTTTTCAATATCCTTGGGACCTATTTCAAGTCTTACGGGAATACCCTTCATTTCATACTCTGCAAACTTCCAGCCGGGTGTCTTATCTGAAAGGTCAATATCTGCACGGAGTGTCTTTTTAAGAGTATCGCAAAGCTCCTGTGCCTTTTCCTTAACGCCTTCTTTATGCATTGCAATAGGAACAATCATTACCTGCTTGGGTGCAATTTTAGGAGGAAGAACAAGACCACTGTTATCTCCGTGTACCATAATTATAGCACCGATAAGTCGGGTTGTAACGCCCCATGAGGTCTGGAATACATGCTGAAGCTTATTATCCTTGTCAGAGTACTGGATACCAAATGCCTTTGCAAAACCATCACCAAAGTTATGGCTGGTACCTGACTGAAGTGCCTTACCGTCGTGCATCAAGCTCTCGATTGTATATGTGGCAACGGCACCTGCAAATTTTTCCTTATCTGTCTTTCTTCCCTTAACCACAGGAATTGCAAGGTACTGCTCGCAGAAGTCGGCGTATACATTAAGCATACGGATTGTTTCCTCCTGTGCTTCCTCTGCCGTAGCGTGGGCTGTGTGCCCCTCCTGCCACAAAAATTCCATACTGCGAAGGAAAGGACGGGTTGTTTTTTCCCATCTTACAACACTGCACCACTGGTTATAAAGCTTGGGCAGGTCACGGTGTGACTGGATAATATTCTTATAGTGCTCGCAGAAAAGAGTTTCGCTGGTGGGGCGAACACACATTCTTTCCTGAAGCTTTTCGTTTCCTCCGTGAGTAACCCATGCAACCTCGGGAGCAAAGCCCTCAACATGGTCCTTTTCCTTTTCAAGAAGGCTTTCGGGAATAAACATGGGCATATACACGTTTTCATGCCCCAATTCTTTAAACTTACTGTCAAGCACATGCTGAATATTCTCCCAAAGTGCATACGCATAGGGACGGAATACACAACAGCCCTTGATTGATGTATATTCGATGAGATCCGCCTTTTTTACAATGTCGGTATACCAACGGGCGAAGTCCTCATCCATTGATGTGATTTCTTCAACTAATTTTTTTTCTTTGCTCATGGCCTTAATCCCCTTAGAAATATATTATATATCCATTTTATTGTATCAAATAAGGCAGGATTTGTCAATTATTATTAACCTTTTGACTTCATAAAAATAAATTATAGGGACAAATATCAATAATTGACAAATTCCCCTTTATATTATAAAATAGATGAAAAGGGGGTAAAATACAATGGAAAGAAGAGACAAACACAATTATTATCTTGATATAGCAACTACAGTGCTGGAGAGGGGAACCTGTCTTCGCAGAAACTACGGCTCCATTATCGTAAAGAATGATGAAATTATTTCAACAGGCTACACAGGCGCACCCAGAGGCAGAAAGAACTGTATGGATTTGGGAGTGTGTCGCCGTGAGCAGCTTCAGGTCCCCAGAGGGGAGCGTTACGAGCTTTGCAGAAGCGTACATAGCGAGGCAAACGCTATTATCAGTGCGTCACGCCGCGATATGATAGGGGCTACTCTTTACCTTGCAGGCAAGGATATGAAAACAGGAGAGCTTGTGCACGATGCAACAAGCTGTGCCATGTGCAAACGCCATATTATAAACGCAGGTATTGCAAAGGTTGTTGTACGCCGTGATGAAAACACCTACGAAGTTATTGATGTGGAAAAAGACTGGATTCAGGATGATGACAGTTTGGGAGATAAATTAGGATATTAAGCGAATGTGATAAAGCAGCACCGGCCGCAAAACGAAAAGAACATATATTGATTGCTTTTATTAAACGCGAAAACATTTTTTCTTTGATTGTTTTTAGTAGGAATTTGCTTTTTGCAAATTCCTATTATTACTTCGTTTTGCTATCGACAAACTTCACCTCTCGACGTACCATCGTACGCCTTCGGGTAACCCCTGCGGGTTCAGTTTGTCAATTCTGCACTACTTTCTCCCATTCTTGGGAAATGAAAAAAAGGGGAATAGAGAATGATATATAAACAAATAACCCAGCTTGTGGGCAGAACTCCGCTTCTGGAGCTTTGCAATTATGAAAAGGATAATAAGCTTGAGGCGAAAATAATTGCAAAGCTTGAATGTATGAATCCTGCGGGCAGTGCAAAGGACCGCATTGCCGTAAAGATGATTGAGGAAGCTGAGAAAAAAGGGCTTCTTACAAAGGGCAGTGTAATCATTGAGCCAACCTCGGGAAACACAGGAATAGGACTTGCCTCTGTTGCGGCGGCAAAGGGTTATAAGGTTATCCTCACTATGCCCGAAACAATGAGTGTTGAAAGAAGAAAGCTCCTTAGTGCATACGGTGCTGAAATCGTTCTGACCGACGGAGCTAAAGGAATGAACGGTGCTGTGGAAAAAGCCGAGGAATTAGCTAAGAAATATGAAAACAGCTTTATTCCCGGTCAATTTATAAATCCCGACAACCCACAGGCACATTTTGAAACGACAGGCCCCGAAATATGGCAGGATAGCGAGGGGCAGATTGATATATTTGTGGCAGGTATCGGAACGGGCGGCACTATCAGCGGCACAGGCAGGTATCTCAAGGAGAAAAACCCGTATATTAAAATAATCGGCGTAGAGCCTTCCGATTCTCCCCTTATCACTTGCGGAAGAAGCGGCAGTCATAAAATTCAGGGAATGGGTGCAAATTTCATTCCCGAAATTTTTGATGAGGCCATCTGTGATGAGGTTATCGCGGTAGGTCACGAAGATGCCTATGTGGCAGGGAGAGCCATGGCAACAAGGGAAGGCGTTCTGGTGGGAATTTCATCGGGTGCGGCACTTCACGCGGCAAAGCTTATTGCCCAGAGGCCTGAAAACAAAGGAAAGACTATTGTGGTGCTTCTTCCCGATAGCGGTGAGAGGTATCTTTCCACCCAAATGTTTGAATAGAATATAAAATAAAGGGATTCCGACAAAAAGAGAACAAAAAAATAAAAAAATTTCAAAAAAGTTGTTGACAATTCCGTGACCGTATGTTAATATAATATGCGTGTCACGGGTTGTGACGAATTGAATATGCTGGTGTAGCTCAATTGGCAGAGCAGCTGATTTGTAATCAGCAGGTTGCGGGTTCGAGTCCCATCACCAGCTCCAGGGAGAGTTCCCGAGCGGCCAAAGGGGGCAGACTGTAAATCTGTTGTCACTGACTTCG
>JAFTOF010000026.1 GCA_017451505.1 Clostridia bacterium | reverse complement strand
CGTAACGTCCCATCCTCTTTCCGAAAGATAGTTTGACAAAATAGATATAACTCTTTCCGCACCGCCACGCCCCATAGAACCGGTAAACAGTACAATTTTTTTCATTTTCTACATCACTCTTTTTTGAGGGAGTACAAATTTTTCCCCCAGTATTATATCAAATTCATCAGGTTCAAACTGAACATATCCTGTCCACGGGTAAAATGTCAGTTCACCAAAATATATTTCTTCACCTATAGAATAAAGGTCAACACGAACAAATGGAAAGTCAGTTGACAGCTTCTCGGCTATTTCACACATTTTATCATAATTCTCCGGTTTTTTTACAACATCGCAAAGTTTTTCACAGTCTGTACCCACATCAATGTAGTTCCATTCCCTGTCATAAATTGCTCTCTTGTGTCCTACAAATCTGTCGCAATCAAAAACAACATATTCAACCCTGCCATTAAAACACATGAATTTATAATCATTAATACCGCTAAAAGAACTCTCTTTATCCTCTAAATATTCTTCGGCAATAATTCGAGGCTCTATATTTTTATATGCCCATTCTCTTCCTAAAGAGAAACAAGGTCGCTTCAGCCAAGTATCAATTTCTTTGCGGATTTTTATTGTATCGAGTTTGCTTTTATCTGAACACAAAATATTTGTTCCGCTGCCATTTGTGGTTTTGAGCACAAATTTGCTCGGAAGCTTGTCAAAATCAATTTCATCGGTTGATTTGTAACAGCCGTAGAGGTTACAAGTGATATCGGAAAGGCCTTTTTCCTGCAAATATTCACGCACTCTGTACTTATCTGCACAAACCGTCATTTTTTTTGTTCGATAATTAAGCTTGTACCATTGAAGTTTTTCTGTAAAACGCCTTGGGTTTTTCAAATCTAATTTTCTTCCAAGTTTGATGCGATATTGCAACTTTAACATTGCTTTATCCGGAACGAACTTCAATATATTCAGTATCGCAAATCTTACTCTTTGGCTTTTAAAGACTTTTTTATACCCGTTCATTTCTTTTCCCTCCACGGTGTACTCTTACCAGTTCGTGCATATATTCTTTAACTACGATATTACGGTCAAACTCTTTTTCTACCTTTTTTCTACCTGCTTTGCCCATATTTTTCTTTGTTTCATAGTCAAGTTCCAAAAATTTTTCTATCTTTTCGATCAAATCTTCTGTGCTCTTTTGCTCGGTTATAAATCCGTTCACACCGTCATCAATTACCTCACGGCAGCCGCTACGATTCGTTGTTATTATCGGTCTGCCACATGCAGATGCTTCAAGCAAGACATTGGAAAGTCCTTCGGGATAATAAGTGGGGTGAATAATACAATGCATATCTTTTATCACTGTACGCACATCGCGAACCATTCCGTGATATATAATCACACCACGTTTTTGTAAATCTGCGAGGCGTTCTTCGTAAGCTTCCTCACAGAATCCGCACACATGAAACATAGTATTGGGATATTTTGTATGTATTTTTTCAGCGGCTTCCAAATACTGGTCTGCACCTTTTTCCTTCATTATACGAGAAATAAATGCAAACTCTGTTTTTTCTTCCGTGGGGTATTCCTCGTACGCAAATTTTTTCAGATTCACTCCTGAGCCGGGCAGAATCCCATGCTTTTTTACAGCAATTTTATTATCTATAAAAAACTGCATATTCTCTAAGTTCTGAAAAAACACCTTTTGCACTCTCATAAATGCCATTTTATACAAAAGTACTGTGATTTTCTGCATCATGCCGCCATTTTCAACGGCACTTCCTAATCCGGTAATGTTTGTAACGTAGGGTACACCCAAAATTTCACATGCCATACCGCCGTAAATATTAGGTTTAATGGTATAGGAAAAGACAATATCGGGTTTTTCCCTTCTCAGCAATTTTATGTATTTAAGAAACAACCCAAAATCCTTTATCGGATTCGTACCGTGGCGGGAAACCCTTGTTTCAACATACTTGCACCCGAGTTCCTGCAAATCTTTTATCCTTTCTCCGTAAGGAGATGAGATGACTACCTCGTGTCCTTCTTTTCGCAAGGCTTCAACAAGCTCATATCTGAAGTTATAGATAACAACATCGTGATTGACTAAAAACAATATCTTTTTCATTTTAACTCCGTTCTTCTTAAGCTTTCTTCAAAACTGACTTTGCAATAATTCTCTTTATATTCGCTCATACTTTTTTCGTAATAAAGGTCTCCGAACACTTTATTTACAATGCCTATGCCCTTGAGCATACGGATAATCGGATTAAAAAGCTTTATACCATGTAGCTTCTTTCCATATACCTTAGCAACGGTTTTTACCATTTCAAAGGTTTTTACATATTCTTCATTTTGGGGATAGAAAAAACCGCTCTCGTTATTTTCTATGATAAGTCTTACAAATTCGCATAAATTCTCTACATATAACATACTCCGAACATTCGGATAATCAGGGAACAAAGGCACCTTCCTCGCCAATTTGGCAAGACGCGGATAGTTTCCTTTTGATCCTTTGCCGTAAATCATGGGAGGGCGTAGACTGACAACATTAAAGCTTTCCGACTGTAATTTATGAATTCCTTCATCTGCTTTAAGCTTGCTGTCACCGTAAAAATTATCGGGATTGGGAAGCGTGTCTTTCGTGATGCGGTTGTTCTTGCTGCCAAACACGATGGCACTACTCATAAACACAAACTGCCTTGCACCATCCTCTTTTGCTTTTTTTGCTGTTTCTATAGTCAAATCTGTATTCACACTATAATATTTTGCTTTTACCTCGGAGCTTGCTTTCCCTGTATCTGAATGTGCGATTCCCGCTACATGAAAAACGCTGTCATATTTTGAAAAATCATACTCTTTCCAAGTGCCGTCAATCATATCTATGACATCAATGCTGTAACCATTGTATTTCTTCATATAATTTTCAAAAGAATTACCAATGTAGCTGTTTGCCCCTGTGATAAGTATTTTTTTCATTTTGCTTCAACCTCTTCTTTTGCATTGTGGACAGCTCCTGTACCGCCTTCCACGACGCCGTCACGCTTAAGAACATAAAAAATAGAGCCAAAGAACATTTTTATATCAAACCAAAGTGACATTTTTTTAACATATTCACCGTCAAGACGAGCCTTTACCTCAATTTCAAGTTCATCTCGTCCGCTTATCTGAGCAAGACCGGTGAGTCCCGGTTTCACATCATTTGCCCCGTACTTATCACGCTGGGCAATCAGATCCTCCTGATTCCATAATGCGGGGCGAGGTCCTATTATCGTCATGCTGCCGCCAAAAATATTGAATAATTGGGGTAATTCATCAATAGATGTCTTGCGGATAAACTTTTGCCAATTACTGAGCATATCCTCTGCCTTAAACTGATGCGTAGGCATATCCTTCGGAACAGTTGTAGGCATCGAACGAAACTTTAAAATATTAAAATGTTTTTTATGTAATCCCACCCTTTTTTGTTTAAAAAACACCGGTCCTGGAGAATCTATCTTTATTATAACTGCAACTATCAACATCGGGATTGCCAATACAATAATACCTATAAACGACAATGCAACGTCAATGAGCCTTTTAAAGCAACTTTTGTACATATTTCCCTACACCACTTTCAAGTAACGCTTTATTTTTATCATATTTTTAAGCAAAATGCACACAATTCTAACATCATAATTATAGTACACTTGTTCAAAATAGTCAATAATAAAATTTCCACTACAGGGAATTTGGGCAAAAAAACAATAAAAAAGTGCGGTGTTCAGCCGCACTTTTTTATTACTCGTTTAATTTCTAAAAAAAACTTTACTAATTAAGCCATTTGTGGTAGAATATAGAAAGATATATGCTATAAAAGTAGAAGAGGCGACTTTATGATTAATGATAAAAAAGTAATTTTTTCGGGCATTCAGCCCTCCAGCGATTCCGTGACTCTCGGAAATTATCTGGGAGCACTTAAAAACTGGGTTACACTTCAGGATGAATACAGCTGCATTTTCAGTGTGGTAGATATGCACGCAATCACTGTCAGGCAGGAGCCGGCACAGCTCAGGAAAAATACCCTTTCCCTGCTTGCCCAGTACATTGCCTGCGGACTTGATGCAGAGAAGAACATTATGTTCATACAGAGCCATGTTCCCCAGCATGCAGAGCTTAGCTGGATACTTAACTGCTTTACCCAGATGGGTGAGCTTAATCGTATGACGCAGTTTAAGGACAAAAGTCAGAAACACCCCGAAAATATAAATGCCGGTCTTTACACCTACCCTGTACTGATGGCGGCGGATATTCTTCTGTATCAGACGGATCTTGTACCCGTAGGCGTTGACCAGAAACAGCACTTAGAGCTTGCAAGGGATATTGCACACCGCTTTAACACACTTTACAGTGATACATTCGTAATTCCCGATGCATACATTCCAGAAAAGAGTGCCGGTGCAAAGATTATGAGTTTGCAGACTCCCACGGCTAAAATGAGCAAGAGCGACCCTAACCCCAACGGATGTATTTTCCTGCTTGATAAGCCAGAGGATATTATCCGCAAGGTAAAGAGGGCCGTAACCGATTCCGAAGCGGAAATTGCTTACAGAGAGGGTAAGGACGGCGTTAATAACCTTCTCACCATTTACTCAACCGTTACGGGAAAAACAATTGACGAAGCAGTGAGTGAATTTTCCGGTAAAGGATACGGCGATTTCAAACTTGCGGTAGGTGAAGCCGTAGCTGAGCATCTTCGTCCCATTCAGGAAAAATATGATGAGCTTATGAAAAACAAGGATTACCTTGAAGGCATATACAAAAACGGAGCAGAAGCGGCATACGGCATAGCCCGTCGCACGCTGACCAAAGTAAAGAAAAAAGTCGGATTCATAATCTGATAAAACGAGGTAACTGTTATGATAAGCAACAACAACATACTGATTACTTTTATTGTAGCGTTTATAATCACATTTATCACCACGCCCTTTGTAAAAAAGCTTGCTTTTAAAATCGGTGCGGTAGACATTCCAAAGGATAATCGCCGTATGCACAAAAAGCCCACGGCAAGGCTTGGTGGACTTGCGATTTTCTTAGGATTTATTATAAGCACCATAGCCTTTGCAAATGTTACAAAGGAACTTGCAGGAATTCTGATTGGATGTGCAATTATTGTAACCTTGGGTATTTTTGATGATATATACGCCCTGAGTGCAAAGCTTAAGCTTCTCGTTCAGCTTATTGCTGCACTGTGTCCCGTTCTTATGGGACTTCAGATTGACTTTATCCGTGTGCCCTCTTTTATATCCGATTACGGATATATAGGGCTTGGATGGGCGGCAATCCCCGTTACCGTTATTTGGATTGTAGGAATTACAAATGCAATCAATCTTCTTGACGGACTTGACGGGCTTGCCTGCGGAGTATCTTCTATTTCGGCACTTACCCTTTTATGTATAGCAATTATAGTGGGTGAGCCTGTTGTAGCATTTGTAACAAGTGCTTTAGCAGGAGCATGTATAGGATTTCTCCCCTATAATTTTAACCCTGCTAAACTCTTCATGGGAGATACGGGGTCGCTTTTCCTTGGATTTGTGCTTTCAACAATATCCGTACAGGGGCTTTTTAAAGGCTATGCCGTTATAAGTATTGCGGCACCCCTTCTTATTCTCGGGCTTCCCATATTTGACACTGCGTCGGCAATACTTCGAAGGCTTAGAAATCATCAGCCAATTATGTCACCCGACCGCGGACATCTTCATCATAGATTGATAGATGCAGGCTTTTCACAAAAACAGGCAGTTTCTACAATATATATGCTGTGCATTGTTCTTTGTGCGGCGGCAGTTGCTCTCATCGCAACAGGGGCGATATCCTGGTGGGTTTTCCTTGCCGTTATCGTTGGTTTTGTGTTGTTCCTTTGGGCAACGCCACATATTATTGAAATGCACTCGGAAAAAGAAGATAATATAAACAAATAATATCAGGAGGAAGTTATGATTAAAGTATTTACTGTTTTCGGCACAAGACCAGAAGCAATTAAAATGGCACCGCTTATTTATGAGCTTAAGTCACGCCCTTCTATTGACTGTAAGGTCTGCGTTACCGCACAGCACCGCGAAATGCTTGATATGGTAATGAATCTCTTTGATTTAAAGCCTGATTTTGACCTTAATATTATGACTGAAAGGCAAACTCTTGCAGGTATTACCACTAAAGCACTTACAGGTCTTGAAGAGGTTTTCCGTCAGGAAAAGCCCGACCTTGTACTTGTCCACGGTGACACCTCTACTACATTTGCAGGAAGTCTGGCAGCATACTATAACCAGATAAAAGTAGGTCATGTGGAGGCAGGACTTCGTACTTATGATAAGTATTTCCCTTTCCCGGAAGAAATGAACCGTCGTCTTACAGGTGCTATTGCAGACCTTCATTTCTCCCCTACAAAAAACAATCGTGCTAATCTTATAAATGAGGGAATAAACCCCGATAGCATTTTTGTAACGGGAAATACTGTAATTGATGCATTCAAAACTACTATTAAACGTGATTTTTCCTTTGCGGGAACTCCCCTTGAAGGAATAGATATGGATAAGCGTTTCATATTAATGACTGCTCACCGCAGAGAAAATTTAGGTCAGCCCCTTGAAAACATCTGCAAGGCAGTGGCAAGGCTTGTTCGCGATTTCCCCGACATTGAGGTTATTTACCCCGTGCATCTTAACCCTGCCGTAAGGGAAACTGCAAATGCAATTCTCGGAAACATTCCCAGAGTTCATTTGGTAGAGCCTCTTGACGTTGACGTTCTTCATAACGCAATGGCAAAGGCACATCTTATTCTGACCGATTCGGGCGGACTTCAGGAGGAGGCTCCTGCACTGGGTAAGCCCGTGCTTGTTCTCCGCGGTGAAACAGAGAGACCAGAAGCGGCAGAAGCAGGTACAGTTAAAATAGCGGGCACGGAGGAAGATATTATTTATTCATTGGCGTCTCAGCTTCTTACCGATGAAGAAGAATACCACAAAATGAGCGTAGCTGTTAATCCCTACGGTGACGGTAATGCATCAAGAAGAATTACCGATGCAATCCTCTACCACTTCGGAATAACAAGCGTAAGACCAGTAGAGTGGTTGTAATTAAATACGCTTGAGATGAGAAAAGGAGAGTCAACTACCATACAAAAATTAATTTGTCGCATGTGGCAGTTATCTCCTTTTTTGAAATTTTATTGAATTTTTTGTAAATATACAGACATTTTATTTACTTTTAATAAAGGAACGGATATAATATGAAAAATCCCGACAGAAAAACGCTTATGGCTTTGGGAACTATTACAGAGTTTGGTCTTAATATAGTAATTTCTTTTTTGTTGTGGATTTTAATAGCCTCATGGGTTAAAAGCACCTTTTCTTTGGGAAACTATGTAATGATAATTGGAATTTTTCTCGGTCTGGGAAGTGCAGCATTATCATGTTTCAAATTCTATAAATTAGTTATGGGAAAGGAAAGCAAAAATGGAAAAAAATGATTCGGTTTACAAGGAAGCCTTAAAAGTAAGCGTAACGGTTTTCATTATGGGCGTGATTGAATTTATTTTATTTGCAATATTTATGCACCCGAAAACAGATATTCTTTTGGGAACACTTTACGGTTGCACCTTTGTTTGTCTGAATTTCTTTTACCTTGCCCGCTGCGTAAAAAAAGCCGCAGGAAAAAGTCCAAACGCAGCCAAAGCATATATGGCATCAACCTACACTGTCCGTATGCTGTTTACGGCTGCAGCGGTAATTATTGCAGTAAACGTCCCCCACATACACTTCTGGGCAGCAATCATCCCACTGTTTTTCCAGCGTATTGCCGTGACAATTGTACCCTTTATTAATAAAAGGAGTGAAAAATCTTGAGTATAAAAGGTCCCGAAATATTATTTGAAATCAATATTTTAGGCGGAATTCCCATTACGGAAACCATTGTGGGCGGTTGGATAGTTGTCGCCGCACTGACACTTATAGCTTTCATCTTAGGAAGGAACCTGAGTGTCCGCAATCCGTCAAAAAGGCAGCTCGCAGCAGAAAAGCTTGTAGCTATGCTCTATGGTTTGGTGGGCGATACAATGGGAAAGCATAACCTGCGTTTTGCTCCCCTTATAGGTACGCTTTTCAGCTATTCTATACTTAGCAGTCTTTCAGGGCTTACAGGCATGCGTGCCCCCACGGGTGACCTTAACACTACGCTTGCCTTTGCACTTATGATATTCTTCCTTATTCAATTTGGAAACATTAAAAACAAAGGCGTAGGCGGTTGGCTTAAAGGCTTTACCGAGCCTGTAGCACTTATAACACCCCTTAATCTCATTAGTGAAATAGCAAATCCGATTTCCATGGCATTTCGTCATTTCGGAAACATTGCTTCGGGTATCGTTATAACGACGCTTATCTATGCGGCACTTGCTACATGCAGCAACGCACTTTTAGGCTGGATTCCGATTTTAGGGGATATTCCGCTTCTCCAAGTGGGTCTTCCCGCCCTTCTTTCAATATATTTTGATGTATTTACAAGCTTCTTGCAGGCATATATCATTTCTATGCTTGCTATGGTATATGTGGGCGGTGCTAACGAGCCAAGCGAAGCTTAAGGCGGCAGAAAATAAATTTTAATAGGATATTAATTTATATTATATATTTTTTGGAGGTATTTATTATGGAAATGGCAATTATTAAAGCAGCATCAGCTATCGGTGCAGGTCTTGCGATGATCGCAGGTATCGGCCCTGGTATCGGTCAGGGTTATGCGGCAGGTAAAGCTGCAGAGGCAGTAGGCCGTCAGCCCGAAGCAAAGGGCGAAATCACATCAACTATGCTCTTTGGTTGTGCAGTTGCAGAGTCAACAGGTATTTACGGTCTTGTTGTTGCAATGATTCTTCTCTTTGCAAACCCCTTCATTTAATTTTAAGTCAAAAGGGATGTAAAAAAAGTCCAGAACGCAAAAAGCCGATAATAATATAGAGTTAAGATTGGTTATAATTTGTAAAATGTTTCAATTTGGTTGAAAAATCTCATCTTGTTCGATTTTTCTATATTTTGTAAGTCTTTTTGCTACGGAGCAAACTTCGCCTCTCGACGTACCCACGTACGCCTTCGGGTAACCCAAAGCTTACGCTTTGGCTCAGTTTGTCCGTTCTGGAGCATTTTTTCCTATCCCTAAACAAACAGGTGGTGTAAAAAACTGAGTTTTTTACACCACCACAAAATGAGGAGGTTAAAAAATGCAAAAATTTCAGGAATTTGTGTCGATTGCCCCGTGGACTATAATATTCACCTGGGCAAACCTGCTTCTCCTGCTTTTTATATTAAAAAAGCTCCTCTTTAAGCCTGTTACGAACATACTTTCGCAGCGTGAAAACGAAGTGGGAGAAATGTATAAGAAGGCTGAGGAGGCACAAAAGAATGCCGAGGAATTGGAAAGCGAATACACACAGAAGCTTTCCGCTGCAAAGGAAGAAGCTTCTAAAATAATGAAAGAGGCTACCCATGAAGCAACCCTTAAAGGCGAAGCAATAGTTTCCGAGGCACAGAAAAAGGCTCAGGCTGCCATGGAAAAGGCAGAAAAGCAAATCGAGCAGGAGAAAAAAGCAGCGGTAAGTGAAATCAAAAGTGATATTGCTTCCATTGCAATTTCTGTTGCAGAAAAGGTTATTGAAAAAGACATTAATGAAAGCGATTATGAAAGACTCGTTGAAGATTTTATAGACGGCAGAGGTGAAGATAAATGAGTTCCTTTGCCCACGTCTATGCCGCTTCATTATTTTCACTCGCTGAAGATGAAAATCTTTGCGATGTTTTTATGGAGCAGTTATCAGGTATTGATGCTATCATAAGGGAAAACAGGGAATATACTGTTCTTCTTAACTCCCCCACTCTTTCTTTGGAGCAAAGGACCTCCCTTATTGATGAGGCATTTTCCTGTGTCCATGAATATGTAATAAATTTTCTTAAGCTTTTGTGTGAGAAAAAGTGTACACACATTTTTTCAGATTGTGTAAAAGAGTACAAAAAGCTTTACTGCAAAAAGAATAATATTGAAAATGTTACTGCCATAACGGCTGTAGACTTGAGTGATGAGCTTAAGGCAAAGCTTATTTCGAAGCTTGAAAAAGAGTACGGCAAAAAAATTCAGCTTGAAACAAAGGTTGACAAATCAATTTTAGGCGGTATCATTCTAAGAACACAAAATTCGCAGACGGATGCAAGCGTGCGTACACGGCTTGATGCTATAAAGGCACAGCTTTCTTCCGAACAAATAGATTGAAGGTGAAATAATGCAGCTTAAATCCGATGAAATCAGTAAAATTATAAAAGACCAAATAAAAAATTATTCCAATAAAACCGAGCAAAAGGAAACCGGCTATGTTGTCGAAGTTGGTGACGGTATTGCAAAGGTCAAGGGGCTTGACAACTGTATGAGCAATGAGCTTGTAGAGTTTTCAAACGGTGAAGCCGCAATGGCACTTAACCTTGAGGAAAACCTTGTAAGCCTTGTTATTTTAGGTGATGACTCAGCTATCCGTGAGGGTGACATTGTTAAGCGTACAGGTGCTGTAGTGAGCGTTCCCGTAGGTGAGGCAATGATTGGCAGAGTTGTTAATGCTCTCGGTCAGCCCATCGACGGAAAAGGACCTATTGAAACCAAAGAGATTCGCCCCATTGAATCCCCCGCACCCGGAATTATTGAAAGAAAGTCAGTAAGTGTTCCGCTTCAAACAGGTATTAAGGCTATTGACTCCATGATTCCCATCGGCCGCGGTCAGCGTGAGCTTATTATCGGCGACCGCCAGACGGGTAAATCTACAATAGGTCTTGATACAATTATAAATCAGAAGGGTAAGGACGTTATCTGTATCTATGTTGCAATAGGTCAGAAAAAGTCCACCGTTGCACAGCTTGTTGACACGCTCGAAAAAAGCGGTGCAATGGACTATACAACCGTTGTTGCGGCTACTGCAAGCGAGCTTGCTCCCCTCCAGTATATTGCCCCCTATTCGGGCTGTGCCATGGGTGAGTACTTCATGCATCAGGGCAAGGATGTTTTGGTGGTATATGATGACCTTTCAAAGCACGCAGTAGCATACCGTGCACTTTCGCTTCTTATTCGCCGTCCTCCGGGACGTGAAGCATACCCCGGCGACGTTTTCTACCTTCATTCAAGACTTCTGGAAAGAGCGGCACGCCTTGCTCCCGAATATGGTGGAGGTTCTCTTACCGCACTTCCCATTATTGAAACACAGGCAGGCGACGTTTCGGCGTATATTCCCACAAACGTAATTTCTATTACAGACGGTCAGATATTCCTGGAAACCGAGCTTTTCCATTCAGGCGTTATGCCAGCGGTAAACCCCGGTATTTCCGTAAGCCGTGTTGGTGGTAATGCACAGATTAAAGCAATGAAGAAGGTTTCGGGTACGCTTAAACTGGCATATTCACAGTATCGTGAGTTGCAATCTTTTGCTCAGTTCGGAAGCGACCTTGACGCTGATACAAAAATGCGTCTTGAGCAGGGCGAAAGAATTGTTGAGGTTCTTAAACAGGACAGAAATTCTCCTGTTTCCGTTGAGCATCAGGTAGTCATTATCTACGCTGTTATCAATGATTATCTTAAGGATATTGCCGTAGAAGATATAAGAGATTTTGAGAAATCACTCTTTGACTATGTGGATAACACATATCCGAAAATCATTTCAAATATAGCCCAAACGGGTGAGCTTTCTTCCGAAACGGAGGAAATGATTAAAAACGCGGTGACAGAGTGCGTGCAAAAGTTTCTCTCCCGCAAGTGAGGTGACGCAAAATGCCTTCAATGAAAGCAATTAAAAACAGAATAAAAAGCGTCGAAAACACACGTCAGATTACAAAGGCAATGCAGCTTGTTGCCACCAGTAAAATGAGAAAGGCAAAAGAACGCATTGAGGCAAGCCGTCCGTTTTTTGAAACGCTGTCTATGGCTCTTTCTGAAATAAGCAAAAACAACAAGGACTTCTCCTCTCCTTTTACAAGGGAAGAAAAAGAGGGAAAGGCATGCCACATTGTTATCGCAGGTGACAGAGGGCTTGCAGGCGGATACAACAACAATTTGTTTAAATCCCTCTGCTATAAGGACGGGGATATTATTTTCCCCATAGGCAAAAAGGTTTTGGAATACTTTTCAAAGAAGAATGTATCCTTCTTCACTACCGCGTACTCTGTTGCGGCAGATGTGAATATTTCCGACTGCAACAGTATCGGTCAGGTGCTTTCCGAGGCTTTCCTTAAAGGTGAATTTACTTCTCTTGATATTTATTACACAGGATTTGTAAATGTTTTGTCGCAGGTTCCTTCATCAAAGAAAATACTGCCCATTTCAACTTCGGAAAACGAGCAGGAAAAGGTGCAGAGCCTCATCATTTACGACCCCTCTCCTGAGGCAGTATATGAAAAAATTGTTCCGCACTATATCAGCGGTATAGTATACGGTGGTTTGTGTGAATCTATTGCATCCGAGCTTAGTGCACGCAGAACGGCAATGGAAAACGCAACCGACAATGCAGGCGAAATAATTGATAGTTTGAGTCTGAAATATAACAGAGCCAGACAGGCGGCAATTACGCAGGAGCTTACAGAAATTGTTGCGGGTTCCAACCAATAATGAAAGGATTGATAATCCATGGCAGAAAAAAACATAGGTAAGGTAATTTCAATTATCGGACCTGTCCTTGATATTAAATTTGAAAACGGACAGCTTCCCAATCTGCTCAATGCTATTGAAATTGAAACCAAGGAACGTAAAATAACCCTTGAAGTAGCACAGCATATCGGTGATGATGTTGTCCGCTGTATCGCTATGAGTTCTACCGACGGACTTGTACGCGGTATGGATGCACTTGATACGGGAAAGAAAATCAGCGTGCCCGTTGGTGAGTGTACTTTGGGAAGAATATTTAATCTCCTTGGTGAGCCGGTTGATAATCAGCCTGCTCCCGAAAATCCTGAAAAATGGGAGATTCACCGTCCTGCCCCCGGCTATGACGAGCAGGAGAGCACCACTGAAATTCTGGAAACAGGTATTAAAGTCGTAGACCTTATCTGCCCCTATGCAAAGGGCGGTAAGATTGGTCTTTTCGGCGGTGCGGGTGTTGGTAAGACGGTTCTTATTATGGAGCTTATTAACAACGTTGCAAAGCAGCACGGCGGTCTTAGTGTATTTACCGGCGTAGGGGAAAGAACGCGTGAGGGTAACGACCTTTATAACGAAATGAAGGAATCGGGCGTTATTAATAAGACAGCCTTGGTTTACGGTCAGATGAATGAGCCTCCGGGAGCAAGAATGAGAGTTGCCCTCTCAGGTCTTACCATGGCAGAATACTTCCGTGACAGAGAAGGTCAGGACGTGCTTCTCTTTATCGACAATATTTTCCGTTTCACACAGGCAGGAAGTGAGGTTAGTGCCCTTTTGGGACGTATGCCTTCCGCGGTAGGTTATCAGCCCACTCTGGCTACTGAAATGGGTGCACTTCAGGAGAGAATTACCTCTACAAAGAAAGGTTCAATTACGTCAGTTCAGGCAGTTTACGTGCCTGCCGATGACCTTACTGACCCTGCTCCGGCAACAACGTTTGCACATCTTGATGCAACTACCGTTCTTTCAAGACAGATTGCATCACAGGGTATTTATCCTGCGGTTGACCCCCTTGATTCCACGTCGAGAATCCTTACTCCCGATGTTGTGGGAATTGAGCATTATGAAACCGCCAGAGCAGTTCAGAGAATTCTTCAAAGATATAACGAGCTTCAGGATATTATTGCAATTATGGGTATGGATGAGCTTAGCGAAGAGGATAAGCTTACGGTAAGCCGTGCAAGAAAGGTTCAGAGATTCCTTTCTCAGCCCTTCTCCGTTGCAGAGCAGTTTACAGGTATGCAGGGTAAGTATGTACCACTTAAGGAAACAATCCGAGGCTTTAAGGAAATTATCGAAGGCAAGCACGATGACCTCCCCGAATCAGCATTCCTGTTCGTAGGAACTATTGAGGAAGCTATTGAAAAAGCTAAGAAAAACTAAATTCCCAAAAAAGGGTTGAGATTATGAATGGATTTGAACTTCAAATAGTAACTCCCGACGGACTTTTGTACAGCGGAAATGCAAACAAAATAATTCTTCGCACAAGCGAGGGTGACGTGGGAATCCTTCCCCGCCACTCCGACTATGTTGCTCCGCTTTCAATCGGTCTTGCAAGGGTTTTCACAGATAATGGAGAACGCACCGCTGCCTGTTCAGGCGGTATGGTAACAGTGTCAGGCGGTGTTGTCCGCGTGGTTGCCTCCACCTTTGAGTGGTCTGAGGATATTGATGTGGAAAGAGCAAAAAGAGCTAAAGAAAAGGCACAATCAAGGCTTGCCGATACTAAGAACGGTGACTTTGAGCACCGCCTTGCAGAAATCAAACTGAAGAAGTCCCTCGCAAGACTCGGTGCATCTGAAAGGAAATAAACAATGGCTGAAAAATACGGTGAAATTCCCAAAAAATTCACAAGTAAATGGTGGTCGTATTTTTGGACCTATTATAAATGGTGGGTAATTGTTCCGCTGGTGATTATAATAGCGGTAGTATGCCTTTTAAATTCCATTTGGAAAATGGAGCGTTATGACGTGACACTGACTTATGCAGGTCCTCATTTTTTCCCGAATAACCACGTAAAGCAAATTTCCGAAGAATTGGGGAAAAAGTGTGAAGATGTAAATAATGACGGTGAAAAGCTTTTGACTCTTGCAAACATTACTATTTCCGACAAGGAAATTGACCTTGAATACAAATCCTCACTTTTGATATCCTTACAATTCGCCTTAGAGGAAGAAGAAAAATATATCTTCATTATTCATAAGGATTATGCAGGACGTTATCTGGCACAAAAGGCTCAGGATTGCCGATATGCTCCCTTAAACGAATGGTTTACAGGTGATACGGCAGAGCTTAAAACCTTGTCGGCATACGGAAATAGCTACGGAATTTCACTCGATGGAAGCGATATTTTTAAGAAATGGGACTGCGACCTTAGTGACCATTATCTTCTTATAAGAAAAAAGCCCGCTGATAAAGCGGAGCTTCCCTCTTATAATGCGGCAATAAAGCTCGCAAATGAGCTGTTAGAATAATAATTCATAAAATTTCCCAAAAAGGTGACAATCCCTTTTTGGGAAATTTTTGTAAAACAGGTGATTATTTTGAAATATCCATACCTTCCCGAAAAAAAAGTGTCGGTATTTATAGCCGATGCTCATATAAACGGTGCTATAGTGATAAAGCCTCCCGCAATTTCAGTTTTGCCTGAGGGGCTTATGCGTCATGCAGATTTAGGAATCTGCATGGTTTCCGAAAAAAAGGCTGTATGTCCACCCGAAACTTGTGCATACTATAGCGGAAAGCTCTCCCATTACGCTATTGAGGTCATTTCGGGGAAATCAAATATTGGAAGTAACTACCCAAACGATAGTGCATATAATGTTGGTATAGTCGGAAAAAAATGTTTTTTAAACAAAAGCGTATGCGATGAGCATTTATATGAAATACTTATCAGCGAGGGTTACGAAATTATAAATGTGAAGCAGGGATATACAAAATGCTCCATATGCCCCGTAGATGAAGTGAGCTTTATAACAGGTGATAAAGGTATTGCCGCCGCAGGAGAAAAGGCAGGTCTGAGTGTGCTTTTAATATCGAACGATAATATTTCTTTATCCGGCTATCCAAACGGATTTTTCGGCGGATGCACAGGTATGGGGGCAAGTGATGAGCTTCTTATAAACGGAGATATTAATACGCTCCCTGACCACCAGAAAATAAAAGAATTTTTAGAAAAAAGAAAAATCCGTATAAAAAGCATTAAGGAAGGAGAAGTAACGGATATAGGTTCCATAATACCTCTGACAGCATTAAACGAAAGCTAACTACATAATCAATAAATGAGGTGATAGCTTTTGGATTATAATACCGCTTTAACTCTGCCGAAAGGCTGTGACATCAGGGAATTTGCAGGGCAGATAACAAGCGAAATTCTTGACAAATGCGAACGGAATTTACTATATAGGATTACTAAAAATGAATTTCCCTATACTCCCGAAGGCGATAGAAATGAGATATATAGCATAGCCTTAAAGCACGCATCGCCCGAAAGCGAAGATGTGATGGACACAATTCATTACAACAGGCGAAGGGCACTGATTGAGGAGCGTGCCATCGACTATCTTCGGGAAAATAACTGCATAATATTAAACGGGTTTATAAATTTCAGACTGGAGGAATACAAAAACGAATTGCGTGGTCTTTGCCATGATGCGGCAGATGAAATGTATGCCCTCAGGGAATATGATGAATTTTTGAATATGCTGCGATTTTTCGTGTCTGTACAATCCCCAAAGGAAAACACCGTTCATGTACTAAAAAAGAACGGTGTGCTGAGAATTGAAAACAAGTGGCACAGGGATATTACAAGATTTTACGCAGAGGAATTTGCTTTTAGCGGTGAAGATTTCACACCTGAGGATATCGCTCTGAGTGCATTAATATCTATTTCTCCCAGAAAAATTGTTGTTCACGATAACAAAGAAAATGATAAAATATATGAAACACTTTTAAGTGTATTCCCTAATGTAGAATTTACTATGTAACAAGAACCGACCTTTGAAGGTCGGTTCTTGTAATTTTCAGTGAACTATCGTGCTTCCGCCGATAAACTCACGGATAATGGAGGTGGGCGGAATGGGATGTGGGTCAAATTCCTCAAAGTAGGAAAGAAGCTTGATAAGCCTTTTTGCACGACTCAGATAGGGGCTATCCTCCCCTATTTCAGAAAGAAGCTTAATTGCAGGCTTTTTAAGGACGGAAAGCTCATACACCAAAGAGGAATTAAACACCTCGTCCGCTTCGCTTTCAAAGGGGAAAATATACTTTTGCTCTCCACGCCTTACACTTTGCCACAGCTTAAAAGTTCCCTCGGCAGGGGTGTTTCTGTGTGAAGCATCACGGACAATTCTGCGAAGCAGTCTGTTATCCGTAGGAGAAAATGCGTTATATTCGTCGAGGCACAGGCTGGTAAGGCAGCTAAGATATATCTTATACTTATTTTCACGCTCTACACGGCTTGTGAGAAGCTCATTGAGTGCGTGAATACCCTCTGCAATGATTATCTGATTTTCGCCTAAGGTAAGCGTTTCCCCTTTAACACGTTTCCTGATCTTGAAATCGTACTTGGGAAGCTCTACGCTTTCCCCTTTTGCAAGAAGTGAAAGATGCTCATTAAAAAGCTCGTAATCAATAGCTTCCACACATTCAAAATCCATTTCTCCGTTTTCGTCACGGGGCATACGCTCATCGTCCACATAGTAATCATCAAGCGATATTACCACGGGGTTTATATGATTGATTTTAAGATGCAGACAAAGGCGGTTTGCAAAGGAGGTTTTTCCCGAAGATGAAGGCCCTGCAATTAATATAACCTTTATCTTCGGGTTTTCCTTGATTTTATCGGCAATACGGCTTATACGCTTTTCATGAAGCCCCTCTGCCATATTCACAAGCTCGGATATGTTTCCGTTTTGTATGGTTTCGTTCAGGGCGAATATATCGCCTACCCCGACTGTACTTATCCAGTCACGGTAGTCTTCAATTGCGTTGTGGACCTTTATTCCCGTCTTGATTTCAGGGATTGAGTCAACCGTATAATTTGTAGGATATTTCAGCAAAAATCCGTCATCAAAGGGAACTATATCAAAAACGCTCAAGGCCTCCATACAATATGCAATGGGCTGGTAGGTAAGGTGATATCGTTTAGCTGTTTTACATGCGGTTATAACCTCGGCAGGGAGCTTTTCTATAAGCTCTGCCTTATCCGCTTCGCCATTTTGCCTGAAAAGCTCAGCAAGAACTGTCCTTTTAAGCTTGATGGAATGAAACTGCTCCCCTGTACGGATAGTTTCATTCATTTTCGCCTTAATTGCCTCTGCAATATGCGTTTTATCCGAGGCTGTATTTATCTCAAAATAGGTTGACTTATTTACCGACTGGCGTACAAAAACCGTGTCCGCTCCCGTAATCTGCTCCGCCGAGTGAAGGAGCAATAAAATAAGAGATTCCTTGTAGATGAGATAGCCTTCATCACTTTTTATGGTAAGAGGAAAAACTGTGTCCTTATCCTTTAAAATGTAGTCAGACGGCACAATCCTTCCGTTTACCTTACAGGCAAGAACGCTTTTTCCGAGTCCTTTTTGGGTTATGAAATCACCTATTCTGGTTTCTTTTTCTGCAGAAAAACCTTCGGAGTCAAAGATAAATTTAATCATTTTCAAATCACCTCAAAAATTCAAGTGCTTTCCTCTTCTTATCTATTATCTCATCAATTCTGTTTATATAATCGGCGGCTTCCTTAGGATTGAATACCCTTTCAATTCTGTCTCCCTTTACCATTTTTGTTGATGCTCCGCCGCCCATGGCAAGAATGGTTTGTATTTCCTCCATAATGTAAATATTGTAAAGGCTTTCATACCCCTCAAAGGAAAATCCCACATTCTCAAGGTTACCCAAGGTGTTCTTTTGCTTATACATATAATAAGGGTTATATCCCTTTTCCGTGAGAAAATCGTATGAATACTGCACCATTTTATCCATATTGTCGGCAAAACGCAGTTTTTCAAAGTCATCAATAAGCCTTGCGGCTCTTTTCAAATACATTGTATGCACCGTCACGGCATGTGGCGAGAGTTCACACACATCGCTGACAGTTCTTTGAAAATCCTCTATGCTTTCGCCCGGAAGTCCTGCAATAAGGTCTGCATTAATACTGAAACAGTCGTATTTTTTCGTCATTTCAAAAGCACGGATAGTTTCTTCCACGCTATGCTTTCTTCCGATTCTATCAAGCGTTTTTTGATTCATCGTCTGGGGATTTATACTAATTCGATTAACTTTGTTTTCGGCTAAAACACCCAGCATCTCATCGGAAAAGGTATCGGGTCTGCCTGCTTCCACGGTAAATTCCTTAAGAGATGATACATCAAAGGACTTTTTAACCTTTTTTATAAGTATATTCAGATTTTCGGGCGATAATGTAGTAGGAGTTCCTCCGCCGAAATAAATTGTTTCCGCTTTAAAGCCCAAATCTTCTGCCATACGTGCCGTTTCTTCGATTTCCTTTAAAAGTGCCTCCACATAGGGTTGTACAAACTTTTGGTTGTGTGCCGTTGCCTGAGAAATAAAGGAGCAATAGGAGCATCTTGTAGGGCAAAAGGGTATTCCTATATAAAGACCTACGCCATTTTCCACACGATTTTTAAGAAGTCCGAATTCCTTTTTTGCTACGTCAAGGCTGAGTTGTGCTTTTTGGGGGGTAATGAAAAACTCCTCCTGCATGTAGCGGAGTATTTCGCTGTCATTCTTATCCTCATCAAGCATCATTCTGGCAGTTTTAGCAGGGCGTATCCCTGTTGAAATTCCCCACGGAGCAGGCATATCAGAAAGCTTTCTGCATGCGAAAAACACCGATTTCTTTATTAAATCGCTGATTTGCCTTTTATCGGGAGAAGAAAACCGCTCTTTAATTTCACCCTCGGCTTGTTTTGTGCCGAGGGTGATTTTTGCTTTTGCTATATATATATTTTCTTCAATATCAAGCTCTGTTATTACATCAAATTCCGAATTTATATCGAAAAAGAGCTGTAATATCTGCCTTACGGCATCCTCAAAGGAATGTCCTTTTAATTCAATCTTCATATAAATCAGTCCAAATAAGGGTTATATTTTTTCTCATCACCAATTGTTGTTTTGACGCCGTGACCGGGAAGCACCATTGTTTCTTCGGGGAAACTATTTATAAGGAATTTGATAGATTCAAGCTCCGTCTTTAAATCCCCGAAATCAAATCTTCCTATGGAGTTTTTGAAAAGTAAATCTCCGCAGAATAAAGTATTTCCCCACTGATAGGTTACGCCTCCCGTACTGTGACCGGGAGTGTGGTATACTTTAATGTTAGTACTGCCAAGGGGGATTTCCTGTATTTCGTCCAGCAATACATCGGGGGTATACAGTTCTATCTTTTCCCCTGTAAGGAAGCTCAGGTTACAGTTGTTATCCAATAGCATCATCTTATCCCCGCTATGGATATAAACCTTTGCACCCGTTTTTTCGGCAAGAATCTTAACGGCACCTGTATGATCGAAATGTCCGTGGGTAAGAAGTATTTTTGTAAGAGAAGCACCGCTTTCTTCTATTTTCTCCAAAATCAAATCTGCATTTGCACCGGGGTCAATCACTGCCGCTTCTCCGTTATCAGTCAGAAGATAGCAGTTTACCTGAAGCTCACCTACCATAATACGCTGTATGTCCATTTGTATCCGCTCCTCCCTGCCTTACTGAACGGTTCTTCTGATGTCGTGCACGCCGGGAACACGGTGCAACCTCTTTATAATAGCGTCAAGCTGCTGCTTACTGTCTACCTCGATAGTAATGTCGATAAGAGCCGTTCTGTCCTTAAGTGCACGTGCATTAGCAGCAATCAGGTTAAGCTTTTGTTCTGAAACAACACCGATAACATCAGCCAGAATTCCGCTTCTGTTTGTACATTCAATGCTAAGCTCTGTATTAAACGAGGATGCCACATCATCAAGCCAGTTACATTCTATCATACGCTTACGCATATCCTCTGTAAGCTTGCTCTCCATGACATTTATACAGTCACTTCTGTGTATGCTGACACCTCTGCCGCGGGTGATAAATCCGATAATATCGTCACCGGGCACGGGATTACAGCAACGGGAAAGTCTGACAAGACAGTTATCTACGCCTTTGATTTCTATTCCTACTTCACCCTTGGTACTCTTTTTTGATGCAGTTTTGGATGTAAGCTCAGGAACAATTTCTTCCTTATGGTCATTCTGATAGCTGTCACGCAGTCTTGTTATAACCTTTGCCGCGGTAATTCCGCCAAAGCCGATTGCCGCATACATTTCATCCACGCCGGCAAAACCATAACGCTTAAGCATAGGTTCAAGATATTTATTTTTGAATAAATCTCCCTGATTCATTCCCACACGCTTAAGCTCTGCCTCCACGGCATCCTTACCACGCCCAATATTTGCTTCCCTGTTTTCTTTCTTGAACCAGGAATTAATTTTGCTGCGTGCAGTAGAGGTTTTAACAATTTTCAGCCAGTCACGGCTGGGGCCTTTGTTTGCACTTGAGGTAACTACCTCCACAATATCTCCGTTTTGAAGCTTGTAATCAAGTGTTACCATTTTTGAATTTACCTTGGCACCTGTCATTTTATATCCTACTGCGGAATGGATATAAAATGCAAAATCTATGGGGCATGAACCTGCCGGAAGTCCTATTACGTCCCCTTTGGGAGTAAATACGAACACCTCGTCGGCAAACATGTCGATTTTAAGAGTACGCATGAAATCTTCGGGGTCAACCGCTTCGCTCTGAATTTCCAGAAGCTTATTAACCCAGTCAAGATTTTTGCTGTCGCCTGCTCTTCCCTCTTTATATTTCCAATGTGCGGCAATACCGCGTTCTGCAACACGGTGCATATCCCATGTACGAATCTGAATTTCAAAGGGCTGACCGTCGGGACCTATAACAGTGGTATGAAGGGACTGATACATATTAGGCTTGGGCATGGCGATATAATCCTTGAATCGTCCGGGGATAGGCTTGTATTCCTCATGGACGATACCAAGTACCGCATAACATTCAGCCACCGTATCAACAATTATACGAACTGCAAAAAGGTCATATATTTCGTCAAGGGTTTTGTTCTGATTATACATTTTTCTGAAAATCGAATAGATGTGCTTTGCACGGGCGGCAATGTGGCATTTGATACCCATTTCCTCCATTTTGTCGGCAATAACACCTCTTACATTCTGCACATATGCATCACGCTCGGACTGTTTCTGGGAAAGTCCGTCAACAATTTCGTAGTAGGCTACGCTGTCAAGATATTTAAGAGCTAAATCTTCAAGCTCAATCTTGATTTTAGATATACCCAGTCTGTAAGCAAGAGGTGCATATACATCTAATGATTCCTTAGCCTTTTGGAGCTGTTTTTCGGGCTTCATATGCTTAAGAGTACGCATATTATGGAGCCTGTCAGCAAGCTTTATAAGGACGACGCGTATGTCCTCTGCCATCGCAAAAAACATTTTTCTGAGATTTTCAATGTGAGCTTCTTCCTTGGAAATACACTTGATTTTATCAAGCTTTGTTACGCCCTCAACCAAAAGTGCTACCTGCTCGCCAAATTCCTCTTTCATCGAGTCGTAGCCGTAGTCCGTGTCCTCTATAATATCATGCAAAAGTCCTGCTACTATCGCCTGTGCATCAAGTTCCATTTCCGCAAGGATACAGGCAACTTCATAGGGGTGCACAAAGTACGGCTCTCCGCTGTGGCGGAGCTGGTCGCCGTGCTTTTCTTTGCATAGCGTATACGCTTTAAGAATCAGGCTTCTGTCCTCGTCTGCATTTTTATTATATTTTTTTATTTTGTCCATCAAGGCTTCAAATGCCTGATCCATAAAAATCACTCTCTTTCGGTCAGCCGTACAATTCTTCCGCTTCTTTTTTTATACGCTGATATTCACTGCTCTTATCGATTGAAACCTTTTTTCCTTTTTCGGTTTCAAGCAGTGTAATCTGAACAATATCGCCCAGCTTGTGATAATTAAGAATAGCTAAATCCTTAAATACTCTAAGCACATTTAATATTTTATCACGCATGATACGTCTTCCGAACTTCTCTGAAAGAATTCCCGAAAGATTTGCCATATCTTCATTTATATTGCCCTTTTGGCGTAAAAACTTGTAAATATCCACAAAATCCTGTCTGTCGGGAAGAACGTCACCGATTCCTTTATGCGAGAAGCGTATGCCGCTTAATATAAGCTGAAGCCTTGTCTGTCCGTTATACAAATTAATATTAAGCTCTCCTGCAAGGTCTACAATATCTTCGGGGCAATATTCCGATGCAAGAGAGCCTGCACCGAAAGCAATTGTTTCCACGATACGTTTGCCGCTCTCAACCAAAAATCTGCAATGCTTTCCGTCGGAAAGAGTCTTTACATCTACAACTCTGGCATTCATAAGAGCAAACACCGGAACTTTATTTCCTGCACCATAGGGAGCGAGAACTTCCGTTTTTCTGATTGTTGCAGCATTTATGTCCTCAACAGTTATTTTAGAATCAATAAGAAGTCTGGGAAGCTTTTCCTCTATATCGCAGCTTTTCGCAAACTCGTTAAGACGACGGTCAAGCTCGCCAATGTATTCCTCCTTGATTGAGAAGCCTGCCGCATACGCATGACCGCCAAACTTTTCTAAAATGTCGGCACAATTTCCGAGTGCATCAAATAAATTAAGACCTTCCACACTTCTGCCTGAGCTTTTGCACCAATCGTCCTCAATGGATATAAGAATACATGTTTTATTATACTTTTCGCATATTCTTGATGCCACAACTCCGATAATTCCGTGATGCCAGTTACGCTTTGCAAGTACAAGCACCTTTTTGTCAGCAAGATCTATGTTGTTAATCATTTCCACCGCCTGATCAAAAATTATCTTTTCCTCGTTTTGGCGGTTTCTGTTATCCTCGTCAAGCTTAATTGCAAGATCCTGTGCAGTAGCTTCATCGTTTGTAAGCAAAAGGTCTACTGCAATCATCGCGTTTGACATTCTGCCTGCGGCATTAAGCCTTGGTGCAATGGAATAGCTTACCACGGCACAGTTATTCCACTTCTGACGAAGGCCAAGGGTAGAAATTACTGCCGCTAAACCGATGTTGGGATTTTTCGACAACTTTTCAATACCTCTTGCGGCAATTATTCTGTTTTCGTCACGCAGGGACACCACATCGGCAATTGTTCCCAACGCCACTAAATCAGCATACTGATTGAGCAGTTCATTCTCACTTTTATCGCTTGCCGCACATACCAGCTTAAATGCAACTCCTACGCCCGCAAGGTCCTTAAAAGGATACTCGCAATCCATTCTTTTTGGATTTACTACTGCAACAGCATGGGGAAGCTCCGCTTTACATTCATGATGGTCAGTTATAATAACATCGCATCCTAAAGATGCGGCATACTCTGTTTCCTCAAAAGCAGTAATACCTGTATCAACGCTTATTATAAGTGTTGCCCCGCTTTCGTGAATTTTCTCTATTGCATTTTTATTTATTCCGTAGCCCTCATTCTGTCTGTCGGGTATGTACGCATGAGTATCGACGCCCTGTTCTCTAAGGTAGCTCACCACAAGTGCCGTAGACGTGATGCCATCAACATCATAGTCACCGTATACAACAACATGCTCCTTATTTTCTATTGCTTTCTTTATTCGGGCTACGGCTTTATCCATATCCTTGAGAAGACTTGGTGAATAAAAACTGCCTGAGTCTTTTTCAAGAAATTTTTTCGCATCGGCAGCATCGGTAAAGCCTCGGTTTAAAAGAACCTTGGCTACAATTGTGGGAATATCAAAAATTTCCGAATAAGCCTGTGCCTGTGCCTGACTGATATTTTCATCCAAAAATACCCATTCTTTTTCAAGCATCATTTTCCCTTCTTTCGTATATAACTAACTATAATAGATTAAGTATATCATAATTAATAGCAGGTTTCAATATTTTTTGAAAGGAAAAGGGTATAAAATATGTGTACGGCAATTTCTTTATGTGGCAAAAAACACTTTTTCGGCAGAAACTTGGATTTTGAACATTCCTTTGGTGAAAAAATCCTGATTACACCGCGTAATTTTCCCCTTGTTTTCCGCCACACGGATTCAGTACATTCTCATTATGCCATGATAGGCATGGGTATTGTTTCTGATGGTTATCCACTGTATTTTGATGCAACCAATGAAAAGGGGCTTAGCATGGCAGGGCTTCTTTTTTCAGGATATGCACATTACCACAAGCTTAACCCCGAATACACAAATCTTGCCCCTTTTGAGGTAATTCTTTGGGTTTTGTCCCAATGTGCGAATACGGAGGAAGCAAAAGAATTACTTGGCAAAATCAGCGTCACAAACACTCATTTCAGCCACGAATATCCAAATACCCCTCTGCACTGGATTATCAGTGATAAAAAGTCCAGTATCGTATTAGAATCACTAAGGGAGGGCATAAAAATTTACGATAATCCCACGCACGTTCTTACTAACAGTCCTCCTTTTGAAATGCAGATTTTTAATCTCAACAACTATATGCCCCTATCCCCTTTTCCTCCCGAAAACAAATTTGGAGGTAATCTGAATCTCATAACATACAGCAGAGGTATGGGTGCATTGGGGCTTCCGGGGGATTTTTCTTCTGCATCAAGGTTTGTTCGGGCGGCTTTTTTCAGGGCTAATTGCAAAAATGAGAAAAATGAGGCGGCACTTCTTTTTGATATGCTTAAAAACCTTTCACCGCTTCCCGGATGCGTAATTACCGAAGATGGAAAGGTTGAGGTTACCATTTATTCCTCCTGTGTTGACACTGAGAAAGGAATATATTATTACACAACCTATGGCGAAAATAAAGTTTCCTCCGTAAGCATGTACGAACACGATTTAACCTCCGATACTTTAGCGACGTTTTCTTACAATCTCTTACATTGACTCTATCCTCCCGACAGACTATAATTAAAGTATAATTGATTCGGGAGGTTATATGAATGTCCGCTTCGCAGACAGATGAATTTCAGAAAAAAGTTTCGTCGCTTTTAGTTCGTAACAGCAATATTTTAGATATTCTTACAAAATGCCAGATTAGTTGTGGCAAGCTCTGCCGCAGCACCGTAAAGTCCGCTACCGGTTGCGGTTGTGTGGATATATCGGGGGAAAAGTCGCTTTCCGCCTTTTCTCTTTCCAAGGATTTCGATGCAAAGGAAGCCTCGGGAATGAACGGAAGCTTATGCGGTGCGTGTAAGAGCCGTGTAGAGAATGAAATCGGGGAAATGCTATTTTACATTGCAGGCATGTGTAATGCACTTGGATTAAATATGAATGATATAATGAAAAAGGAAATCAAAAACGTTGAGGTACTGGGGAAATACAGTTTAAAGTAAAAACAACTGCTGTGATGCAAGTCTTGCACCACAGCAGTTGTTTTTATATAGAGTTACTATTTTTATTCAAACCATACCTGAGAGCATACAGGATGATGGTCAGACATATAAATTCCGCTCTTTACGTCGGGCCATATTTCTGCATTACCTGCAATCTTTGCAAGCTCATCGGACATAAACATATAGTCAATGTGACGGTCTGTTATAGTCCCGAAGGCATGATAGGTACCGCCTATATTTTCACTTACTTCGGTGATTCCTTCATACTGCTTGCAGTTTACTATTGTTTCTTCAGTGGGAAGTGCATTGAAATCACCCATGAGCATTATGGGATAGCCACCCTTTTCCTTGAAGCTGTCCATGAATTTAAGTACTACATCCATACCCTTAACACGTGCGTCCTTACTTGCGTGGTCAAGATGAGTGTTAAATACACGTATCATCTTTTTAGATGCCTTGTGACGAATCAAGGTCTGCACACATATTCTGGGATTGTGACTCTGTCCTTCAAAGCGTGAATCGGGAGTATAAGGCTCGTCACTCAGATAAAGACTTTCCCAACCGAGAACATCACAGGTATCTTTTTTTACTGCTATGTATACTCCGGTTTGTTTGCTGTTATTCATTTTTGTGCCGGGTCCTACAAATTCATAACCCGGGAGATTTTTTGTCATAAAATCAACTGCCTTAGCGTTGAAAATTTCCTGGAAACAGATCACATCGGGATTTTCCTTGTTGATTTTATCAACAAATAATCCGATACGGTGGAAAAAGAAGTTTATACCGTCTTCCGCTTCTGAGTAAGTACATTTTGAATTAAAAGTAGCTACCTTCAGTTCCTTTTTACCGTAAAGCTTTTCCATAAGCATAACGTTACCGCTGCTGGGGCAGCTAAGCATATTGTAGAGAAGTGTTGCTGCATCGGAATATGTAACGGCGTCATCAAGCTTTTTCTCTTTCAGATTTTTGTCAATTGCATATATATCTACAGAAGAGAATTTAGTGTAGCCCATAGCACGAAGCACCATATAATAGGCGTGTTGCATAGTGATATTAGCATTGGGATTAAATGTTGTTTCACCGGTTCCCATAACAATCTTCTGATCGTATGCCCACATAACTGCATTTACAAGTGAAGCATCGGTAACATCCGTGAAAACACATGCTTTTGTTGCTGCAGGAATTTCACCGCAGTTTAAAACGTGTGCTATCAAAGTTATCATTTCTCCACGTGTTACAGGTGCATCGGGGTTTTCCTTTGTAAGGTCTATGATCCCGAAATCGGAAAGCACGGTAATAGTCCTGTTAACCTTTTCGGAAGCCTGCACTGTTTGGGGAGCGGCAATTGCTGCGGTTGAAAGCATCACAAATGCCAGTACGAGAGTTAAAAATTTCTTAAACATTTTTCTTTTCCTTTCTCTTATAAGATTTTCTATATGCAATATAACACATCTGTTTTTTTTATGCAATGGATTTTTCTAATAATGCAAAAAATACTGTAAATAGTGCAACCGTTCATAAAAATTTTTCCTTAGTTTTCCTGTAAGTGTTTCATTATACAAAAAAAAGAAATCCGAAAAATTCGGATTTCTTTTAAATCTTATTTTCTTCTGCTTCCGCGTTTAGATTCAACGTTACGCTTTATATCAAGCATTCTGGCGTCACTTGATTGCTTGAAGCTTGCCATCATATCTTCAAAGGACATATCCTTCTGGCTGTTTTCACTGTTCCAGTCAATTTCCGCAGGCTTACCCGAAAAAGGAGCCGCACCTCTGCGTGCAAAATTATTTTCCTGTGCCTTTTTAATTGAAAGGCTGATTTTTCCCTTTTCATCAAGGGAAAGAACCTTTACCTTAACCTGCTGTCCTACACTAAGATGCTCATTAATATCCTTAACATAATTACGAGCTACCTCCGAAATATGTACGAGACCTGTTTCTCCATCGGGCAAATCAATAAATGCTCCGAATCCCGTAATTCCTGAAACCTTACCTTCTACAATTTGTCCTACTTCAAGTGCCATAAAGGTTATATACCCCTTTCAGTATGTAAAAATAATATACTTAGTTACCAATGACAAAAACAACTTCGTTTTCAAGAACATAGCCTTCATCACGGGCTTTTTTCTCGTAATAATCGGCGGAGGCGTTGGCATCGCTCTGTTGCTTTGCCAATTCATATTCCTCTTTTTTAGCCTTGTATTCGTTTTCGCACTTTATCCTGTCCTCACGAATACCCGAAAGGCGATGCTGAAGTGACATAAATGTGTACAAAAAGCTTCCCAGCACTAAAAGCACTATTGCAAGACGTATGTAATCACTGCTTTTTCTTTTATGCTTTTTCGCTACAGGTTTTTTTAAGATTTTATGCACACAACTCACCTCCACAACCTATAGTATAACGTAAAGTAATGTGTTTGTAAAGATTTTTTTACAACATTTTAATTCTTTTTTTGAGCTTTTTTGTGCGTCTTTTAAGCTTTGAGAATATATTTTTTACTATCTTTCTTCTTTTTGCCGAAAATCGCTTTCTTAAAATCCAAATTTTCTTTATGGGATACAGTGCTGATTTAAATATTTTTTTTGCAGGAGCAATAATCAGTTTCACAATTAAATCTAAGATTTTTCCGCAGATTTTCATGAAAATTCCGCTTAAAAACGCTGCATAAAAAAGTGCACCGCTTATGCTCCCTAATATAAGATAATATCTTACGGCACCGTCATCAAAAAAATATCCCACAGACAGGGTTATTCCGATGCAGAAAAGGATAAAGATAACATCTTCAAGTGCAGTTCTCCATTCCCCTGCATGTAGTTTTTTACGCAGTGAACGCTGAATGTCAAAAAACAGCCCGCACAACACACCTGCACCAAGGCTGACCATAAACACATAAAGCTGACTGAGGGAAGAAACCTCCATTATTTAAGAACCCTCCTGAGAAAGCCTTCTCTTTCGCTTCTGCCGGGAGTGTATACACATCCGTTGATTTCGCCCTCTATAAAAATTTCTCCTGTTTCTGTGGAAAGTTTTTTCACTTTCATATTGCTTCCCGTGACGGTAAGCAGATGATTTTCCGTGACCAGCACGATTTTTTCCGTAGAAAAGCTCTCAACGTCCTTGACGCCTCCTGCGGTAAGCTTCTGCCTGTTTTCGATAATTATGTTTCCCGATTTTTTATTTACTGTTTCAGTCATATAAAAACCCCCTTGTCTTACATTATATTAAGACAAGGGGCTGTTTTATGAAAGCATTTTTTTAAGAAACATTCCTGTGTAGGATTTGGGATTTTTTGCGACTTCTTCGGGAGTTCCCTCTGCTACCACCGTTCCGCCGTTTTCTCCGCCTTCGGGGCCGAGGTCTATTATATGGTCGGCTGTTTTGATAACATCGAGGTTATGCTCTATAACAAGCACCGTGTTCCCTTCCTCTACAAAACGCAACAGAACCTCTATAAGCCTGTGCACATCGGCACTGTGAAGTCCCGTGGTAGGCTCGTCCAGAATGTAAATCGTCTTTCCCGTGGAACGCTTGGAAAGCTCCGTGGCAAGCTTTACACGCTGTGCCTCGCCTCCTGAGAGAGTTGTGGAGGACTGTCCCAGCTTTATATATCCCAATCCTACATCCTTTATGGTCTGAAGCTTGTTTTTTATTTTGGGAATTGAATCAAAAAATTCCGTTGCCTCATCGATTGTCATATCCAAAACTTCAAATATGTTTTTGCCTTTGTAATGCACATCAAGAGTTTCCCTGTTATACCGTTTTCCCTTACACACCTCGCAGGGTACAAATACATCGGGAAGAAAGTGCATCTCTATTTTGATAATTCCGTCACCGCTGCATGCCTCACATCTTCCACCACGGACATTAAAGCTGAATCTTCCTGCATTATATCCACGGGCTTTTGCCTCGGGAGTCATTGCGAACAATTCACGTATATCATTGAATACGCCTGTGTACGTGGCAGGGTTGGAACGGGGTGTTCTTCCTATGGGAGACTGGTCAATGTCGATAACCTTATCCAGATTTTCTATTCCCTCAATAGTTTTATGCTTGCCCGGTACTTGCTTTGAACGGTTAAGCTTATATGCAAGGTGCTTGTAGACCACTTCATTTACAAGTGAGCTTTTTCCGCTTCCCGATACGCCCGTTACACAGACAAATTTGCCTAAGGGAATATCCACATTGATATCCTTCAGGTTGTTTTCAGAAGCCTTAACCACACGGAGCTTATTTCCGTTTCCTTTTCGTCTTTCCTTGGGTACGGGAATTTTCTTTCTGCCGCTTAAATAGTCACCCGTCAATGACCCCTGTGTATTCATAATATCCTGAACGCTTCCCTGTGCGATTATTTCACCGCCGTGAACACCTGCCCCCGGACCAACGTCAACTATATGGTCGGCAGCAAACATTGTGTCCTCGTCGTGCTCGACAACTATAAGGGTATTTCCCATATCCCTAAGAGATTTAAGTGCGGAAATAAGCTTATTATTGTCACGCTGATGAAGCCCTATGCTTGGCTCGTCAAGTATATAAAGAACGCCCACAAGCCCTGAGCCTATCTGCGTGGCAAGGCGGATTCTTTGTGCTTCCCCGCCCGAAAGCGTGCCTGCACTTCTGGACATTGTAAGATATTCAAGCCCCACGTTATTAAGAAAGCCGATTCGGGCATTTATTTCCTTTAAAATTTCCTCTGCAATCATAGACTGCTGCTTGTCAAGCTTCAGCCCGTTAAAGAAATCCTTGGCACGGTTTACGGGAAGGTCGCATACCTCGTCAATGTTTTTTCCACCCACCGTTACGCTGAGGCTTTCACGGCGGAGCCTCTTTCCCTTACATTCGTTACAGGGAATTTCACGCATAAGCCCCTCGATGTCCCACTTTGACCATTCGCTGTCTGTTTCGTCATAGCGGCGTTGAAGATTTGTAACTATCCCCTCAAAGGGCGTCATATACTTAGACAGTCCGCGTTTTCCCATATGCTCAATTTCTATTTCTTCTCCCTTTGTGCCATAGAGGATAATATCAATAATTTCCTGTGGCAGATTCTTTACGGGAACATTAAGGCTGAAATTATACTTTTTGGCAAGCCCACGGAACACGGCATTTGCCATACTTCCGTCCTTATCGGGAGCACGCCATCCGCTGACTGAAAAAGCCCCCTCCATGACGGAAAGCTCGTCACTGATAAGAACAAGGGACGGGTCCACACGCTTTAAAAGTCCGATACCGCTGCACTTGGGGCAAGCTCCCAGAGGGTTATTGAACGAAAACATTCTGGGCGAAAGCTCCTCCATACTTATTCCGCAATCCTCGCAGGCATAATTACGGCTGAAGGTCATTTCCTCCTCACCGTTTAATATCATCACAATTCCATCCGCCTGATGGAGAGCTATTTCCACGCTGTCGGCAAGTCTTGTACGGATATCAGGGCGTACAACAAGGCGGTCAACCACAATTTCCACATTGTGCTTTTTCTGTTTTTCAAGCTCTATTTCTTCGGACAGGTCGTAAATAATGCCGTCCACACGCACACGAACATAACCGCTTTTACGTGCGTTTTCAAAAATTTTCTGATGCTCGCCCTTTTTTCTGCGGACTACGGGTGCAAGAATCTGAACCCTGCTTCCCTCGGGAAGTGAAAGCACCTTGTCCACAATCTGGTCAAGGGATTGCTGGGAAATAACCTTGCCGCACTGTGGACAATGGGGAATTCCCACGCGTGCATAGAGAAGCCTCAAATAATCATATATTTCCGTTACCGTTCCAACGGTTGAACGGGGGTTTTTATTGGTAGTTTTCTGGTCTATGCTGATTGCGGGGCTAAGGCCCTCTATATAGTCAACCTCGGGCTTTTCCATCTGCCCCAAAAACATTCTTGCATACGAGGAAAGGGACTCCACATACCTTCGTTGTCCTTCTGCATAGATGGTATCAAAGGCAAGGGAGGTTTTACCGCTTCCCGACACACCCGTAAACACAATAAGCTTGTCACGGGGGATTGTTAAATCTATGTTTTTAAGATTATTTTCACGGGCACCTTGTATTACAATTTCTTCTTTTTTCACTTCACAGCACCTCTTTCTTAAGGCGTTTTATCCTGTCACGAATTTTTGCCGCATCCTCAAAACGAAGCTCCTCTGCGGCAATACGCATTTCATTTTCAAGCTTGGAAAGTACCATCGCTGCATTATTTTCGGGCGTTTCCTCCTCAAATGCGGTAGTAGCCGCGATAACACCGCTTACAGCCTTTACAATGGTTTTGGGAACAATGCCGTGCTCTTCATTATACTTTTGCTGAATTTCGCGGCGGCGGTTTGTTTCATCTATGGCACGCTTCATGGAATCGGTTATCCTGTCGGCATACATGATTACCTTTCCTTCGGCATTTCGTGCAGTTCGTCCTATGGTCTGAATAAGGGAGGTTTCACTTCTTAAAAAGCCCTCTTTATCAGCGTCAAGGATTGCAACCAAGGATACTTCGGGAATATCAAGACCTTCACGAAGAAGATTGATTCCCACAAGCACATCAAATACACCGAGTCGTAAATCACGAACAATTTCAAGACGTTCCAGTGTTTCCACGTCCGAGTGCATATATTTTACCTTAATACCCATGCTTCGCAGATAATCCGTCAAATCCTCTGCCATTTTCTTTGTAAGAGTGGTAACAAGCACCCTTTCCTTTTTATCCGCTCTGGCATAAATCTCCGTCAAAAGGTCGTCAATCTGCCCTTCGATGGGACGGACAAAAATTTCAGGGTCGAGAAGCCCCGTCGGTCGGATAAGCTGCTCGGCAACAGTACGGGAATTATCATATTCGTACTGTGCAGGGGTAGCACTGACATAGATAACCTGATTTATACGCTGTTCAAATTCTTCAAAATTAAGGGGACGGTTATCAAATGCCGAGGGCAGACGGAAGCCGTATTTTACAAGGCTTTCCTTTCGGCTTCTGTCACCTGCGTACATAGCACGCACCTGCGGAACGGTGACATGGCTTTCGTCAATGACAAGCAAAAAATCATCGGGGAAATAATCCATAAGAGTATAGGGAGCACTGCCCGGTTCTCTGCCGCTTATGTGTCGGGAATAGTTTTCAATTCCGCTGCAAAAGCCGATTTCACGCATCATTTCAATATCGTAATTGGTTCTCTCTTCAAGTCTTTGTGCTTCTAAAAGGCGGTCGTTGTCACGAAGCTCTTTAAGCCTTTCCTCAAGCTCCTTTCTGATTGAGGCTATGGCAATTTCACGCTTTTCGGCGGTGGTTACATAGTGGGATGCAGGATATATTCCCACGTGCTGTCGTACTCCCAGAACCTCGCCTGTTAAAACGTCAATTTCCGTTATGCGGTCTATTTCATCGCCAAAAAATTCCACTCTTACCGCATTTTCATTACTGCTTATGGGGAAAATTTCAAGCACATCGCCACGTACACGGAATTTACCGCGGATGAAATTAATATCGTTACGCTCATACTGCATTTCAATAAGCTTTCTGATAACTTCGTCGCGGTCCTTCTGCATACCGGGGCGAAGTGAAATAACCATGGTGCTGTAGTCTTCAGGGTCACCAAGGCCGTAAATACAGCTTACCGAGGCAACCACAATTACATCACGCCGTTCAAAAAGAGCCATGGTAGCACTGTGGCGAAGCTTGTCTATTTCATCATTAACCTGTGCGTCCTTTTCTATATAGGTATCGCTGTGGGCAATATATGCCTCCGGCTGGTAATAATCGTAGTAGGAAACGAAATATTCAACTGCGTTTTCGGGGAAAAATTCCTTAAATTCACTGCAAAGCTGTGCCGCAAGTGTTTTATTGTGTGCAAGCACCAAGGTAGGCTTATTAATGCGTGCAATGGCGTTTGCTACGGTAAAGGTTTTACCGCTTCCCGTAACGCCTAAAAGCACCTGACCGCGGTTTCCGCTCTGTATGCTTTCCACGAGCTTATCAATAGCCTGCGGCTGGTCGCCAGTAGGCTTAAAATCCGATACAAGCTTAAAATTCAACACTTTCCCCTCCCTTAATTAGGTCATTATATTATTTTACACTAAATTTAAAAATATTTCAACCGGTAAAAGAAGGTTTTTTAATAGAAAAAGGATGCAAAAATGCATCCTTTTTCTATTATTCACTTTGTCTGCTCAATATAAACACAGAGCTAAGTATCAATGCTATACCCACCGCAGGTAATGGCAATAAATTCTCTCCCAAAAATGCCACGCTTAACAAAGTAGCCGACATAGGCTCTAAAATCGCAAGGGAGGATGCCGTTCCTGCAGGGATTGTTTTAAGTGCGTATGAATAGCACAAATAGGGCATCACGCTTGTACACAGTCCCAGAAGCATCATAATCGGTATTGTATAACGCACATTTCCCGCAACACACATGGGGATTTGCACCACGTTTGCCGTCAATGCACCAATAGCCGAAGCAAACAGAAACCCATACAAATTTGCCGTTATTGGGTTTATTCCCTTTTTCATCTGTATTTTCGTAAGAATATTATATGTACTGTAGCAAATTCCCGAAAGCAGTCCGAACACCATTCCCACAGCATCAAACCTGAATCCTCCTATTATTCCTGAAACAAGGCAGCATCCCAAAAGCATAATCGCCACACAGAAATTTTTTACCTTTGTAAGCTTTTCACCAAGAAACAATACCGAATATATCATAACAAAAATCGGTGCCGTGTACATAAGTACAACGGCTGTGGATACGGAGCTTTTCACCATAGAATAGAAGTAGCAGCTTGCCGTTCCGAAAAAGGCAAGTCCGCTTCCCAAGGTCAGAATCAGCGATGAATATGAAATTCTAAAAAGACCTCTATCACAGATTAAAACATATACAAGCATGGACAAAAGCATTGCCAACGACCGTATAAAAGTCATATGCAGCGAGGTCAATCCGAAAGGGGTAAGACAATCCACGAAAATGCCCGATGTTCCCCAACCTATGCTTGCAGCAACAATGCACATAAGTGCAGATTTTTTCATTTGTAATCACTTCCGATATTTTTTATATGTTTTCACCCAAAGCCGTCCGAAGCTCCTTCATCTGCTTATCTTCACTGTAGAGTGCCACATTCCACTTTTTGTTCTCATATTCAAGCACGGTTACCGAGGCATTTGTCGCCCATGGAATATCTCCCATTTTTGCAAGCGAACCGTGAAGAATGAGGCTAACCGCCACACGTATGGGGGTAGCATGGGTTGTAATTGCCACGGTTTTGCCGTCGTTTGCCTCTGCAATTTCCGTAAGAACACCCATAATCCTCTCTCCAAGGTCTTTCATTGATTCCCCCTCGATACCGGGAAATTCTCCTATGTTTTTGACCCATATATCATACTCTTTGGGATTAGCACTAGGCAAGCTGTCAAATTTCATGCCCTCCCATTTTCCTCCGTTAATTTCACGGAGCCTTTTTTCTGATATGATTTCCATATCAAGAAGTTTGGCAAGGCTTTCCCCTGTCCTATATGCTCTTTTAAGGTCACTGGAATAAATTTTATCCACATTATAGTTTTCCTTAACATATTTGGCGGTAAGCTCTGCCTGAATTATGCCTCTTTCCTCTAAATCGGGGTTAATTTGCCCTGCAAATACATTCATTCTGTTAGCTTGGCTTTCCCCGTGCCTTATTAAAATTAATGTAGTCATATCGGCTCACCTCGTTAATGCAATATTAATTATACATCTTATTCAAAAAAATGACAACCTCTGCATCGCAGAAATTGTCATTTTTTATTATTTGGAGTTTTCTCCACCGGGGCCGTCCCTGCGGTCTTTTTCATCAACCGGACGTGTTATGCCCGTTGATACCCAACGGTTATCAGTTGCTGTTTTATCTTTTTCCTTTTTTTCTTTGTCGGTCATATCACTCACCTCTGTGATAGTATGGCTCATTCAAAGAAAATTATCACGACCCTTTACGAAGCTATGTTATCTATAACCATAAAATGGGAAAAAGACAATACAGTTTTTTCAATTTTTTTCTTTAATTTTGATTATTGCTACATATTGACTTTTATTTAAAATTAGAGTATAGTTAGATTTGGGTGGAAATGTCGCTTTTTGCAATTTTTTCATTACAAAAAATAATAGTTTAAGGGGGAAATTCACAAATGAAATTAGTTTACAATGTAAACGACAAACCCAAATTCGGTCAAATCCTGATTTTTGCTTTCCAGCAGCTTTTGGCAATTCTGGCGGCAACAATCGCAGTACCTTCCATTATCGGTAATGGAATGTCCCAATCTGCAGCACTTTTTGGTGCAGGTGCAGGTACACTTGTTTATCAGCTTTTCACAAAATTCAAAAGCCCTGTTTTCCTCGGCTCTTCTTTTGCTTTCATCGGTTCCATGTTTGCAGCATTTGCAGGTGCGGCATCGGCTGAAGCAGGCTTCCTCGGACTTTTGATAGGTGCATTTTTTGCAGGTCTTGTTTACGTAATCATTGCTCTTATCGTTAGATTTGCAGGCGTTAACTGGATTAGCAAGCTTATGCCTGCTGTTGTAATAGGACCCACTGTTGCAATAATCGGTCTTTCTCTTGCAGGAAATGCAGTAGGCGATGTTTTGAAATTTGCTTCTTATGATGCAGCTAACAGTGCTTATGTTATGGGCACACACGGTTGGGTAGGATTTATCTGTGCTATGGTAACAATCCTCACCGTTATTCTTTGCTCCGTATACGGAAAGAAGACTTTAAAGCTTATTCCCTTTATCATAGGTATCCTTGCAGGTTACGCAGTTGCGACTATTTTCACCTTAATCGGTATGAAGACAGGCAACGCATCTTTGCAGGTTATTAATTTCAGCGTATTTGAAAATATGCAGTGGTATCCCGATTTCACATTCATTAAAGCATTTAAAGGAATCAAAGATATTAACGCTGAGTATATAGCGACTATTGCGGTTGCGTATATCCCGGTTGCATTCGTTGTTTTTGCAGAACATATCGCAGACCATAAGAACCTTTCAAGCATTATTGAAAAAGATTTGCTTGAAGAACCCGGTCTTCACAGAACACTTCTTGGTGACGGTATCGGTTCCATTATCGGTGCACTTTTCGGTGGTTGCCCCAACACTACTTATGGTGAGTCTGTAGGTTGCGTAGCCATAACAAAGAACGCATCAGTTGTCACTATTTTAGCTACTGCAATTATTGCAATTATTGCTTCATTCGTAGCACCCTTTGTTACATTCCTCGCTACTATCCCCAACTGCGTTATGGGCGGTGTTTGCATTACGCTTTACGGTTTCATTGCCGTATCAGGTCTTAAGATGCTCCAAAACGTAAATCTGAACAACAATAAAAACCTCTTTGTTGTATCTGTTATTCTGATTACCGGTATCGGTGGTATGGCACTTCAAATCGGTGCAATTAAAATCACCTCTATCGCATGTGCACTTATTTTTGGTATCGTAGTAAATCTTCTCGTATCAAAAGCACCTGACCAGGAATAATAACAGAAACAAGAACAGGAGAATTGTCATGAAAAACGTCACAATATTTGATCATCCGCTGATTCAGCACAAAACTTCAATTCTGCGTAACAAGGAAACTTCCAATAAGGAGTTCCGTGAACTTGTGGAAGAAATCACAATGCTGATGTGCTACGAAGCACTGCGTGATTTACCCCTTGAGGATGTGGAGATTGAAACACCCATTACAAAAACCGTGCAAAAAATGATTAAAGGCAAGAAGCTGGCTGTAGTACCTATCCTCCGTGCAGGATTGGGTATGGTAAATGGACTGTTAAAGCTTGTGCCCTCCGCAAAGGTTGGCCACATAGGTATGTACCGTGATGAAGAAACCATGATTCCTCATCCTTATTACTGCAAGCTTCCTAAAGATATCGAAAACAGACTTATCGTAGTAGTAGACCCGATGCTGGCAACAGGCGGAAGTGCTATTGATGCAATCAGTCAGATAAAATCAGTAGGCGGTTCAAATATTAAGTTCCTGTGCCTTATTGCTGCCCCCGAAGGAATTGATGCACTGACTAAAGCACATCCCGATGTACAAATTTACTGTGCAAACGTAGATGAAAAGCTTAACGAAAAGTGCTATATCGTTCCCGGACTTGGCGATGCAGGTGACAGAATCTTCGGAACTAAATAAATTTATCTTACAGAAAAATGGTTGTCTTATAAGACAACCATTTTTTATTCTGTTTCACGCTATACACCTCTCTATAATATAATGGATAGTGGAGGTGTTATATGGATAACTATGTCTTGATGGCACTGCTTGCCACCCTTGGCACATGGTTTGTGACCGCACTGGGGGCGGCGACAGTTGCCTTTTTTAAATCTCCTAATCCTAAAATTTTAAATTTAATGCTGGGATTTGCATCGGGTGTTATGATAGCGGCAAGCTTCTGGTCACTTCTTCAGCCTGCAATAGAACGAGCGGAGGCAATTTCTTCCGCACCTCCTTGGTTTGTTGCAACAACAGGTTTTTTATTCGGAGCAATTTTTATGTGGCTTTCCGACAAGGCCGTTTCTTTCGCAAGAAAAAAAGCCGACAATGCTCAAGGAGAAACAAGCGAGAAGCTTAATCGCATTATCATGCTTATTCTTTCGATTACATTACACAATATTCCCGAGGGGCTGGCGGTGGGGGTCGCCTTTGGTGCATTGGGGAGCGGAAGCTTCAGCACGGAGGCACTTATGGGTGCAATCACCATTGCTGTAGGTATAGGTCTTCAGAATTTCCCTGAAGGTGCGGCGGTTTCCCTGCCACTTCGGCGTGAAGGTTATTCAAGAAGAAAAAGCTTCCTGTGCGGTCAGGCATCGGGAATGGTGGAGCCGTTTGCAGGAGTTTTAGGTGCATGGCTTGTGGTATACATGGAAAAAATTCTTCCCTATGCTCTTTCCTTTGCCGCAGGTGCTATGATTCTGGTTGCAGTGCACGAGCTTATTCCCGAATGTCAGCGGGAGAGAAAATGCCATCCGTATTTTTCCACAATGGGAATTATATCAGGATTTGCAGTTATGATGCTCCTTGATGTGATGCTGGGGTAAAAAACAGGTGTAAAAAAGCTTGGCTTTTTTACACCTGTTTTTTACCCCATATTCTTGGAATTGGAGCTTCGATAACTATATTTTCACCTGTAATAGGATGCAGAAAGCCTATCTCTCGGCAATGAAGGCACATAAATTCGCCCTCGGAAGTACCATATAGCTTGTCCCCATATATGGGACAGCCCATATATTTCATATGCACCCTTAGCTGATGTGTTCTGCCCGTGATGGGGATAAGCCTTAAGAGCGAATATTTTCCGTCGGTATTTAAAACCTCATATTTTGTAATGGCTTCCTTTCCCCTCTCTGAAACAATTCGTTTTACGCCTTTTCCCTCTTTTTCTATGGGGGCAGATATTTCACCCCCTGTCTGCTCCAAAGTTCCGTTCACAACTGCCACATATTCCTTTTGGATTTCCTTTCGCTTCATCATATCCGTCAGAAGTGCCGCGGCATACAGATTTTTTGCTGCGAGCACAATGCCTGTGGTATCTTTGTCAAGTCGGGTGATTATGTGCGGCAAATAGCCCATATAATACTTCAGTGCATTTGCCAGTGTGTTATTCTTATGAAGTCTTGACGGGTGCGAGGGCATACCTGATGGCTTATTTACTGCAATTATATCCTCATCCTCATATAAAATATCCAAGGGAAAGTATGTTTCCTGAGTGCTCTCCCCTGCTTTTTGAGGTAAATCTATCACAAGCCTTTGCCCTGCTTTTACGGTTTGTATTACTTTTGCCTGTTCCCCCTCCAACTCAATGCCATTGGGAATTCTTTTCAATTTAGAAATAAGAGAACGGGAAAATTGCAGGTGCTTTTCCAAAACATATTCTATTTTCTTTTCATCGAGCTTTTCGTCTATTATTATTTCTATCTTTTTCGACATAGTTGTTCATTAAAACCACTCGCTGCAAAATTCGGGAGTTTTCTCAAAGCTTGTACGCCTTTGTGAAAGAATCCACTCTATTACCTCCGTATGCTCATAAGCATAATTTATTGCATCATTATGTCCTTGTCCCGAAAGGCTGATAAGTCGGGCATTTCCGCCTGAGGCGTTTACAGCATTCACCATTAATTCAGAGTACGTAATTGGAACGAGGTCATCGTCCGTGCCATGCGTTGCCAGCACGGGGGTAGTTTTAAGGTTGGGTGTTCTCCAGCTCATTCCTCCACCTGAAATGGGGGCAATCGCCGAAAAGAAATTATTGTATGTAAGCCCCATCATCCATGTGCCGAAGCCTCCCATGCTGGAGCCTGTTATACATATGCGGTCTTTCTTGATATTGAACTTTTCCGCAGTTTCATCAATAAGTGCTTTTACAGTAGTTACAATGTTATCCCACACACACCAGTCGGGGCATTGGGGACAAAGAATGACTGCATTAAACTGCCTGCCCATTTCAAGGAGTCTGGGAACACCGTGCCTTGAAAGGTTATTTATATTCTTACCCCTTTCGCCTGCCCCGTGCAAATAAACCAAAAGGGGTAAATCTTCAAAATTATCGGGATGAAAAATCTGATAATTAATCCCGTAGCTGTTTTCATTATATAAAACTTCTATTTTATTCATATCTGTCGCCTTCCTTCCATTTTGTATAATAACACACATTTCTCCTCAATTCAACCTATTATTTTACTTAAAACTCATTATCAAGCTTTACTTTTGTGCATTTTATACAAAAAACACTTAAAAATAATGTTTGTTTCTTATACTTTGCTTATTGAATTTTTTGTATATTTGAATTATTATATAGGTGTACCGAAAAGGTACTTAAACTTTTTTCATTTTCCCTCCTTTTAGTGGCAGACGATTCTCCTTGTCTGTCATATTTTTTTGCCTTTTTTTAGCATAATGGATATGCCTTCATCATATATTCGTGTTGTAAGGAGGCAAAGCTATGGAATTAAATATTAAAAATGAAAATCTTAATGTCTGCAGCCAGGTGTGCCGCAGTAAAAACAATTTCACTACAGAATGTGAGGTTATCGTTCCCGACTCAAAGCCTGATATCCTGAAAGTTCTTCAGCTCAGTGCACGCCCGAAGGTGACAAGCTCTGAGAGCCGTGGCGGAAGAGTTACGGTATCGGGAAGCATCACCTTTAACATCTTATATCTTGCAGATGACGAGGAAAAGTGTGTAAAATCCATTACTTCCTCCTGCGAGTTCTCCACCTTAATACGCGATGACCATATCGGTGAAAATATGTATGTGTTTACCGACGTGGATGTAAGTGACCTAAGCTGCACTATTGCAAACTGCCGCAAGCTTTCGCTAAAGGCAACGTTGTGTGCAAATGTACGAGTATACTCATGTTACGGCATTGATGTGATTACAGATATTGAGGGAGCATGCACGAAGAAGACCACCCTTTCTTCAGGGGTGATTTGTGCCCATGCACAGGATTCCACCGTGGTTTGCGATAGTTTCTCCATTTCACCCGGAAAAAGCCCCATAGAAGAAATTTTAAAATCAGATGGGGTTATAACGGACAGCAGTCTTAAAATAATTGATGACAAGGCGATTTTAAAAGGAACTCTACGCATTGTGGTTCTCTACAGAAGTGAAATGGGTATTGAATATGCACAAACAGACATGTCCTTTGCCCACGTAATGGAATGTGATGGCATTCGGGAGGATATGGACTGTGAGCATACTGTTAAGCTGTGTGATATTTCTGCCACAGCAGCAGAAGATACTGATGGAAAGCAGTGTATCATTGAGCTTACAAGCGACTTATTCTTCCGCGTTATTGCACGTAAAACCTACAGTACCCAGTGCATAGTTGACGCATATCTTCCCCATGGAGCATTAGAAGCCAAGCACTCTATGGTGAGTGTAGACTGTGTTGATACCCTCATAAAACGTGATGCGGATTTCAGGGAAAGGATAACCCTCCCCGATTCGCTCCCCGAAATCGAGTCAGTTTACCAGGTAATTGCCCGTCCCTTCACGGAGAGCTGTATTACCGAGGGTGAAAAGCTCCGTGTTTCGGGATATACAGAGGTATATATTCTATATCTCAGCCGCGATAAGACGCTTCCTGCATGCAGTTTTAAGACGGACATTGATTTTTCAGTGTTGTGTGACAGCCCAGGTTGTATGCTGACGCCTTTTGCAGACTGCAAATTAAATAATATAAGCTACACTATCACCAATGAAAACAGTGTAGAAATACGCGGTAGCGTAGATATAACCATTGAATGTATACGCACCACCGAAGAAGAAATCATTTATAATGTACAGGAGGTTGAATACGAGGCTATACCGCGGCCTTCAATCATTGTTTCATTTATGTGTAACGGAAGAACGCTTTGGGACATAGCAAAGGAATACCGCGTAAGCCCCGAAGATATTTTAAGTGCAAACGCACTTGAAAACGAATCCGCAATTACTTCCGGAATGGCACTTATTATACCAAAATAAGAACCAAAAAAGGGACTTAACAGTCCCTTTTTTGGTTTATATGTTTTTTCTCATGCTGCTTATTGCACTTTTCTCAAGTCTTGATACCTGTGCCTGACTGATTCCTACTTCCTCGGCAACCTCTGTCTGTGTTTTGCCACGGAAAAACCGCATTATTATTATCATTTTTTCCCGTTCGGAAAGCTTATCCATGGCTTCACGCAGGGATATTTTTTCAATCCAGGCTTCATCAATATTTTTCTTATCCGACACCTGATCCATAACATAGACTGCATCTCCTCCATCATGATAGACAGGTTCAAAAAGCGAAATAGGCTCCTGTATGGCATCAAGGGCCATAGTAACCTCTTCAGGAGTGGAATCAATTACCTTTGCTATTTCGGCACAGGTAGGCTCTTTATTATTATCGTGAATCATCTTTTCACGCACGCAAAGTGCCTTGTATGCAATATCACGAAGGGAACGTGACACCCTTACGGCGTTATTATCCCTTAAATAGCGTCGTATTTCGCCGATAATCATCGGAACAGCATAGGTAGAGAACTGCACGTCCAGCTCTGTGTTAAAATTATCTATGGATTTTATAAGTCCTATACACCCCACCTGAAAAAGGTCGTCAACATTTTCGCCCCTGTTATTAAATCTTCCTATAACGCTGAGGACAAGCCTCAGATTTCCTCTGATAAAGGTTTCGCGAGCTTCCTTATCCCCCTTTTTAATCTTCTCGAAAAGCTCTTTTTTCTCCTGTGCAGTGAGTGTGGGCAGCTTTGAAGTATTGACTCCGCAGATTTCAACTTTACTTATCATAAAAAGCCTCCTGGGGAAAAATTTAGTACAAAATCATTGTTTCCTCAAAGAGCTTTTTTTATTCATGCAATCGTTCTTCCCCTCAGCGAACTTTTGTGCACCTTTTTGTCTTTTTTCGGGGTTTACAAAGAAGCTTTAACATTGTATAATAGAAGAAAAATACTTGGAGGAAAAGCTAATGAAAAAACTGATTGCGATATTGCTTATTGGTATAATGTCCATACCCATGGCAGTACTTGCCACAGAGCCAATGCAGGACATATTCACTTTAAAAATTGACGGAGAAGAAGTTACATTTCCCGACCAACAGCCCTATGTGAGAGCAAACAAGCTGTATATTCCCATGAGAGCTGTATTTGAAAAATTAGGCTTTGATATTTCATGGGACGGGGAAACACAGACTGCCACCGCAGTTAAAGACGATTTGACAATTCAAATGCCCGTTGGTCAAAGTACCACAACGGCAAACGGGACTTCCATGACAACAGGAACTACACGTCTGGAAAACGACAGGACACTGATTCGGCAGTATGTTCTTCGCAATGCTCTTGGTTATATTATCAGTTGGGACGAGGAAAAGAATGAGCTTTCGGCTTTGTCTTCCGAATATACGGGTGATGAACCTGCACTCCGACAGGATAGCGTAAAAAAAGCAAACACTAAATGGGGAGAAAACGAAGGTTTTTGGGAAGGCTATGATGAATTTTACAGCGTTTCCCAAAAAGCGTTTATTATCCCCGGACTTAATGAACACGCTACTCCGCAGGGACTTACCTATCGCAAGGATAAAAATATGTTCTATCTTTCAGCATATTTTTACGGGCAGGTTACAACCTCTGTTATTTTTGCGGTAGATGCACAGACAGGTGAGAAGACTTCCGAGTATTATTTGTATCAAGCAGACGGCACACCCTATT
>JAFTOF010000025.1 GCA_017451505.1 Clostridia bacterium | reverse complement strand
TTGGCGGACAGGGTGGGATTCGAACCCACGTGCCGGATTGAATACCGACAAACTGATTTCGAGTCAGCCCCGTTATGACCACTTCGATACCTGTCCGTGTGTATGTTTGAACTCCGATTTGACGGAGAAAAAACTGAGCAAATTATAAAATTTTGTTAGAAAAATGTTAGAAATGGCTAGAAAAACCGCTAGATAAGGGTGTAAAAACAAGGTTTGAACCTCGCCTAAACCCGCACGGTTAAGCCATTTGTGGGGGTGTAGTTACAGTGTAACCGAGGGGATTTCGAGTGCAGACCCTTCAACCACTTGGGTACATCTCCAAATATATTTAGTTTTTCTTCCCTTCGCGAAGTGAAGCAAAGAAGTTTTTCAGCATAGATGTACATTCATCTTCCATAATTCCACCGTAGACCTGAGTATTACTGCCGAAATATGATTTTGAAAACAAATCTATTCTGCCACCTGCACCGCCGTATTCCGCATCATAAGCACCGAAATACACGCTACGCATACGGGAATTGATAATAGCACCGCTGCACATAACACACGGCTCCAATGTAACATACAAATCGCAATCTGAAAGCCGCCAGTCACAAAGCTTCTCACAAGCTTTACGAATTGCAACTATTTCTGCATGAAGCGTTGGGTCGTGCTTTTCGTTACGGATATTGTGCCCTGTGGCAATAACCTCTCCATCCTTTACAACAACTGCTCCTACTGGCATTTCGCTCTCGGAAATTGCCTTTTGTGCTTCTGAAAGTGCGATTTTCATAAATTTGTTCTCCATTTTTTCACCTCATATATAATAGCACAAAAGTTACACAGCAGTCAAGCAGTTTTTATAAAGTCACATTTCATCAGTCTCCCCCTCCCTATATGTGGAGAGGGAGACATTTATTATTCCTAATAATTAAAATTCTGCACTGCCTGTTGTTCTGGGGAAGCTCATTGCATCACGAATATTTTGTATACCTGTGATGTACATAAGTGCTCTTTCAAAGCCAAGACCAAAGCCTGCATGCTTTGCACTTCCGTAACGGCGAAGGTCAAGATACCACCAATAATCCTTGGGGTCAAGTCCAAGCTCTGCCATACGCTTTTCGAGAAGGTCAAGACGCTCTTCACGCTGGCTTCCGCCGATGATTTCACCTACGCCTGGTACAAGACAGTCCATAGCAGCAACGGTCTTTCCATCGTCATTCATACGCATATAGAAAGCCTTAATATCCTTGGGATAATCCATGACGAACACGGGACGCTTGAATATTTTTTCCGTAAGGTAGCGTTCATGCTCAGTCTGGAGGTCTATACCCCACTCTACGGGATATTCAAACTTTTCTCCGCTTTCCTGTAAAAGCTTGATAGCCTCTGTATAGGAAACTCTGCCGAAGTCTGAATTAAGGACTGTTTCAAGCCTTTCAAGGAGAGTATTATCAATAAACTTATTGAAGAACTGCATTTCTTCAGGGGCATGGTCAAGTACATATTTGATTATGTACTTAAGCATATCCTCCGCAAGAGCGGCATCGTCTTCAAGGTCTGCAAAAGCAATTTCCGGCTCAACCATCCAGAATTCCGCACCGTGACGGGGAGTATTACTCTTTTCCGCACGGAATGTGGGCCCAAATGTGTAAACACTGCCAAGAGCCATTGCGTGAGTTTCTACGTTAAGCTGACCGCTTACGGTAAGGCTGGTGGGCTTGCCGAAGAAATCCTGAGAAAAGTCAACACTACCATCCTCGTTTCTGGGAGGATTTTCAATATCAAGGGACGTTACACGGAACATCTCCCCCGCACCCTCACAGTCACTTGTAGTGATAATGGGGGTATGCACATATACAAATCCCCTCTCGTTAAAGAAAGAGTGAATTGCATAAGCGAGAATACTCCTCACACGGAAAACTGCGGAGAAGGTATTTGTTCTGGGACGAAGATGTGCAATCGTACGAAGATATTCGTTTGAATGACGCTTCTTCTGCAAGGGGTAATCGGGGGTGGATTCGCCCTCAATTTCTGCAATATCCGCATTAAGCTCGAAAGTCTGCTTTGCATCGGGAGTAAGGACTATGCTTCCCTCAAAATAAACTGCACTGCCTACGTTAAGCGAGGCAATTTTATCATAGCAGTCGAGCTTGTCTTTTTCGATTACAACCTGAAGGCAGTCAAAAAAGCTACCGTCGTTGATTGAAACGAAACCGACATTATTATTTGCACGGATGGAGCGAATCCAACCTGCAACACGCACCTTTTCCCCATTTTTAAGGTCGGTGCTTCTGAAAAGCTGTTTAATAGTAGTACGTTTCATAATTTTACACCTCAATTACTAAAAAAGTGCCACACCCTCAAAAAGCTTTGAGGGCGTGACAATTTATACGAAGCACAAATTAGTCTTCGCAGCACTCGCTGCAATTTTCGCAATCGCAGTCAAATTCAAGTTCAATTTCTTCGTTACAACCGGGGCAAGTAATCTTGTCGCAGTCTTCCAAAGATTCAAGGTCGAGATAAATAAGGTCGCCACAGTTGGGACATTCAACGCTGAATTCTTCGTCATCATCGTAGAAATCGTCCTCATCCTCGTCATCATAGAAGATATCTTCGGTTTCTGCAAGGTCTTCATCAACCTCGTCAAGCTGTGCCTGAATTTCGTCCTGTGCTTCCTCGATTTCGTCAATCTCGTCTGCAATATCTGCAATAGCTTCTACAATTGCCATGAGAAGCTTTCCTTCTTTAGTGGTTTCGTCAATATCGAGACCTTCTGCAAGACCGCCGATATACGCCATTTTTTCTGTTAAATAGCTCATATTAACCTCCAAAAATTTTAATTATGCACGACCAAGGTATTCGCCTGTACGGGTATCAACCTTGATTGTTTCGCCATTGTCAATGAAAAGAGGAACCTGTACAACTGCACCTGTTTCAAGTGTAGCGGGCTTTGTAGCACCTGTAGCAGTGTTACCTGCAAAGCCGGGCTCTGTTTCTGTGATTGCAAGCTCTACAATGTTCGGAGGCTCGATAGCGAAGATATTTCCCTTATAGGAAAGAATCTTAACCTGCATATTCTCCTTAACGAACTTAAGAGCATCGCCAAGCTGATCCTGACTTACGGGAATCTGCTCGTAGCTTTCGGGATCCATAAAGTAGAAAAGATCACCATCATTGTAAAGATATTCCATATCCTTACGGTCAATGTGTGCCTTGGGCATCTTATCTGTGGGGTTGAATGTTTTTTCAACAACACCGCCTGAAATTACGTTCTTAATCTTTGTTCTTACGAACGCTGCACCCTTACCGGGCTTAACATGCTGGAATTCAATAATCTGATAGACGCTTCCATCATATTCAAAGGTTACGCCATTTCTAAAATCGCCTGCTGAAATCATTTTAAAACTTTCCTTTCGTAAATAAATTTACCTACGATATATTTTACATCATTTTCCTATAAATATCAAGTGTTTTTTTAATTAATTCAGTCTTTCTTCCAAAAGTGCCGCCAGAGCCTCTGCATCTTTGGTAATTTCGGCAACATCCTTGCCCTCAATCATTACACGGATAAGGGGTTCTGTGCCACTGGGACGGATAAGAACTCTGCCGCGAACGGTGTATTTTGCATTAAGGCGGTTAATCTCATCCATGATAACCTCGTCCTCAATATATTCGCTGTTTCCGCTGCGGGCAACACGTGCATTTTTAAGCACCTGAGGATAGATTGTGATAACCTTTGCAAGCTCGTCAAGGTCTTTTCCCGATTCCTTTACAATCTGTGTTACCTGCAATGCGGTTACAAGTCCGTCACCCGTTGTATTAAAGTCAAGGAATATTACATGACCCGACTGTTCTCCGCCCAGACAGTAGCCTTTATCTACCATTTCCTGAAGAACATAGCGGTCGCCTACCTTTGTCTTGGCAACGTGGATAGCCTCGTCCTCGCCCATTTTGAAAAGACCCAGATTACTCATAATAGTGGCAACGATTGTGTTATTTTTAAGCTTTCCCTGTTTTTTCATATGAGTGCCGCAGATTGCCATGATAACGTCACCGTCTACCATATCACCGTTTCTATCCACTGCAAGAACACGGTCTGCATCGCCGTCAAATGCAAAGCCCATATCACAGCCGTTTTCCTTAACGAAAGCACAAAGGTCTTCCATATGTGTTGAGCCGCATCCTGCGTTGATGTTTATACCGTCGGGAGTGTTACTTAAAACCAGCACCTCTGCTCCAAGTCTTTTAAAAGCTTCGGGGGATGTAACGCTGGACGCACCGTTTGCACAATCAAGGGCTATTTTAAGTCCCTTAAAATCTACGTTTACGGTTGAACAAACATAGTCGATGTATTTCTGATAGAGGGTTTCATCTCTTTCAAGTGTTCCCACACCCTCACCGATGGGACGTTCGCCCATAGGCTCACCGTCAAGGACGATATCCTCTATTTCTGCTTCTATTTCGTCACGGAGTTTATATCCCTCGCTGTTAAAGAATTTGATTCCGTTAAATTCGGCACTGTTATGTGATGCGGACACAACAATACCTGCATCAAACCCCATGGTTCTTGTAAGATATGCTACCGCAGGTGTAGGCACAACGCCTGCACACACTACATTTCCTCCCATTGACATTACGCCTGCAGCAAGTGCCGCTTCCAGCATATGTCCGCTGCGGCGTGTATCCATGCCGATAAGAATCTTGGGTGCATGTTTATTCTCTTTCCCGAGAACATACGCACCTGCGTGTCCTATTTTTGCCGCCATTTCATATGTAAGGTCACGGTTGGCAACGCCGCGTACCCCATCTGTTCCAAAAAGTCTTCCCATTTTCCTTTCCTCTTTCTTCCATAATATATTTTTTAATATGCTGAGATTAAGCTTGCGTATTAATTTAGTTAGTCTATACAATATGCGACCGAGGCAAGCCGCTTAGCCGAAAGAACCAACGAATCAAGATATGCAAATTCGCTAAGTTTATGAATGTCGCCGCCTATAGTGCCAAAACCCTCAAGACATGGAAGTCCCATTTGAGTCAAATCCGAAGAATCGGCTGCACCCATAGAATCTATCTTTTCTATATCACCAAGACCGTTATCAACGTAAATCTTCCTGACTTTTTCAAAAAGCTCCATATTCTGTCGGGTTTTTGTCATTGCACAGCGGCTGCTCGCAAGGGTCAGTGTGCATGCTGTTCCATCAACAAATGTTGTTGCCGCAATTTCTTCAGCGATTTTCATAACTTCAGCCTTTTCTTCCTCTGAATGAAAGCGAAAATCCGCAGTAAATGTACAGTTTTCAGCAACTGTATTTTCTGCACTTCCGCCCTCAATCAATCCGCAGTTGCAGGTAATATATTCAGGGTCTTTATACTGCTCAAGCCGTATGATTTTCTGTGCTGCCTCGCATATGGCACTTGCCCCGTTATAGCACGCACATGAATGGGCGGCTTTTCCGGTAATCTCAAAGCGAAATTTACAAATCCCTTTCATAGATACAATATGACCGTTTCTGCGTCCCGGCTCCGTATTAAGAAAGGCTACACAGTCCTTTGCTTTTTCATACATATACCCAACTGTGGTTTTTTTACTGTTACGGCTGCCGTTTTCTTCATCACTCTGAAGAATTAATTTTATCGGGCGATCTTTAAAGCCGCACTTTTCAAGAGCATCCATAGCCATAAAAGATGCCGCAAGCCCCCCCTTGCAATCATTAACACCGGGGCCGTATATTTTTTCTTCATCACAATGCACCGGTACTTCGCCAAAGGAACCTACGGGATGAACTGTGTCCATATGCCCCGAAAAGCAAACAGCAGCTCCTTTTGCTTCAGGATTCATTGTAATGCAAAGAACGTCACCTGATACAGGTTGTTTTTGAACCTCAACAAGCCATCCCTTTTCCGCCGCCTTATCAGCAAAATATCTGCCTACACTGTCTACCCCTTCTTTATAGTCCGTAGGGCTTTCAATAGTACATATATCCGTTAAAAATTCTATGTATTCATCATTTAATGATTCTATAATTTCAAAAAGCCTTTCACAATTCATAATTATCTGCCCTCTTTGATATATTTTATAAGTTTTTTATTTCCAAACCGCCAAAGGTTAAAGCAATACATAATATTTCCGCTGATTATTCCCTGATGTCTGGCAGAAATCTTGGTTCGCTTTAAATAAAATCTGAACCACTGCCATTTAGTATAGCTTTTGTACTTTGAGTTAAGGTACGGGAATTTGATATGCTCATTTTTATAAAGATTACGCATTGCAAGCGGCCATAAAAGAGAATACTGCCTTGAACTTACATTAGCAAATATATCGGGAGCTTCACAGGAATGAATGGTTTGGGTTGTTCTGTCAATCTTAATTGCCCTATAATCCCATGTAAAGCTGTCTTTGTCAAAGCAAAGCTTCACCAAAACTCCATACTCGGTATAATTTTGCAACCTTTGATAGTCTGTATCAAAGATAAAATTCCCCAATGAATAAAAAATTATTTTATCGCCAAACTGTTCATAATTTTGCACCACATGGGGATGATGCCCTACAACCACATCTGCACCGAAATCAAGATACTTTTTATACTGTTTTCTTACAGAAGGAGGCATGAGCTGGGAAAATTCCGGTCCCGAGTGGACGATAACCACACACCAACGACATTTTTCCTTAATCTGTGAAATCATTTGTGAGATTTTTTCGTTGTTATCCCACAATACACAGCCCTCACTGTCCTTTGTTGCCTGCTTTGTTTCCTCCTCGGTAACGGAAATAATTCCGATATCTGCACCGTCGTTTTCAATAATAATTGGTTTTTCTGCCTGTGCCATATCCAGACCTGCACCAACGGTCTGAACACCGTTTTCACCGGCAATACGCAGGGTACTTTCCATACCCTCTCTACCACAGTCACCAATATGATTATTAGCTAAAGTCCATATGTTACCGTTAATTTTTTTCAAAAAATCAACACATTCGGGCGGATTTGCATGAATAATAGGCTTAGAGGCTGACCCCTTTGCATCACTGACACAACCTTCAACATTTACAATGGTATAATCAGTATCAGAAAGATATTCAATTATTTTTTTGTCAATAAGATCCTCCCTGTCATAAGTCCCTCTGAAATACTTTGACGAAAACCCCATATCACCGGTAAAAGCTATTTTCTTCATGGCAAAATCCCCCTTGTGAAATCATTTCACAATTTGAAATAATTTATCGAGCCTATTTTCAAACTATTATATCACAAAAAACACCAAGAGGCAATCATAAAGAATAAAAACATAATAAATTATTTAAGCTTCATATCATCACTTGATGGATTATTAATTATTTCTCCTTTTTCGTTAAATCTTGAGCCGTGGCAGGAGCAGTCCCATGAATGTTCCTGAGGGTTGTACCGAAGTGCACATCCCATATGAGGGCATCTGGGTGCTCTTGGTGTAATAAGCCCCATCAATGACTCTGCGGCGTTAATGGCTAATTGAGGACGAAGAATGCTCCTTGACGGAGAAAAAACCTCTGCATATTTGTTTTCTTTATCTCTTACAAGGTCACTCAGAATCATTGCCGATGTCATAGCGGAGGTCATTCCCCATTTGTTAAAACCTGTGGCAACATAAAGGGACGGGGTATTCTTTGAATATTGTCCTATATATGGGATATCATCGACTGTCATACAGTCTTGAGTTGCCCACCTTGTTATTTCCGAGGCATTTTTATAATTCTTTTTTGCAAAGGCAGAAATTTCTGCCCAGTTACCGCCCTTTTTACCTGTGCGATGTCCTCCTCCCCCTAATAAAAGCATATCATTATAAGTGCGGAAGGACATTCCTTTTTTATCTTCATCAACATACATTCCGTTAATTTTTTGGGCATTTTCATACGCAATCACATAAGAACGGTGCTGATACATTTTCAGAAAATAACTTCCGTGCTTATTAATAAAAGGAAAATGAGTTGCCACCACAATTTTTTCCGACTTGATATTTCCTGCGTGGGTTTTCGCTCCATGGGGCTTAATTTCAAGCACCTTTGTATTCTCGTATACAGGCAGATTTTCTGCAATGGAAAAGGCAAATTTCAAGGGATTAAATTGTGCCTGATTTTTAATTCCTACTGCTGCCGATACTTTTAGAGGTAACGGTACCTTTTCGAAAAACATTGCACTGCACCCGATTTTTTCGAGAGCTTTTGCTTCTTTTTCAATTTTTTTGCGGTCATTTAAGGAATACACAAAAGAATCTTGTTCTTCAAAATCACATTCCGTATTTTTACACAATTCCTGATATTGACGGAGAGCTTCCATCTGTGCTTCAAAATAAAGCTGCGTTTTTTCCTCGCCGAACCTTTGTATCATCTTGTCATAAATAAGACCGTGCTGACACGTGATTTTTGCCGTTGTATTCTGCGTAATGCCAGCACATAATTTATCTGCCTCGACCAAAACGCAGTCGACACCTTCCTTTTTCATCATATAGGCACAAAGGAGTCCCGTTATTCCTCCGCCGATAATCAGTACATCAGTTTTTATATCCCCCTGCAATTTACCAAACCGGGGACGTTTTATATCTTCGTTCCATATAGATTGCATAAATACCACCTCATAAGGGTAGTATTCTCAAACACAACAAAAAAATGCACCAAGGATTTACCTTGATGCATCTTTTGTCATGTTTTTCAAATTAGTGCTTATCGCGAGCAACGTAATGAGTATGAAGAAGATTGTGAGCCTTGTGGCTGCCGGGTTCTTCAAAATACTCCTCATAAAGCTTCTTAATGAAGGGATTGTCGTGGCTCTTACGAAGGGGAAGGTTCTTATCCTCACTGTAGAGTGCCTTAGCTCTCTCTGCACGGATATCCTTATCCATTCTGTCCTTAGAAGATACGATAGGCTGACCGCCGCCGTTTACACAACCGCCGGGGCATCCCATGATTTCGATGAAATCAACTTCCACTTCACCGCTCTTAACCTTGTTAAGAAGTTCACGAGCATTACCAAGACCGTGTGCAACTGCTGCACGGATAGTCTTGCCACCTGCCTCAACAGAAGCAAGTTTAATTCCTTCAAGTCCGCGAACTGCTTCGTATTCAACTTCGCTGTGGCTTGTGTTGTCAAGAATATCTGCAACTGTTCTGATTGCAGCTTCCATAACACCGCCTGTTGCACCGAAGATTACGCCTGCACCTGTTGCTGCTTCACCGAAGGGATCGTCAAATACTTCATCGGGAAGCTCTGTGAATCGGATACCTGCCTCTTTAATCATCTTAGCAAGTTCACGTGTTGTAAGAACGCTGTCAACGTCCTGAAGGCCGTTTACGCCGAGTTCTTCTCTCTGTGCTTCGTACTTCTTAGCAGTACAGGGCATTACAGATACAACGAAGATATTCTTGGGATCGATGCCTGCTTTTTCAGCGTAGTAAGACTTAATTACTGCACCGTACATCTCGTGAGGAGATTTGCAGGATGAAAGATTTTCAAGCATTTCGGGGAAGTTGTGTTCACAGAACTTAATCCAGCCGGGTGAGCAAGATGTGATCATGGGAAGAACTCCGCCATTCTGAATTCTGTGAAGAAGCTCTGTGCCCTCTTCCATAATTGTAAGGTCAGCGGCAAAGTCTGTATCGAACACCTTGTCAAAGCCAAGTCTGCGAAGTGCAGCAGCCATCTTACCTGTTACGGGAGTACCCATTTCATAACCGAATTCTTCACCAAGTGCTGCACGAACTGCGGGAGCAGCCTGAACAACAACGTGCTTATCGGGATTTGCAAGGGCTGCCCAAACATCGTCTGTAGCATCCTTTTCACGAAGTGCACCTACGGGACAAACTGCAATACACTGACCGCAGTTTACGCAGGAAACTTCACCGAGGCTCTTTTCAAAAGCACATCCGATAGATGTCTTAAATCCACGGTCAATTGCATCGATTGCACCAACAGTCTGAATGTTCTTACACATATTTACGCATCTGCGGCAAAGGATACACTTGTTGTTATCTCTTACGATTGAGGGAGAAAGCTGGTCAACATCGTACTCATTTCTTACGCCCTCATAGTGAATTTCTGTTACACCAAGTTCGTCAGCAAGAGTCTGAAGCTCACAGTTACGGTTTCTTTCACAAGTGAGACACTTTCTGTCGTGGTTGGAAAGGATAAGCTCCAATACAACCTTACGAGCATTTCTTACTGCGGGAGTATTTGTATAAACTTCAAGACCTTCTGCAACGGGATATACACATGCTGCCTGAAGTGCTCTGCCACCCTTAATTTCAACAAGACACATTCTGCAAGAACCTGTCTGGCTTACGTCCTTAAGGTAACAAAGTGTGGGAATATCAATACCTGCTGTACGTGCAGCTTCAAGTACTGTAGTTCCGGCAGGAACAGTTACGTCCTGACCGTTGATTTTTAAATTAACCATATCCATTTCTCTGCACCCCTTTCTTACTTCTTAACGATAGCGTTGAACTTACATGTTTCCATACAAGCACCGCACTTAATACATTTACTCTGGTCGATTGTGAAAGGCTTCTTGATTTCGCCTGTGATTGCACCAACAGGACACTTTCTTGCACAAGCGGAGCAGCCCTTACACTTATCTTCTTCAATAACATAGTTTGTGAGAGCCTTACATACGCCTGCAGGACACTTTTTGTCTACAACGTGTGCTACATACTCATCACGGAAATATCTGAGAGTTGAAAGAACAGGGTTGGGAGCTGTCTGTCCGAGACCGCAAAGTGAAGCATTCTTAATGCTGTGGCAAAGAAGTTCAAGACGGTCAAGGTCTTCAAGAGTACCGTTACCCTTTGTAATCTTTTCAAGGATTTCAAGAAGTCTCTTTGTACCGATACGGCAGGGTGTACACTTACCGCAGGATTCATCAACTGTAAATTCAAGGAAGAACTTAGCAATGTCAACCATACAGTTATCTTCGTCCATTACGATAAGACCACCGGAACCCATCATTGAACCGATTGAAATAAGTGAATCGTAGTCAATGGGTGTATCAATAAGAGATGCTGGAATACATCCGCCGGAAGGACCGCCTGTCTGTGCAGCCTTGAATTTCTTACCATTGGGAACGCCGCCACCGATTTCTTCAACGATTTCGCGGAGGGTTGTACCCATGGGGATTTCAACAAGACCTGTGTTGTTAATCTTACCGCCAAGAGCGAATACCTTAGTACCCTTGCTCTTTTCAGTACCGATTGTGTTGAACCACTCTGCACCCTTGTTAATGATAACGGGGATGTTAGCATATGTTTCAACGTTGTTAAGGATAGTGGGCTTGCCCCAAAGTCCCTTAACAGCAGGGAACGGAGGACGGGGACGAGGCTCACCACGGTGACCTTCGATAGAGGTCATAAGAGCTGTTTCCTCACCGCAAACGAATGCACCGGCACCAAGACGAAGACCGATATCGAAGCTGAAGTCTGTTCCGAAAATGTTTTTGCCCAGAAGACCGTATTCCTTAGCCTGGTCGATAGCAATCTGAAGACGCTGTACAGCGATGGGATACTCTGCACGGATGTAGATATAACCCTGATTAGCACCGATTGCGTAACCTGCAATAGCCATAGCCTCAAGTACGCTGTGGGGGTCACCCTCAAGAATACTTCTGTCCATGAACGCACCGGGGTCACCTTCGTCGGCGTTACAGCAGACATATTTCTGCTCGTTTACGCTCTTGGAAGCAAAGTCCCACTTAAGACCTGTGGGGAAACCGCCGCCACCGCGTCCGCGAAGTCCTGAATCCTTAATTACCTGGATAACCTCCTGAGGAGTCATCTCTGTAAGTACTGTTGCAAGTGCCTTATATCCGTCAAATGCGATATATTCTTCAACATTTTCGGGGTTGATAACACCACAGTTACGAAGTGCAATACGCATCTGCTTCTTATAGAAGTCAACCTCGTTAAGAGATTTGATGGTATCGTCGTTTTCATTGATGGTTTCATCGTAAACAAGTCTCTTTACGATTCTACCCTTGAGAAGATGCTCTGTAACAATTTCAGCTACATCCTCTTTCTGAACTCTGCTGTAGAAAGCACCCTCAGGGTAAACAACTACAACAGGACCGAGTGCACAAAGACCGAAGCAACCGGTTTTTACAACCTTAACCTCGTTTTCAAGGCCGTTTGCCTTGAGCTGTGCTTCAAACTCGTCTATAAGCTTAGCACCACCTGAGGAGGTACAACCTGTACCGCCACAGATAAGCACGTGTGATCTGTACAAACTCATTTAATTACACTCCCCTCTTACTTCTGTGCACCAACCGTATATTCGATAACGGGAGCACCGTTAACGATATGGTCAGATACAATCTTTGCAACCTTTTCTGCTGTCATCTTAACGTATGTTACCTTTTCCTTACCGGGAACATAAACTTCAACGATAGGCTCAAGTGCACACATACCGATGCAGCCTGTCTGCTCAATGACAACGTTATTAAGATTACGCTTGCTTGCTTCCTCAAGGAAAGCTGTCATAACGGGACGTGCACCTGCCGCGATACCGCATGTAGCCATACCTACAACAACTCTTACGCCCTCTTCTCTCTCCTGTCTGAGATTTACATTATCAAGAACCTTTTTCTTAATAGCTTCAAGTTCTGCTATGCTTTTCATATTATTTCGCACCTCCGTAAATTTCGGTTAAATTTTCATTAATATACTCACCAATCCACTGTGCAACGCTCAGTTCGCTAAAGCTTACCTCTTCGCCTAAGATTTTCCTAAGCTCACGGGTATCGAGCTGAAACTCTTCCTTTTCAAACGAATGTGTATACACAAAGTCAAGCGTAGGATTCATGCTGATAAGCGAAACCATAACTGCTGAAATATCCCCAAGGGGCTGTCTGTCAATATGGCTGTAGGAAAAATCAGCACGAATTATGGTGCCTACCCCTACCTCGCTTTGAAGCTTTATATCTCCGCCTGCCTGCTGTGCCAAAGATTTAAGAAGCGAAATACCAAGCCCAACCTTACGGGTTGTTCTGGTGGTAACAAAAGGGTCACTGACTCTTTTCACCATTTCCGCATCCATACCGCATCCGTTATCCTTTACCGTGAAGGCAAAGACATCGGTTGAAGGAGCCTCCTCAATCATTACTTCAATCAAAGTGGCATTTGCACGGATTGAATTCTCTGCAATGTCAAGAATATTTAAACTGATTTCCTGCATTAGTCTTGATATTTTGCAAAGATAGCGGGAATATCGTCTGCGGTAACTCGACCGTAAACGTCCTCATTAATTGTAAATACAGGTGCAAGACCGCAAGCACCGATACAACGTGTAGCCTCGAGAGAGAACTTTCCGTCAGGTGTGCAACCGTCTACATCAATACCTGTAAGCTCCTTGAACTTTTCCAAAATATCGCCGCTGCCCTTAACGTAGCACGCGGTACCAAGACATACAGCAATCTTATACTCACCCTTGGGATTGAGCGAGAACTGTGTGTAGAATGTTACAACACCGTAAACCTCAGCAAGGGGAACACCGAGACCGTCAGCGATCATTGTCTGAACCTCAATCGGAAGGTACCCGTAGATTTCCTGTGCCTGATGGAGAACAGGGATAAGAGCACCGTCCTGATCTTTGTGCTGTGCGATTACGCTCATAAGCTCTGCTTCCTGCTGTGCTGTTCCCTTGAAGGGAATAACTGCTTCTTTTGCCATGACTTAACCTCCTAAAATTATAAAAATTAATTAAAATCAAAAATATATCGATATTGCAATATCGATTACAATATCACCTAAATAATTATAACAAATTAAAAGCTCTTTGTCTACCTAAAAATACGAAAAAAACCGTTTTTATTTCAAAAAATCGATTATTTTTTCAGGAGTTATTTCTTCAAGCTCCAAAAAATTGATTTTTTCAGAAATATTCGTAAGAATATGAGCATCGCTGTCAGTAATATATTTGTATTTTTCCTCTTTAGAAAAGCCTTGTGCCTTTGAGGATATTTCGAGGGTTTTGAAATTCAGATATTCAGGCACCCAACCCAAGGTTGCTACAATGCCGTTCTTCTCCCTGTCAATATGTGCCGCAATGCAAACACCGCCGCGTTTTTCGGCTTCTTCCTTTATTTGTTCTATGGGAATATCGGTAGCATTTATAAGGAGCTTTTCTATCTCCCCCACCTTTTCGTCACATTCGTTCATTATCCACTGCTCCCCAAAAATATCGGGACGGTTTTTAATGGGAGGAAGATGTTCTTCCAAGAGAAGCCCCATATCCTCTGCCGTCTCAATACTCGGAAAAAGGCACAACAGATGCACGTTTTCAGCACTTTCCGCTTCAATCGCGGGAACAACGCATACGCCGTACTGCTCGGCAGCCTTACTTACGCTTCGGATATTGCGAGCAGTGTTATGGTCTGCAACTGCAATGGCGTTAAGACCGTTTATGTAACTCATTCCTGCTATACTGTGGGGAGTCATATCCATATCAGCACAGGGAGAAAGGCAGGAATGAATGTGGAAATCATAATAACACTTCATAGGCATTCCTTAATTCCGCACGCTAAATCAAACGCACTTTTCTCTGATGTATATACGGGAATTCCCTCCTGTTTCGCACGCGAAAGTGCGGCAGAGTCAAGCTGCATATTTTCCGCAATTATTACCATTGCACAGTCTGTAAGCGACGCAACGGCAGGCACATTGATGTTCCCCTGAATTGTAATCCATGCATCACCGCTTTGAGCTTTACTCATAACAAGGCTGAGAAGGTCGCCTATATAACAGCCCGTAACTGTCCTTTCGGTATTTTCTTCGGCACAAACCGCCTTTAGTTTGAGCCTGTCTGCTATTTCTTTAACAGTCATTGAAATTCCCCTCCGCATTATTCTTCAATCATCTTTCCAAGCTCCGTTATTTCCTTGGCAAGCATTTCGATTTTTTCCCTGAGACGGAAAATGCAATCTCTCTCCTGTGCTTTACCTCTGACGATATCCTCTGCAAAATCACGGCAACTGGGACTTCCGCAGCTTCCGCAGTCAAGCTGAGGAAGTCTTTGATAAATTTCCTCCATCTGCTGCATTTTCTTAAGAGCCTCGCCCATGTCCTTATCAAGTGGCGAAAAAGGCTCGTATTCAACCTTTTTATCCCACAAAAGACTAAGGTCCCCACATTCTGCCGCAGGGCTGTCTATTCCCTCCGCCATATTTCTGAGACGTGAATTTGCCACAAACTCATTTTCCACATTAAGCGGACCGCCTGTACAACCGCTGTTACAGGCAAGAGCTTCAATAAAATCAATATTCTTGATTTTTTCGTCCTCAACTTCTTCAAGAAGCCTTATTACATTATGTATCCCGTCAACGGCAATATAATTTTTAATTCCAAGAGCTTTTGCCTCTCCTCCGCTTCTTGCCCAGTTAATTCCCTCTCTGCCTGCATATGAAAGCTTTTCCACATCCTTAACAGAGGTAATTGCCTGTGCCAGACGCATATACACATCCTTAACGGCTAAAACTCCGTCAACCTCTGACTTTGCAAGTGCAAGGGGCTGCTTTACCGCTGTAACCTTAGCCGTACAGGGTGATATGAAAAATATGCCTATATCTTCTGACTTAAGTCCTGTTTTCTCCATAGCCTTTTTCCGTGCCATTTGTGCCGATGCCTCCATAGGCGATGTCAGCGGAATAATACTGTCTTTAAGGGAGGGAAAACGCACAGCAATAAGCCTTACCACCGCAGGACAAGCCGATGAAATCACAGGCTTGGGCAAATTACCGCCTTTTAAAAGTTCCTTGGTTTTTTGAGTAATTACTTCTGCCCCCAGTGCCACTTCAAACACATCGTCAAAGCCTATTTTTTTAAGGCCTGTTAAAATAACATCTATATCCGTGGTTTTTGAAAACTGTCCGCAAAATGCAGGTGCAACAAGTGCAACATTATGCTTAAATAAGCTAAGCGAATCAAAGGCGTCAATTGCGACTTTCTTTGCTCTGTAAGGACATCTTCGGAGACATTCGCCGCAATCAATACATTTTTCCTTGATGATTTTTGCTTTTCCGTTCTGAACGCGGATTGCCTGAGTGGGACAGTAACGCATACAGGTTGTGCATCCTTTGCACGAATCCTCGTTAAGACGCACACTGTGATACAATATTTCTTTTTTATTTTCCGAGGACATTAACACACACCTCCTGCCCCCAATTTACTATTTAACATACACGGTCATATCCACAACCGTTCCTTCGCCAATTTTGGTAGTAATATTCATTTCGTCAGTATAGCGTTTCATATTGGGAAGTCCCATACCTGCACCGAAGCCAAGCTCTCTCACCTTTTCATCGGCGGTTGAAAAGCCTTCCTGCATAGCTTTTTCTATATCCTTTATACCTGGGCCTTTATCAGAGTGAATCATACGGATTTTTTCGGGGGTAATCTCAACATCAATCACTCCCCCGTCTGCATGAATCACCATGTTAATTTCACACTCGTACATGGCAACTGCAACTTTTCTTATAATATCAGACGAAAATCCAAGCTGCTTTAGTACCTTTTTTACGGCACCGCTTGCTTCTCCTGCAACTGTAAAATCATCGGCATCCACAGTGTAATGAAGTTTCATTGTGTCTGCCATTTAGTCCACCCTTTCTTCATTGGGTACAAGACCTGCACAATAAAGCTTACCGCATGAGGGATAGAGAGTGTAGTCGGTTGTCATAACTACCATCTGGTATTCCTTTGCAAGTTCAGCTATGTCCTCTGTAGGTTTTTTCCCGCGTACAAACACTATGGCTTTTATATCCATCATTTCCGCAGTTCTTATTACCTGACCGTTTACAAGTCCCGTAAGAAGAAGTGCCTGATCTTTTACGAATGCAAGCACGTCGCTCATAAGGTCACTGCCGAAAGCGGACTTAACCTCACGGTCAAGAAATTCTTCACCCGCCACAACCTCTGCGTTTAATATCTCTTTTACTTCTGAAAGCTTCATCTTCGTTTCCTCCTATTTTACCAAAGAATAATTCGCCTCATAGGGAATATCCAATACAAAATTTCCAAATTCCACGCCTGCTTCCCCGTTAATTAGAATTTGTACACTCTCAATATTTTTTAATGCACACAGGGAATTTACTACAGAATAAAGTGCCATCGTTGTGGCTGATGAGCCTGAAACTGCCACAAATTCTTTTGTAACATTCACAAAGCATACCTTATCCTTTACTTCTATGGAAAGAAGCTTTGTTCCCTGGGGAACGGACGCTGAAAGTTCCTTATTCTGCGGGCCTTTAAAAAGCTCATCCACTACTATTTTTTCAAGTGAAAGTGCATTTTGCACATCAATTCTTCTCACTTCACCCGAAAGATGTTCAAAGCTCTTATCGGGGAAATACAATGTGACAGCTAATTTATCTTCCGGTGCAAAAACTATATTGTCGTCCATTCTAAGTACACCGATTTCCTTACCTGTTGTTTCCGAAACAAGATTATTACCCTCGACCTGAATTACAACTCCGTCAATTCCTTTGATGTCGCACAAGGTGTTCACTATGGCAAATCTTAAAATAAGCTCATCTACGCCCTTTTTTTCAAGATAGTGCTTAGACATATTAACTGTTGCGACATTTCCGTTTACTGCAAGGGAAATAAGCTTAGCGGATTTACTGATAACGCTTTTGCTTCCTTCCGCTTTTGGGCCTTCTATAAGCTCATTTACGGCAAGCTTTGCGATAGTGCGTACACTTGCACCCTTTTCCGCATCAATGGTTCTTGTTTCTTCTCTGAGTTCATTTTTCGCGGAATTTTTAAAGAAAACTTTTATTTTTACTCCATCGGTGTTACATGCCGAAAACACTGCAAGCGATAAAATAATCACGAGCAATAAGGACATAAACTTTTTCATAATACACCCATCCTTTCCTTTATTTAAATGTAATGGGGATGATAATACGGAAGGTACTTCCCACTCCTTCTTCGCTTTCAACCTGTATGTTACCCCCGTGGAGCTCTACGGCGGTAAGTGCAATGGAAAGTCCCAGACCTGTTCCGCCGGTTTCCCTCGCACGTGCCTTATCAACACGGTAGAAGCGGTCAAAAATCTTATATTTTTCATCAGGAGCGATTCCGATTCCCGTATCGCTAATTTCTATGATTACATTATTTTCATCTTTGGAAATATCTAATGTAACTTTTCCGTCTTCTTTGGTATATTTAATACTGTTGTCAAGAATGTTATAAATAGCCTCCCAGATTCTGTCACGTTCAATTTTAGAATAAATGGGGGCAGGTGCTTCATAACAAAGCTCTATATGCTTCTGCTCCGCAAGGGGGCGAAGTGCCTTGGCAATATTTGAACAAAGCTCAGTTATATCCTGCACCGAAAATTCCATACCTGAAACATTTGCGGCATTATCCATTTTTGTAAGGGTAAGGAGCTTATCAATAATCCTTGTAAGTCTGTCCACCTGTACATTCATATCGGTCAGAAATTCATCTACCATTTCACGTGGGGCATCGGGTGCATTGAGAAGCGAGTCGGAAATCAGCTTAATGGAGCTTAACGGAGTTTTAAGCTCGTGAGAAGCATTTGATACAAACTCCTGCCTCTTTCCCTCCTGCTCTTTTATCTGCATAGTCATTTTATTAAACGAATCTATGAGCTGTCCTACTTCACCGCCTGTGGTTTTCTCAATAATATAATCGCCGTTATTCTCCGCCGCATCGGAGAGCTTACGGGTAAGAGAACGGATAGGCTCTGTAATGATTCCCGACATAATAAAGCTTACTATGCCTATAAGGATACTTATTATCACTATAATCATTATAAGCGTAGCATAGATATTATTCATGAAATCGGTTACATCATCTGCCGCAACCTGATAATACACCACGCCTGCTACTGCCTTATCCTTTAAAATGGGCACTGCCGCACAGATGATAAGTCCGCCGTCCTGCCCCGTTATCTGACGCACCGAGTTCTTGCCCCCGATTGCATCAAGGATAACATCAGTAGGCATATATTTATCCTGCATAACTCCGTTATTGGAGTCAAAAGTAACACAAGCTTCGGTATTGAGCATCAGCATACGGCTATTATTGGTAAGCTGCTGCTGCTCCATTATAAGTCTGATGCTGTCGTCGCTTAACTCCTGATAACGGGATATGTAGCCCGAAAGAACATTTGCCTGAGTAAGAGTACCCATTTCTTTCTGACTGAGTATATGCTGCTGAATAGAATTTATTATATATATACCCACAGTAGCAAGGGTAAGCACAATTATAATAAAATATGTCAGCACCAGCTTCCAGCGGATGCTCTGCATTCCTTCTTTAATTCTCCTTAAAATAGTAACCTACCCCCCACTTAGTAAGAATATATGTGGGAACCGCAGCATCAGGCTCTATTTTTTCCCTAAGTCGTCTTACATGGACGTCAACGGTTCTTATATCGCCGGGATAATCGTATCCCCATACAATGTCAAGAAGATTTTCACGGGAATACACCTTTCCGGGGTTGGAAACAAAAAGGTCACACAAATCAAACTCTTTTGCCGTAAGCTCGATTGTTTTATTGCCTGTTTTAACACGGCGAAGATTATAGTCAAGCTCTATGCCGCCTGCACTTACAGAGGATTTTGCAACACCGCTACTTTGACTTGTAACCCTTCTCATTATGGCTTTGATTCTTGCCTTAAGCTCAAGAATATTAAAGGGCTTTGTAAGATAATCATCCGCACCATATTCAAGACCGAGAATTTTGTCCATATCCTCGGTTTTTGCAGTAAGCATAATTATGGGAACAGAAGAAAACTCTCTGATCTTCTGGCATACCGTAAGACCGTCAATATTGGGGAGCATCAAATCAAGAATAATCAAAGATATACTCTTATCTCTGGCAAGCTTAAGTGCTTCCTCTCCGTCATAGGCTGTTTCCGTTTCATAGCCGTCTTGCTCAAGGTTGAATTTAATACCCTTGACAAGCAATTTTTCATCATCAACAATTAAAATTTTCATAGGACACTACCCCTTTATATATTTAGACATACTCTACTAACGATATTATACCACTGAAATTTTATGATTTCAACTAAAATAAAAAAAGAAATGGTGAATTAAAAAATCACCACTTCTTTGAAGTTCAATTCAATATGTAAATCATTAAATTAAGGTATGCCGCAAAGGTCACCCACAAGAGATAGGGAATTTGCAAATACCCCGTCCACGGGACAAGGTCATAAAACCGCTTTATCATTGCTATAATAAGTATCCACAGCAAAACAATAACCGCAAAGGCAAATAAAAATGCTTCTAAATTAAAGAATATCAGGCTCCAAAAGAAATTGACAGCAAGCTGAAGGGCATATACCTTTAGAGCCGCATCTCTTTTTTCACTCTTTTCTTCAAGATAGATTCTGCCGCTGCTTATTCCCATAAGAGTGTAAAGAATAGTCCACACAATGGGGAAAAGTATTGACGGCGGTGAAAGGGGCGGAGTATTGATTCTTTGATAAATATTCATACTGTCCCTTGTAAGAAATGCCGCAAGTGCACCTACGCCCAGAGCTATAGCCACAGAAATAATGTATGGTTTTATTTTTTGCCACATATAAATAACCTCCTTTTTCGCTACATTATATGTATCAAAAAAGGCTTCATTCTAAAAATTTAATTATTTGAGAATATTTTTCCTTAATTCCAAAATACTATCACTGATAACTATTTTCAAGGAGGATTATCCATGAAAGATAAAGTTTTTGGTGTTCTTCAGCGAGTAGGACGTTCATTTATGCTTCCCATTGCACTGCTTCCCGTAGCGGGGCTTTTGCTTGGTATAGGAAGTTCATTCACAAACCCTACAACGCTGGAAACGTATAGGCTGACAAATATTATCAGCGAGGGCGGAATTCTTTACACTATTCTCAATATTATGAGCAAAACAGGCGGTGTGGTATTTGATAATCTGCCGTTGATTTTCGCCATAGGTGTAGCAATCGGTATGGCAAAAAAGGAAAAAGAAGTTGCGGCTCTTTCAGGTGCAATCAGCTACCTGATTATGAATACTGCGATAAGCACACTCATTGCGGCAAATGGCGGCGTAGAGGCTCTGGCGGCAAACACTACGGCAAGTGTGCTTGGTATCACAACGCTCCAGATGGGTGTTTTCGGCGGTATTGTGGTAGGCTTGGGCGTTGCGGCTCTTCATAACCGTTTTTATAAAATAGAGCTTCCACAGGTGCTTTCATTCTTTGGCGGAACAAGATTTGTTCCCATTATCAGCAGTTTGGTATTCCTTGTAGTAGGTGCGGTGATGTTCTACATCTGGCCTGTCGTACAGGGCTGGATTGCAGGGCTTGGCAAGCTTGTTTTATCATCAGGATATTTCGGCACATGGATTTACGGTATCATAGAACGTGCCCTTATCCCCTTTGGTCTGCATCATGTATTTTATATGCCTTTCTGGCAGACGGAGCTGGGCGGTTCAATCTTAGTTGACGGAACACTGGTTCAGGGTGCACAAAACATTTTCTTTGCACAGCTTGCTTCCCACAACGTAACGCAGTTCAGCGTAGAAGCAACAAGATTTATGGCAGGTAAATTCCCCTTTATGATTTTCGGTCTGCCTGCGGCGGCTTATGCCATGTATAAATCCGCACGCCCCGAAAAGAAAAAGATTGTGGGAGGACTTCTCCTTTCTGCGGCACTTACGGCAATGCTGACAGGTATTACAGAGCCGCTTGAATTTACGTTCCTTTTTGTCGCACCTCTTATGTATGGAGTACACTGTGTACTGGCAGGTCTCTCGTTCATGCTGATGCATATTTTAAACGTCGGTGTGGGTATGACTTTCTCGGGCGGTATTATAGACTTAGTACTTTTTGGCGTACTTCAGGGCAATGCAAAAACCAACTGGATATGGATTGTAGTGGTTGGACTTGTATATGCACTTATTTATTATGCGGTATTCTACTTTATGATAAATAAGTTCAATTACAAAACACCCGGCCGTGAAGCTGATGACGAAGAAACGAAGCTCTATACCCGTAAGGACGTGGATGCAAGGAAAAAGGCAGGAAAATCGGAGCCTGATACGGTAAGTGCATTGATACTGAAAGGTCTGGGCGGAAAGGGCAATATTTCCGACATTGACTGCTGTGCCACAAGACTCAGGGTAACGGTAAAAAATCCCGACCTTACCGATGAGGCGGCACTTAAACAGTCGGGGGCATCGGGAGTTATCCGCAAGGGTTACGGAATTCAGGTAATCTACGGGCCGCAGGTTTCAGTTATAAAATCCAATCTTGACGACTATATGCAGTCGGGAAAGACCGAAACTCTTATTACAGAAAACGCAGCAGAGATAGGTCTTGAAACCCAGTCTAACCCCACCGCAAAGGCTGAGGTTCTTTACAGCCATATGACGGGTGATATTGTTCCAATTAAAGAAGTTGAAGACGAGGTTTTCTCTATGGGAACTCTCGGTGAGGGCATTGCAGTCGAGCCGAGTGAGGGAAAGCTCTATGCCCCTGTAAACGGTAAGGTTTCAATGGTATTTAAGACAAAGCACGCCATAAATCTTATATCCGAAAACGGTTGTGAAATTCTTCTGCACATCGGTATTGATACAGTGAAGCTTGGCGGAAAATACTTTGAAGTTCACGTAAATGACGGCGATGAATTTAAAAAGGGCGACCTTCTTATCTCCTTTGATATGGAGGGAATAAAACGCGAGGGCTTCAAGCTGACAACACCTATGGTGATATGCAATACTCCCGATTATGAATCTGTAAAGACATTGGCAAAAGGTAAGATAAAAAAAGGCGAAAGAGTAATAGAAGTGAAGTAACGTAAAAATAGCACAATTTGTGGACCATCCACAAATCGTGCTATTTTTCATTTTTATTTACCTAAAGATTCTTTTGACTGTACTACCACTTCATGTTCGTAGCAGGAGAACATTTCTTCTGTAGCTTCTTTTTTAAGCTTTGGAGTAACCCAGCTTACAACAGGAACGATTACAAGGCCGCCAAGCATTGCAATAACACCGCAGTTTATGGGTGATTGCAAAATTACGGGGAACATTTCACGTGCAAGCATATTGAGCATCATGATTCCTGCACCGAAAATGAAGCTTACCCATACAGAAAGCTTTGTGGCACCTTTCCAGTACAAGCCATAGAGGAAGGGAGCCAAAAACGCACCTGCTAAAGCACCCCATGAAATACCCATCATATCAGCTATGTAGCCAAGCTTATCCTTATTAAGGGCAATAAATGCAGAAATTGAAACAAATACCACAATAAGAGCACGCATGATAAGAACCTGCTTCTTTTCCGACATATTCTTCACAATATGTCCTTTTATCATATCCAATGTAAGTGTGGAGCTTGATGCCAGAACAAGGGAAGAAAGAGTGGACATAGATGCTGACAGCACAAGCACTATAACAACCGCAATAAGTATATCGGGAAGATTGCTGAGCATAGCAGGGATAATTGCATCAAATCCACCTGACGGAGCACCGTTTACAACGTCAAGCTTATCCCCGAAAAGTCTGCCGAAGCCACCAAGGAAGTAGCAGCCGCCTGCAACAACAAGGGCAAAAGCTGTGGAAATGATAGTGCCCTTATTAATGTCCTTTTCGCTCTTGATGGCATAGAATTTCTGAACCATCTGAGGAAGTCCCCAAGTACCCAAAGAAGTAAGAATTACTACAAATAAAAGTCCCAGTGGGTCGGGTCCGAAAAATGAGTTGTAAACACCGGGTGTTGCTGCTTCTACTTTAGCAAGACCATTGAGCGATTCAATAAATCCGCCGTTCTGGCTAAGAACAGCCGCAATAACCGCAACAATTCCTCCAAGCATTATAAGTCCCTGAATAAAGTCGTTAATCGCAGTAGCCATATATCCACCGGCAATTACGTACACACCTGTAAGAACTGCCATAATGATTACACACCATGAATAGTCAATTCCCGGAAATGCCATTGAGAACAGTCTTGAAAGACCGTTGTAAAGAGATGCTGTATAGGGAATGAGGAATATAAATACAATAATGGATGCTACTATTTTTAGTGCTGAGCTTAAATATCTTTTTCCGAAAAATTCGGGCATGGTTGCACTTTCAAGATGCTGTGACATAAGGCGGGTTCTTCTTCCCAGAACTACCCATGCAAGAAGTGAGCCGAAAACGGCATTGCCTATACCAATCCAAGTGGAGGCGATACCGAACTTCCATCCGAACTGACCTGCATAACCGACAAATATTACCGCGGAAAAATAAGACGTACCGTAAGCAAAAGCCGTAAGCCATGGGCCTACACTTCTTCCTCCGAGGACAAAGCCGCTTACATCCGTGGAATGTTTTCTGCAATAGATGCCAACTGCAAGCATAACTGCAAAGAAGACTACCAACAATCCGATTTTCAATACCATAAAAAACATCCTTTCCTTGAAGAGGATTTTTGCAAATAAAAAATCCGTCCTCGAATCTAATAATTCAGAGGACGGAATATAATCCGCGGTACCACCTCAGTTTACTGCCGCTTCACAACGACAGCCTTATCAAGTGTCAAACAACACTCTTGTTCTGTGACGGGAACGCCCGTTGCAGCCTACGCAGAAGTAGATTCTTCTTTCGGTGCACTGCTCACAGGATGTATTCAGATATGCCCTCCCCATTGCCTCGCACCAACCGGCAACTCTCTTTAGGTTTGCTGCATTCCTACTTGTTCCTGCTCAAACGCATTTGTTATTTAATTTGACTATATTTTAACGCTTTAGAGTGATAAAGTCAAGTGTTTTTTGAAAATTTTTGTTGAAAATTGAATCCGAGTCTGTTTTTATTTGCTATTTATAGGAAAGAAAGGCCTTCTCTCCCTCTTCGCTTGTTGACAAAGAATTACGCGTATGCTATAATTTTCGGTGGTGAAATATAGCAGTACGGAGGCATCACATGTTAAATTTTTTTGACGCTTTTTTCAGAGCTTTGGGAAGCCTGTATACAAACGGAAATCTTTTTTATAAGTTTGTACTTTCCCTCATATCGGTATTTGTGGCACATCATGTATTGTATACAATTATAGGTATATTTTTTACGCGTAAATTTAAGGCGGCAAAGAATTTCCATAAGTATGCGATTCTGATTCCTGCACGTAATGAAAGCACCGTTATCGGAAATCTCATCGACAGTATACATTATCAGGATTATCCTCAGGATATGCTGACCGTTTTCGTTATTGCTGATAACTGCACCGATAACACTGCCGAAATTGCAAGGCAAAAGGGTGCAATCTGTTATGAACGACACAACGATAAAGAACGTACCAAGGGTTTTGCACTCAGATATTTATTTGAGCAGATTGAAAAAGACTACGGTATTGCTTCCTTTGAGGGGTATTTTATTTTTGATGCTGACAACCTTTTAAACAAAGATTACATTTCAAGAATGAATGATTCCTTTGACAGCGGACTTAAAATCGTTACTTCATACAGAAACACCAAAAACTTTGACGAAAACTGGATTGCTTCTACATATGCTATCCATTGGCTTCGTTCCATTCGACTTAATCACAGGGCTAGAAGTGTACTCCGTCTTGCAACCAACATTCAGGGAACAGGCTTCCTTTTTGCAAATGAGCTTGTAAGAGACGGTTGGAGATACACATCCCTCACTGAGGACAGAGCTTTTACCGCGGACGCCGTAGCACATGGATATCAGATTTCATACAACGATGCGGCAATGTTCTATGACGAACAACCTACAAGCCTCAGAGTAGCACTAAGGCAGCGTATCAGATGGTCAAAGGGACACCTACTGGCGTTTAAAGAAACAGGGTGGGCACTTTTTAAAAACATTTTTGTAGGAAATTGTTACAAAGATAAATCAAAAAAAGAAAAAATAACTGCATCGCGTATTATAGAGGGAATTCGCTGCCGCTGGGCTTCATTTGACACTCTGTCACAGCTTATTCCCCGTGATTTAATAAGACTGTTTCTGTGGCTCGGTGTTGTGGTAATTCTTCAGTCATGCTACTGCTATTCCCACGGTATTTCAAACGAGCTTTTGGAGGCAAGCACTGCCACAATTCCTCTCCCCATTCACTCTGTTTTTAAGGGGATTAATGTTGCTCCGGGCTATAGTGCCATGCTTTATATGCTCCTAATTTCTTTTGCGGTAAGCATTATAAGCAGAATTTATTTCCACATTGCCAATATGGCATATGCGGTTTATGTATTTATTGCAGAGCATAAAAAAATCATCAAAATGCCTCTCTCTAAGAAAGTACTTTATACGCTGACATGGTTTATATTTGATGCAATCGGCAGATGGACACTGTATGCGGCACTGTTTATGAAGGTGGAATGGAAGCCCATCCCCCACACAAGCAAGCTTACCATTCAGGACATTGACCGCGATATAAAGCACAATATTTCCAACAGTATTGTGGAACATAAATAGCCGAAAGAGGATAACGGGGTGACAAGCTATGCTTAGTTCTTTGAAAAAAATATTTTTTCCAAGGCATATGTCCGATGACATGAAGAAAAACTGGTTTCTTGCCATGCCCTTTATTATAATGGATATTTTCATCCGCATACAGGCAGGCAGTACAAACTATATAAGGCCTACGATGATAATTCCCACGATTATATTTTCCGCAGTATGGATTGTTACCATAGTTTCGGTTTCAAGATGCCTTAGACCGATTTTGGGAAGAATCTTCTATGGCACTTGTTTTACTCTGTTTTTCTCACTTTTCTTCACTCACTGTGTTTACTTCCTATATACAGGCTTTTTCTTTGGTTTCAGATTGACCGAGTCGGCAGACGAAGGAAGTGCATACATATGGGACACCATAAAAAATACCAATCCGCTGATTTTTGTTTTTTGTATTCTTTTGGTGGGTACTGCAGCGTATGTCCTGATTAAATTCCCGAAAAGGGAGAAAAAGAGCGATTTCAGAAAGCTCATCAGGTCTTTAGTAATATTCGTACTTGTTCTTTTGGTTAATCCACTGCTTTTAGGCAGGGCAAACTCCGCACTTGAATGGGACACATGGCGAAATCCGCGGAATGTATATCAAAATTTTAACGACAGTAATAAATGTATGAAAATCTGCGGTCTTTATGAATATTCCCTCCGTGATTTTTACATAACCTTTTTAATGCCTGAAAAGCCTGACAATCCAAAAGAGCTTGCCTTTCTAAAAGAAATCTATAAGGATGAGAAAAAACACGGCAAAAACGATTTTACGGGGGTATTCAAAGGAAAGAATGTGATTTTTCTCCAGCTTGAAGGCATTGACAGTTGGATGTTCAACGAAAAGGATATGCCCAATGCCTACTCCCTTTTGGAAAACTCCATAAATTTTACAAACCACTATTCCTACTATAACGGCGGAGGCTCTACCTTTAATTCCGAGCTTGCGGTGACAACGGGATTTCTTACCCCAATATCATACAGTAAAAACCCCTATACCTTCAGCACAAACCTCTTTGAGTATTCACTTCCGAATGTGTTAAAGACGGAGGGATATAGCTCAAATGCTTTCCACATGAACACGGGGGAGTATTATTCAAGGGAGCTTAACTATCTGAACTGGGGATATGACGGCTACCACAGCCTTATGGATGATGAGGGGCGAAGCGATGCAAATGCACAGCTTGACACGGAGCTGATTTTAAACGAATCATTCTATGAAAAAATGTTTTTACAAAAACAGCCCTTTATGAACTACATCATAACCTATACTCCCCACACGCCTTTTACCCTTTCCTCCCCTATGGGAAAGGCTTTGGCCGAAAAAATCTACGGCAAAGGGACAGTTCCTTCATTATCAGAGGAAAAAGTGGCACGCCTTTTTGCAACGGAAACGGATGATATGATAGGACTTCTTATGCAAGGCTTGAAGGATAACGGGCTTTATGATAACACGGTTATAGTTGCCTATGCAGACCATTATCTCTATACCATCAATGATAAGAGCATCCTTGATAAGTATAAGCGAACTGACAATAATCTGATTAATCATACTCCGTTTTTCATATGGAGCAGTGATACTGCAAAGATGAATGTTGATAAAGTGAATTCTCAGCTTGATATTCTTCCTACTGTGCTTAATATGCTGGGCATAGAGTATGATGAAAACCATTACATAGGAAATGATATTTTTGATGATAGTTTTACCGGATATGCCTTTTTCAGTGACTATTCTTGGTATGACGGAAACGTGTATGTTGAAAACGGTGAAGTCAAGGAAGGAACAAACTACGAAAAGGATTATATAAAGGAAACGAATGATTTAATAAATAGAAAGATTCAGCAAAACGACCTGACGCTGAAATATGATTATTTCAGGAGAATGGAATAAAGAAAGTAAAAGCCTCAAATAAGTTTTTGGGGCTTTTAAAAAACCAGTAGAATCCCCTTAAAAAAGGCATAAAAAAACAAAATCAAAATTTTTTAATTTTTTTAAAAAAATATGTTGACATTTAGCAGCACCTCTGTTATAATAATCTACGTTGTCACGGAGTGGCACACACAATATGCGAGAGTGGCGGAATCGGCAGACGCGCACGTTTAAGGTGCGTGTGGGAGACCATACGGGTTCAAGTCCCGTCTCTCGCACCATAAAAGAAAAACATCAACTTTATAGGTTGGTGTTTTTCTTTTTATGTCCTATAGTTCCTATGCGTCTTCGCTAGCCGAAAAACCCTCAACAAAAAAGAACCTCGATGAGGTTCTTTTTTTGTTGAGGAGTACTCTTTTTAATTATTCTGCTACGGGTGTTACTACGATTGTCTTGGCAACGAATGCACCGTTTGTATATGCACCTGTTGCTATAACGTAGTCGCCCTTCTTAATATTCTTGAACTGGATTTCTTTACCTGTTTCGCCGTCAATAATCTTTGCACCGATTGTATTTCCCAGCTTGCTTGCAAATACCTGCTCGTTTACGGCACCATTTGTTATGATATTAATGTATCCGTATGAGGTGCTGATGCTGTCAACAGTACCGCTCTTTGTCGTTGTAGAGGACGCTGCTGTCTGCTCAATCTTTGTTGCGGTGGAACCGGAAAGGGTGAGCGTAACCATGTTACCCAAACGGAGATCATAAATTGTAGCCTTGCTTCCTGCTACAATGTATTCAGCCTCCATAGCTATTGCATACTGTGACTCTACGCCGTTTGTAGAAAGTGTAACGTAGGACTGAGAAGCGATTGTGATGGACTTAACTGTACCTGTTACACTGCCTTTTGTGCTTGTGGCAACAATCTTTGTTATTTTGCCAAGCTTAACTGTAAGAACAACCTTATCTCCGGGAAGCATATCACGAAGTGATGCTCTTTCGCCGTTACGGCGAACGGTTACTTCTTCAGAAATCTCGTATTCTGAAACATTTTCTTCCTCTGAAACTTCTTCAACAGTAGAAACGGAAAGTGTCATGGGAGAGTTAAGATTAATCGTTTTAAGTGTACCCTGAACGGTTGCTTCTGCTGTAAGACGGTCAATGGAAACAATCTTCGTTCCCAAAAGCTTTATAACAACGTAATCATTAACTTTAAGGCTCTTCATATCATCTGCAACGCCATCTGTTGTAACCTTGAAGCCCTCTGTTCCATAGTATGAAACCTTCTCCCCTGTTTCTTCTACCAATACAGTAATTCTTGCATAGTTATCTCTTGCAACAACGCCTTCAACTGTGCCTTTAACAGTCTTGTTGGATTCGGGATTAAGAACTTCTACGCTGTAAATACTCTTGTCATGTCTTGTAACAAGGATTTCGCTCTTTTCAAGGATTTCTTCAAGTTTTCCGATTGTGCCATCGATAATTATCTTAGCATCTTCGGGAATAATATAGCTCTTATCATCGCCGTCTTCATTCTCAAACTGGATTGTGCCGCCCTCGGTATCTACCTTGAACACCTTGCCTGCTTCAAAGCTCATCTGGAGCTTATCCATAATTCTGTAAAGAAGGACACAAACCTGAGCACGACTCATACCGCCGTCTGCATCAAATACAATCGTTCCGTCATCTTTCTGAACGCCGTTCATAAATCCGTTTTCAACAACGTATGCTATATAGCCAGCATCGCTATCATCAATCTTGTTGTTATCGGAAAACTCAAGCTCGTCGGCATCGGTTTTTACGATTTCGCCGTCCATAAGATTTGCAAGGAACTTTGCCGCATCCTTACGGGGGAATTCTTCAAGATACTGCTCGTCCTCAAGGTATTCGATAATATCATCTTCGGATATTACACCCTTATAAAGAAGGAAAGAAATTTCTTTCTTAAAAGAATTGTAATTATCGAGGTCTGCCTCTTCGAGAAGATACTGATACTTTTCATATGCAAAATCTGCAATTTGTGCATATGACCTATCAGAATAGCCTGCCACACGGGAGAAAAGGATAAGAGCCTCAATCTTTGAGATTGCTCTGTCAGGCTTGAATGTGCCATCAGTATATCCTTTAATAATACCTAAATCAGTCATTTCTGCGATCTGCTCTGCCGCCCAGTCATGGTCGGGTGAAAGCACATCGGGAAAAGCAGTCGCGGCAAACGCGGATACTGCCATACATGAACATATTAAACTAAGTGCAATTATAACGGACAGAAATTTATTTTTCATTTCCATCGTCCTCCTTCCTATACTTACATTTATAATATCATAATTAATTTTAAAGTGCAATACAAAAATACAAAAAAATGTGTAAATTCATACATTTTTTTATATAAAATGCACTACATTTTGTATTTACTGCTTTTTTGTGAATTTTCAACAAACTGTTTGAAATACACATTGATATATGATATAATGAAGTGTAACCCTATGAAAGGATTGGAAGTTTTATGTTATGTACACGTTGCAACAAAAATGTTGCTGTAATATTTGTAACACGAATGGAAGGCGGAAAAACCGTCAACGAGGGACTTTGTATGCCCTGTGCAAGAGAGCTTGGAATCAATACTATGCAGCAGATGGCAGGCGGACTTGATTTCGGAGATATGGAAAATCTTGAATCGCAAATGATGGAAATGATGAGCGGCGAGGACGGAGAGCTTTCGGCGGAGGGTTCGGACATGGGTCCCTTTGCAGGTTTTTTGTCAAATTTTTTCGGAGGTTTCCCTCACAAGGAACAAGATGGAGCTGTGTCCGACGATAAAAATAAGGACACAAAGAAAAAGGATAAAGACAAGGTTGAAAAGAAGAAAAAGCTTCTCGATGCCTATGGTACAAACCTTACTGCTAAAGCAAGACGCGGCGAAGTTGATATGGTCGTTGGCAGGGAAAGAGAGATTGAAAGGCTTGTACAGATATTAAACCGCCGTACAAAGAACAACCCTGCACTGCTGGGCGAACCCGGTGTAGGTAAAACGGCTATTGCCGAGGGTTTTGCGGAAAGAATTGTAAGCGGAAATGTACCCGAAAAGCTTCTCGATAAAGAGGTATATCTTTTAGATTTCACCGCAATTGTGGCAGGAACACAGTACCGCGGACAATTTGAGGCAAGGCTTAAAGGTATTATTGAGGAAACAAAAAAATTAGGTAATATTATTCTTGTTATTGATGAGCTTCATAATATTGTCGGGGCAGGCGATGCTGAAGGTGCCATGAGTGCCGCAAATATATTAAAGCCCGCATTGGCAAGAGGTGAAATTCAGGTTATCGGTGCGACAACACTTACCGAGTACAGAAAATTCATTGAAAAGGATTCCGCCTTGGAAAGACGTTTTCAGAGCGTTATCGTAGAAGAACCCTCCCCCGAGGAAACAGTGGAGGTGCTTCGCGGAATCAAGGGATATTACGAAAACTACCATAAGGTAAAGATCCCCGATGAGGTAATAAATACCGCTGTAACTCTTTCAAGAAGATACATTACCGACCGTTTCCTCCCCGACAAGGCAATCGACCTTATAGACGAGGCAGGAAGCCGTGCAAATTTAAAAAACACTCTCCTTGTGAGAATTGCGGCATCGCAGAAAATTTTAGAGGCTACAGAGGCTCAGATGGAAGAGCTTAACGCTCAGTCTGATGAAGATGGAAATAATTCAAAATTTGAAAAGCTGGCAGAGCTAAAATCACAGCAATGCACCCTTTTGGAAGAAATAGAAAATCTTAAGTCACAAATGAACGATGTTTATTTAACATCGGAGGATATTGCCTATGTGGTTGAGGCATGGACAAAAATCCCCGTTCAAAAAATTACGGAGGCTGAAACCGAGAAGCTTCTTTCATTGGAGGAAAGGCTTCACAAGAGAATCATCGGTCAAGCGGAGGCTGTAAGTGCGGTCAGCCGTGCAATCCGCCGAAGCCGTGCGGCACTTTCCAAAAAATTAAGGCCTGCAAGCTTTATTTTCGTTGGCCCTACGGGCGTGGGAAAAACTGAGCTTGTAAAACAGCTTGCAATAGAGCTTTTCGACAGTGAAGATGCCCTTATCCGAGTGGATATGACAGAGTTTATGGAGAAGCACTCCGTTTCCAAGCTTATCGGCTCACCTCCCGGATATGTGGGCTATGACGATGCGGGACAGCTTACCGAAAAAGTAAGAAGAAAGCCCTACTGCGTAGTTCTTTTTGATGAAATTGAAAAGGCACATCCCGATGTGCTGAATATAATGCTCCAGATTCTTGACGATGGCAGAATCACCGACAGCCACGGCAAGGTAGTAAGCTTTGAAAACACGGTTATCGTAATGACAAGCAATGCCGGAAGCGACTGGAAAGGAAGCGGTATCGGCTTTGCAGAAAGTACGTCAAAGCAAAACAAGGATAAAATGCACCGTGCATTAAAGGCAATTTTCCGTCCCGAATTTTTGAACAGAATTGATGAAATAGTGGTGTTTGATGAGCTTAATAAAGACGAGCTTACGAAGATTTTGGAAATCATGCTTTCTGAGCTTTCTGAAATGCTTGAAAACAAAGGCATAAAGCTTTCGGTTGATGAAAATGTAAAAGTCTTTCTTGTGGAGGAAGCTATAAAGGAACGCCTTGGAGCAAGACCCTTAAGACGGCTTATCGGACGGAAAATCGAAGATAAGCTTTCCGATATAATCATAAGAGGTTCCTACAAAGAACACATTTCCATAACCATGAAAGACGGAGAGATAATTTGTGAGTAAACGTATTCTTTTGCTCTATTTCACCTCGGAGCAGAAAGCAGAGCTTATGTGTTGCGTGGGTGTTTTCAAAGCTCTTTTCCGAAAGTTTCGGACATCTGTATCATTTGACTATTTAGGGCTTGATACCTCCCCCACCTGCCGACAAAAAATGAAGGCACTGCTTTGCGAAAAAATTTCGCAAAATGATGCCTGCCTCCTTTGCACGGACAGAGAGCTTTCAGAGAAAGAGCGTGATTTTCTCCATGATGCCACGGAGCTTTACTCTACAATGTATCAAAGTATGGGAATAAGCGTTTTCTTCCCTTTTGAAAGAAAAGAGTGCCACGTTGAAGAAGATTTTGTCAGCGAAACCATTTTGTGTAAAACGGACCATATAAAAAAGTGCGTAAGTCTTTGTACAGATTATGCCTTGGCAAAGAAGAAAACAGTTTTTGTCTGCACGGACGAAAGCAGGGCAGATGAAATGATGTTTGAAGAATTTCAGCGTGTTTCATCAAAACACCGCTACCTTGACACAAGACATATGTCCCGAAGCGAAATTGTATGGCACAGTGCCAAATATATTTCGCAGCCGTGTGTTGTTTTTGCAGATAAAAGCATTGCAGATATCGTTTTGATGCATACTATTGCACCGCAGAGTGTGCCCAGTGGTTATACTCTTCATCACTGTGAATGTGGTAAGATTTACACAAATATCTACACTCCGTTTTCCTTTGAAAATTGCCTTAGCATGAAGCTGACACTTTTAGCATTTGCGGCACTTATTGAAAATGAGCTTAAAATGAAAAATGCGGCGTTCTGGCTCAGGCAAAGCATTTCACCCGTATATTGCAAAACAAAAGAAGAGCTTGCCGAAAAGGCAATACTTGCTATCAATGAACCGATGAGAAAAAGAGAGAGATAATTATGAAAAGTGATACATTTAAGGTACAAATAAAGGATTTCCTCCCTCTGCATACCTTTGACTGCGGTCAATGCTTCCGTTGGGAAAGGCAGGAGGACGGTAGCTTCGTAGGCGTTGCAAACGGGCAAGCCGTCAGAATAAGCATGGTTGGAGAAACGGTGGAAATCGAAGGCATAACCCAGTCCGACTATGAAAGCTTCTGGAAAAGGTATCTTGACGCAGACAGAGATTACTCTAAAATCAAAGAAGCCGTCAGCATTAACGACACAATGATTAAATCGATAGAATTCGGAAAAGGCATAAGGATTTTAAGGCAGGACTTTTTTGAAACACTTATTTCCTTTATAATATCACAACGCAGCAGTATACCAAAAATTAAGAGTTGTGTAGACAAGCTTTGCACGCTTTATGGCAAGGAAATATATTTTAAAGGAAAGGTTTTCCACGCATTTCCCACCGCGGAAAAAATTGCATCTCTTTCCGAAGAGGAAATACGCTCCCTTGGAGTCGGATACCGTGCACCCTATATTCTGAAAGCGGCACAGGCAGTGGCAAATGGAGAGATTAACGCAGACGAGCTTGAAGCCATGGATACACAATCTGCACGTGAAAAGCTTCTTTCCCTCTATGGTGTAGGTGACAAGGTGTGCGACTGTGTTCTTTTATTCTCCTTGGGGAAATTTGACCTGTTCCCTGCAGATGTGTGGATAAAAAGAGTTATGGCGGAGGAATTTGAGTGCACCGATGCAAAAGCCGCAGGTGAAACCAAGTTCGGAAATTACAGTGGTTTTGCTCAGCAATATTTATTCTACTGGAGGAAGTACAATAATGTTTAAAAATTTTCATGCAGACGCATATTTTGACGATATTACAAAGGTTTCACCTGAGTATCTTAAAGAAAAAGGTATCGGGGGTATTATTCTCGACATTGACAATACCCTTATCGGGCATAACGTGCCTATCCCCGATGAAAAGGTTCTCCGTCATTTAAGGCTTTTCGAGGAAAGCGGACTTAAGCTGTGCGTAGTTTCCAATAATAAATATGACAGAGTTAAAAATTTTTCCGAGAAAATCGGCGTTAGATTCTTTGTACATGAGGCATTAAAGCCCAAGGCAAGAGGCTATGATGCCGCCGCAAAGCAAATGGGGCTTGACAAAAAGAATATTGCCGCAATCGGCGATCAGGTGTTTACCGATGTATGGGGTGCAAAGAGAGCCGGCTGCTTTGCCATTCTGACTAAACCCCTACATAAGGGCGGAGAGGGATTTTTTATTGCACTTAAGCGGATTCTTGAAAAACCATTTATTAAATAATGAGCACGGTGACAAATTTTCTAATATTTTCAAAAAAAGCTTGCATTATAATAATTTAGGTGATATAATCATTTTGACAGAAATCGAGAGAGTGGGTTGACAGACCCACTCTTTCGTGTTATTTTAAGTCAATTTCAAAAAGGAGTGGTACTTTGGCTAAGATTGATGAGGCACTTGAAAAAATTGCTCTTGATGTTTGCGAAAGGCATGGTGTATATATTTACAGCACCGAGTACAAGAAAGAGGGCAGTGAATATTATCTGCGTCTTTTCATTGATAAGGACGGCGGTGTAACCATTGAGGACTGCGAAAACGTCAGCCGTGAAATAAGTCCGCTTCTCGATGAGCTGACATTTATCAAGGAGGCATATATTTTTGAAGTTTCCTCCCCAGGCATTGACCGTGCACTTACACGGGACTGGCACTTTGAAAAAGTGATGGGTGAAGAAATTGATATAAAGCTTTTTGCCCCCATTGACGGAAAAAAGGAGCTTAGCGGTATTTTAAAAAATTATACTGATGGCATAATTACCGTGGAGGCTTTTGGTAAAGAGATTACAATTGAAAAAAGCAAGGCGGCTTCTGTTCGGCTTGCATTCAAATTTTGATAGGAGTGTTTAAGAAAAAATGAACAAGGAACTTATTTTGGCACTTGACGCACTTGAAAGTGAAAAACGCATCAAAAAGGAAGTTATGTTTGAAGCTCTTGAAGCCGCACTTGTGACAGCATACAAGAAAAACTTTGGAAGCGGTTACAACTGCTTCGCAGAGGTTAACCGTGAAAACGGTGATATGCGTGTTTACTGCACAAAGACGGTTGTAGAGGAAGTTTTAGACCCCTTTACAGAGATTACACTTGAGGAAGCACAGTCGGTTAATAAGCGTTACCAGATTGGTGACAGCGTTGATTTCGTTGCCGACCCTGCAAAGTTTGGCAGAATTGCTGCACAGACTGCAAAGCAGATGGTAGTACAGAAGATTCGCGAGGCAGAGCGTGGAAACATGTACGATGAGTACAGTGACAAGGAAAACGACATCATGACCGGTAAGGTTGAAAAGCTTGACCGCAGAGGAATCATGATTGACCTTGGCAGTGCAGAGGCACTTCTCGCCCCCTCAGAGCAAATTCCCGGCGAGGATTATACTCCCGGCCGCAGAATGAAGGTTTACGTATTTGAGGTTAAGAAAACTACAAAGAGCGTTAATCTTATGGTTTCAAGAACGCATCCCGGACTTGTTAAGAAGCTTTTTGAACAGGAGGTTCCCGAAATCGCAGACGGAACAGTTCAGATTAAGAGTATTGCAAGAGAAGCCGGAAGCCGCAGCAAGCTTGCAGTTTATTCGGAGGATCCCAACGTTGATGCCGTTGGAGCATGCGTAGGTCAGAAAGGCATACGAGTGGCAGGCATCGTGCAGGAGCTTAACGATGAAAAAATCGACGTTATCCAATATAGTGAAGACCCTGCAGAGTACATCAGTGCGGCACTTAACCCCGCAAAGGTGTTAAGTGTGGAAATTGATGAAAAGAACAAATCGGCACTTGTAGTAGTTCCCGAATTCCAGCTTTCACTGGCTATCGGTAAAGAAGGTCAGAATGCACGCCTTGCGGCAAGACTTACCGGCTGGAAAATTGACATAAAGAGTGACAAGGGTGCAGAGGGGATTGAAGAATAATGGGCACTCCGCTTAGAATGTGCGTTGTATGCAGGAAAATGAAAACGAAATCCGAGCTTTTGAGAGTTGCGAAAAATGGCGGTGAGTTTTTAGTGGATGTTTCGGGTAAGCTTCCCGGACGAGGTGCATACATATGCAAAAATGGAGATTGCTGCATGAAATTCGAAAAGCAGAGATCCTTTGAACGTGCCTTTAAGGGTGCACTCCCCTCGGAGCTTAAAGAAAATATTAAAAAGGAACTGATTTGATGAACGATAGAGTACTTGGTATGATAGGCTTAGCAGTGCGTGCCGGAAAGGTGCGTTTCGGAGTTTTTATGACGGAAAAAGCCATTGATGACGGATGTGCGAGTTTGGTAGTTGCATCGGAGGACATCGGGGCAAGTAACCGCCGCAGGATAGAAAGCAGATGCAAAGACTGCAATGTTGAGCTTATGTTCTATTCCGATAAAAAAAACCTGAGCCAAGCGGCAGGAAAAAAGGATATGCCCGTTCTGGCCATTTGCGATGAAGGCTTTGCCAAAGCTATCGTTAAGAAATATACCGAAATCGGGAAGTAATTCCCAAAGTTTAAAAATTACGGAGGTGCTCAGATATGATCTCAAAACAAAAAATTAGTGCAATAGCAAAAGATATAAATGTTCCCGGTAAGGAAATTGCCAAAATGCTTACAGAAGTTGCAGGAATTACTAAAAGCTCCGCAGCTTCCGTTGATGCTTATGAGATGAGTATCATTATGGAATACTACACACAGAAGTTTGATGACGGAACAACTATGGAGGAATATGTTACCGCTTATCAGGCAAAGGTAGAGGAGCAGAAAAAAGAAGAAAAGGCAAAAAAGGCGAAAGAGCAGCCTGTAGTGGAGGAGCTTACTGAGGAAGATACCGTTATCTCTACCAAAAAGAGCGTAAGATATGTTGACACCAGAACTAACGCCGTTGACCTTGATATGCAGCTTGCAAAGGAAAAGGCTGAACAGCTCGCTCCTGAAATGAAGGATACGGAAACGAATAAGCAGAGATTAAAGAAAAACAAGAATAAACAGCAGCCTCAAAAGAAGAATCAGCCCAAGCAGCCTGAAATTCAAAAGCCCAAAAAAGAGGAAAAGAAACAGCCTCTCCACGTAATTATTCCCGACACAATTACTGTGGGCGACCTTGCTCAAAAGCTCAAGGTAGGTGCTACAGAAATCATTAAGAGATTAATGCAGCTTGGAATTATGGCAGCTATTACTCAGGACATCGAATACGATGTGGCAGCACTTATTGCCGAGGATATGGGTGCAGAGGTTGAAAGGGAAATCATTATTACTGAGGAAGAAAAGCTTCTCAGTGATGCTGAAGCTCCCGATGAAGAAAAGGACCTTCTTCCCCGTCCCCCCGTTGTCTGCGTTATGGGTCACGTTGACCATGGTAAGACAAGTCTTCTCGATGCAATCAGAAGCACAAACGTTACCGCAAGCGAGGCAGGCGGTATCACACAGCACATCGGTGCTTATATGGTAAATATTAACGGCAATCAGATTGCTTTCCTTGATACTCCCGGTCACGAAGCATTTACGGCTATGCGTGCCCGCGGTGCACTTGTAACGGATATTGCTATACTTGTTGTTGCGGCTGATGATGGTATCATGCCCCAGACAATCGAGGCTATTAACCACGCCAAGGCGGCAGAGGTAAGCATAATCGTTGCAATCAACAAGATTGACAAGGAGGGTGCAAACCCCGACAGAGTTAAGCAGGAGCTTACAGAGCATGGCCTTGTTCCCGAAGAATGGGGCGGCGATGTTATCTGCGTTGAAGTAAGTGCAAAGCAGCGTAAAAATATTGATTCGCTTCTTGAAATGGTGCTTCTTACCGCTGAAGTTAAGGAGCTTAAAGCGAACCCCAACCGTAAGGCAAGAGGTACAGTTATTGAATCCAAGCTTGATAAGGGCAGAGGCCCTGTTGCTACAGTTCTGGTACAGAATGGTACTCTCCGTCAGGGGGATATCATTGTAACAGGCACTGCAGTGGGCAGAGTAAGAGCAATGGTTGATGACAAGGGCAAAAAGATAAAGGAAGCTATTCCCTCTACCCCTGTTGAGATTGTAGGTCTTAGCGAGACTCCCGACGGCGGCGATCCTTTCTATGTAGTAGATGATGAGCGTGCGGCTCGTAACGTCGTTGAAACAAGAAAGCAGAAAATTAAAGACGAAGCTAACAAGGCAAGACAGCGTGTTAACCTTGATGATTTGTTCAGTCAGATTCAGCAGGGTGATGTCAAGGACCTTAACATTATCGTTAAGGCTGACGTTCAGGGTAGTGTTGAGGCTGTAAGACAGAGCCTTGAAAAGCTTTCCAATGAAGAAGTAAGAGTAAGAGTTATTCACGGCGGCGTGGGTGCTATTACTGAAAGCGACGTAACACTGGCATCTGCATCAAACGCAATTATCGTAGGCTTTAATGTTCGTCCCGACGTGGGCGGCAGAAATGCGGCAGAGCTTAATAAGGTAGATATGCGTATGTACCGCGTAATTTACGAAGCTATCGAAGAAATTGAAGCGGCTATGAAGGGTATGCTTGCACCTACCTTCCGCGAGGCTGTTATCGGTCATGCTGAAATCCGTCAGACCTTTAAAGTCAGCGGTGTAGGCACAATCGGCGGCTGTTATGTAACAGACGGTAAAATCCAGCGTAACTGCAGCGTGAGAATCGTGCGTGACGGTATCGTAATCCACGAGGGTGAACTTGATTCACTTAAGCGTTTCAAGGATGATGTAAAGGAAGTAAACAGCGGTTACGAATGCGGTATGGGCTTTGTTCGCTTTAATGATATTAAAGAGGGCGATGTTGTTGAATGTTATGTAATGGAAGAGGTAAAAAGATAACATTACATTTTATTTAAAAACAAAGACAAAATAAGTAAATGAGGGAAAATCTCATTTACTTATTTTTGAAAGAAGGGAATTACTATGTCTTTTAAAAGAACTGACAGGATAAACGAAGAAGTAAAAAAAGAATTGAGCAGTATTATACGTGACCTTAAAGACCCCAGAATCCCCATGATGACAAGCGTGGTAAACGTAAATGTAACAAATGATCTTCGCTATGCAAAGGCATTTATCAGCGTTATGGGAACAGACGAGGAAAAGAAAGACTGTATCAAAGCCCTTAAAGCGGCGGCAGGCTTTATCCGTCGCGAGGTCGGAAACAGAATTAATCTAAGATGCGTACCCGAATTTTCCTTTGAGCTTGACACCACCATCGAATACGGTGCTCATATTAACAAGCTTTTAAACGATATCAGCAAAGACAACTGAAAGGAGCAAGGGAAATGAAGAAAGTAATAGAGCATCTTAAAAATAGCTCCTCTGTTGCAATTTTCGTTCATACTAACCCCGACTGGGATTGTATAGGAAGTGCTATGGCACTACGCTTTGCACTCCGCTCATCAGGGATAAAAGCAGATGTATTTACTGAAGTACCTTTGTCAAGGCATCTTAGCATATTTGAAACAGACGTTATCGTATTTGCAGAGGGTGAAACTGCTCCCGATTATGAGTGCTATTGTGCAGTAGATGTAGGAAGCTGCGACAGAATCGGCAAATGGGGCAAATTCTTTGAAGATAAGGAAAACACAGTTTGTATAGACCATCACCATCAGACTGGTTCTTTTGCAAAGATAAGTTATGTGGAACCATCAAGAAGTGCTACAGGCGAGCTTATATATGAGCTTCTCACTCTGGGCGGATTTGAAATAACAAAAGAAATTGCCGCTTACCTTTATTGTGCAATTTCCTCCGATACAGGCTCCTTTCAGTACGCATCGGTGAACCGCCGCACATATGAAATAATAATTGCACTGACTGATACGGGTATTAATACCACATACCTTTGCAGTATGCTTTATGAAAGAAATGCGCTGACACAGCTAAAGCTCAAAGCGGAAGCAATAGAATCTATCAGACTTTACTCAGGCGGAAAAATTGCCACTGCAAAAATCACCAATGAGATAATGCAGAAATATGGTGCGGAAAAATCCGATACCGATGCACTCGCTCAGCTTCCCAGAAGCATTGACGGCGTTATGATAAGTGCGTTTTTAAAACAGCAGCCCGACGGTAATATCAGAGTAAGTCTGCGGAGCTTAGGTGATTACAACATTGAACCTGTTGCAAGAATATTTGGTGGCGGTGGTCACAAAAAAGCGGCAGGCTGCACATTTAAGGAAGTCAGCATTGAGGAAGCAGAAAAGCAGCTTATTAAAGAACTTGAAAAGCTTATTTAAAAGGACAAAACTATGAATGAATACTGCGGAATTATCATTTTAAATAAACCTGTAGGGGTTTCTTCCCACAGATGTGTAGGCATGGTGAGAAAAGCCCTTAATATGAAAAAAGTAGGTCATACGGGAACTCTTGACCCCGATGCAAGCGGGGTTCTGCCTATTCTTGCAGGACCTGCCACGCGTGCATCGGATTTCCTTACTATGGAGGATAAGCGTTACCGTGCCACAATTCTTCTGGGCACGAAAACCGATACGCTTGACATGGCAGGCGAAGTAATCGAGAAAAAGCCCGTCAATGTTACCGAGGAGGAAATCCGCACAACCATAGCAGAATTTGTGGGAAACATACAGCAAGTTCCGCCTATGTACAGTGCCATTCAGGTAAACGGACAAAGGCTTTATAACCTGGCAAGACAGGGAATTGAAGTAGAACGCAAGGCACGCGATATTACTATTTTTTCAATCGACATTGAAAAAATTAATCTTCCTTATGTAAAAATTGCCGTTCATTGCAGTAAAGGCACGTATATCCGCACACTGGCGTCAGACATTGGTGACAAATTAGGATGCGGCGGCTGTATAAGCGAGCTTGAACGTACGGCATCAGGGCCTTTCACCCTTGAAAATGCCATTACTCCCGAAGAGCTTGCCACTTTCGCTGAAAATGGTGAAGCAGAAAAAGCACTTCTCCCCCTTGATTCTTTCTTTAAAAACTACGAAGCAATTTATTTGGATAAAAAAAGAGCAGACCGTGTAAAAAATGGTGTCCCCATATATTATAGGGGAAAAACACAAGGGGAAATGTATCGTGTGTATGATGAGAACGGGAGCTTTATTGCTCTTTCCAAGGCAGATACAGAGGACGGCAGAGAATGTCTTAAGCTTATAAAGGGGTTTTACAGATGAGTAGCAAACCTTGTGCAATCGCTCTCGGTTTTTTTGATGGAGTACATATTGCTCATCAAAAAATTATAAAAGACGTTGTAAATTATGCAAAAGCAAATAAGCTCAGGCCGATAGTTCTGAGCTTTGACCTCTCGCCCATGGAAATTCTTTCACCTGAAAGGGTAAGTTATATTACTACCGCACATGAGAAAGAACGACTGATAAACGCTTTGGGTGCAGAGGCAGAGTTCATTCCCGTTTCCAAAGAGTTTTTAGATATGTCTGCAGAGGCTTTTATAACGGAAATACTGGTAAAGAAATACAACGTAAAATACGCCGCATGCGGATATAATTACCGTTTCGGAAAAGGCGGCAAAGGAAACACTTTCATGCTGACTGATTACGGCAACAAACTGGGCTTTTATACAAAAGTGCTTGAATGTGAGTTTTATAATGGGGAAAGCGTATCCTCAAGCCGTATAAGGGAGCTTATTACAAAAGGAAACATATTCCTTGCAAACAAGCTTTTGGGAAGAAACTTTTTTGTAGAGGGAACAATATGCGAGGGAAAGCACCTTGGCAGAACAATAGGCTTTCCTACGGCAAACATGTTTTTTGAAGATGCCGTGGTAATTCCCAAAAAAGGTGTATATAAAACATTGGTAACAGTCAACAATCGAGTATATAAGGCTATTACCAACACAGGCATTAATCCTACCGTGGGCGGTGAAAAATTACGCACGGAAACGTATATCCCCCACTTTGACGGAAATATTTACAATCAGAAAATGAAAATAGAATTTATCGACTTTATCCGCGAGGAAAAAAAGTTTGAAAGTATAGAAGAACTTCAAAGGCAGATAGCCGAAGATATAACGGAGGTGTTTAAATGAAAACAGGGCTTGTTTTAGAGGGTGGAGCCAGCCGCGGCTACTTTACCGTAGGTGCACTGGACGCACTGATTGATATAGGATTTAAGGCAGACCTTCTTGTGGGAACTTCTGCAGGCGTTGCAAACGGAATTTCTTTTGTATCAAACCAAAGAGGAAGAGGTCTTAAAATAGGGCTTGAATATCTTAACGATAAAAGATATATGGGGATGAGGCATTTGCTCAATCCCAAAAAACGCAGTTATTATAATGTAGAATTTGTTTTTGATGAGCTTCCCAATAAGCTTATTCCCTTTGATAGCGAGGCATATGACAAATCAGGGTGCAAGGTGGAAGCAGCACTTACAAACATTGAAACAGGAAAATGTGAGTACCACACCGTTACAAGCGAGGATCGGAAGTGGAAAAAGGTTGTGGCAAGCTGTGCACTGCCAATACTTTTTCAGCCCGTGAAAATTGATGGAAGTCTTTACATGGATGGGGGTATTTCCAATTCAATTCCTTTTCAGAGGGCGATTGATGAGAATTGTGATAAGGTGGTAGTAATCCTCACAAGAGAACGCAGTTATGTGAAAAGCCCCGAAAAGGCTCTTGATATAAGCGGATTTCTTTACAGAAAGTACCCCAATTTTAAAAAAGCACTTGAAAATCGCACCGATATGTATAATGAAGCCCATCATAGACTTTTAGAGCTTGAAAAAGAGGGCAGAATTATACTGATAGCTCCTGAGGAGGATACATCATCATGGAAGCGTACAGAAAGAAGACCCGAGGAAATTAAAAAGTTGTATGACAAGGGTTATGCAATGGTTATGAAATACAAGGAAAAGATATTGAAATAAATTATACGGGAGCAGTTAAAAATCTGCTCCCGTATAATTTATTTTTTAATATTATCCCAATATGCTTTTGTTTGCTGTTCAAGCTTATTTTCCCCATATTCATAGTATTTTCTATCCTTAATTGTATCGGGCAAATACTGTTGTTTTACATAGTGATTGGGGTATGCGTGAGGATATTTGTAATCGTTCCCGTGACCGAGCTTTTTTGCTCCGCTGTAGTGGGAATCCTTAAGGTGTGAGGGTATATCCCCCATTTTCCCGCTTTCAATATCGGAAAGTGCCGCATCTATGCCACATATTGCACTGTTTGACTTAGGTGCGGTAGCAAGCATTATCACCGCTTCGGCAAGAGGAATCCGTGCTTCGGGCAGGCCCAGTTGAAGTGCCGCATCCACACATGCCTTTGTTATTACGATCGCATTGGGATATGCAAGTCCTATGTCCTCCGCCGCCATAACAAGTATTCTTCTGCAAATACTTTGCAAATCGCCTGCCGCCACAAGACGTGCAAGATAATGAAGTGCCGCATCTGCGTCGCTTCCGCGGACGGATTTCTGAAACGCACTTAAAACATCATAGTGGCTGTCACCGTCACGGTCGTGACGAAAAGCTTTTTTCATTGTTACGGCTTCGGCAATTTCCAATGTAATTACGATATTCTGATTTTCGTCGGGTTTTGCCGCCATAACGGCAACCTCAAGAGAATTTAATGCTTTCCTCACATCTCCGCAGGCACTGCCTGCAATATGCTCTGCCGCATCTTCTTCAAGAATTACGGAGAATTCCAAGGTTTCCTTAGCTCTTAAAAGAGCTTCCTTTATATCCTCTGCATCAACAGGTTTAAATTCAAAGACTGTGCATCGGGATAAAATTGCATTGTATATGTAGAAGTACGGATTTTCCGTGGTGGATGCAATAAGTGTGATTTTACCGTTTTCTATACATTCAAGAAGTGACTGCTGTTGCTTTTTATTGAAATTCTGAATCTCGTCAAGATAGAGAATTACTCCGTCTGCTCCGAGCATTGTTTCCGCTTCGGCAAGTATTGCCTTAATATCGGAAACGGAGGCGTTTGTGGCATTAAGCTTATACAGAGGCTTTTTCGCATTTTTTGCAGCGATATTTGCCACGGTGGTCTTTCCTATTCCCGACGGGCCGTAGAAAATCATGTTGGGGATTTCTCCGCTTTGTATTATATTGTAAAGGATTTTTCCTTCGCCTAAAATGTGCTTCTGTCCCACAACGTCTGAAAGGGTGTCGGGACGGATTCTGTCGGCAAGCGGACTTTTCATCAAATTTCCTCCTTTTTAAAAAGAAGATTAAAAAAACTCTTTTACTATTATACAAAGTTTTTCTTTCAAAAACAAGGGTTTTGTGATAAAATGATATTAAAAGAGGTGATTTTATGCGTAGGAAAGAAAGAGCCGAAAGGTTTTACGAAATATTGGAAAAGGAGTATCCCGATGCAGTCTGCTCCCTTGAATATAAAACTCCGCTCGAGCTTCTTATTGCTACACAGCTTTCTGCACAGTGCACAGATGCCAGGGTTAATATAGTAACAAAGGATTTATTTAAAAAATATCCCGATGCCCACGCATTTGCGAATGCCGACTTAAAGGAGCTTGAACAGGACATTAAACCTACGGGGTTTTATCATAACAAGGCTAAAAACATCATAGGATGCTGCAGGAAAATTCTTTCCGATTTCGGCGGAGAAATCCCTGACAATATGGAGGATATGCTTTCCCTTGCAGGGGTGGGGAGGAAAACGGCCAACCTTGTTTTGGGTGACCTTTTCGGTCTTGGCGGTATGGTAATTGATACTCACGCAAAAAGAATCCTTAAAAGAGTGGGGCTGACTAAGGAAACTGAGCCTGTAAAAGTTGAAAAAGACACGGAAAATCTGCTCCCACGCAGTAAACACAGCGACTTTTGCCACCGTCTGGTGCTTTTCGGAAGAGAATATTGCAGTGCAAGAGTGGCAAAATGCGAAATCTGCCCTGCGAAAGATATTTGTAAAAATATGTCTTTGAGATAATTTTTCAAATATTCTATTGAAATAAAAGTGTAAATGTTTTATAATATAATTATCTGTTGTGCACTAAAATTTATGCCGTAGCATCTACGGCAGATGGAGGGTACCATGAGTAAAAAACAAGAACAAAATATGTATTTTAATGAGGAAATGGCTAACTCAAGGTTTTTTATAGCAGAGGATGGCTCGGAGTATGTCTCCGGCCCGTCAGAAAGTATGGGCTTTTTGGACAGATGCCACGCATCGCTTCAGGATTATTTTGCGAGAAGCAAAATGATGCTTGTTAGCTCCTTAAACCATCTTCGAGCACCTTCTACTATTATTGTGCTTATCGGTCTTATCGGAGTATACATACTGCTTACAGCAGGACAGGCAGGCATGATTGCGTTTTCTTTCCGCGGTGCGAAAAAGGTTATTCAGTATATAACCACGAACCTTGACGTTATTGTAAACGCACTGCTGGGATTCTTCTATGGCCCTGTTGTTTGTTGTATTGGTTTCTCTCTATGTACAATAATCAGAATGATTGTTGAAAACATGTCTGTGTATGTGGGATATATTATAGCTTCCGTCGTTGCAGGATTTCTTCACGGGTGGATTCTTTACAGACACAAGGCTGTATGGTTTGGCACACGCTTCCGCGGATTTTTCTCGGACTTGCTTGTAAAAGTGTTTATGACACGTTTCGTAATTTCAGTATTCGTAAATATTTTCCTGATGGCGGTTATACATAAGATTTTTATTGGCTACCCCATCATTGACTTTATAATGCACTATTCAAAATCGGGGGAAAAGCTTAACTCCATAGCTGAAGTTTTAAGCGTATTCACCGTAAGCTTAATATTTGAAACCATAATTGTCTTCATTGCTCTGGCTGTAATCAACTTTATTGTTGCAAAGGCATTCCCCGCTAACGAACAGCAGGGTGCACTTATAATTGACGAGGAGGGCAACCTCATAAATCTTGAAGAAGAAATGATACAGAATATGCCTTCGGAAGACATTATGTAATGGAGGATTTCTCTTGGACTACTGTTTTGACGATAAAATAGATGTAAAGCTTATTGCACTTTTTATAATTAATAACTTTAAGATGCCTGTTCCCAATTCCTTTATTGTGGATACTTTGGCACTGGAGCCATTTGTAAACTATTTTGACCTTCAAGAGCAAATATCGGAGCTTGAAAGCGAGGAATTTGTGACATATTACACGGAGGACACAGATAAGTTTTACACTTTGACGGAAAAAGGCTCGCAGGCACTTAGTTTCTTTTCGGACAGGATTCCTAAAACCGTCCGCGAAAGGCTTTTAAGAACAATAAAAATTAAAATTAAGGATTTAAAAAATGCTCTCAGCGTAAAAGCGGAGTATAAAAAAGTAAATGATATTGAGTACAGTGTCAGCTTAGGAATTTCCGAGGGGCATTACGATATGCTGAGCGTTACCCTTGCCGTAGGTGATGAGCTTATGGCAAAGAAAATATGTGCCGCATTTAAAAATGATCCGCAGACACTTTACAGCGAATTTCTCGCAATACTTACAAAGAACATTTAAGACTGATGAAATTATAATTTTTTAACTCCAACTAAAGAAAAAAAAAACGAATCCCTTGACCTAATTGTCAAGGGATTCACTTTTTTATTTAGTTAGTTTCGTTTTTCCAAAGCAGTGCCGCACCGATGATTCCTGCGTCGTTTCCGAGAGATGCAAGCTCCGCCACAGTCTGTTTCGCCCCGAAGCGGGCAAAAGAGTATTTTTCTATACCTTTTGCTATGGGAGCAAGAATTCTCTTCCCTGCATTGCTGACACCGCCGCCAATACATACAATATTGGGTTGGAATATATTTACTATGCTGATTATACCGTCCGTAAGATTGTCTAAATATTCTTTCACAACACCCTTTGCGACTGTATCCTTTGCTTCAAATGCCGTTCTGCCGTTAGCGTTTGAAAGCTTGCCGCGGCACACCCTCCACATGTCACTGTCGGGGTTTTCTTTCATAGCTTTCTTAGTCATTCGCACAAGTGCCGTTGCCGAAGCATACGCTTCAAAGCATCCTCTTTTTCCGCAGGTGCACTTCTCTCCGTTCTTTATAAATGACATATGTCCAAGCTCAGCTCCCTTGCCGTAAGCACCGCCAAAGAGCTTCCCGTCAATTATGATTCCGCTTCCTACACCCGTACCCAATGTAACCATAATCATACTGTCACACTTTTTGCCGCTTCCTGCAAGGAACTCACCCCATGCGGCGGCATTGGCATCGTTTTCAATATATACCTTTTTACCAAGTGCCTTCTCCATATATTCTACTGCCGGAACATTATAAAATCCGAGATTGTTAGAAAATTCAATAGTTTGGGTTTCCTTATCAATAGCACCGGGACATCCTATGCCCACATTTTCAATGTCGTCAAAGCTGATTCCGCTTTCCTCTGCGGCTTCCCTTGCACACAGTGCCATATCGTCTAAAACTTCATTATAGGGACGGGGTGCATTAGTTTTCCTTTTCGACCTTCCGTAAATCACACCGTATTCGTCTACAACTGCCGCTGCAATATTTGTACCGCCCAAGTCTATTCCTATGAAATACCTTGGCGGATTGCTTGCGATAAGGAGAGTTCCCTGTGCCTTTACACTGTATTCGCCAAGCCCTGCAGGGATAAATACTGCTTCCCCTGCCGAAACGCTCATTTCTTCATTTCCAAAGAAAATCGTTCCTCCAAAGTCAGGGAAAATTAAAGCCTGATAGCTTTTTTCGCTGCAATAAAGCTTATGCTCCCTGCCCGATAATTTAAGCTCCTTTACCTGAAAATACTCACAGCTTCCTATCATACGTGTGCCGTCACTGCATGTGGGTATCTTTCGGGAGGAAATTACTTCCGTTTTTGAACATTTTACTCCCTTTTCAATATGAAGTTCACGGGGCTTTCCGTCCTTACCACGCCTGTCATAATCGTACAATCTATATGTAACGTTGGAATTTTGCTGAATTTCCGCAATAAGATTTCCTGCACCGATTGCATGAATTGTGCCTGCCTCTACAAAAAATACGTCGCCCTTTTTGGAGGGAACTGCATTGAGCAGGTTTTCCACAGTATTATTCTTTATTGCTTCACCAAGCTTTTCACTTGTAATATTTTCTTTGACGCCGTATGTGATCTTAGCATTTTTATCTGCCTCAATTACGTACCACATTTCCGTTTTTCCGTTCTGGTTTTCCCATGCCTTAGCCTGCTCATTATCAGGATGTACCTGAACACTGAGATTGTCGGCAGCATCTATAAATTTAATAAGAATGGGAAGCTCATTCCATTTGCAGTCCGCACCTAAAGAAGAGGGGTTCTCCTCTATAAATTTATCCAGTGCCATACCTGCGTATTCACCGTCTGAAATAACACTCATTCCGTCCTTGTGGCAGCTCAGCACCCAGCTTTCAGCTACAACATCCATATCTGTCTTGACGCTGTATTTACTACGCATTTTATTGCCGCCCCATATGTAATCCTTGTAAACACCTTTAAATTTTATAGGTTTCATAGTTTGCACTCCTCATATGTCATATATTGTAATTTTACATTATATTCTCCATAATTGTCAAGTATTCCGTATAATAAAAAAGTGAAGGCGGAAAAATGTCTGATTTTTCCGCCTTCACCCTTTTTTATTATACGCTTGTTTTTATAGATACATTATATCCGATGTCTGTTATTACATCTTCTTCTACTGCGTCTATGGGAAGCTCTACCGTAAGAGTATATTTACGAAGCTGATTTTCCCTGTCGTAGTCGATTGCCACATCGCGGACAAATATACTTCTTTCCCTTAAATAGCTTGTGATTGTTTCCTGATAATTTTCTTCTTTTACATCACGTATTACAAGGATTTTTGTTTTAGGCATCTTCTTCCACTGAAGATTCATATGCAGAAGAATCTGTGCCAGAACGATAAGAATCGCCGCACATATGCCAATGTAGTAAAGACCTGCACCGATTGCCATTCCTACGCCGGAAGTTGCCCATATACCTGCCGCGGTGGTAAGACCCGTGATAGTATTCCTATGTACGAAAATCATACCTGCACCAAGGAAACCGATACCGCTTGCAATGGTGGAAGCTATTCTCGAGGGGTCAAGACGAATATCTGCACCCTGTATAAGTCCTGTTTTAATTACGTCAAAAAATGCGTACTTTGACACAATCATCATAAGAGCCGCACCACAGGCAACGACAAAATGTGTACGTATACCTGCCTCCTTGGAACGGTTTCTTCTCTCAAGACCGATGATTACGCCGCAGAATCCTGCCAAAAGCAACCTGAAAATAAGCTCTATCTGTGTTCCCGCTGTTAATAAATTTTCCATTTCCCTTCTCCTTTTCATTCTATATAATAATGAAAGACGCACTAAAGCATAGAGTACACCTCAAGTTTTAATACGTCTCACATTCTCTGTATTCATTATATGATAGCACAACTATATTTGTTTGTCAAGATAAAAATTTATGAAAATTTGCGTATGAAATCACAAATAATTTCTCCGAAAGCCTGAGTTCCTGAATAATGGCAATGAGTGCCATGCATCAGGCGATAATCTATCTTGCTTTCATCATAGCCGAAATGCTTCATTGTCGAAAGAACAAGCTGAGTCTGCTCATAACGATTCTTCATATCGTTATCCGACACAATAAAGAGCATGGGCGGATATTCCTTTTCCCTGCCTATATAATAAAGCGGTGCCGCTTCGTCCACTATAACAAGACGTGAGTCAAGACCTCTTTCACGCAGAACATTAAAATGCGTTGTAGGCTGACCTGCATCATGTATATATCCCTTGATTATTCCTTCGGGAAGCTTATAGGGTGCCAAGTATTTTTTGTCAAAGCAGAGCATCATGGACATATATCCGCCTGCACTGCTTCCGCCCACATAGATGCCCTCACAATTTCCGTACTCTCCGATATGCTTATATACCCAGCCTATTGCTTCTGCTCCGTCCCGAAGAAATTCGGGATACACTGCCTGCGGATACATTCTGTAGTTTATTGAAACAAAGGCTATGCCGTGATTTGCTACATATTCACCCACCACAGATACCTTTCCTGCCTTATCCCCAGCTTCAATTCCGCCACCGTGCATATACACAAATACCTTGAAGGAATCAGAGTCCGGAAGATATAAGTCAAGGTACTGCTCAACATGACCTGCTTTTCCGTAACAAATATCGCTAATTACTCTCATGATACACCGTTCTCCTTATCAAGCTTTCTGTTTCTTATGTACATGATAAGGTCTGCACCAACCATAATAAAATTAAGTACATAGAAGAAAAGAACGTACCATTTTTCAGAAATGCTTGCCATATAGCTTTCATTCACAAACTTTGATGCTATTCCTGCTATGTATCCAAAGAATATGAGAAGCAAAAATGCAAGGCTCTTCCCTTTTGTCGTACGGGCTTTATATGATTTTATTACGTTAAGTGGCCATGAAAATCCAAAGCTCACAATCATAATTACCTCTAAAATTTCTGCCATAATATTACCTCCAAAATTTGTTTTTCTACATTATACCACAAGCAAGCATTATTGTAAAGCTGTTATATGCAGCGTTTTGTCCTTTATATAGAACTTCACTTCATAGCCACCGTAGCTCATTCCATAAGTTTCTTTGTCCTTCTTGTATGAAGGCGTGGGGTCGTGCTCAAGTATTTTTATAATTTCCATTTGCTTTTGTGCTGGAATTTTATAAAAATTTTCATCCTCGACTACAACCGAAACCTTTCTTTCCGAAAGATTTTCCGTAAATCCTCCCACCGCTTCGGGGTGAGAATCGGCATATGGAAGATAGGGCTTTATATCATATATGGGTGTACCGTCCATAAGGTCTGCTCCACGCACGTAAAGCACCGTGCCGCACTCCTTTGTCTGCTCTATTTTTTCAAGCTTCACACAGGAAAGCCCAATGGGATTAGGACGAAAAGGGGAACGCGTCGCAAAAACGCCCATACGTTTATTCCCACCCAAAAGCGGAGGGCGGACAGTAGGTGACCAATCCTCCCTCTCCGTTTTTGAAAAATTCCATAAAATCCATATATGGGAAAATTCCTCAAGTCCGCGGAAGGCTTCGGGAATACAATACTCTTTTTCAAAAATAATTTTTCCCTGTGTTTCCTCCACTAATCCGCTTTGTCTTGGTATTCCGAACTTTTCTTTAAAGTCAGTTTTGATATGTGCTATAATTTTCATTATTCTTCCTTTTATTTAATTAAATTTTCCACGTCTTCAAACACAAGGCCGTCACGCTTGTCCGCTTTTTCTGTTGTCACGATAACATTTGATACTTTAAGATTTTTAACGTGCCTGAAATAAATGCCGCTGGCAGGAAGAATATTTCCGTAGCAGTTATTTTCGGGATAGTTCTTCTCCTTTTCGGGAACAACGATGTTTCTGTCTTCCTCTGTGCCGCCACCTGGAACAGAAAGGGTGATATTTGAAAGGGTGATGTTTTCAATCGGTCTTTCTACATGACCTGTAACGGTTGAAGTAATCACTTCTGTTACGCACATCTGCTCCCCGTCCCACAAAGTGGTAAGGTGCGGAGCAATCCAAGGCTCATCATAAGGGCCGATTGCGGTAACATTACTGATTACCACATTTTTCAGTGTACCAAGCTCTGTTCCCTCAGGTCCTCTCCTGCGGTCGGACAAAATCACAAAAATCGGAGTGCCTACGTTTTTCATTGTAATATTGTTTACCACCACACCGTCAAGGTCGCCGCCGTCGGTAATTTCAAGGGCAATTCCTGCCATATATGTATTGTAAACACAACAGTTGGTAATTGCGATATTCTTATATCCTCCATTGGATTCCGTTCCAAGCTTGATTCCGTTACAACGTGATGTTACACTGCAGTTTGTAACCGTAACGTTTTCGCAAACACGCTTTTCATTAAGAACATAGGAGCTTTTAAGAACGATTGCATCATCACCGCTGCGGATAAAGCAGTCTGAAATAGTCACGTTCTTACAACAGTCGGGGCTGATGGCATCAATATTTGTATCGATAGTAAGGCGAGTAGCTTTCACCCTTTCACAACCTGCAAAATATACGGCTACGTCGGTACAATGCAAAAGCGTAAGGTCGGATACAACCACGTCAGTGCATTTTTTAAACGCAAAAATCTTTGCACCCCTTAAATTGCTCCAGTCGGTGGCTCCGGGAGTGGGAACATTTTCCCATACTGCCTGCATGTCAATTGTGCCAAATCCAGAAAAAGATACATTTGAACACTCGTTGGCAAAGAACATACTGTGCTCAAAATATGAATGAGTGGGATCCTGATAAAGAGGATAATCAATCTCTTCACGGGGATTGAAGTCGTCTATATTTTTGCTTCCGTAGAAAAAGGCACCTGCTTCAAACACAAAATGCAGATTACTGCAAAGAACAAGCGATGCTATTGTATACTTTCCCGCAGGAACAAAAACTGTTCCCCCTCCGTTTTCACGGCAGGCGTCAATAGCTTTTTGCACTGCTTTTGTTGAGTTTACATTTATATCGTTTATTGCACCGTAATCAAGTATATTAAACAAATCAATCTTCCTTTCAGATTTATTATCGTATAAGTTTTAGTATAAAAGGCGGTGTAAAAAAACGAGTTTTTACACCGCCTTTTTTATATGGGGATAGGAAAAAATGCTTCAGAACGGACAAACTGAGCCAAAGCGTAAGCTTTGGGTTACCCGAAGCTGTATGTGTATACAGCGAGAGGCGAAGTTTGTTCGTAGCAAAAAGGCTTA
>JAFTOF010000002.1 GCA_017451505.1 Clostridia bacterium | reverse complement strand
TCTGTGGGAACGAACTCATGAAGCGGAGGATCGAGGAAACGGATAGTAACAGGATTTCCTTCAAGTGCCTCGTAAAGAGCTTCAAAGTCTCCCTGCTGATAGGGAAGAATCTTTTCAAGAGCTGCTTCTATTGCTTCTACTGTATCGGAGCAGATCATTTCACGGAATGCAGCGATTCTTTCAGCCTCGAAGAACATATGCTCTGTACGGCAAAGGCCGATACCTTCTGCACCAAGCTCACGAGCCTTCTTAGCATCAGCGGGTGTATCAGCGTTTGTTCTAACCTTAAGAGTTCTGAACTCGTCTGCCCACTGCATGATTCTGCCGAATTCGCCTGCGATTTCAGCGTCAACTGTGGGGATGATACCGTCGTAGATGTTACCTGTAGAACCGTCAATAGAAATTGCATCGCCTTCTGTGAAGGTCTTACCTGCAAGTGTAAACTTCTTGTTTTCTTCGTCCATGTTGATGTCACCGCAACCGGAAACACAGCATGTACCCATACCACGAGCAACAACTGCTGCGTGAGATGTCATACCGCCACGAACTGTAAGAATACCCTGAGAAGCCTTCATACCTGTGATATCTTCAGGAGAAGTTTCAAGACGAACAAGAACTACCTTTTCGCCTCTTGCATTCCAAGCTTCAGCATCTTCTGCTGTGAATACAATCTTACCGCAAGCAGCACCGGGAGATGCACCAAGACCTCTGCCGATGGGTGTAGCAGCCTTAAGTGCTTTAGCATCGAACTGAGGATGAAGAAGTGTATCAAGGTTTCTGGGGTCGATCATTGCAACAGCCTTTTTCTTATCGATCATGCCCTCGTCAACAAGGTCACATGCAATCTTAAGAGCAGCCTTTGCAGTTCTCTTACCGTTACGAGTCTGAAGCATATAGAGCTTTCTATTTTCAACAGTGAATTCCATATCCTGCATATCTCTGTAGTGGTCTTCAAGAATAGCACAAACTTTCTTGAATTCTTCAAATGCTTCGGGGAACTTCTCAGCCATCTGAGCGATAGGCATGGGAGTACGAACGCCTGCAACAACGTCTTCACCCTGAGCGTTTACAAGGAATTCACCCATAAGACCTTTTTCGCCTGTAGCGGGGTCTCTTGTGAATGCAACACCTGTACCACAGTCATCACCCATGTTACCGAATGCCATCATCTGTACGTTAACAGCGGTACCCCATGAGTAGGGAATATCGTTGTCACGACGGTAAACGTTTGCACGGGGGTTGTCCCAAGAACGGAATACGGCTTCGATAGCGCCCATAAGCTGTTCCTTGGGATCTGTGGGGAAGTCCTTACCAATTTTTGATTTATATTCAGCCTTGAACTGCTCTGCAAGAGTCTTAAGGTCTTCTGCTGTAAGGTCGATATCATTCTTAACGCCCTTAGCTTCCTTCATTTCGTCGATAAGCTGTTCAAAGTACTTCTTACCAACTTCCATAACTACGTCAGAGTACATCTGGATGAATCTTCTGTAGCAGTCGTAAGCCCATCTTGCATTGCCGCTCTTCTGAGCCATAGCCTGGACAACATCTTCATTAAGACCGAGGTTGAGGATTGTATCCATCATACCGGGCATAGAAGCTCTCGCACCGGAGCGAACAGAAACGAGAAGGGGATTTTCCTTATCGCCGAACTTCTTTCCGCAAACTTCCTCCATCTTAGTGATGAATTCCATAATCTGTGCCTGAATTTCATCGTTGATTTTGCGACCGTCCTCGTAGTACTGAGTACAAGCTTCAGTTGTGATTGTGAAGCCCTGGGGAACGGGAAGACCAATAGCGGTCATTTCAGCAAGGTTAGCACCCTTACCACCGAGAAGATTTCTCATGGTAGCGTTACCTTCGCTGAACAGATAAACAAATTTTGTCATCTCAAGATAACCTCCTTAAAAATATAAAAATAAAATTATTTTTAACGCACATATTATCATACACCATTTTACTTATAATTTCCAGTGTTTTTTTAAAAAAATTACAAATTCAGGATATTTTTTTTACTATTTGGTGTAAGTAATTAAGTGAATTGGGTAAATTGCCTAAATGAAAGGCAAGAAACGGCTCAGTTAAAGCAGAAAGTGACACAGAAATTTTCTCATCATATTCACAGAAAAGTGCGTCCCTTAAACTGCTTTCAAGAATATATTTGCAGATTTTTATCTGCGGAGCATTTACTAAAACGGCATCGTGGGATTTATGCTCGCCGCACCTGATTTCTCCCTCTGATACACAAAAATGCGTTCCGCCCTTTCCGCAAGGACACTGGGGTGAAAATTCGGGAACAATTCCGCAAAGCTCCATAATCTTAAATTCAAACACCGCCTTTATAAGAGGTGCGTTTTGTGGCTTTTTGCAAAGCACATAAAGGGTATTTAAAAGAAGACGAACCTCCTCGGCTGCCTCCATGCCGTTTTGCACGCACATCCTTGTTAAATCAGCAAAATAAGCGCCGTAAGAGAGAAGCACCACATCCTCACTGAGGGTGCGGAAGCTCTCGCTAAGCTCGGCGCTTACAAGGGAGTAAAATCCGTCTTTAATTTTTTTTAAAACAAACGAAGAATAGCAAAGCACACCGCAGGCATTTCTGCTTTGATGCTTCAGGGAACGAATCCCCTTTGCAATCACGCTCAGTTTTCCCGCTTCAGGAGAAAGGAGCGTCAATATTTTATCATTCTCACCGCTTTGGGATGCCTGCACAACGATTGCGTTAATCTTAAGTGTGTTTTCTGCCATTTAATTTCCTCTTTTTTCAGTGTTTTCGGCACGCTGGGCTTTTAATTCCTCGTGCCTTTTGTATTTTAAATAAATATCAATATTGCCTGTTCCTGTAAACATATCCCACATAATACTGCTTGTTCTTGCCAAACTAATCACCTCATGGTTATTATGTGGAAAAGAACATTTTTAATAGCTTGAAAAATTTTCTTTTATTTTTCTTTTACAAATCCTAACTCTTTAAGAGCTGTTCCTTTATTTCTCCAGTCTTCACGTACCTTTACCCAAAGCTCTAAGTAAACCTGCGTGTCAAGAAGTTTCTCAATATCGCGTCTGGCGTATGAGCCTATACGCTTAATTGCCTCGCCTTTTTTTCCTATGATAATAGGCTTATGACTTGATTTTTCACAATAGATTATAGCTTTGATTTTTGTCACATCACTGCTTTCGTCCATTGATTCGATTTCAACCGCAGTTCCGTGAGGAACTTCGCGATCGAGGAGACGGAGGATTTTTTCACGGATAATTTCCGCACACATTTCACGCAGAGTACTGTCTGCATAAATTTCCGTGTCATAGAAAGGCTCGCCCTCATCAAAGTGCCTTAAGATTTCCGCACGAAGTTCATTAATACCATCTCTCTTAAAAGCACTTATGGGAACGATTGCCGCAAAGCTACCCTCCTGAAGAAATGCTTCAATCTGGGGGAGAATTACCGCTTTGTCCACCGTGTCGGCTTTATTGATAGCGAGAATCAAGGGGATATTTTTATCCGCCGCTTTTTTTATTATGTTTTTCTCAAGGTCGTAAACCTCTTTGCCTGCTTCCACAACTAAAACAGCCACATCCACATCGGAAAGAGAACCGCCTGCAACGCTGTTCATATATTCACCCAGCTTCGTTCTGGGGGAATGCATACCCGGAGTATCCACAAATACTATCTGATAGTTATCGCCGTTATCAATAGCGGCTAAATTTGTGCGTGTTGTCTGAGGCTTGTTTGAAACGATTGCCGCCTTTTCTCCTATAAATGCGTTTGTAAGTGTTGATTTTCCTACATTGGGTCTGCCCACAATTGCGGCAAAGCCTGATTTAAAATTACTCATTGGTTATTTCCTTTCCGATAAGTTCAGCGGTGAAGCTCCATTATATCCATGATTTCTTTTTCACGGCCACGCATAACGGAGGTATAGGGTTCCTCCATATGGTCAAATCCAAGCAGGTGAAGCGTACTGTGTACAGTTAAGAAACCTACCTCACGCTCAAGAGTGTGTCCATATTCTTCTGCCTGTTCCTTAGCTTTTTCAAGGGAAAGAACAATATCACCGAGAAGAAGCAAATCGCCGTCATAATCGCCGCTTTCTTCTATCATAACACCGTCTTCGTCAAATTCTAAAATCGGAAAACTAAGCACGTCAGTGGGTGCGTCTATATCGCGTGTTTCTTTATTAATTTGATGAATCCCGTCATTGTCTGTAATCAGGATGCTTACTTCAAAATCAGTTTCTTCATCACCGCCAACGGTCTGGAGCGTAGTTGCAACTGCTTTTTGCATAATTTCCTCAAGCTCGGGGGTAAATTCAAGCTTGTTCTGTTCATTTTCAATAATAAACTGTATCATAATAATTTCTCCTCATTCATACTTAATTCTCTCGTGGAAATACCCGCCGAGTGTTTTTGTAATAACCTTAATCACTTTTTCAAGCTCGGCAAAGGTCATATTACATTCTGAAAACTGGCCGGTATTTACTCTATCGGTAGCAATCTTTCTTACCATAGCTTCTATTTTTGCCTCACTCTTTTCGTCAATGCTGCGTACTGCCGCCTCGCACGAATCAGCAAGCATTACAATAGCGGCTTCTTTCGTCTGCGGAACGGGACCGGGGTAAGTGAATTTGGATTCATCTACATCAGGGTCAAGCTCTCTTGCACGGATAAGGAAATATCCCGTGGTGGTTTTTCCGTGATGCTGTGCTATAATATCGCAGATGCTTTTGGGAAGATGATTTTTTGCCGCAATCTCACTTCCGTCGGTAACGTGGCTTATGATTATTGCAGAGCTGTCCTCGGGAGCAAGATTGTCGTGGGCGTTTTTATCATACTGGTTTTCTTTAAAATATAAGGGGTGGCGAAGCTTTCCTACATCGTGGTAATATGCACCTACGCGGGCAAGAAGCGAGTCCGCCTTTATACTGCGTGCCGCAATCTCGGCAATGTTTGCAACCGTAAGCGAATGGTGATATGTTCCCGGTGCTTCAACAAGCAGTTTTTTCAGAAGCTTGTTTTCGGGGTTCGCAAGCTCACTAAGCTTCATGGGAGTTGTTGCATTGAAAAGCCACTCGAAGAAGGGAAGTGCCCCGATAGTTATAAGTCCTGAAAGCATACCGCCGCCAAAGCCTTTAAAGAATGCACTTATGGCGGTAACTGCACTGTTTGATTCTATCAGCGACATTCCCGTGAAAGAAAGTCCGTAAAACAGTGCCGCAACAATAGCGGAGGGGAGAAGATGTGCACGCCTTTTCACAGTTGAGAAGCAGAAAACGGACATTGTTCCTGCCAAAACAAGTGAAATCGTATAGCCCCAATTTGCATCAAATGCCAACGCATTAAATACAGAAATAAGCAAATTGGAAATAATAGCAAGCTGAGGGGAAGCAAATATGGTTACAATTCCGGGGAAAATCCCTACGGGGAGCAGTGGGCTAAGCCTTTCGGGGATGTATTTTGAACCATAGAATGTCATCAGAATTATTATTAATGCAGTAACCGCCGTTATAGACGAGGCACTGCTGCTTTTGCTTTTATAAGTACTTGCTGAAAACAGCAATATAAGAAGTGAAATAATAATAAAAAGCGTCACTCCGAAAGCATATGTGGAGGTTATGGGACTACTTCCTTTAAGAAGACCGAGGTCACTAAGCATAGTATACTGTGCCTTGGTTACAACAGAGCCTTGAGTTACGATAACCTGTCCCTTTTTATATTCAACGTTTTCAACCGCTGACGCCGCCTGCTCACGTTTTTCAAGGGTGGATTCCTCATCTAAAACCTTGTTTTCAATAATCGTAAGGGAAATTATTTCTTCCGCCGCTTCTATAAGCTTATCATTTACGGAAAGAGTGGAAATTTCCTCCACGCAAAGTGCTATACCGTCCTTTTTGTCAATAACTCCGTCGTTCATTACGGATTTTAATATACTGCTCAGTGTGCGAAGCTGTGCAAATTGGGACGGGGATGCAGCAACAATAGCTTTTGCCGTATTTTCGGAAATATTTATGGTTGCTGTGTTTTTAAGCTGAAGTGCCGCTGCCGCAGAATTTTCAAATTGCTGGGAGCGTATGGCGTGTGCCATATCAAAAAATGCCTCAACATTTTTTACGCAGTTTGCAGCTTTTTCGTTGTCCTGCACATAAATATCGGCAACGCCAAGACGTGCCTGTTCACGCTTTTCCTCGGTGGTTACGGTGTCAATAATTACACGCGGTGCGTAAACATCCTCCGACGAAACATCACCTACGGCAAGCTCCACCTGACCTACCTGCTTGGAAAAGAAAACAATTAAAATTATCAGCAATACGGAAATAAATGTGATAAGGGCATTTTTAGTGCCTCCAAAAAGCTTTTTTATCATAATGTAATCAATCCTTACTTTAAGATTTTCTTTCGAACCTTTCATATGCGGCTATTATCTTTTGTACCAGAGGATGACGAACAACATCCTTGTCTGAAAGATATGAAAAATCAAGCCCATCAATGTTTTTTAAGACCTTTGCGGCGTCTTTAAGACCGCTTCGCTTTCCGTCGGGAAGGTCTATCTGCGTAACATCACCTGTGATAACAGCTTTTGAACCAAAGCCTATACGCGTAAGGAACATTTTCATTTGTTCGGGGGTAGTGTTTTGTGCCTCGTCAAGAATGATGAAAGCATCGTCAAGAGTTCTTCCCCGCATATAGGCGAGGGGAGCTATTTCAATAACGCCCCGTTCAAGATATTTCTGGTAATTTTCCATGCCGAGCATATCGCCCAAGGCATCATAAAGGGGGCGAAGATAAGGGTCAACCTTCATCTGCAAATCACCTGGGAGAAACCCAAGCTTTTCGCCGGCTTCTACGGCAGGCCTTGTCAGGATAATACGGCGTACTTCCTTTCTTCTGAAAGCGTCCACAGCCATTGCAACGGCAAGGTACGTTTTTCCCGTACCTGCAGGACCTATGGCAATAACAACGGTGTTATCACGGATTTTCTGAATATAGTTTTTCTGACCGTGGGTTTTGCACTTAACGGCTTTGCCTTTGGAGGTGATGCAGATGTAGTCACCCTTTGCAGGGGGGACGTAGCCGATATCCTCATTTACGGAAAAAATTGCGTAGCGGATATTTTGCTCCGTGAGTGCTTCGCCCACTTCTATTTCGTCAATCAATCTTTCTATGACTGCCGCGGTTTTATCCGCATTTTCTCCGATTATTTTTATTTGTGTATCACGATTGGTAATTTTAACACCCATCTCGCGTTCTATAAGCTTAACATTGCTGTCAAAGCTTCCGAACAGCGACATCACCGTATCGGTGCTTTTTGCTTCAATGATTTTTTCCATTCTTTTCTCCTTTTCAGTCAGGAACATTTTCTGTTTCTATATCAGCTATGGGTACTTCCTTGTCTGTGCGGACAAGACACTCGGCGGTAAATGTAACCGAAACATTGTCTTCCTTTTCCTCGGTGTATTCGGAAATTCCTGAGACCTTCATTCTTTTCCTTGTCAGCTCTTTTTCAAAATCCTCTCTGCGTTTTTCAAGCTGTGCACTCAGGTCGGTATCAGAAGAAGTAACCTTAACCTCCCGATACTCTGTCTTTGAAAAAGAAAGGGGGAATTTCCACAGCCCATACTTTTTTTCTATTTTATCATAATTGCTATAGGAAATTCCACTATTTAATGAAAATTTTATATTATTTTTTTTAAAATTTAGGGAAAAAACACTTTTTTTCCTGCCTGTGGGGGTTTTAATAAGTGTTTTTTTAGGAATAACAACGGTTTTCTTTTCATAAACTTTTAAAATAACATTGCCTGAAGCGTGATGATAATAGACGGGAATGTTTTCATTCTCGCTTTTAAAAACTCCTGTAATAAGCACCTGCCCTTTTTCCACCGTCATTCCTTCTTTAAAAAGAGGCTGACCGCAGAAGGTCTGCATTTTTTCAATTATACCGCTGTGCATGGCAATTACATCGGACGGTTCGTGGATTTCGCTTACCTGTGGCCTTAAAGTTCTTTTCTGTACCTTTACCTTGGCTGTAGTACCTCTTATATCTACCCACATCCATGAAAGGTCATCAAGCTCCATGATTGCTTTGCGTTTAATGTCATACTGGTCAATTTTGTGTTTAAGTGAGCCGAAACGTATTCCGTTTTTTTCAATAACCTTTTGTACCTGACTTCGAAGAACCTTATCTCCGCCCGTAATTTCCACTCTCCATATAAACTGAGAAAAGATAATGACTGCTACTGCCACAATAATCGGAAGCGTAAATAAAAACCCCCGTTTTTTATGCTTTTGGAGGAAAAAGGGGATTCCGAATTTTGCGAAGATGCTTACTTCAAGCCCCTCAATATTACATTCCAGAAGCTTTTTTGCCCCTTTTCTGCTGACTGTAAACGTCAGCGTATATGAGTCCTCACGTCTTACGTTCTGTATGTATATACCCGACGTTGAAGCAAAATTTAATATTCTTTCAGGAAATTTTCCTTCAGCTTTAAGCGTATAACAACCTTTGATACAGTTAAGCAAAGTTTCCAACAAATATATCATTCCTTTAGCACTAGTCTATCAATAAATTGTATGATTTGTTTTTTATTTGCATAACTATTTAATGAGGTGTCTTGAAAAATGAAAAACAAAGAGAGAAATACAAGAGATAAAATAGCCGATGCTCTCGATTTGCCGCTTGATGTGCTATGTGATATTCCGCGAATTGAGATTATGGGATGCAGTCAGATAAATGTGGAAAATTTCAGGGGAATTTTAGATTATGGAGAGAACTCTATAAAAATTAATTCAAATACAGGTATCATCAAAATTGACGGCGATGGTCTTTTGATAGAAAGCATTAGTGACGATGGGGTTTTTGTAAAGGGCAGAATACTGCGTGTGGAATTTCTATAGGAGGGTAAAATATGTTGTTCTTTATTGTTTGTGCGTGTTTTGCACTTTTTCCCGCTCAGGTTTTATGGGGGGCACAAAGCGGATTGGCACTATGTTTAAATGCAGTTATACCTTCGCTTCTTCCTTTCATGTTTGTAAGCTCCTGTATTATAAAAAGCGGATTTTCAAAGCCTTTGGGAATAATTTTTTCCAAGGTTCTCACTCCTCTTACCAAAATAAGCCCCATAGGCTGTGTATGTTTCATTACAGGGATTTTAGGAGGCTACGGAGCAGGTGCGAAAGCCGTTTTGGAATGCTTTCGGGAGGGACAAATCACAAAGGAGGAGGCAGAAAAACTGCTTCCGATTTGTAACAATGCAGGTCCGCTTTTTGTTATAGGAACAATCGGAATCAGTTTTTTCGGGGGCAAGGGGGTAGGAATTAATCTTTTTTTAGTGCAGGTCTTAACTATTCTTATCTGTGCAAGCCTTTTTGGAGGCAGTTTCCCAATACAAAAACAAACCTTTTCTCAAAGTCTTGATGAATACAAAAAAAACAAGCCTTCTTTGGGAAAGCTTGTTACAAGTGCGGCAGTTCAAAGCGGAAGTGCAATTATTACCGCATGTGTATTTGTTATTACTTTCAGTGCCGTGCTGGAAATATTTCCTTTAGGCAGATATAGCTTTTTGTGCGGCATTGCAGAGGTTACACGGGGCTGCAGTGAATTGTCCCGCTATGGATATGATGCCCTACCCCTTATCAGTGCATTTGTTGCATGGGGAGGACTGAGTGTGCATTTTCAGGCTGATGCACTGACTGAGGGCAGCTTCTCAATGAAAAACTATTACCTCATAAAGTTTACTGCTTCTATGATAGCCTTTTTTATCACAAAAATCTGCTTTAATGACCTGAGTCTTATTTTCTTTACCTCTACAGGGATACTCGCCTTAATGCTGGTTAAGAATTTTGTTTCAAAACGTGTTCAGCAACACGGATTCCGTCAACAGCGGCACTCATAATTCCGCCTGCATAGCCTGCACCCTCTCCACAGGGGTAGAGTCCTTTTATAAAGGATTGGCAAGAGTCATCGCGGATAATACGGACAGGGGAGGAGGAACGGCTTTCAACCCCTGTCAGAACAGCATCGGGAAGTGCGAAGCCGTGGAGCTTTCTATCCATAAGGGGAATTGCTTCCTTGAGCGACGCTGTGACAAATTCAGGGAAAAGCTGTCCTAAATTGGAGCATGTAACACCTACGGGGTAGGTGGGGTTTACATTTCCAAGGGAAACACTCTTTTGTCCGCGAAGAAAATCAGCCGAGGTCTGTACAGGGGCAAAGTAATTGCCGCCACCCATATAAAAAGCACTTTTTTCAAGCTTTTTCTGAAATTCCATTCCTGCTAAAACATCATCACCCTCAAAATCCGAGGGAAGCACAGACACTAACAGTGCACTGTTGGCGTTTTCACCGTCACGGGCAAAATTACTCATTCCGTTGGTTACCACAGTGTTTTCCTCACTTGCGGCGGCAACAACGCTTCCACCGGGACACATACAGAATGTATATACACCCCTTCCGTCTTTAAGATGCACCGCCAGCTTATAGTCTGCGGCAGGAAGACGGGAAGCAAATTTGTGGTAAAGTGCTTCATTTATCATTTTTTGGGGATGTTCAATTCTTACCCCTACCGAAAAACTCTTACGCTCCATGGGAATATTATGCGACAGAAGCATTTTTACTGTATCGCGTGCACTATGACCGATTGCAAGGATTACGCAGTCGGTTTCTATATCGCCCTTGTTGGTTTTGATTCCTGTAACACGGTTTTCCTTTACATAAATATCGTCAAGCCGTGTTCCGAATCGCACTTCACCGCCAAGGGATATGATTTCATTACGCATGTTTTTAATAATTCCCGAAAGCAAGTCAGTGCCTATATGGGGCTTACCTGCATAGGCAATTTCCTCGGGAGCACCATGCTTTATAAATTCCTCGAGCACCTTTCTTTGTCTGGGGTCTTTTGTTCCTGTGGTTAATTTGCCGTCGGAAAATGTTCCTGCACCGCCCTCGCCAAATTGAATATTGCTCTCTGTATCTAATACTCCTCCTGAGAAAAAGGAGTCCACGGCTTTTCTTCGGCTGTCTACGTCCATGCCCCGTTCAATAAGAATGGGACAAGCACCGCATACGGCAAGTATATGTGCCGCAAAAAGCCCTGCGGGACCACTTCCCACCACAACGGGGCGTTTTGAAAGCGTAGAAACGGGTGGGTACTCGTATTCAAACTTTTCCCAAGGCTCGACACCCTTTATATCAAGGAAACGTTTTTCACCGCGAAGACGGATTCCAATGCTTACACAGCGGTGAATTTCACCTCTTTTATGTGCATCGATTGAATCCTTTATAATTTCATATGACAAAATGTCATAATCGCCTATCCTAAGCTTCTTTTTAATGGCGGCTTTAATATCTTCGTCAGTATATTTAATTGGAAGTAAAAGGTTAGTTATTTTAAGCATTTTGAAACTGCCTTTCCTGCTATATATGCCGTAGTCCAAGCCCAATGTAAATTGTAACCGCCGCAATCACCCACACAGTCAAGTGCTTCGCCTATGCAGTAAAGTCCACTGTGCTTTTTAGATTCAAGGGTTTTTGTATTAAATTCCGAAAGTAAAGCACCGCCGCTTGTTGCCTGTGATTGTTCTTTACCAAGAACACAGTCCACGGTAAATGAAAGCTTTTTAAGCTCTTTTGCGAGACGGAAAATTTCATTTTCTTCAAGTTTTGAAGCAGGGAGCGAAGCAGAAATGCCGCACCTTCCCAAAATGTATTGTCCCAAAGCCTTATGCAAAAATCCCGTCAGGAAATCCTCGGCTTTAAGATGTGAAAGCTTTTTTCTTCTTTCTGTTAAAAATTCCGAAAGCTCCTCTTGTGAAAAATCGGGCATCAAATCAACCGTGATTGTGCTTCCTTTGGCAGCAAGCCTTGAAAGCTGCATTATTACAATTCCCGAAAGTCCGTAGTCCGTTAGCTGAAGCTCGCCTTCTTCCTGTTTTACCATATTGTTTTTATCATAAAGCGTAACGCTGCAATGTACGCGTATTCCCTTTAATGACTTTACATTTTCCCTGACCTTAACAGGGGACAGGGCATAGCAGGTTGGGGTAACAGTGTGTCCCAAAGCTTTTAAAAGCTTAAAGGAATTTCCGTCAGTTCCAAAGGAGGGGGCAGACATTCCGCCGCAGGAAATAATAACGCTGTCAAACTGCTCTCCTTTTATAATAAAGAGCTTGTCCTTAACCAAAACTCTGTCTATAAAGGAATTGGTGCAAATTTTTATTCCGAGTCTTTCACATTCAAATCTAAGGGCATCGCTAACCGCATTTGCCCTGCGTGAATAGGGATATATTCTGCCGCTTTCAGAGCATAAAAGTATTCCGAGGCTCGCAAAAAACTGCCTTTCTTCATTTTCGGGGAAGGCAGAAAGTATTTGCTCTAAGGAATCGGGTGTATGTGAAAAATAATTTTCGGGAGAGATGCTTTCGTTTGACAGATTGCATCTGCCGTTTCCCGTAGCCAAGAGCTTTTTTAAAATTCTGTCACCGCGTTCAAACACGGTGACAGAATTTTTCATATTATTTCGTTTTGCGTAAATTGCAGCGGCAATACCGCCGGCACCGCCGCCGATTACTGCAATTTTCAAAGTATATCAGCCTCGCTTTTTTTGTCTCTTGTCATAAGCTCTGCCACTGCCTTGCGTGGGTCGGCATTTTCAAAAAGGACTTTGTATGCCGCACTTACAATGGGCATTTCTATATTGTGCTTCTTAGCAAGCTTGTAGGCAGCCTCGGTAGCACATACGCCCTCAACTGTCATATGCACTTCACTAAGAGCCTCCGAAAGCGTCCTGCCCTGACCGATAAGTATTCCCGCACGGCGGTTACGGCTGTGCATTGAGGTACATGTTACAATAAGGTCGCCAATACCCGAAAGCCCTGCAAAGGTTTCCTTTTTTGCACCCAAGGCTACGCCAAGACGTGTTATTTCATGAATACCTCGTGTCATAAGGGCGGCTTTCGTGTTATCTCCATAGCCAAGACCGTCAGTAATACCTGCACAAAGGGCAATAATATTTTTCAGAGCACCTCCAAATTCCACACCTGCCACATCATCATTGGTGTAAACACGGAACGTGGGGGACATAAATATATCCTGAAGCTTTTGTGCCATTTCCTTATCCTTGCAGGCAATAACATTTGTCGTGGGAATACCCCGTGCAACTTCTTCAGCGTGGGAAGGACCGCTGAGTACGGCTATTACAGATGAGGGCATTTCAGCTTCAAAGGTTTCGCTTAGTCTGCAAAGCCTTTCCTCGTCAATACCCTTTGAAATATTCACAAGAATTTTTCCGTCTGCACATTTTCCCAAGGCACGTGCCGTAGCAGGCACAGCCTTTGAAGGAACGGCTGAAACTATAATTTCACCGAAACCTGCCGCTTCCTCTATATCGCTTGTGAATGTGATGTTATAATCCCCAAAGCTTACTCCGGGCAAAAATTCCTTGTTTTCACGGTCGCGGCTAAGTCTTTCACTTTCTTCTTTTTTGTAAGACCACAGACAAACCTCGTGTCCGTTTGAACAAAGGAGAAGTGCAATTGCAGTTCCCCAGCCACCGCTTCCTATAACAGATATTTTCATATGATTAGTCCTTTCTTTTTTTGCCGAGCTTGTTTTCTGTGCCGCTGATGAGCCTTTTTATGTTCGAGCGATGCCTGTATATACAAAGAACACCTAAAATCAGGCAGAAAATCGAAAATACGTCTGCCTTAAAGAATATAAACGCTCCCACCATTGCCGCTACTGCTGCAAGAATGGAGGAAAGGGAAACATACTTAGTGGTAACAACCACAATTATGAATGTACCAAGAGCAATAAGTGCTGTGGGATAGTGCAAAACGAGAAGCACTGCCAGACTTGTTGCAACGCCTTTTCCACCCTTAAATCCGTAATAAAGCGGAAAATTATGTCCCAGCACCGCACCGAGAGCAGAAGCACAGTTGTAAAGCATATCATTAAAAAATAAGCGTGTAATCATTACGGCAATAACGCCTTTTAAAATGTCAAGCAGAAATACCACTGCCGCCGCACCCTTTCCATAGGTACGCAGTACATTGGTAGCACCTGCGTTTCCGCTGCCGTGGTTTCGGATGTCGTCACCCTTTAATTTTGAATATATGATTGCAAAATTCAGTGACCCGAAAAGGTAACCGAATATTAAGCATAGTATAAATTTAAGTGCCAAAGTTAATCAAACCCTTTCGAACTTATTTTGTTTCTTTGCTTCTTTCCCTCACTATAAACTTCAGCGGTGTAGCCTTTAAATTAAAGCTGTCACGGATGCAGTTTTCAATATAACGGATATAGCTGAAGTGTGCCAACTCATGGTCGTTAACAAATATAACAAACGTAGGCGGCTTTACACTGACCTGCGTCATATAATAAAGCTTTAATCTCTTACCCTTGTCACTGGGGGGCTGAACACGCATTGTAGCCTCTGCCAGACAATCGTTAAGTACACCTGTCTGAAGACGCATGGAGTTCTGATTTGTGACATATGTCACCATCTCAAAAATGTTATTGAGCCTCTGTCCCGTCTGTGCCGAAATAAAGAGAATGGGAGCATAGGTCATAAAGCTTAATTTTTCATGGATTTCCTTTGTAAATTCATTTACACTGCTGTTGTCCTTTTCCACTAAGTCCCATTTGTTTACGCAAATAATGGAAGCCTTGCCCTCATCATGGGCGTAGCCTGCAATTTTGGCATCCTGCTCACTTATGCCCTCCGTTGCATCAATCATAATCAGGCACACATCACACCTCTCAACGGCACTGTAGGAACGGATAACGCTGTAGCGTTCAAGACTGTCTGTAACCTTTGCCTTACGGCGGATTCCTGCCGTATCGATAAGTGTGTACTTTTCTCCGTTATGCTCATAGAGCGTGTCAATACTGTCACGCGTAGTTCCTGCAATGTTAGATACAATCACACGGTTTTCACCAAGAAGCTTGTTTACAAGGGAGCTTTTACCTGCGTTGGGCTTACCGACAATTGCAATCTTGATTGTATCGTCCTCCTCCTCTTCTTCAGCGGTGGGGAAGTGCTTTACACATTCGTCCAAAACATCACCAACACCCATTTTATGGAGTGAAGAAATTGCAATCGGGTCACCAAGTCCCAGATTGTAAAATTCGTAAAAATCAAGGGGAGGTTCACCGGGGGTGTCAACCTTGTTTACAACAAGCACGATGGGCTTGCCCGATTTCTGAAGCATTGTGCAGACCTCCTGATCTGCCGCCGTCATACCGTCACGGATATCCGTCATAAAAATTATAACGTGTGCCATATCTATTGCAAGCTCCGCCTGCATTCTCATCTGCTCAAGGATAATGTCCTTTGAATATGGCTCAATACCGCCTGTATCAATCATTGTAAAGGTCTTTCCGCACCATTCGCCGTCTGCAAATATGCGGTCGCGGGTAACACCGGGCGTATCCTCAACAATAGATATGCGTTTTCCTGCTATTTTATTAAATAATGTGGATTTTCCCACATTCGGTCTGCCAACTATGGCAATAATGGGCTTTGACATTTCTTTATGCCCCTTTCTGTCAGTTTTTGTTTAAATCAACCTCAATAAGAGTTGTATCGTCAGTGGGTGTATATATCAGCTTGTTATTGTGGATGAAAAAATAGTAATTCATATTATCGCTTGAACGGAAAAACCCGTAAGGTCTGTTGAATACACAGGTGCGGATGTCCTTTTCTCCGTCTGCATCACCGAAAGACTCTGTAACAAGCATTCCGTCCTTTATATACGAGTCAGTCGGAAGTGTTGTTTCAAAAATAGTACTGCCTGCACCGCTTCCGATGCCGTAGTTCAGATAAAAGTCTACAGCGGATTTTTCTTCACTTTTAGTGTGAAGATAAAGCGTGCTATGATGGCATACACCACCCACAAGGGGAAGTGAATCTTCCTTGATTACTATTGTTTTATCGCTCGCAGAGCTGTATCGGTACATTTTGCCGTCCTGATAGTAAACTATCATATCGGAATTACTCTTTGTATCGTTATCCCAGCCTGTAAATGCAACAAACTCAGCCACATTTTCAATAAGTGGGGTAAGTGTTTCGTTCTGAGCATCATAGCGGTACAAACGGCTATTTTCATTATTTGTCTTATTGTACCCTGTAAGGTAAATGTTATTTCCAAGTATTTCGACGTTTCCGTGATATTCAGAATCCTCCGAGCGTATCTCCGCAAAAACTATTCCGTCGGAGAGAAGCTCCATAGTATTTTCACTGCTATCCTTTTTGTATAGAACACGTGAATTGCCATATCCTCCACGGTAAACCCTTACAGTAAAGCCATTGCAATCATATACATATTCACTTCCACCTAAAAAGCTTTCGTGGTAGCTTCCGTCCTTTGAATCCTCTGTTGTACCGTCAGGGTTTATTTTTACACGGTAATTTGTTCCCATAGATGCACCCGTGCGGTAGGATAAATAGACATCATTACCCTGAACGGAAAAAAGTATAGAACTGCTTCCGTCCGGAGAATAAACATTGTCTGCCATTGTATAAATATGCTCTTTTGCCTCTGTATTATCTACAGGTGTGCGATAAACCTTTTTATCGTTTCCCGTATAGTAGTAATATTTTCCGTCCGTTGCGGCATTGGGGAGCATAGGCTCTCTTAAATCGGGCAGCGAAAGTGTTTTGCAAATGTAATTATCCGCAGTAATCACAAGTCCGTTTTTCTCATCATAGCTGTATTGCCAGCCAAACTCGTCCACGGCAAAACGCCATGTCAGCGGAAAATATGTCACATCACGAAATGTAATAAGGGGATATTCCTCTTTTTCGTTATCAATCACCTTAGAATTTACAACGATATTGAATTTGCATATATCAATTTCGTTTCGTTTCCCGTTTTTCCATTCCCAGTTGTATTTTCGGTATGCACCCGAAATATTTTCCGTATTTATATAAAGTGTGCCTGTCTGCTCGTTCCAGTCGGTATATACCCCTAAAAAACGGCAATCGTAATACGTCATCGGGAAGTATACAATATCTTTATATTGAAGAAGCGGAAACTGTCTGTAGCTGTTATCCACACTCTGCCCGTTTAATGTAACGGAGCAGGAGGGAATAGTGGCAACCTCCTTTGCATAAGCATTTGATGCAATGCAAAGAATAAAAATTGAAAATAAAACTGCAAGCTTTTTCATATTAGCAGCCTCTCTTACTTTTTTAGTTCGTCTTAAATACCATACAGCCTCTGTCAGAATTTTCAATTTTTTCTGCACCGATAAAGCTGTATTCGATGCCGAGAGCCTCCATTCCCGTCTGCCAGAGAACGGGCATATATACTACATTTTTGTAATGAATCAGTGGATATGCCGTGTCACCATATTCATAGGTAGTACCGTTGATTGTAAGCTTTCCCTTATAAATATCTGCTTTTTCATACACTCTCTCTGTCATACCATTGTTGCCTACAATATCCTCGGATATTTCTCCGCCGCTTGAAAGGACAACCCCCGTTTCCTCTGTCCAGTCACAGTTAATGCCCATCATTCTACAGCCATAATAAGTAAGCGGAATGTAGCTGTAGCCAAGATAGTTTATAAAGGGATATTCTATGTCGGAATTTTTGTATCTTCTTCCGTTTAATTCTACAAGATTTTCGCTCAGAAGAACCTCTATGGGATAGTTCCACCATGAATCGTAAGGCTTACCTGTGGCATAGCCGAATTTGAAAGGCTCTACAATATTGCCATTCTTATCAATTTTTCCGGATTTTGTCATTGTGTTATAGTTATAAACAGGCTCATTTATTCCGACCTCTGCAATGCCGTTTTTGAATGGGGAGGCACTGTCGTAAATAAAGTCTATAACCTCGTTTCCGTCACGGTCTATATAGCCCCACACGATATATTTTTCGGGATGGCTTTTTCCAACCTGAACAAGTCCCTCGGAAAAATAAAGCTGTGACGGGTAGCGGTTGTTCTTATATTTTGGCTCAATAACAATATTCCAGTTTTCATCGAAAAATCCGATGTTGTTTTCATTTGTGGTAAAGGCTGCTCTGCCCTCAGACGGGGGAAGAATTTCCTGATATTTTTGCTCAACGATAACATTGCCGTCTTTATCAATTACACCATAGTCTGTATAGCTGTATACAGGACCTGTACCATAGTCGTGCGGAGGTGCAACACGGTATCTTCGTGTGACTATCTTATATTCGCCCAAATCGTGAAGCACATAGCACAAATCATTTTCCTGTGAAAAGGAAATAGATTGAAAAATCAAAATAAATGTCAAAAACAAACCTAAAATTCTAAAAGCTTTCTTTGTCATAAAGATTACCTCCTTATATCGTTCTTTATGGTTTCAACTTAACCTCGCAAAATTCTCCTGTTTCGCTATTTCTGTAAATAAGGGTGTTTTCAAGTAAAGTTAACGAAGCCACTTTGTCTGCACTTACAAATAACGGTGCTTTTATATTTCTTTCACTGCTTGCATCAAAAACATAAAGCCGTGCCGACGGATTTTCGGAATTATCCTTTGCTATCAAGTAGTTTCCGCTGTAGCTGAAGTTTGTATCGGGTGAAAAATCCATCAAGGCAAATCTTCCCTGATACGGCGGAGGAACATCGCCCCAGGGATTTGCGTATAATTCCGCATACGTGCCATATTCATCCTTTGTTATAACAAGCATTCCCCAATACGGGTTTTCACCCGTTAAGGCATCGCCAACGCAGGAAAGCTGTATCACTTCATGAAGCGGTGCTGAATTTTCTTTAAGCTCAAAATATTCTTTTGTATCAGCCTTGTATTGAGTAAGGCTTCCGTTACGTGTGTATATAATAATCTGCCCGTTAGTAACGCTGTCATAAGCCTCGAAATTGTCAACATTTGAAGCTATTTCAGATGTTTCACCGCTTTTAGCATTTATACAAATAAGTGTTTTTATTTCTTCCTCACCCTTGTAGCCGATTACATAAATATTATCGCCTACAATCTGCGGAGGGATAACTTCGTCAGATGAATGTCGTCCCTGTGTACCGAAAAAAACACCCGGTATTTCAACCTCGGTTTCATTCTCGCCGATAAAGTAGCTAAAGTCCCATAATCCTGTAAAAAAGGATAAATCAGCCTTGAAACCATCGCCATAAGCATAGTAGTGAGTTGATGCACCCACACTACTCGAATATGGCAGTGTAACTTCGGTAAGGGTTTTATCTTTATTGATGTAGTATTGATAGGTTGTTCCGTGTGTAGCACCGCCACTGCGGTAGTTCAAAAAGACTTTGCCATCTGAAAAGCCAAGTCCTGCCTGCACTCCGCTTTCAATATGGTGAATAACCTCCTGCTTGCTGAGGTCATCAACAGGTGTTCTATATATATTGCCGTTAGCCGAATTGTGATGGTAATAAAACTCCCCGTCACAGGTAAATCCGGCATAGTAGGAGTTCATTTCCAATGCAGATAAATCAAGCATTTTAACTTTGTGGTTAGATGAATTTATATTAAGTCCGCTTTCACTGTCAAAAGAGTATTCCCAGCCAAATTCATCTACTGCAAACCGCCACGTTAAGGGGAAATATGTCACATCACGGAAGGTAAGCAGGGGATAAGGCTCGGTTTTATTATCAATGTCCTTTCTGTTTACAATAATATTGAAATTGCAGATGGAAACATCATTTTTTGTAGTGTTCTTATTCTCGCTTTTGTAAGCGGTAAGAATTGAGTTTATATTTCTCTTTGATATAGTAAGTGTATTTGATTCTCCGTCCCAGTCGGTTATAAGTCCGAGATGACGACTGTCAAAATAAGTCATAGGAAAGTACGTGATGTCCTTATACACAAGCAGGGGATATTCTCTGTATGTGCTTTCTACCTTGTTGCCGTTAAAATGTACGTCAAAGACAGGTAAAACTGCGGTTTCTTTCGCATAGGCATTTGATGCAAGTGAGAGAATGATGATTGAAAATAAAACTGCAAATTTTTTCATAAAGAATACCTCCTTATATTCCCAATATCGCCTCCAAAAGCTCATACCCATCATCGCCAACGGCAATGATTTTTGTATTAAGCTCTCTTTCTATATCCTCCGTGGTAACATCGTCCAAAAGCACGTTTTCGCCGTCACGGAGCATATTTTTGGTAATAATCAGATTGTCACCGAGATTTTTTCCGCGTAGCTGCTCTATAATGTCGCAACCGCACAAAAGTCCCGAAACTGTAATTTGCTCACCAAAAAAGTTATTGATGATTTTTTCTACATTTATTTTAATGTGGGGATATTTTTTTGTTATTTCCTCTGCAAAATTGCACATTGTGCTATGTACCGCCGCCCCTGTTACAAGGGTTACGGTGCGATTTTTTTCCGTAGCAGGGGAGGATTTTAACGCATCGGTAAGCTCCTCCCGAAGTGATGCAATCATACCTACGCCGTTTTCAATCTGCGGAAAACCACAGTAGGCATTGCTTTCGGGGATTTCATACCCTGCTTTAAGATAGATTTCATCTGATGCGTAGACAAAGCCTGTCCCTATTTCGTTCATAGCCTTTTTCTGCCACTTTTCAATTTCTGCTATAAGCTCCCTTGCTTTATCGTTGTCCACTGCCGTCATAGGGCAAAGTCCCTCCCGGTGCTTTGTTAAGCCTATCGGAACAACGGAAACGCTTTTTACATACTCACGCATTTCATAAAGCTTTTCTATCGTATAGGAAAGCTCGACCCCATCATTATAGGTGGGGCATAAAACTATCTGGCAGTTCATTATAATGCCATTATCACAGAGTTTTCTCATGATTTCGGGAAGTCTTGCTGCTTTTGGATTTTTCAGCATTTTTACCCTTAAATCGGGATTCATTGTATGAACGGAAATATTTATGGGACTTATACGAAGCCTTATTATTCTGTCAATCTCATCATCGTCAAGGTTTGTAAAGGTCACATAATTTCCCTGAAAGAATGAAAGCCGTGTGTCATCGTCCTTAAAATAAAGGCTTTCACGCATACCCTTGGGTAACTGGTCTATAAAGCAGAACACACACTTATTTGTGCAATGAAGCGGCTTATCCATAAGGGAGTTTTCAAATTCCACTCCAAGCGGTTCATAGGCATCTTTTTCAATGTCCACTTCGGCAACCTCACCCTGCTTTGTAAATACCGTAAGCGTAATAAATTCATCATTTATGAGGAAGCGGTAGTCAAGCACATCCTTAATTTCTGTATTATTGATTTTAATTATTGTATCGCCTGCTTCAAGACCGAGTTCTTCGGCAATAGAATCAGGCTCAACGTATTTAATTATTGCCGACATCCCGTTTCCTCCTTTTAATTATTCTTCTGTAGCGTGTCTGTCAACCTTGTTCACAATCGCCAGTCCAAGCTCATCAAGCTGTTTTTGGTCAACCACATCGGGGGACGCAATCATCAGCTCACCACTGTCCTTAACCTTGGGGAATGCAATTGTATCACGAATTGAGTCACAGCCTGCCATCAACATAACGATTCTGTCAAGACCGTATGCAAGTCCGCCGTGAGGGGGTGTACCGTAGCGGAACGCATTAAGGAGATAACCGAATCTTTCCTGTGCCTGATCGGGAGTAAAACCGAGACATTCAAACATTTTCTGCTGCATTGCGTGGTCATAAATACGGATGCTGCCGCCGCCAAGCTCGTAGCCGTTAAGAACAATATCATACGCCTTTGCACGAACCTTGCCGGGGTCAGTGTCAAGAAGTGCTATATCCTCGTCCTTGGGAGAGGTGAAGGGGTGGTGCATTGCAACGTAGCGGTTTTCCTCCTCATCATACTCAAGAAGCGGGAAATCAGTTACCCAAAGGAGGTTGAACATTCCCTCGGGGATAAGGTCAAATCTCTTTGCAATTTCACAGCGAAGTGCACCAAGCGATGCATAAACAACGCTTGCTTTAAGGTCTGCCACAAAGAGGATAACGTCGCCTGCCTTGGCATCTGCCTTATCTGCAATCGCTTTAAGTTCTTCGGGAGAGAAGAACTTTGCAATGCTGCCGCGGATTTCGTTTTCATCAACGATAAGCCAAGCCATACCCTTAGCCTTGTAGGTCTTTACAAATTCAACGAGGTTATCAAGAGTTTTTCTTGTAAGCTTATCGCTAAGTCCCTTTGCATTGATTGCACGGACTGTTCCGCCGTTCTTAACAGTATCTGCAAATGCACTAAAGCCGCAGCCGTCGAAAAGCTCACTCATATCACAAAGCTCAAGCCCAAATCTTGTGTCGGGCTTATCGGAGCCGAAGCGGTCCATTGCCTCCTGCCATGTAAGACGGGGGAGGGGAAGCGTTACATCATAGTCAAGCACTTCCTTAAATACTCTCTTAAGGAAGCCCTCGTTCATATTCATTACATCGTCTTCATCAACGAAGCTCATTTCAAGGTCAATCTGTGTAAATTCAGGCTGACGGTCAGCACGCAAATCCTCGTCACGGAAGCATTTTGCAATCTGAATATATCTGTCCATTCCGCCCAGCATCAAAAGCTGCTTATACTGCTGAGGCGATTGGGGAAGTGCGAAGAAATTACCGGGGTATACACGGCTGGGAACAAGATAGTCACGTGCACCCTCAGGTGTGCTTTTTGTAAGAATGGGAGTTTCAATTTCAAGGAAACCGTTTTCATCAAAATATCTTCTTGCAACCTGTGTAACGCGGTGGCGAAGCTTAAGCGTATTAACAAGGGTGGGACGGCGAAGGTCAAGATAACGGTATTTAAGGCGAAGGTCTTCGCCTGCCTTAACATCATCTGTTATAACAAAGGGAGTAACGTCACAGGTGTTTAAAATACGAAGTTCACTTGCCTCAACCTCTACTTTTCCCGTAGGAATGTTTTCGTTGATATTGCTTCTCATTCTTACCGTGCCTGTTACCGCAATTACATATTCCATGTGAAGCCCTGTAGCCTTTTCCAAAAGCTCGGCATTGTCAGGCTCAAAAACTATCTGGGAAATACCGCTTCTGTCTCTTATATCAACAAAAACAAGACCGCCCATATTTCTTTCCTTGGCAACCCAACCCATAAGTGTTACGGTTTCTCCAACGTGTGCTTCCCTTAGTTCGCCGCACATATATGTTCTTTTTAATCCTTTGATTGTATCCATGCTAATTACTCCTTCACTATTTTAATAAGCTCGTCAAGGTTTTCAAGGCTAACCTCTGTCTGTGCTTTTTCTTTCATGTTTTTAAGCATTGCAGTTTTCTTTTCTGCCTCATCTGTTCCGATTACCATACTGAAGCGTGCACCGCATTTATCAGCGTATTTCATTTGTGCCTTAAGGCTTCTGCCACACAAATCCCTTTCGCACTTGATTCCTTCCTTGCGAAGTTTATCGGTAAGAGCTGTTACAAAAAGCTTTGTTTCATCACCGATATTTGCAACGAAGATGTCGGGTGCATTTTCAAGCACAGGAAGTGCGTCTGCCTCTTCAAGTGCCAGTATAAGTCTTTCAATGCCCATCGCAAAGCCTATACCCGGTGTGGAAGCACCGCCAAGCTCCTCTATAAGCCCGTCATATCTTCCGCCACCGCAAACAGTTCCGGCAGTTCCCTGCAGTGCAGTTTTGAACTCAAATACAGTCTTTGTATAATAATCAAGTCCGCGTACAATTGTACCGTCCACATTGTAGCTTATTCCCATTGCCTCGAGGTGCTTTTTCACTTCTTCAAAATGGTTGTGACATTCCTCGCAGATATAATCAAGAAGCACAGGGGCTTTATCGGCAATTTCTCCGCAAACGGGGCTTTTGCAGTCCAGTATACGCAGGGGATTCTTCTCAAACCTGTCGCGGCAGGTCTGGCAAAGAGTGCCGTCTTCGATATAAGGACGGAAGTAATCCTTCAAAGCCTCGTTATATTTTTTTCGGCAAGAGGGGCACCCGATGGAATTAATATTAAGGTTGAGCTTCTTAATACCAAGCTCGGTTAAAATAGTTTTTGCAAGTGATATTACCTCAGCATCCACGCAAGGCTCGCTTGTGCCATAACACTCTGCACCAAACTGGTGAAATTCTCTGAGTCTGCCTGCCTGTGGCTTCTCATAGCGGTAGCAGGTGATGTTGTAGCAAAGCTTGGCAGGGAGGGGCTGTGCATATATGTTATGCTCCAGAAACGCTCTTGCAACTGAAGCCGTACCCTCTGGGCGAAGTGTGATGCTTCTTCCGCCCTTATCGTTAAAGGTGTACATTTCCTTTTGCACTACATCGGTTGTGTCACCCACACCACGCTCAAAAAGCTCCGTATGCTCAAACACAGGAGTGCGGATTTCACTATAGCCGAAACGCATGCTTATATCAGCTATTTTATTTTCAATATATTTCCATTTTAAAATATCGGGTGACAGAATATCTGCCGTACCTCTTGGTGCAGTAATTGCCACTAAAATCAGTCCTTTCTGAATAGATAAACACAATATCTCCAATTTTACATACATTATCACTTTATTTTACTATTTTATAGGTAGTTATGTCAAGACTTAAAAAGAAAAAAGTAGCTATATTTAGTATAGTAAAACAAGCGTCATTCTGAGCGAAGTCGACAGGCGTAGTCGAAGAATCTAAAAAACAAAAAGGCCATGACATATGTCATAGCCTTTGAAATTTCAGTGAATATTATTCCTCATCCTCGTCATCGTATTCTTCGTCTTCCTCGTCCTCATATTCTTCCTCGGAATCGTCATCTTCTTCATAATACTCATCGTATTCATCTTCGTCTTCGAACTCTTCGTCGTCGTCCTCGTCCTCGTCAGTGTCATTCTTTTTAAGGAATATGGAAACCGCAAAGAGAATGCATACAATAATTACGATTATGAGTGCACCGATAATAAGCTTTCCTAAAATACCGCTGCCGGAGGATTCCTGAGCTTTGGGTGCTGCAGCTTCGCTTTTGCTTTCGGTTGCATCATCGTCATTTGAGGCGGGTTCCTGTGCACTTTGTGCAAGGGCCTTCTGCTCTTTTTTTGCTTCTGCAAGCTCATGATAAATCTTGGTAAGCTCATCTTTTCTTGCTTTGATTTCTGCTTCGTATGTATCTACAGCTTCCTGATAATTATCAAGATTTTTGGTCATTTCAGTGATTCTGGGGTCAAGTCCTGATGAGGATGATTTACCGCATACAATACCCACAATTAAGCTGAGTATACAAAAAACCACCGCAGCGGATGCTGTGATTTTTTTTCTCTTTTTCTTAGGTGTATTTGCACTTCTGTAATTATTAAGTTCCATATATATCCCCCCGAATTATTATTCATGAAATAAGTATACCATAAAAAACGACACGATACAAGAAAAAAAACAAAAATTTTCAACTAAATCCTACACTCTTGCAAAAAAAACCACCAATGACTAAAGCCATTAGTGGTTTTTTGGTTGCCGAACTAGGATGTGTATTGCTTCGCAATCCACCCTGCTTGACGACCGCACACTAGCGTGCAGTACCCGTCTTCGCACCAACTTCGCTAAAAACGATTATCAATCGTTTTTTGAACGCTCGTTGCCCTCTCAGGGTTCGAATCCTGCTCTTGCAAAAAAACCACCAATGACTAAAGCCATTAGTGGTTTTTTGGTTGCCGAACTAGGATTCGAACCCAGACAAACAGAGTCAGAGTCTGCTGTGCTACCCTTACACAATTCGGCAATATTAAGTTGTCCCTCAAAGAGTACTTGCATATTATACAACTTAATTTTTCCTTTGTCAATTATTTTTTTCAATTTTTTGAAAAAAATTCAGTTTTTTTGAATTTTGTTTAAAAAACCTTTAATCCCCTCGTTCACGTCCCCCCATGTTTGGTCGAAATCCCCCGTATACCATGGGTCTGCAACGTCACGGGGGGAATCAGTATAATCCATCAGTAAAGAAACTTTCCCCTCAGCGTCGTCCCCGACAAAACGCACCATGTTACGAAGATTGCTTCTGTCCATAGCAATAATGTAATCGTAGTAGGTGTAATCTTCTTTGGTCATTTGCCGTGCAGTCTTTCCCTTGCAGGAAATGCCATGCTCAGAAAGCTTCCTCTTTGCAGGGGGATATACCTCGTTGCCTATTTCTTCAGTGCTTACGGCGGCAGAGGCGATTTCAAATTCATCTGCAATATTAAGCTTTTTCACCATATCCTTCATCGCAAATTCTGCCATAGGACTTCTGCATATATTCCCGTGGCATACAAATAATACTCTTATCATAATCAGTCATTCCTTTCTTAAGAGAGTATAGCATATCTGATATAAATTTACAACGCCGTTTTGTATTTTTATTGATAAATTGGAAATCCTTTTTTCATGATAAAAGATATTTACTTTTTTAAAAAGATGTGTTACAATTCCATAGGAGGTGGAATACAGATATGAACATAACAAATGACGTAAAATATGTGGGCGTTAACGACCATGATATAGACCTTTTTGAAGGTCAGTATATTGTGCCCGACGGAATGAGCTATAATTCATATGCAATTATTGACGAAAAAATTGCAATAATGGATTCTGTTGATGCAAGATTTACCGATGAATGGATAGCAAATATAAAAAATGCACTTTCGGGAAGAAAACCCGACTATCTTGTAGTACAGCATATGGAGCCTGACCACAGTGCAAACATAGAAAGCTTCACAAAGGAGTTTCCCGAAGCGAAAATTGTATCCTCGGCAAAGGGCTTTGCCATGATGAAAGGCTTTTTTGGAACGGATTTTAACGACAGGCAGATAGTAGTGGGAGAGGGTGACACGCTTTCCCTGGGTAAGCATACCCTTACATTTGTTACCGCACCTATGGTACATTGGCCTGAAGTAATAGTGACCTATGATTCCTATGATAAAATACTTTTCTCTGCCGATGGATTTGGAAAATTCGGGGCTTTGGACGTAGAGCAGGACTGGGCGTGCGAGGCTCGCAGGTATTATATCGGCATTGTGGGGAAATACGGGGCACAGGTACAGGCACTTCTTAAAAAGGCGGCAAATCTTGATATAAAGATTATTTGCCCCCTCCACGGACCTGTTCTTAGCGAAAATCTTGGTTACTATATTAATCTTTACGACATCTGGTCAAGCTATGGTGTGGAATCAGAAGGAGTTATGATTGCATATACTTCAGTATACGGAAACACGAAAAAAGCGGTTCTAATGCTCGAGGAGCTTCTTAAGACAAATGGCTGCCCCAAGGTTGTTGTAAACGATCTTGCACGTTGTGACATGGCAGAAGCCGTGGAGGACGCTTTCCGCTATGGAAAAATTGTTTTGGCTACTACCACATATAACGCCGAAATCTTCCCCTTTATGCGTGAATTTATAAACCACCTTACGGAGCGTAATTTCCAAAACAGAACTGTGGGTATTATTGAAAACGGAAGCTGGGCACCTACTGCGGCTAAGGTAATGAAAACAATGCTTGAAAAGAGCAAAAATCTCACATTTACCGATACCACGGTAAAGATTATGTCCGCTCTTAACGAGGAAAGCACATTGCAGCTTAAGGCACTTGCCAAAGAGCTGTGTAAATAAAATTATTTTTGGAGGTATATTATTATGAAAAAGTATGTATGTGAAGTTTGCGGCTGGGTCTACGACGAGGAGGCAGGTGTTCCCGAACAGGGCATCGCTCCCGGCACAAAGTTTGAAGACCTTCCTGAGGATTTTGTATGTCCTCTTTGCGGAGTGGGCAAGGAATCCTTCTCGGAGGAATAAGCGAAAAATTACAGAAGGAGCTGTGGGAGAATGATAAATATTCATTTTTTCCATAGCTCCTTTTTCGTGTTGACAAATGCTCCCGAAAGAGTTATATTTTAATAAAGAGGGGTGAAGGCATGGCTAAGAAACGAACCTTAAAACTTACAACGACTCAGCTTATTTTGTTAAGCTTTCTTTTTACTATAGTTATCGGCAGCGTGCTTTTGTATCTACCAATAAGCTCGGCGTCAGGTAAATCGGTAAGCTATATAGATGCACTTTTTACCTCCACCACATCAGTATGTGTTACGGGGCTTGTAACGCTTCCTACAGTTACCGCATGGAGCCCTTTCGGTCATGCGGTGATACTTTGCCTGATACAAATCGGAGGTCTTGGAATAATAACCGTTATGTCTATGCTGATGATTCTTCTTCAAAAGAAGATGGGGCTTTCAGACAGAATCCTTCTTCAGGATGCTTTTAATCTCAATTCCATATCAGGTGTAGTAAAGTTTGTAAAAAAGGTCATAAAAGGAACATTTATCGTGGAGGGAATAGGTGCACTGCTTTATATGTGCGTATTTGTACCCGATTTCGGCATCAAGGGGATATGGATATCTGTTTTTAACAGTATTTCTGCATTTTGCAATGCAGGAATAGATATAATTTCTGAAAACAGCTTGTGCGACTATGCAACAAATCCTTTGGTAAACGCAGTAACCTGTATGCTTATTATTCTGGGAGGACTCGGCTTTGTCGTATGGTGGGATGTTATCAAAACCTTTAAAAGATTTGGAAAACATAAGGGAAGATGTATCAGGGCACTTTCCCTGCACAGCAAAATAGCACTGTCTATGACGGCATTTCTTATAGTGCTGGGTGCGGTGATGTTTTTGGCTTTTGAATACAATAATCCTGAAACAATGAAAGGGTATTCAGCCTTTGATAAAATCCAGCTTTCATTGTTTCAGTCGGTAACTACAAGAACGGCAGGATTTGCCACTATTCCCCAACAAAATCTTACCGATGCATCATCGCTTGTATCACTTCTTCTGATGTTTATCGGCGGAAGCCCTGTGGGAACGGCAGGCGGAATAAAAACCGTTACCTTAGCAGTGCTTCTTGCAACTGCACGCAGTACTGTGAAGAACAAAAATGAGATAAATATTTTTGGAAGAACTCTTTCAAAACAGGCTGTAGGTAAGGCTGTAGGTGTGGTGTGTATGTCCTTTGTAACGGTATTTGTTTCAACACTTTTGCTTTCGGCTGTGTCGGGTTTTGCACTTCTTGATGTTATGTATGAATCGGTAAGTGCAGCAGCAACCGTAGGACTTTCCAGAAACTTAACTCCCATGCTTGATTTTTGGGGCAAAATCATTATCATTGTTACTATGTACTTCGGAAGAGTGGGTCCGATTTCCTTTGCAGTTTTATTCGGATTAAAAAGAAAAAATGAAAACATCATTAAAAACCCCACAGAAGATGTAAGAGTAGGATAGGAGAATTATTTATGAGTATTAATAAATCGTATGCAGTATTTGGCCTTGGAAGATACGGCAGAGCTGTTGCTTCCGAGCTTGTGCGAAACGGTGCAGAGGTGCTTGCCGTTGACAGCCGTGAAAGTGTGGTAAATAACGCCATAGAAGATATTCCGATTTGCAAATGTGCAGATGTCACCGATGCAAACGTTATAAAGCAGCTTGGTATATCTAATTTTGATGTGGTGATTATTGCCATGGCAAGCTGCCTTGAAGCCAGCGTTATGGCAACCACTCTCTGCAAAGAGGCAGGCGTGGAAACCGTCATTGCAAAATGCTCCTCGGAAATGCACAAAAAGGTGCTTCTGCGTGTGGGTGCGGATAAGGTTGTGCTTCCCGAAAGCGAATCGGGAACAAGGCTTGCAAAAAATCTTTTAAGCAGTGGTTTTGTGGATGTTATAGAGCTTTCCAAGAATGTTTCCATGGTAGAGTTTGAGGTTTTGCCCTCCTGGGAAGGAAAGAGTCTTATAGAGCTTAATCTCCGCAAGAAATATTCCATTAACGTTGTGGCAGTAAAAGAGGGTGATGATGTAAACGTATCCGTAGACCCGACAGTGCCTCTTGACAAATCAATGACCCTTATCGTTATTGCCGATACTTTGAAGCTTGATAAAATTAAGTAATTGATTGAAAATTACTCTTGACAAAACTTTCCCTATTAACTATTATAGTATAGGTTAGCGTGACAGGAGCTATCCGAACCTCGTTTTTACTTCCTCTTTTCTGTCGCTACTGCGTCAAAAACCATACCCATACGACAGTATGGGCTGCGTTTTTGCCTTGTATCGACAAAAAATAGTTTGTAAAAAAATTCTGCGAACCTGAAACGGGTGAAATTTTGAGCAGATTTTGACGCAGAGGACGAAGATAGGCTTTGTGCCTTTTAAGGACGATAAGTTAAAAGATGCCGAAATTCCACCGCTTCAGGCGGGTTCGGATAACTACTGTCACGCCAATAAATTATTTACAGAAAGAAGTAGTTTTTATGAGTACATTATTGTCGGTTTCAATAGCTCTTTTGGCAGGTCTTATGATGACAAGGGCATTCAAGCCCCTTAAGCTTCCGTCTGTTACTGCGTATCTTATCGCAGGCGTGCTGATAGGTCCCTATTGTATGGGTATGCTTGGAATTGAAGGACTTGGTTTTAACAGTATGGAGTCTGTCCATGCTCTTTCGCTTATTTCACAGGTAGCACTTGGATTCATTGCTTTTTCGATAGGAAATGAGTTCCGTATGGAGGATATAAGGCACATTGGCAAGCAGGCTTTTGTAATAGGAATTTTTCAGGCACTTGTAGCCACTCTTTTTGTGGATTTGGCACTTTTCGCCGTACATAAAATGATGCCTGATGTGATTTCCGTTTCACAGGCAATTACATTAGGTGCAATAGCAACTGCTACCGCCCCTGCTGCAACTCTTATGGTTGTACGTCAGTACAAGGCAAAGGGAAAGCTTACCGATTTGCTTCTTCCCATTGTTGCACTTGATGATGCTGTTGGACTTATAGTTTTTGCAGTATCTTTCGGAATTGCAAAAACTCTCACCACCGGTAGTGTAGATATGATTTCAATTATCGTAAATCCTTTGGCTGAAATTGTATGTTCGCTTATACTGGGTGCAGTTATGGGCTGGATTCTTACTCAGCTTGAAAAAATGTTTAATTCCAATACCAACCGTCTTAATATGACGATTACTTTCGTGCTTCTTACAGTGGCTCTTTCTATGATAAAGTTTGAAATAGGCCCTGTACATGTGGGCTTTTCCTCGCTTCTTGTATGTATGATGCTGGGAACTGTGTTCTGTAATACATGTCCGCTTTCTCATGACCTTATGGATAAAGCAGACAGATGGACATCACCGCTTTTTGCACTTTTCTTCGTAATCAGCGGTGCGGAGCTTGAGCTCGGAGTATTTGCTCAGGGTGCAATCGTGCTTATCGGTGTGGTTTACATTCTTTTCCGCTCCCTGGGTAAATATATGGGAACATTTATCAGTGCTAAAATGACTAAGTGTTCTCCCGAAATTTGTAAGTATTTAGGTATTACCCTTTTGCCTCAGGCAGGTGTTGCACTCGGTATGTGTACAATTGCATCGGCAGAATTTGGTGAAGCCGGTGTGCTCATTCGTAACATCACACTTTTTGCAGTGCTTATTTATGAATTGTTCGGTCCTGTGCTTACACGCATGGCTCTTCAGGCTTCAGGCGATATCAAGCCCATGAGCGACGAGGTTAAAATGCGTCGTCATATAAAGCTTGAGGAAGCAAAACAAAGACAAAAGTAAAATTTGAGGATGTGAAAAAGTTTCTGACTTTTTCACATCCTCTTTTTATGTGCATAAATTTTATCTCATGGAAAATAATATCAGTAGAAAGTGAGGTAAATTTTATGTTCAAACACGAAAAAATGTTATTTCATCCCGTGGAATTTGAAAAACCCAATCCGCAGTATGCGGCACTGCTTCATGAACAGCTCGGCGGAGGAAACGGCGAACTGAAGGCAGCAATGCAGTATATGTCCCAAAGCTTCCGAATCAAAGACCCCGAAATCAAGGATTTATTTTTAGATATAGCGGCAGAAGAGCTTAGCCACCTTGAAATGATTTCACAGACTATTAATCTCCTGAACGGTCACGACCTTAATTATGAAGGCGTACCGGCAGGGGAGGTTCAAACACATGTGCAGCTTGGGTTAAATCCCGGCCTTATCAATGCTTCCGGTTATTCATGGACTGCCGACTATGTAACAGTCACGGGGGATTTGTGTGCCGACCTTCTTTCAAATATTGCCTCTGAGCAGCGTGCAAAAGTGGTTTATGAGTATTTGTACAGACAGATTAACGACAAAAAAGTCCGTGAAACAATTAATTTCCTCTTAGAGCGTGAGGAAGCTCATAATGCTATGTTCCGAGAAGCCTTTAACAAGGTGCAAAACAGCGGAAGTAACCGCGACTATGGCACTACAAAGGCAGCAAAAATGTACTTCAGTATGTCCGAGCCATCACCTGCGGATAACCCCTTTGCAAAAACGGACGTGAAGGCACCTTCTTTTAACTGATGAAGAAAAAGAAAAAGACTTGACATTTTCCCAAAAATAAGAGAAAATTAAGACGGTGATAAATTATGATACTGACAATTACTCCTAACCCTACTATTGACAGGGTATATTTTGTAGACGAATTTAAAATGGGTGAAATTCACCGTCCCGAAAAAGTAGTATGCTCCGCAGGCGGAAAAGGTCTTAACGTTGCACGTGTTTCTCATATTCTTAATGAGGAAGTTCTTGCAATGGGCTTTGCAGGCGGTTTTAACGGTGAATATATAAAAGCCGAAATTGAGAAACTGGGAATCAGGACAGCCTTTACCCCAATAAGCGGCGAAACACGAATATGCGTCAATATTTCCGATTCACAAGGAAAATCCGGCGAGATTTTAGAAAAGGGACCGCAAATTACGCAGACAGAAAAAGAAGTGTTTTTCAGTGAATTTTCTAAACGGCTTTCCGAGTACGACGTTATCTGTATTTCGGGGAGCTTACCTCAGGGGCTTGATGAAAGCTTTTACGCAAAAGTTATCCGCTTATGTAAAGAAGCAGGAAAGAGAGTTATTGCTGATGCAAGCGAAAGGGTTTTAGGCAAGATAATTGATGAGAAGCCCTTTATGATAAAACCCAACAGGTATGAACTTTCTGTTCTTATGGGAAAGGAAATCAGTTCTCAGGATGATGTAAAAGAAGCACTTATTTTTATGAAAAATAGGGGGATTGAGATTCCGCTTATTACCCTTGGTAAGGATGGAGCAATGGCATATATCGGTGAAAAATTTCATAAATTTAGCTCTCCCTGCGTCATGGTAAAAAATGCAGTAGGCTCAGGGGACAGTTCTGTAGCAGGCATTGCCGTAGGACTGAGCCGGGGAATGGATGCTATAGATGCAATTCATCTCGGAATGGCTTCGGGTACGGCAAACACACAGTTTGAAGAAACAGGATTTGTATCGCGTGAGCTGGTAGAAAAGTATTATAGAGAAGTGACAGTAGAGACCCTTATATAAACAACAGGTGTAAAAAGTGTGAAACTTTTTACACCTGTTGTTTTGCTATTGTCAATCTATATATGTAATAGTATGCTCTCCAAGATAGGTTTTTCCTGCCTCAAGTGCAGTTATACCCTCCTTATGAGTAATGTCATAATCGCTTCCCTCAATATCGGGTATTCCAGACCAAGGCTCAAGACATATGTACGGTGCACCGTGCTTATGCCAGAGAAGGAAGTAGTTTGCAAAGGGGAAATCCACCTTTACCTGTCGTCCCGTCTTTCGGTTGCGGAGCGTTGCACTGCGTGATTTAAGAGTTCTGAACACAAGTGCATCAATTGTAAAATACTTATCATAAAGGGCAATGGTATCTGAATCTGTAATAATTCTTTGTCCTCTGTTTGCAACAATGTTTCCGTAAAGATATGACGCATCCAGAGTTTCCTTCTGCGGAAAAATTACGTCGTAATCCTCAATGCCTTCGGGGGTATAATATGCTTCGTGTGAGCCTATGGAAAAATACATGGTCCTATTATCTTTATTGTCTACCTTGTACTCAATCTTTATTGAAGCACATTCAATGGTATATATAACACGAAGCTCAAATTTAAACGGAAATCCCTTTAAGGTTTCTTCGCTTTCTTTTAAAAGAAATACTGCCTTTGTATCAGTAGCCTCCTCCACAGTAAAGAGAGCATTTCTCGTAAAGCCGTGCTTGGGGAGAGTGTATTCTTTTCCGTCCAAGATATATTTATCCTCTTTAAGTCCTCCGCAGATGGGGAACATAAGGGGTGCAGTATTGTTCCATACCTCAGGCTTTCCGGGCCACATCAAGTTCATACCGCCGTCTTTAGTGACGCTTTTAATTTCAGCACCGATTTCGTTAATCTGAACTGTCAATATTTCATTTTTCAATGTAATCATTATGAATCACTCCTTTAGGAAAAGTATATCAAAAAACTTGGATAAAGTAAATGTTTTTATCCAAGTTTTTCTGCCAATCTGCAAATGAGAGCCGCTGATTCGCCGCGTGTAAGTAAGTTTTTGGGGTAAAAGCAAGCTTCGGGCGTTCCTTTTATTATATCTAAGGAAACCGCTTTTTTTACTGCTTCCAAAGCCCATGGAGAAATGCTTTGAACATCACTGAAATGAATGTCTGTATTTCTTACCTTGTCGTTTGTCGCTCTGTCAAAAAGTCGCATAATCATTACCGCGGCTTCCTCCCTTGAAATGGGGTTGTCAGGCAGGAACATATTGTCACTAACACCGCTGACTATACCTGCGAGGTACAAAGAATTGATATATCTGTAATACCACGAGCTTTGAGGAACATCGGCAAAAGTAAATATGTTGGAAACTGTATTTATGGAGAAGGTTTCGGCAAGCAGCTTTGAAAACTCTCCACGTGTTACGGGAGAATCGGGGGCAAAGGTGTCGTTGCTTTTTCCGTTTGCAATTCCGCTGTATGCCAAAATATCCACATATTCACGGCTCCAGTGATTTTGTGTATCGGAAAAGTACGATTCCGATGAAGAATTATCCTTAAGGGCAGGCGTATACATTGGTAAATCAGAGGAGTTTTCCGCAGGGTCATAGGTTACAATAAAGGGAAGCGAGCGTATGGTGTTTCCCGAAAAGCCTGTTATCGGGCAAATCGGGGTAACTTCAAAATACACGTACTTATTTAGAAACGTAGTATCGAAATATATACTGCTTCCGCTTGTGGAAACATCTGTATATTCCCCGTTTTGAGTATCGGAAACAAACCAGCTTACCGCACACGCACTCTTATCGGAGTTTTCTGCAATGTTGTTATAAAGCGTGAATTGAGCTTCGACAGCACCGTTTATATAGGGGATTCCAGTAACACGTGGACTAACCGCTATAATAGATGCTTTTTTAAGAGAAAGGTTATCGGCATATATTGAGAAAGACTCTCCTTCTGTCGATTCTATATAAAGAAACAATCTTCCGACCATATCTTCTTCTGCAAGGAAAAGCTCGGGAGAGCTTGCTTCTTCAAGCGTAGTTCCCGAAGGAATAAATACCTGACACAGGGGCATAACCGATGAATCAAGCTTTTCCAGGAATAATGTTGCAAAAGCATCAACGGGAGTTGAAAAAGCAGAATTAAATACATACGGTGTTCCCTCGGATAAATGAACGTAAGAATTATTAAGGAGCATAAAGTATCCGCCACTGCAATTTATCAGTGCTCTGCGTGATTGCCCGTCATAACGCATGTAAAGGTCACACTCATACGATGACGAGGTCATCCACCATTGATTGGGGACTGTTTTTTCAAAGGTTCCGTCTCCGATGTAATCATAGCTCACGGTAAAGTTAAGCTTACCGCTCACTGTGGGGTCATTTAAATAACGGGCATAAAGAGTATATACGCCCACAGGAGAATCAGGGTGCACTGTAATTAAATTCTTTTCACTGTCAAATTCAAGGTGGTCGTTTTGCTCTAAAAGAGTAACCTGTACATCCTCGGACGGGAGAATGTTTCCCGCCTGATCACGTAAAAGTGCTGTCACGGGATAAGACACAAATTCATTTGGGAGAGCAATGTTTCCCGGTGCATGGAGAGTAATATATTCAGGTTTTGATGTTTCGGCAGTCAGCGAAATATCTTCGATGAAAATCGTGCAGTCATAAGTAGAACAAAGGTCAAGAGAAATGGTGTATATACCGCTTGCCTCAGGGATAAAAGCAATGAAAACATCATTCCACTCACTTCCCGATATATCTTTAATGGAAAAATTGACCATACTGTTTTTCATTTCGGAGGAATTTGTTGCGTAAATTGCAGGAAGCACATAGGGATTATCAGTCTTTACCCTTGCACGGATAACGTACATGATATCCTCTATCAAAACGAGCTGTTCATTGTAAATAATTTTTGAAAAATAGCCAAAATCCCCATAGTCATTCATGGGAACTGATATTACGGGATGCCCATCCTCCAAAATTACTTTTATGTCCGATAAGCTGTGCCACGGAATATCTGACAGGTCTTTAAAATCATCTTTTAGCATATTGCTTTTAAGGTTTATCTTAAATGATGCAGGCGTAAGAAATTCATAATTTTTCAAAGTGCAGTTAAGAACGATTTGAGTATCGGGAAGAGCCTCGGATGAAGTAGTCAGTGCAAAATTTTCATTGTCAAAGGAAATTCCGACAGCATCACTTAGTGAAAAGTGTAGATTACTGCTTGTAAGTATATCCACGGTTTTATTTTCCGAAGTAATGATATAAGGTCTGTAATAATTTGTTATGCTTCCTTCAGCAGGGATAGTAATTTCGTCGGCACCTGTAATATTAAGACTCGACAAAATGCAGGGCGTTTTAGTTAAGCTGATTTCATCTGCGAAAATGCCGAAATCTGCAAAACCGCCCCCGAAATGAATCGAGAGGTTATATTCTCCGCTTTCATCTGCAAAAAACGTAGTTGTAAATTCAGCCCAGCTGTCACCGATTCCGCTTACACTGATAATAATCGTATTAGAACGGGGATATCGGGAAGCACTTGTGCGTATGGAAGGGTCGGAGGAAGCAAGCGGGTTAAAAACCATACCACTGAGGGTATACACTTTTCCTCCTTCAAGCTTTATTGTAGGGGAGTAGTCCAGAACATGGGTTATCTTTTCGTTTCTTATTTCGCCAAAGGGATTCGATACGAAAATTGAATATCCCAAGTCAAACTGATTTCCATCGTCAATTTCTCCGCCGTCCCACATTTGTGCATCCTGCGGATTCTCGAAAGAATAAAGAAAATCATCCTGTCCCGATGCCGACAATGACATAAGGCACAAAAGCAAAAATGTAAAAACAAATATGTATTTTTTCATTGCCGACCTCCTTAGATAATTTCTAAGTCTTATTATATAATATAATTTCAATTTTGTCTACAAAAAGTAAATGGAAAAGTTTTGACAGCTTCAGTTTTTCTGCTTGATTATTAATATCGGGCATGATATAATACAATAGATATATTGTGTGGAAAAAGGTGATGTAATGTACCTTAAACGAATAGAGCTTCAGGGATTTAAGTCCTTTGCGGACAAGACCGTAATAGAAGTTCATCAGGGAGTAACCGCCATCGTCGGTCCCAACGGAAGCGGAAAGAGTAATATTTCCGATGCCGTGAGGTGGGTAATGGGCGAGCAGAGTGCAAAGACGCTCCGCGGCGGAAAAATGGAGGATGTTATTTTTGCAGGTACGCAGAAGCGTAAGCCATTGGGGTATGCCGAGGTTTCGCTTGTGCTGGATAACTCTACCCATTTTTTGCCCTGTGATTACGAGGAAGTTGAAATTACGCGAAGGGTATTCAGAAGCGGTGAAAGTGAATATATGATTAACCGCACCGCCTGCAGACTGAAGGATATAAACGAGCTTTTGATGGACACAGGTCTGGGACGTGACGGTTATTCAATCGTCGGTCAGGGTAAAATAGCCGAAATTGTTTCTTCTAAGGGTGAAGACCGCAGACAGATATTTGAGGAAGCGGCAGGAATATCAAAATACCGCTACCGTAAGAATGAGGCGGAAAGAAAGCTTAATCACACAGAGGACAACCTTGTTCGTGTCCGTGATATTTTAGGCGAGCTTACAGAGCGTGTAGAGCCTCTTAAAAAGCAGAGTGAAAAGGCCATTAAATACCTTGACCTCAGGGAAGAACTAAAGGGTATTGAGGTTAGTGCACTTCTGGAGATTACGGACTTAAAACGCGTAGAAAGCGAGAAAACCACTAAACTTTATGAAGACGCAGTCCGTGAGTTTGAAGAAGCTAAAGAAAAGCTTGACCTTTCAAACGAAAAGAGTGACAAGCTTTATAGCACACTTCGTGAAACCGACAGTGAAATTGAGGGCATGCGAGAGAATCTTGCAAAGCTTGAGGCTGATGCGGCACAGATAGAGAACGAAAAAGCAATCATTAAAAATAACATAGAAAACCACAAGGTTAATATTGTGCGTATTGAAACAGAGCTTTCGGGCTGGTCTAAGAGAGAGGAAGATATAAAATCACAAATCTCACAACTTGAACAGCAGAAAAATGCTGAAAACGAAAAGTTTTTAAAACTTGCAGATGAGCTTGAAATCCTCGAAGACGAGGACAGGGTAATAGGCGAGGAGGTTTCAAGACGTGTCAAAGCACTTGACAGTGCAAGGGAAGAGGTATTAAGCCTGCGTTCCAAAAAGAGCGAGGCTCAATCAAGGCTTGACAGTATCGACCTTATTACGCAGAACATAGAAACACGCCGTTTTTCAATTGAGGTTGACATTGCGGCGGCATCTGACGATATTAACCGCCTTACATCAAAGTGTGCCGAACTGAAAGAAAAGGAGCAGAAGGCACAGGAGGAATTTGACAAGCTTTCCGATGAAGTTTTTGATGCAAATAAAAATTACCATGATTTCAACAGAAGAAGCGGAGAGCTTAAAACCCGCTATAACGAACTGTCTACCAAGCTGGGAGAAAAGCAGGGAAGACGAAAAATGCTTGAAGAAATGGAAAGAGGTCTGGAGGGCTATGCACGAAGTGTCCGTGACCTTCTTAAAGCAAAGGAAGACGGAAAGTATCACGGAAGCTTCCTCGGAGTTCTCAGCAAGCTTATCAATGTAGAGAAGAAATATACCACAGCGGTGGAAACTGCATTGGGCAATACAATGCAGAACATTGTGGTACAAAGCGAAAGCGATGCTAAGGAAGCAATCGAATTTTTAAAGAAAAATCATATGGGCAGGGTAACCTTCCTCCCGATTTCATCACAGGAGGAAAGACGTCTTGATAACGAAGAGAGAGTAATGCAAAACGACGGAGCAGTAGCTATTGCGTGCGATGTGGTCGAGTGCGATAGTTCTATCCGTGCGGTTATTGGTGCACTTCTGGGCAGAACCGTTATTATGGAGGATATGGACAGTGCCGTAAAGCTTGCCAAAGCCACCCATTATAAGTTTAAAATTGTAACTTTAGCAGGTGAACTTCTTCAGCCCGGCGGAAGTATTACGGGCGGTAGTGTTAATAAAGCACAGGCACTTTTAGGCAGAAAAGACGAGATAGAGCTTCTCAATAAGGAATGTGATAAACTGGCGGACGAAACGGAAAAGCTTGAAGATGAAATTGATGAATGTATGGATAATGCAGAGAAAAGCCGAAAGAAGGAATCCATGCTTCGTGAAAAGCTTTCCGAAAGTGAAAATAAGCTGATGAAAGTAAAAGCGGAGTCCGACATGAAGAAGAGCCTGCTTGAGATGGCTCATGAACGCTTTGAAAAGCTTAACAATGAAAAAACGCAGATTTCCACCCAGCAGACAGATACTGCCTCAACAAAGACAAAGCTTCGTGAAATTCTGGACGGCTCCGATGAGCTTATTGAAAAGGCAGAAGCAATCGTAAAAGTGAAGCAGGATGCCGTGCGTGAAGAAACCCTTAAAAGGGAGGCACATTCAGGCAAGGTTATTGACAAGAAAATGGAAATTAACAGTGCCCAAAAGGATGTGGAAATAGCACAAAGCCGAATTGAAGATGCAAAACGCAGTATAATAAATTCACAGTCAGACTATAAGGCAAAGCTTGATGAGAAAGCTCATCAGCAAAATATGATTTCCTCCTTTGAAAAGCAGATTGAAGAAAATGAAATGCGTAAGAAACAGTGCGATATTGCTATCGAGTCTAAGAAAGAGGAAATCAAGGCTCATCTTTCGGGAAGAAGCGGAAACGACAGCGAGCTTGAAAAATTAAGAGAAGAAATCAAGCAGCTTAATGAGCGTATTTTGGCACTTCAGGGCGAGGTTGTCCGTATTGAAACAAAGAAGAATAAAATCGAGGAAGATTTGGAAAATGCCGCAAACAGACTTTGGGATAATTATGAGCTTACCTATAACAGTGCACTTGAATTTAAAAAGGATATAGGTTCTCTTTCGGAAGCACAGAAAATTATTTCACAGCTTAAAAATTCCATACGTGCATTGGGAAATATCAACGTTGATGCTATCGAGGAATACAAAGAGGTAAAGGCAGATATGAATTTTTAAGCACGCAGGTTGCAGACATGGAGAAAGCAAAGGCAGACCTAGAAAAGCTTATCGGGGAAATGATGTCGGTAATGCGTGAGCAGTTTGCAAAGAAATTCCAGATAATAAATGAGCTTTTCGGAAAAAGCTTTGTAGAGCTTTTCGGTGGAGGCAAGGCAGAGGTAAAGCTTCTAGATCCGCTTGACACTCTTGAAAGCCCCATTGAAATTGAAGTTCAGCCTCCGGGAAAGAAGCTTCAGAGTATTACTCTTCTTTCGGGCGGTGAGCATGCTCTTACGGCCATTGCACTACTTTTTGCACTTCTTCAGGTTTCGCCTGCACCATTCCTTGTGCTTGACGAAATTGAGGCGGCACTTGATGATGAGAACGTGTATCGTTTCGCCGATTATATCCGTAACCGCGGTGATAATACACAGTTTGTCGTTATTACCCACCGTCGAGGTACAATGGAAGCGGCAGATATTCTTTACGGTGTCACCATGCAGGAGAGGGGCGTCAGCAGTCTGCTTTCAATGAAACTGGAGGATGTAGCTATAGAGGAGTAAGGAAAGGACAATTATAATATGGAACAAAACACAGAAAAAAAAGGGCTTTTTGCAAGACTTAAGGAAGGTCTCGGAAAAACCCGCAATTCGTTTAATGAAAAGCTTGACGGGGTGTTCTCCGTGTTTAAAAAGCTTGATGATGACCTTTATGACGAGCTTGAAGAAGCACTCATTATGGCGGATATCGGTGGACAGACAAGCTGCGAAATAGTTGAGCAGCTTCGTGAAAACGTAAAGGAAAAGCACATCAAGGATGCGGAAGAAGCAAAAGCAGAGCTTAAAACTATAATTACTGAAATTCTCAGTAAAAATGACTGCTCCCTTGAGCTTAAAACAAAACCAACCGTAATTTTGGTTATCGGTGTAAACGGTGTCGGTAAAACGACTACGATAGGAAAACTTACCTCAAAGCTTAAAAACGAAGGTAAAAAAGTTGTCTTAGGTGCGGCGGATACCTTCCGTGCGGCGGCGGCAGACCAGCTTGAAATCTGGGCGGAAAGAAATGACGTTCCCCTTGTAAGGCTCACGGAGGGGGCAGACCCTGCGGCAGTTGTGTTTGACGCTTGCTCAAGTGCAAAAAGCAAAGGTGCCGATGTGTGCATTTGCGATACTGCCGGCAGACTTCATAACAAAAAGAATCTTATGGACGAACTTGGTAAAATTTATCGTGTAATTGACCGTGAGCTTCCCGATGCACAAAAGGAAATTCTTTTGGTGCTTGATGCAACCACAGGTCAGAATGCAGTAAATCAGGCAGAGGAATTTGATAAAGTGGCAAAGATTACAGGTATTGTCCTTACGAAGCTTGACGGCACTGCCAAAGGCGGTATTGTAGTAAATATCTGCAAAAAACTGGGCGTACCGGTCAAATTTGTCGGCGTGGGCGAAGGAATTGATGATTTACAGGTCTTTGATCCGCAGGCTTTTGCCGAAGCTCTTTTCGGAGAATGAAATTAATAAAAAAGGGGATGTAAAAAACTTGGTTTTTTACATCCCCTTTTTTCCTTTAGACGGAGAATAGCCATAGTGCTTTTTAAAGAGCTTTCCGAAATATAGTGCATCTGTATAACCTACAGCCTCTGAAACCTCGTAAATTGTGTTGTATTCTCCGCCGTCAATTATGTTTTTTGCCTGCAACAGGCGTTTGTTTATAATATATTGCTTTGGAGAAACTCCAAATACGGAAATAAATATCTTTCGGAAATATGTATCCGAAATATTGCAAAGAGTATGCAGATGCTCTGTTTTCAGGCTGCTGTCAAAAATATGCTGATTTAAATATTGTATGGCAGGTTCTATCGACTGCTTTTTTTCATTATTGTAATATGTTCTTTCGTCGGAACTGGAAAGAGAGAATAATAGCTTATAAAATAAAGAAAGTCGATTGTAAAAATTTGCATCTGATTCAAAAATCCAGGTTTTGATTATTTCATCAAACAAAAAGGAATAGTCTATTCCCCCGACCAAGGGGCAAAGAAACGGGACGGGGTTTTTTATATCTGCATAAAAATTAATAAGTGAATATCTGCTTTCCTCGGGGCATACACGTTTGACATGAAAGCTTTCGCCCTGTGGAATGAACAGAACTTCTCCTTGAGAAAGGAGAATCTCCTTATTAGAAAATGTATACAGGCTTTGTCCGCTGATTTTATAAACAAAGGCATTGCTTGCTCTGTTTTGGAAAAGCTTAGACGAGGCAGAAATTCCATAAAATGCACTGATTAAATTTATGTTATTTATATGTCCAATCACTAACATCACCTAAGATAATCCTAACATTTTTTTGATGTTTAGTCAATGTTTTGTTTCAAAAATTCCATATTGTTCTTATTTTTCCATTCCCTCGTAATTGTCCTTTTAGTATAATAAGAAAAAATTATATTAAAAGGAGATATGAAAATGCGAAAACTTCTATCACTTATTGTAGCAATTGCATTGGTCCTTTCTTATGGGGCGATACCTGCATTTGCAGAGGAAATCATCAGCGTAACAATTGACGGCATAGCTCAAAACTATGACGTGATGCCTGTCATCGAAAATGGTCGTACTTTAGTTCCTATGCGTGGTATTTTTGAAGCTTTGGGAGCTATAGTGGCATGGGACGAGAAAACAAGCACCGTAATTGGTGTCAAGGAGGATATTGCGGTGGTTTTACAAGCAGGAAACAGCAATGCAAAGGTTAATGGAAAAAACGTGGCGTTAGACGTTCCGGCAAAGATTATCGACGGACGGACAATGGTGCCTGCAAGATTTGTTGCAGAAACTCTGGGATGCGGTGTCAACTGGGATGAAAGCACACAAACAGTTGTTATCACAACATCAAAGCATCCCTTGGACGGAAAAAAGGTACTGTTTATCGGAAACTCTTACACATACTATGGACGCACAGTTGAGCATAACACTAAATACAACACCCTGAGCAAGCGTTCCAATGACACAGGAAGCTTTTATCAGTTATGCAAAGCAAATGGAGCCGATGTTTCCGTAACTAACTGGACTTATTCGGGGCATACTATTTCCGAGCTTTTCGACGGACCTTGCACATATGAATCATGCAAATGGAAAGGGCTTAATCACGAGGACGAGCTTACCGACAGATATTATGACTATGTATTTGTATCTCCCACCAGTGGATTAAGAGATGAGGAAAATACTTTCATTTCCAGCTTTGAATATATTATGGATATGTTTCGTGCGGAAAATCCCGATGTTAAATTTATTTGTTTGGGTAATCTTGCCGCCTATGGAATAAATTCCACCGATAAGCTTTATCCCGGAATACTTGCTTCTTACAAGCCTCTGTCCGAAAAAGGTGTAATCATTGCAAACTGGGGTGAAATTGCAAACGATATATTAACCGGCAAAGTAACCGTTCCCGGTGCAACACAAACTTATGATAAGAACAGCTTTATCGTAAAGGACGGACATCATCCCAATATGCTGGCAGGATATCTTACAACACTGATTGCATACTGTGCAATCACAGGTGAATCTGCAGTAGGTCAGCCTTATGACTACTATTTTGACAAGTCCCTGGCACCCACAATCGATATTTCCGGCTATGTTGACTATTACTACGTAAACGGTGATGCAGACAGTAATTTCCCTGAAATCTTTGCATCCACCAGTGATATGAATGGCCTGCAACAGTTAGTTGATGAATATCTTGCAAAGAAATCTTATCTTAATTAATAAACAAAGAACCGATGTTTCATAACGAAACATCGGTTCTTTGTTTAAAAAGGTTCGGGATTATAGAGAATTTCAAAATTTAATTAGCCGAGACGCTTTTCCAATCCTGTCGTATTTTCAAGAAATTTTACGCAGAGTAAAGCAAAATTATCATTTCAAAACCATATTCGAGACGCTTTTCCAATCCTTAAGAAACCTCTCGATTCCTGCTTTTGTCATGGGATGCTGTGTCATCTGCTCAATAACCTTGTAGGGAATTGTGGCAATATGTGCACCTGCCTTTGCTGAGTCGATGGCATGAATGGGATTGCGTATGCTTGCGGCAATAATTTCTGTTTTTATATCATGTATTTCAAATATTTCTGCAATTTCCTCAATCAAAGTTATCCCGGTCTGTCCGATATCGTCCAGTCTTCCTACAAAGGGGCTTACATATGTAGCACCGGCACGTGCGGCAAGAAGTGCCTGTGCAGCAGAGAAGATAAGCGTAACATTTGTTTTAATGCCCTTTGCATTGAGAATTTTTACAGCACCCAGTCCTTCGGGAGTCATCGGGATTTTGATAACAAGATTTTCGCAATCAATAGTTTCAAAAAGCTCCAATGCTTCTTTTACCATTCCGTCTGTGTCAAGGCTGATTACCTCGGCACTTATGGGGCCGTCAACAATTGTGGTGATTTCCTTTACCACTTCGGTGAAAACACGTCCTTCTTTGGCAATAAGGCTTGGATTTGTAGTAACACCGCATATTACCCCCATGTCGTTAGCTTTTCTGATTTCATCGACATTGGCTGTGTCAATAAACATTTTCATATAAAATCACTCCTGATATTTAATATTGGCTATTATAATTGGTAAAAACATAAAAAACTTCATATTATTTCATTAATTATTACTGAAAATTCAGCTTTTGGTTGACCATGCCGAAAAAATGGTATATAATTAAGAAAAAATGGTAATTGCAGGTGAGTGTTATGAAAAACGCATTTGAATGTAAGCGTATTTTGGTAGAGAATATTGCCAACAGCCGTGAAAAATTGCTTATCCGCAGAAAGCAGCTTAAAAATTATGACCTTCACTGGCATGACTGCTTTGAAATAGAGCTGCTGCTTAGGGGCAGTGCCGTGCAGGTGCTAAACGGGCAGCGATATGAAATGCAACCTGGGGACATCTATCTTCTAAATCCTACGGATTTTCACAGTATAGAAACCGAGGGTGCAGTAGTTTATAATATTATGTTCAGTGAGGAAATGCTTGATGAAGATGTTCTGCAGAAAATACTCAGCATTGATAAAAATATCATATTCAGGCTGAGTCAGCACGAGCTTCATTCTGCGGAGTTTATGATATCGCAGATGCTTTACGAATTTGAAAATACGGCAATCTATTCCGATTCTGTTATAAAAAATCTTATGGAATGTCTGTTTATCCTGATTCTCAGAAAATGCGGCCTTTCCGAAAGGGAGAGTGAAGTCGGGGAAAACGATTCCATAAGAAAATCTGTTTTGTATCTTCACAGCAGATTCAGGGATAACCCTACTCTTGAGCAGGTAGCTTCGGTAGCAGGCTTAAACAAGAACTATTTCAGCGGCCTTTTTCATGAAAGTACAGGGAAGACCTACAAAGAATATCTTAATTCGTTAAAGCTTGAGCATGCAAAAAAGCTTGTGCTAACAAGTAATATCCCCGTTACGGAAATATGCTTTGCTTCGGGGTTTAATTCCCTTACAAATTTTTTGCGTGTTTTTAAAGAAGTATATAACGTATCACCTACGGCAATGAGAAAGAACAAAATGAAAAGTAAATATAATTAATGAATAATCCGCAAATTTTTAGAAAAAATAGAGGTAATATATGTGGAGAATAAAAAGGATAGCATAGCTATCCTTTTTTCATTTAAAATGAAGAAAAAGATTTTTAAAGATATACTTACAGATACGGTCGGCTGTTTGCTGATTGCCGTGGGAATATACTCCTTTGCCGAAAAACTTAATATTGCACCGGGCGGTGTCAGCGGAATTGCAATTATGGTAAAATTTTTGACAGGGCTTCCCGTAGGGCTTATATCACTTTTTATCAATGTGCCGCTTCTCATTGTAGCATATAAATTTATAGGGAAGAGCTTTGCCCTGAGAACGCTCACCACCGTGGTTATATATACGCTCATTATTGACAATATAGTCACGCCGTTTTTTCCACAGTTTGCAGGGGACAGAATGCTGGGTGCGATATTCTGCGGAATATGCACGGGCGGAGGTTTGGGGATAATTTTTCAGCGTGGGTCATCTACGGGAGGCACCGATATAGTAGGCTATCTTGTGGAGAAGAAATATCCCCATATACCTATAGGAAAAGCGTTGATGTTTGTTGACATGGTTATAATAGTTGTATCAATATTTGTATTTAAAAACGTTGAGTCAGCCCTTTTTGCCGTAGTGACGCTTTTTGCCCAGAGCAGTGTTATAAATCATATTGTTTACGGGGGAGAAAGAGGGAGAAATCTTTTTATTATTTCAAAACACAGTGAAAAAATAGCACAACGTATTTTAGAGGAAAGGGATAGGGGAGTTACCTTTATAAACGGGAGCGGAGCTTACAGTAAAAAGCCAACTCGGATACTGATGTGTGTGGTCCGTGTATGGGAATATCACCATATAAAGGAAATTGTCTACAGTGAAGACCCCCATGCCTTTGTAATAGCCACCGAAGCGGAGCATATTATAGGAGAAGGCTTTACGCAAAATGTGTAAAGACGAAATGATACTTTAATTTTTTTTATCTTTTTTCAAAAAAAATATGTACATGGAAAAAAATATGTGTTAAAATGTTCACATATGTTAAACGAAGGAGTATAACGTGAAAATCACGTTATGCCTCCGGCGGACTTTATTGCACCGCCGAAATTTTCGCATCGTATACGATGCGAAACGGCGATGTGCGTAATTTCCGTTATACGCCTTATCTGCCCACGAAAAGTGCGTATATTTAATTACTATTTGTGGGCAGAAAGGCTATGGAAATTATTATGGAAAAATTGTATCAGGGAAAAACAAAAGACGTTTATAAGCTTGACAATGGTAATGTAATGCTCAAGTTTAAGGATGACTGTACCGGTAAGGACGGCGTATTCGACCCCGGTGAAAACTCTGTAGGTCTTACAATCGAAGGTATCGGTAAGGCAAATCTCCAGACCTCTGTTTATTATTTCGAGCTGCTTAAAAAGGCAGGCATTAAGACCCATTATGTAAGTGCAAATATCGACGAAGCAACTATGGAGGTTCTTCCTGCTACAGTATTTGGTCACGGCCTCGAAGTTATCTGCCGTCTTGTTGCAACAGGTAGCTTTATCCGTAGATACGGAGAATATATAGAAGATGGTACACCTCTTGAGGGAGGCTATGTTGAATGTACCTTTAAGAATGACGAGAAGGGCGATCCGCTTGTAACAGGCGAAGGTCTTGCAGCACTTGGCGTTATGAACGAAGAAATGTTTGAAAGCATGAAGAAGCAGACACTTGCCATCACAAAGATTGTAGCAGATGACCTTAAGACTCTCGGTCTTGACCTTTGGGATATTAAGTTTGAATTTGGTTACAACAATAACGAAGTTATTCTTATAGATGAAATTGCTTCCGGTAATATGCGTGTTTATAAGGACGGAAAGATTGTTGACCCCGTAGAGCTTACAAAGATAATCAACAACAGATAAAGAACATAACAAAAGAAGGCTTTCGCAATGCGAAAGCCTTCTTTATGTTTAGTCAATAGCCTGTATAAAAGTTATGTCGGAAAGGACGAAGCCTTTCTTTGCCACGCATGTCTGGATAAAGGGTACGCCCTGATAACTTCCCGTGTCGGAGTAATTAGATGAGGTGGGGGCAGGGTCATTAAAAAGAATGATTCCGTTTTCTGCCGCCACGGCAACCATTGTATGAGGATATCCTGCGTATCGTACCATAACTCCCTCCGGGTGAAGTGCGAGGGCTTCCTTTAATGCTTCTCTGACAACGGCATCGGATTTATCGGGATTCTGAATATATGTACCTCCTGAAACACTGTCCCTGCCTGCATAGTAAGGACTTGAGGGGGAGAGTGCAGGAGCAAATTTTATGTTGTAGGCAGCGGCGATTTCACTATGATAGCAATAAGCACCGCTTGAGGTTTTGGTAAGATTGATTGCCGCAATGTCATTGGGTGTTATCCTTGTACCCGTAAGGTTGGACAGCACCATTGCATATGAGCATACCCAGCAATAGCCGCTTCCGCTTGAGGGCAGATTAAACTCCGCCTGATTCTGGAAATAATAGGATTTCGCCGCTACGGCATCACGTGTTGCCTGTGAAATCATCTGGGGTGCAAAGCCGAAATATACGGTCTGTGCATTGACATCAAATCCCAAAGAATAACCAAAAATATTTGAAATATCACGTGCCGATACAATATAGCTTCCGTTTGCATAAAGACAGGGAGCAGTCAAAAGCTTGAAATAAAACTCCTTATCGCTTTGCCCGGTGATGTCGGAAACGGTTGCAAACTGTTCATCGGGAACAAAGCAGACCGATGTGCGTTTGTTGCTGATTGTGATGCTGTGATGGTCGTCAAAGGTTTTATATTCAAGACCAAGTGCCTTTGAGAGTGTTTTTGCATCAACATATGTTATGCCGTCACGCACGAATGGAGAATACGGGAAATCAACCTTATTTCCATTGACGAGGAATTTTACAAAGGTATCCTCATACGCATACGAAGGTGCACTGACTACGATAAGCAATACTGATATTAATATGGCACAAAGTCTTTTCATCGTGGCTTTCACAACCTTTCTGCCTGAAAAATAGTATCTACCTTATTTATAACATAAAAGGCGAATGTTGTCAATCAAAATCGAAGTATGGAGGACAATGAGAAATAAAATAGTTGACAAAAAAGAAATTGTGTGTTATCATTACAAATAGTTTAATATCTAAAAACGATGATGGAGAGTGTAACCGTGAATCTTTTAAGAGAGGTGTCGGCAGGTGTGAGGCACTAAAGGGAAGCGGATTATTGTAGCTCCTGAGTTGAAAGGAAGAAAGCTTGAGAAGTGATTAGACCCTTTCCGAGAATGCTGCGTCAGTGCATAGGGCTTGTTGGAGTCCGAAGGGGCAGCGGGGTAACGCCCGATGCAATTTGAGTGGTACCGCGGGTAATATGCTCGTCTCAAGGAATTTTCTTTGGGGCGTTTTTTTATGTTCCAAAGCAGGAGGTATAAAAAATGGAAGAAACAATGATGACCGGTCTTGATTTTAAAATCAGTGAGGTTGCCGCCAGAATCAAAGAACTTCGCCAGATAGACGGAATAAGCGTTGAAACAATGGCAAAGCTTACAGGCGTTTCACGTGATGAGTATGTAGCGTGTGAGGAAGGAAAACACGACCTTAGCTTTGCCTTTATCTACAGATGTGCACTTGCGTTTAAAGTAGGTGTTACAGATATTATCGAGGGTGTCAGTTCCAATCTTAAATCCTTCACAGTCACAAGATGCGGCGAAGGTCAGAAAATCGACCAGGCACACGGAATGATTTACTATAACCTTGCATCAGCTTTTAAGGGAAGGGTAGCAGAACCGCTTTATGTTCATGCCATATATGATGAAAGTGCAGAACGCGGTGACATGGAGCTTACCAGCCATGACGGACAGGAGGTTGATATCGTTATCAGCGGCTCGCTTAAGGTTCAGGTGGGCGGTCACAGCGAAATTCTCCACGCAGGCGATAGCATTTATTACGATAGCTCCGCACCTCACGGAATGATTGCGGTAGGCGGTCAGGACTGCGAGTTTTACGCAATCGTTCTTAACGGGCAAAAGCAGGAAGTAAAAGAAGAAAAGTCCATTGTTAAGACAAATTACAAGCCTCACCGTGAATATAAGAGAGTGTATCATAACTTTATTGAAACTGTTGAGGACGAAAACGGTTGTCTTGAAAAGATTTCCTTTAAGAATGAGGAAAAGTTTAACTTTGCATTTGATGTAATTGATGCCATTGCAGATAAAAAGCCCGAAAAGCTTGCAATGCTTCATCTTTCAAAGAATAAGGAGGAACGCCGTTTTACATTTGCGGATTTCAAGCGTGAGTCTGCAAGATGTGCAAATTATTTTGAATCAATCGGCATTAAAAAGGGAAGTAAGGTAATGCTTGTGTTAAAACGCCATTACCAGTTCTGGATTGCGATGCTGGCACTTCATAAAATCGGTGCAGTTGCAATCCCTGCCACATATCTTTTGCAGGAGCACGACTATGAGTATCGTTACAATGCCGCAGGCGTTGATGCAATCCTTTGCACTGCGGATGACGATATTGCAGACCGTGCAGAAAGCGGAGCAAAGAATGCAAAAACTCTGCGTGAAAAGATTATAGTAGGCGGGAAAAAGGACGGCTGGAGAGATTTCGACGAGGAATATAAGGCTTTCCCCGATACCTATGAAAGAAAAGCAGACTCTCCCTGCGGAAATGACGATATGCTTATGTACTTCACTTCAGGTACAACAGGAAATCCCAAAATGGCACTTCACGCATACACATATCCGCTTGGTCATTTCCACACTGCAAACTACTGGCATTGTGTAGACCCCGAGGGACTTCATCTTACCATTTCCGACACAGGCTGGGCAAAAGCCGCATGGGGTAAGATTTACGGTCAGTGGCTTTGCGAGGCGGCACTTTTTGTGTACGACTTTGATAAGTTTGATGCGGCAGACATTCTTCCGCTTTTCTCCGAATATGGCATTACAACCTTCTGTGCACCTCCCACAATGTACAGAATGCTTATGAAAGAGGATATTTCCAAATACGATATGTCCTCTGTACAGCATGCAAACACAGCGGGTGAAGCACTTAATCCCGAAGTTTATAAGCAGATTAAAAACCTTACAGGACTTAGAATTATGGAGGGCTTCGGACAAACGGAAACCACCTGTCTTATCGGTAATCTCTACGGCAGAGAGTACAAGCTTGGTGCAATGGGTAAGCCTGTTCCCCTTTATGATGTTGACATCGTTGACCCCGATGGAAACAGCGTTGACGTAGGTGAAAACGGTGAAATCGTTATCCGAACAAGCGAGCGTGTGCCTTGCGGACTCTTTAAGGGCTATTACAAGGACGAAGAAAAAACCAAAGAAGTTTGGCACGATGGTCTTTATCACACAGGCGACGTGGCATATCGTGATGAGGACGGCTTCTATTTCTATGTGGGCAGAGTTGATGACGTTATTAAATCATCAGGCTACAGAATAGGACCCTTTGAGATTGAAAGCGTTATTATGGAGCTTCCCTATGTTGTGGAATGCGGCGTGTCTGCAGCTCCCGATGAAATCCGCGGACAGGTAGTTAAGGCAAGCATAGTTCTTACAAAGGATACCACCCCCAGCGAAGAGCTTAAGAAAGAAATACAGATGTATGTAAAAGAGCATACAGCACCCTATAAATATCCCAGAATTGTAGAATTCCGCGATTCACTTCCCAAAACAACAAGCGGAAAAATCATCAGAAACCAGCTCTAACAGAAAGAGGTTTAAAAAAGATTTAACTTTTTTAAACCTCTTTTGTATTACTAATGAAAAAATGCCCATACTAACCTTGGGTGATTGATATGGAAGAAAGACCGATAATTGAAAGAACCGATTCTCCCGAGAAGGATTCTTTCTATGATAAGCTTATTGATACGGATGCAGTAGCTTCCGCATCAGAGTGTACAGGGCTTATGTACAGACCTCCTCAAAGTGAAGCTGAGGCGGAAAGCTACAGCGATATATACACCGTTCCTCAAGTTTTTAATGAGGCAGAAAAAGAATTGCGTAAATAAAATAAAGGAATTTGCCAATAATTTTGGCAAATTCCTTTATTTTATTGCGATTATTACTCTGTCATTTTGTCCATAATCCTTATAAACCTCTACAGATGTAAAATCCTTTAGTAAGCTTTTCACATCTTCGCCCTGGTCATACCCTATTTCAAGTGCCAGCATACCGCCCTCAGAAAGTGCGTTGTATGCCTTTTTGGCAATTACTCTGTAGAAATCAAGACCGTCGCTTCCACCGTCAAGAGCGAGGCAAGGCTCGTATTCGCTTACCTCAAGTGTGGGGACAATATTGCTCCTGATGTATGGGGGATTTGATACTATTATGTCGTAGCCCTTTTCAATTTCATCCGTCAGTATATCAAGCCTGAAAATTTTTGTCCTGTTTTCAACGTGGTTAAGCTTGGCATTTTCCTTTTCCGCTTTCATGGCGTTTTCCGAAATATCGGTAAGGTCGCATGTTGCATTATCAATAAATTTTACAAGGGAAATTCCTATGCATCCGCTTCCGCTGCATAAATCGAGAATATTAGGAGCGTGAAAAGTACATTTTTCAATGACTTTTTCCACCAGACATTCCGTGTCGGGACGGGGAATAAGCGTGTCCTCATTTAGCTTGAAAGAAAGCCCCATAAATTCCTTTTCACCTAAAATGTAGGCCAAGGGCACGCCCTTTGCCCTTTGCTCAATATAGGCATTAAAGGCATCTTTTTGAACATCGTCGGGTTCTTCAAAAATCAGTGCGGCATTTTCCTTATTCATAGCCTTGGCTAAAAGTATCCTTGCATCGAGCAAAGGAGTTTCACTGAATGAAAGCTTTTTTGCCGCATTATTTAAAAGCTCTCTTACCATTTGTCGTCCTCTTTATTATCTGTGAGAACCGCTTTCATGGAGGTGATTGCAACCTCAAGCTGACTGTCATCGGGTTCACGGGTGGTAATTTTCTGAAGCAGCATACCGGGCTTACTTATAACGCAAACAACCCTGCTTTTGCTTTTTCCCGCCCAGCGGATTACCTCGTAGCTAAGCCCTGCCACAACAGGGAGGAGAAGGAGCCTCAGCCCCAGCCTTATCCATATATTGCTCCATGAAATGAATGAGAAAAGAATAATGCTTATAATCATTACGAACACAAGAAAGCTTGTTCCGCACCTTGGGTGCAGTCTTGACATATTCCTTGCATTTTCAACGGTGAGGTCAAGTCCTGCCTCATAGCAGAAAATGGTTTTATGTTCTGCACCGTGGTACTGGAAAACTCTTTTTATATCCTCCATTTGTGAAACAAGGATAACATAACCTAAAAATATACTGATTCGTATAACGCCCTCTATCAATGTTTTTAAAAGGTTATTTTCTATAGCATCACCCAATAGAAATCCCGTTATCAGATTAGGCAGGAAGAAAAACAACCCTATTGAAAAAACAAGGGAGATGACAAGTGAAACGTAGATTACAATATCTTTAATTTTGTCTCCGAATTTACGGCTAAGCCACTTATCAAATTTTGATTCGGATTCTTCCTCCTCCAAATCTACAAACTCAGCACTCCACATAAGTGCACGGGTGCTTGAAATCATAGAATCAAAAAAGGCGAAAACACCTCTTACAATCGGAATTTTGTTAACATGATATTTTGTTACCAAAGAACTTACCGCACGTTTGTCAAGTACGATTTCTCCGTCGCTTTTTCTGACTGCCGTTGCAATTTCCTTGGGACCTTTCATCATTACACCCTCCATAACGGCACTTCCGCCGATTGAGGTGATATGCTCTTTTTGCTCTTTAGCCATAATGATACACTCCTTTCGCAAAATATCAAATATGATTATAACATATCAAATTGTCCATTTCAATAGTTTGACCGCCCAAAAAGTTAAAAAAGATAACAATTAGATTACAATTATGTTTACATACTTGTAATAGGAAAAAAATAGGTGTATTATAGTAGACAGGAGAACTGTATTTACGAAATGGAGAAAAACTATGAAACTGCCTTGGGAGAAAAAACATCTTTGCTGGGGAATAACAGCATTTCTTACAATAATTGCAAGCATCTTATTTTATATGGTGCTTCAGCGTTGGAGCGTAGTTTCGGGAGTGCTCGGCTTAATTACCCAAAGCCTTGCCCCCATAACCTACGGTCTTATTTTGGCGTACCTTATTAATCCTCTTTTAAATTGGATTGAGCATGGTGTTGTTTTTCCTGTGGTAACTGCCATTGCAAAGAAAAAGAACAGGCGTGTACATAATATATCAAGAATGGTATCTTTGACTTTGGCTTGGTCACTTTCCATTGCGGTTATATACACCCTTTTGGCTTTGGTGCTTCCCGAAATTACGGAAAGTATAGAATCGCTTATTGTAAGCCTCCCCGAATATGCAAGCCACGCTATGGAATGGGGAGGGGACCTTCTAAAGAAAAACCCTACAATTCAGGCGTTTTTACTTCAGTTAATTGAGGGCTTTTCGTCCAATGTTGAGAGTATTACGTCCAAACTGCACGAAATTTTGCCGAATATAGATACTTTTCTGGCAGGAATTACAAGCAGTTTGTATAATGTTGTTTCTGCGATTTTAAATGTCCTTATCGGTGTTATTGTATCGGTATATGTCCTTAAAGATAAGGAGAAGTTTACCGCACAGTCAAAAAAAGTGCTTTACAGTGTACTGCCAATAGGTAAAGCAAATAACGTTATCGCTATTTTCAGAATGACCCATGACAAATTCGGAAATTTCATAACGGGTAAAATTTTTGATTCCATGATAATCGGCGTTATATGCTTTGTTGTAGTGACCATTTTCGGTATGCCCTATCCTGCACTTATCAGCGTTATTGTGGGCGTGACTAATGTTATCCCGTTTTTCGGGCCTTTCATCGGAGCAATCCCCAGTGCAATTTTGATTCTTTTTGCCGAGCCTGGTAAATGTATAGGATTTATCATATTTATAATTCTCCTTCAGCAGTTTGACGGAAACATATTAGGACCGAAAATCCTCGGAAGCTCCACGGGTATTTCAAGCTTCTGGGTGCTTTTCTCAATCCTTGTTGGAAGCGGACTTTTCGGAATATGGGGCATGGTTTGCAGTGTTCCGATTTTTGCAGTAATATATAATTTGGTGCGTGAGGGCTGTCATGATTCCCTTACCAAAAAGGGAGTGGATTATACCTCCGAAACCTATGAAAAAATAGACCATATAGATGAAAACACAAAATCGCCCGTGTGGTTTGAAAATATTACAGAGAGGTAGAAAAAATGGCTGAACAACTTTTATCCAAGGTTCTTACATTCTTCTTTGTTTTGATAATATACCTGTTTATTTTCGTTATCATCCGTATGATTTATATGGATATACGAATTATGTACAAGAAAAAAACAGGCAATATGGCAGATGCATATCTTAAGCTTATAAATCTCAGGCGAAACTTAGATTTTTATGTGGACGAAAGCTATGAAATTTCGGACAGTGAAATTATCGGCAGAGGTAAAAAGTGTGACATCCGTATTGCCGACAGCTATCTTTCTGCAAAAAACAGCCGAATTTTCAAGCACAGCGGAAAGTTTTATATTGAGGACTTAGACAGTACAAACGGCACATACTTAAATGGTGAGCCTTTGGGTGATATGGCGGTTGAGCTTCTCGACGGCGATAAAATTTCATTGGGCAGGTCAAACTTCCTTTTTGTACTGCCTAAAAGCACATCAGATTCTAAAAGGAATAAATGATTATGAATAAAAAAACTCTTGATATAAGACCTCTTTTACTGCTTTTTCTCCTAAATGCTTTGGGAATAGTGGTTTTGATTATTAATAAAAATGAGGCATCACAAGACCTTGCGGTGCTGTCAAGCATTATGTGCGTTGTAAGCATTATTGCGTATGTAATTATTGCAAAATTAAAATTGGGGGATCCGTATCTTTTTATTATTGTTTCCATGCTTTCTTCCGTGGGAATTATTATGGTTTCGCAATTAAACAGCGAAGCAGGGAAAAAACAGCTCATATGGTACATTGTAGGTGTAGCGGCATTTTTCGGTGCATTGTGGGTTTACCGTGTGCTGAATAAGCGTCTTAAAAAGCTGACACTCATTTATTATATGGGTGCGGTGGTGCTTTTCACGGCAACGCTTTTGTTCGGAACAAGAATCCATGGTGCAAAAAACTGGCTTTTTGGCGTGCAACCCTCTGAATTTATCAGAATTATATATGTAATGTGTCTGGCGTCGGTCTTTTTTGAACCGAAAAGCAAGGGCAAAAAAAAGCTTTCCAAGTCCGCAAAATGGAAAAAGCTCTTTGTGTCTGCATTTATAGCAGGTACATGTGCTCTGTTCCTGCTTCTCCAGAAAGAACTGGGAACGCTTCTTGTATTTGGTGTCGTTTATCTTGTGTACCTGTACGTATACGGGGACAGCAAGCCTTTCCTTGTACTTAATATACTTGCAGTTGTTGGTGCGGCTCTGTTTGCAGTGACGGTTTTTTCCCATGTGCAGGAGCGTGTCATTGGATGGCGTGACCCGCTGGGAACTTATGAGAACGAAGGCTATCAGATTTCTCTGGCTCTTATGGCTGTTGCTTCAGGCGGGTTTGGTGGCAGAGGAATAGGGAACTCACTTCCGGGAAACCTTTATGCCCTGGAATCCGATTCAATCTTCGTTGTTATCTGCGAGGAATTGGGGCTTATGGGCGGATTTGCCGTGTTGATGCTCTACTTCGTTCTTGTTTACAGAGGATTTAAAATAGCACTTTCTACAACAAATCCATTTAATAAAGCGGTAAGTGTGGGGCTTAGTGTGGCAATAGGTATTCAGACCTTTATTATCGTGGGTGGTATTACTAACTTAATTCCCCTTACGGGCATTACACTTCCGTTTATCAGTGCAGGCGGAAGCAGTATGGTGTCAACTTTTATGATAGTAGGAATGCTTCAGGCTATCAGTTCAATGAAAGGAGAGACATCGGATGAACTTGAATAAGCGTATTATCCGTGCAATGACCTTGTTACTTTCTCTTTTCTTTGTGCTTATGCTTCACTTAAATTATTTTATAATTTTTGAGTCAAGGGAGTATGTGGAGGATGTCCATAATCCCAGACTTTATGAGGTTACCCGCGGAACGATTTATGACAGAACAGGGGAAACCATTTTAGCAAAAAGCGAGGGAGAGGGAAATCTCCAAAAGCGTGTGTATCCCTATGGCAAGCTATATGCCCATGTCGTGGGGCATTTCAGCAGAGAGTATGGAAGAAGCGGCCTTGAAAAGGAGTACGACAGCTATTTAAGTGCTAACCCAACTATGCTCAGCGTGCTTTACGAAAAGGGGAAGAATGTTGAAAACAAAGGTCAGGATTTGTATCTGACTATTGACCATAATCTGACCGCTCATGTGGATAAAGCAGTAAAAAACCGTTTCGGTGACAGGAAAAACGCGAATGTAATCGTGATGAATCCTAAAACGGGTGAGGTATACTGTGCTTATTCGACAAAGGCATTTAATCCAAACATTGACGAAATGAAAAAGGTCATAAGCTCAGGCGGGAAAATTGATTATCGTTTTGATGCTGTAAATAATCAGTTCTGCCCAGGCTCTACATTCAAAATAATAACTGCGGCTGCGGCTATTGATAACGGACTTGAGGACTACGAGATAATGGACGAAACAGGCTCAATCAATGTAGGCGGTGCAGTGTTTGGAAATGACGGTTCAAAGGCGATGGGAAAAACCGATATGCGAAAAGCAATCGTTAAATCAAGCAATGTGTACTTTACCGATATTTCAAAACAAATCGGAAAGGAAAATATGATTGAAAGCCTTGATAAGTTTTTGGTAACGAAGCAGATTCCTTTTGACGGGTTAAATACAATAGAAAGCGGTATCACAATACTTAAACGAGGGGAAAATTCAGTGCAGACCGTCAATCTTAGCGACTGCGACACTGCGGCAATGGCATCAGTTGCTTTTGGTCAGGAGCCTGTAAAGTTAAGCCCTCTTCATATGACTTTGGCAGTATCCGCCATAGCAAACGACGGAAAAATTCCTGTGCCATATCTTGTAGAAACCTCAAGACGAAATAGCAAGGTGGACTACAGTGCAGAAAGAGCCATTTTGTCAAGAGGATGCAGCGAGCGTGCCGCACGCCTTATAAGGACTTATATGGTTGATTGCGTTGAAGAAGGAACGGGAAGAAGTGCAAGGATTTCCGGATTTAAGTTCGGCGGAAAAACGGGTACAGCTCAGGTAGAAGGAAAATCCCCGCACGCTTGGTACGTTGGTTTTGCTCCTGCAAATAATCCGCAGATTGCATTCTGCGTGATGGTGGAAAACGGAGGATACGGCGGAAGTAATTGCGGACCGATTGTAAGAGAAATTATTAAATATTGCAGAAACAGTGAACTTATCAGGGAGTAATGCTAATGGAAAAGACTAATCGAAATTACGGAATTGACCTCCTGCGTATTGTGTCAATGATGATGGTGACGCTTCTCCATGTTTTCGGACAGGGAGGAATACTTTATACAGCCGTAGGTATAAACAGCAAGACAGTATGGTTTTTTGAAACGGCGGCATTTTGTGCGGCAAATTGCTATGCAGTTATATCGGGCTATGTAGGGGTTACGTCAAAACATAAATATACCAATATCATAATGCTCTATTTGCAGGTTGTTTTTTATACAGTGCTTATCGCACTTGGGTACAGCTTTTATAAACCCGAAGTTCTTTCCGAGGGCGTATTTTTCAGAGCGTTTTTTCCATTTATATATAATCAGTATTGGTATTTTACAGCGTATTTTTGTTTGTTTTTCTTTATTCCGTTTATAAATAAAATGCTTGTTTCACTGAGTAAAAGGGAAATTAAGACGCTTCTATTGACTGTTTTGCTCCTGTTTACGGTTTTGCCCACAATGTTTCATTGCGATGTATTTAACCTTAACTTGGGATATAGTGCATTGTGGATAATTGCTCTTTATGTATTGGGAGGATGTCTTAAACTTCTTGATTTTTCACGAATCGGCAAAAAGACGGCTTTCGGGGTATATATTTTATGCGTTGTTCTTTCGTGGCTGAATAAATTTTATATCCCGTACCCTAAGGATAGCTTTTTTGTAAGCTATATTTCACCTACAATGTTAATTGCGGCGGCATCCCTTGTGATTGGATTTTCGAAAATCAATGCAGGAAAATATGCCGCAAAGATAATTTCATTCTTTTCTCCGCTTGCCTTTGGCGTGTTTTTAATACATACACATCCTTTGATATGGCATAATTGGCTTTTTAACAGATACGTGTCCTTTGCCTTTTATTCGCCTGTTAAAATGATTGGTATGTCAATACTTACGGCACTTGCAATATGGTTTGTATGTTCAATGATTGACCTTGTGAGACATATCCTGTTTGGAATTTTGAAGATAAAGAAAATATTTATGAATATTGAAAGCAAAATTATAGTAGAAAAAAAGTAATTGGCCCAGCCAATTACTTTTTTTCTACTATTGCCTTTATTGACGAACAATATTCTACGGGGCTTAGCCCCGTTACTTTTTTAAACTGCCTTGAAAAATAATGAATGCTTGAATAACCTAAAATGTATGAAATCTGGGATATGTTGTAATTATCCTCACGCAAGTATTTTTTGGCAAGGTCTATTTTAAGGTTTATAAAATATTCCATAGTACTCATATCAAAGGTGTTGCGGAAAACGGAAGCAATCGTAGTCTTGTTAAAACCGCTGTAACGGACCAATTCGTTTATGGTTATGCTCTCTGTAATATGGTCTACCATATAGTTAACAAGCATGTTGCAAAGAGCACTCTCGCGGTTGATGCTCATCTGTGAACGGGAAAGAGTTGAGGCAGTGCCACGCAGAAAGGAAATGAGAAGCTCCGCTATGTATTGCTTCACCAATTGCTCGGAACCTAATATTGATTCCTTTTTTCTCGTAATGTTTGTGGTATATGGATTATTAAGAGGCGTTGAAAATGCACCCGTGTACTCGGAAATTATTTTGGAAATAATTGTTTTGTGCTCCTGCCCAACGGTCAGCATTTTGTCCTCAAAAAAGCTCATATCGGGAGAGGTACACTCAAAGGAAATAATCGCCACATTGTTTGCAATTTGCTCCGAAGAGTGCAGGGTGTGCCACTGGTTGGGCTTGTGGAAAAAGATATTTCCCTGATGGAGTACAAATTCTCTGTCCTCAGCAAAAATTGTAATGTCACCCTTATCGGCGTAAACAGCTTCCCAGAAATCATGACTTTCCCCCTCAAATTTAAAGTTTGAGGGATATTCAAAATAATGCACACTGTAAAGCTTACCGATATTTATAGTAGTTTTAAGCTTCATTCCGTGGTACTTTTCCATATTATCGCCTCCAATTTAACTATATCATGAAAATATTAATAAATCAATGATGAAAATGCAAAAAAAAATTACTTTTGTGCAAATACATTTTTTAAGAATTATGTATAATAAAATACAGATTGTACATAAGGCATACTTTAATACATAGTTTTCATTATTTGCAGGGATATAGAGAAGGAGATAGAAAAGAATGAAAATTTATAAGGCTAAAGATTACAATGACATGAGCCGAAAGGCAGCAAACATTCTTTCAGCACAGGTAATTATGAAACCCGATGCGGTTTTAGGTCTGGCAACAGGCTCGACCCCTTTGGGTGCATATTCTCAGCTTGTTGAATGGTATAAGAAGGGCGATATTGATTTTTCGCTCGTTACTACAGTGAACCTTGACGAGTACAAGGGGCTTACAAAAGACAATCCCCAGAGCTACTACAGATTTATGTGTGAAAACTTTTTTGACCACATCAATATCGATAAAAAGAATGTCAATATACCTGACGGAACACAGGAAAACAGTGACATTGAGTGCGAAAGATATAACAATGTAATTCGCAGTGTGGGCGGAATTGATATGCAGCTTTTAGGAATAGGCGGGAACGGACATATCGGATTTAATGAACCGGGATGTGCTTTTGAAACAGAAACGCATTGCGTAAAGCTTACTGAAAGCACAATCAATGCAAATTCCAGATTTTTCGACACCATTGATGAAGTTCCCAAGGAAGCATACACAATGGGTATTAAGAGCATAATGCAGGCTAAAAAGATTCTCCTTATAGCTTCGGGCGAAAACAAGGCAAAGGCTTTGTATGAAGCAATTTGCGGTCCTGTTACTCCCAAGAATCAGGCATCAATACTTCAGCTTCACAACGATGTAACAATTGTTGCAGATGAAGCGGCACTCGCTCTTATGAAATATGTATAATAAAAATACAGAGTATATATAAAGGCGGCGTTTTATATCAGCAAAGATGCAACAATTGTTGTTATGGCTGCCGGAGTGGGAAACAGATTTGGGGGACTCAGACCTGAAATTTTCAGCCGTGTCGGGGTAGATTTTGTAAAATTTCTTGAAAATCTTTCAAATCCTATGAAAGATGAATTCTATATCCCCTTTGTTATTGACTGTGCAATAAAGGAAAATGGCGAAAGGGTAAAAGTTCTCACAACCCAGGAAAAATGGTACGGCGTTACTTATCGTGAGGATAAGGAATCTGTTGTAAGTGCCGTTAAAAAACTCTTTGCGGAGGGAATATATGATGGAATCTAAGCAGTACGATCTTAAAGATATACTTACTAAATTTAATATTGATACTAAAATAGAGCTTTACGGAAACGGACATATTAACGATACATATCTTTGCGAAACCTCTCCCAGATTCATTTTGCAAAAAATCAATACAAATGTGTTCAAAGACCCCGCTGCGGTTATGGAAAATATCTATAATGTAACTTGCCATGTAAGGGAAAAAATCAAGGAGGCAGGCGGTGAACCCGATAGGGAAACTCTCAATGTAATTCCCACCAAAACAGGTGAGATTTATTATACCCATCCCGACGGTGCGGCATTCCGCATGTACAAATTCGTTGAACGTTCCGTAAGCTATGATGTGGCAGAGCGTCCAGAAATCCTTACCTATGCAGGAGAGGCATTCGGAAAATTTCAGAGAATGTTAAGCGATTTTCCCGCAGAAAAGCTTCATGAAACCATTGTAGATTTCCACAATACCCCCATGCGTGTAAAGCAGCTTCAGGAAGCCATAAAAGGCAATCTCTCCGGAAGACTTGACAGTGTCAAGGATGAGGTTAAATTTGCTCTTGATTATAGCAAATATTCTTCAGAAATTACCGATGCTATGGAAATGGGTGATGTACCGCTTAGAGTAACCCATAATGATACTAAACTCAACAATGTACTTTTTGATGATAAAACCGATAAAGGAGTTTGTGTAATCGACCTTGACACGGTAATGCCAGGTTCGCTTTTATATGATTTTGGTGATGCACTTAGGTTTGGGGCATCGTCATGTGCCGAGGATGAAACCGACCTTGAAAAGGTTTATTTTGACCTTGATAAGTATGAGGCTTTTGCCAAGGGTTTCCTATGTGAGGTCGGGGCAAATCTTACGAAAAAAGAGGCGGAGCTTCTACCTCTTTCTGCACTTCTTATGACATATGAGTGCGGAATAAGATTCCTTGCAGATTATATTAATGGAGATACATATTTTAAAATACACAGAGAGCATCATAATCTTGACCGTGCGAGGAACCAATTTGCACTGGTAGAAGATATAGAAAAGAAACTTCCCGAAATGGCAAGAATTGTACAAAAGTATATGTAAGTTATTATGTTTTAGTAACTAACCGAATTTAACGAAGGAGGAACTGAAATTGAGTTTCAGTTCCTCCTTATTCTATCATTAACTACACTATTACCGAGAATGCACGGGGAATATTAACTATTTCGGCAAAGGTCAATTCTCCGCCGTATTCGCCGTCAACCGTCCATTTAATCGGTTCATCGCATTCAAAGGTAACCTTTGATGCCTTAAAGCTTATGATATTTTCTGTTTTTTCTATATTACCCGTCACAAAAGCGGAAAGAATATTCTGATATCCAAGAGCATTTTTAGGCTTTTTAATAAGAAGCACTTCAAAAAGACCGTCGTTTAGTGAAATGGTAGCTCCTAAAGTATGCTTCATTCCTGCGATCTGGAAGGAGTTGCTTACTGCACCCAATATAAAATCATCTTCAATAACCACATCATCAAATTTAACCGTTGCATGTATAACCTTTATTGAAGAAAGCTGACGGATTCCCTCAATAATATATGCCATATGACCGAAGATGTTTTTAAATTCCTGCGAGGTATCATATGAAACAGATGTAAATGCACCAAAAGCTGCAACATAGGCAAAATGCTTGTCGTTCATTCTTCCTGCATCGCAAAAGAAAGGTGTACCCTCCACAACCATTTTTGCCGCCTTGCGGACGTCGGAGGGAATACCGATAGTTCCTGCAAAATCGTTTGTGCTTCCCGATGGCAGATATGCCAGCTTGGGCCTTTTTTCAGGCTCAACGCACATCAGGGCACTGACTGCTTCATTCAACATTCCGTCGCCGCCGCAGACAGAAATAACCTCGTATTCTGCCATATGTTCTTTAATATATTCATAGCCGTCTTTAGCACATTTTGTAGGGTGGAGTGTAATACAATAATCGTGCGAAGAATATATGTCTATAATATCTGAAAGATAATGTTTTATCTGAGCTTTGCCGCTTACAGGATTATAAACGAGTAAAAGTTTTTTTTCCATAACGCAGCTCCTTTCTGGCGAAATAATACTCAAACAATAGGTGCTCAATTATTACTGCACTATACAATATTATACTCTTTTTTGCGATGAATTCAATATTAAAACGTAAAAATTTGCTTTTTTCGGCATATTATACCGAAAAATTAATAAAATAGTCTTATATCGGTATTGCATTTTATCTGCGGGCGTGGCATAATATAATAAATAGTATTGAGAGGAGATATTAAATATGAGATATGAAGAAATTATTGAATTTGTGCAAAAAAACTTAAAAAAGACTGCTGCAAAGAAAATTGAAAAGCATATAGCGGTCGAATTTGATATTTACGGAGAGGGTGAGGGTGCTTTTTACGTAGAGGTAAATGACGGTGCTATCACTGTTGAACCCTATGAATATTACGACCGTGATGCTAAGGTTTATATCACCGCCGACGAGCTTGTTAAGCTTGTAAACGGAGAAAAGACCCCCGAAGAAAGCTTCGCGGAGGGAATTTTGATGATTGAGGGCGATATTGATTTAGCACAAGAGCTTATTAAGCTTGTGAAAGCTCCTGCGAAAAAGACAGCGTCAAAGCCTGCTGCAAAGAAAACTGCGGTAAAAAAAGCTCCTGTAAAAAAAGAGACTGCAAAGAAGACCGTTAATGCTGAAAAGTCTATTGTAGAAGACACTAAAAAGAAAAGTTCAAAGGTAGCAAAGGACATTAAGAAATAAGCCCTGTAATCTGCTATGTGCCTTTTTCGAGTATGGTATAAAAATAAATTAAAAATATGCTCCCAAAAAGTCTGGATTTTTGGGAGCATATTTTTAATTTATTTTCTATTCTTCTGTTACTTCTTTTTTCTGAAAATGCTTTCTTTTGCCGAAGCTTCTGCCCTTTGAAACAGAGAGTTCACCGCTTTCGATTTTTGAAAGCTGCTCATCATACTTTTCCTGAGTAATTTTACCTTCACTAAGCTGCTTTTCAAGGCGTTCCTTAGCCTTTTCCTGCATTTTAGCCTTCATTTGAGCCTTTTCTTCTTCTGTCATTTCTTTTTTCTGAAAATGCTTTCCTTTGCCGAAGCCTCTGCCCTTTAAAGCGGGAAGCTCACCGCTTTCGATTCTCTGAAGCTGCTCATCATATTCTGCTTGAGTGATTTTACCCTCTGCGAGCTTTGTTGCAAGATTTTCCTTGCATTTATCAACAAATGCTTCTTTTTGCTCCTGCATAAACTCAATTTTCGTTTTGGGTGTGGTCTTTTTGCTTTCAGCAGATTGCTCCGCAAAAACGGAAATTCCGCCAATCACCAATATTGCTGCAACTACTGTGGCGATAATTTTGTTTTTTTTCATAGACACCATCCTTAATATAATTTAGAAATATGTAACATAATAGCTATCACGTTAACTTTATTGTAAAGGTATAACATTAAAATAACCTTAAAGTTTTTGAAATTTTAACCAAGAGCGGGAAGTGTCTCAATCGCCCGAAGAAGCTCCGATAGCTTTTCTGTGCGGCGGACAGTCTTAAGTACTTTTTCTTCATTGGGGAAATTCCACATCATAAATAGCCATATTTCCTTTAATTTGTGCATTGTAAAATGGTCGGAGGAAAGTATCCTATTATATTTGTCGGCAAGAATGTGTGTGAATTCTACCATTTCAGCCGTAGTAATCCTATCTCCGCCCTTAATTTCACGCATAAGTGCGGGATTTGCCACAGCACCCCTGCCAAGCATTATATGATTTAGATTGGGGTATTTTCCTTTTGTTTGTAAATAGTCATCGGTCGTGAAGATATTTCCGTTATAGCAAACGGGGGCACGGCTTTTGTCATACGCCGTCTGAAATGCCTCGTAATTTATTTCACCTTTATAAAAATCCTCACGGCATCTTGGATGCACAATCAATTCCTTAATGGGGTAGCCATTATAAAGCTCTAAAATTTCGTCAAATTCATCGGGGGAGGAAAAGCCTATTCTTGTTTTTATTGATATGTCAATATGGCTCTTCTCAAAAATTTCATCAAGAAAGCTTTTTAAAAGTTCTTTTTCGCGAAGAAGTCCGCTTCCGCGTTTTTTATTTACAACTGTCCCTGACGGGCATCCCAGATTCAAATTGATTTCATCGTAGCCATATTCCTTAACCTTCTGGGCAAATTTTATGAAAGACTCAGAATTATTAGTAAGGGTTTGCACAATGGGTTTGATAACGCTGTTATTTTCGGGGAGCATATCCTTAAAGCCTTTTCTCCCGATTTTCGTGTTATCGGAGGGGGAGATAAAGGGAGTATAATATTTATCGCATCCGCCGAAATATTCCGCATGCGTGTTTCGATATACATATGATGTAATGCCTTCAAGGGGGGCAAAAGATAGTGCCATAGAAATATTCCTGCCTTTTTATTCAGTAACTTGATTATAACAAAAAAGCTGTGGAAAGTCCACAGCTTTTTGTTATTAATACATTCCGCCGCCCATAGCTGCTGCCTGTGCCGCTGCCGCAGCACCGCCGTCATCCTTGGGCTTATCTGCAACGATTGATTCTGTTGTAAGAACCATGCTTGCAACAGAAGCCGCGTTCTGGAGTGCACTTCTTGTTACCTTTGCAGGGTCAACAATACCTGCCTTCATCATATCAACATACTCGTCTGTAAGTGCATTATAGCCGATACCGTTTTCGCTTGTTTTAATCTTTTCAACAACAACCGCACCCTCGATACCTGCATTTGCACAAATCTGCTTAACAGGCTCCTCGATAGCACGAAGCACGATTGAAGCACCTGTCTTTTCGTCACCTGCAAGAGTTTCTGTAAGCTTTTTCACACATGCGGTTGCCGCAATATAGCTTGTGCCGCCGCCTGCTACGATACCTTCCTCCACAGCGGCTCTTGTAGCTGCAAGGGCATCTTCTATACGAAGCTTCATCTCTTTCATCTCTGTTTCAGTAGCTGCACCAACCTTAATTACTGCAACACCGCCTGCAAGCTTAGCAAGTCTTTCCTGAAGCTTTTCACGGTCAAAATCGCTTGTTGTGCTTTCAATTTCGCTCTTAATCTGACCTACTCTGTCGTGTATAAGCTGAGCATCGCCCATGCCGTCAACAAGGATGGTAGCTTCCTTAAGAATCTTAGCCTGACGGCAACGTCCAAGCTGAGAAAAATCTGTTTCCTTAAGGTCAAGACCAAGCTCCTCGCTGATAACTGTTCCGCCGGTCAAAATTGCAATATCCTGAAGCATAGCCTTTCTTCTGTCGCCAAAGCCGGGAGCCTTAACCGCTACACATGTAAATGTTCCGCGGAGCTTGTTAACGATAAGAGTTGTAAGTGCTTCACCCTCAATGTCCTCTGCAATGATAAGAAGCTTCTTACCCTGCTGAACAATCTGCTCAAGAATGGGGAGAATATCCTGAATGTTGGAAATCTTCTTATCTGTGATGAGAATGTAGGGATCATCAAGCACTGCTTCCATTTTTTCAGTATCAGTTACCATATAGGGGGAGAGGTATCCGCGGTCGAACTGCATACCTTCAACAACTTCGCTGTAGGTCTCTGCAGTTTTTCCTTCCTCAATGGTGATAACACCATCGTTTGAAACCTTCTCCATAGCATCAGCAATAAGCTGACCTATTTTTTCGTCGCCGGCAGAGATTGATGCAACGCGTGCAATATCCTCCTTGCCGTTAACCTTCTTAGCACTCTTTACGATACAGTCAACTGCTGTGTCAACAGCCTTTGCAATACCGCGGCGAAGTACCATGGGGTTAGCACCTGCTGCCACGTTCTTAAGACCTTCACGAACAAGAGCCTGTGCAAGAAGTGTAGCGGTTGTAGTACCGTCACCTGCTACATCGTTTGTCTTTGTAGCAACTTCCCTGACGAGCTGTGCACCCATATTTTCAAAGGGGTCTTCAAGTTCAATTTCCTTTGCAATGGTAACACCGTCATTAGTGATAAGGGGACCGCCGAATTTCTTTTCAAGAACAACGTTTCTGCCTTTAGGTCCGAGGGTTACCTTTACAGTATTAGCAAGCTGATTAACACCGCTTTCAAGTGCTTTACGAGCTTCTTCACCAAACAAAATGTCTTTAGCCATTTTATATCACTCCTTTAATTAGTCAAGCTTTGCAAGAATTTCGCTCTGGCGGAGGATTGTGTACTCTGTTCCGTCGAGCTTAACTTCTGTGCCTGCATATTTTGAAAGAAGCACCTTGTCGCCAACCTGAACCTCCATCACAATTTCCTTACCGTCAATTACTCCGCCGGGGCCAACTGCAACAACCTCTGCATACTGAGGCTTTTCCTTTGCACTGCCGGGAAGAACGATTCCGCTTTTTGTGGTTTCTTCGGACTCAACCATTTTGATAACGACTCTGTCGCCAAGCGGTTTGATAGTCATATATATTACCTCCTAAAATATAATAAACTATAGTAGTCTACAAATATATATATTAACATATTTGAAAAAAAAAGCAACACATATAAGGAAAAATTTTCTTTTAATTCATAATTAGATTAAATATTCCATAATCTGTGATAGAAAGGTTGTGAATATAATGGAAAAAAGGATAGAGCTTCTTCAGCTCGCCGATATTGGCAGAGGAAGTGCCAAAATATCTCCCCAAAGCGTTGAAATTGAAATAAGCGGAATTAACGGAAGTCTGAAAGCGTGGCTTATAGGGGGAGAAGCAGTACCAATCGGAAACATTGTGGACGGAAAACTAAATAAACAGATTGATACCACAAGGCATAGCGGAATTCTGATTACACAGGGCGGAAGGCAGATGCTTATAGGAAAATACGGCGAAAACACCGCATTTTTAAAAAAGCAAAGCAGCCCCTTTGATATTCCGGGGATAAACTGGAAGAAAATCGAATCAAAAAATTATAACGACTTGTGCCGCGAACTAAGATTTATTATCAGCAATAAAGATGTTTATCATAACTATAAAAAGTACGGTCACTATTGGGTGGGTGAGGGAGACGGCACGGCAGCAGTCGCCCTTAAATGCAGTGATGATGAACCAAATCCTTTGGAATTTCTGGGTAAAATGAAATTAACCCAAAACGGCTATGTTATAGTATGTGTAGATAAAAAGACGAAACAACTGTATATTCCTTAAAACAAAATGTCCCTTATATGGGACATTTTGTTTTAAGTGAAATCATCGCTTTTTCAAATACAAATTGGGGTCTACAGGCGTATCATTATTCACAACTTCAAAATGCAGGTGCGGTCCCGTAGAACGCCCTGTGTTTCCGCTCAGGGCAATTTGCGTGTTTGCCCCCACACTTTGCCCTGCTTTTACATTAATTGTACCGAGGTGGGCATATGCGGTGACAACTCCGTAGCCATGGTCAATGCGTACTAAGTTTCCGTAAGTTCCCCCATCTCCTGCATATATAACCCTGCCGCATTCTGCGGCTAACACGGGAGTGCCCTCCGGTACGGCTATGTCAATTCCCTCATGTATTTTTCCCCAACGCTCACCATAAGGGGATGAAACTACGCCCTGCAAAGGGTAAAACAACCCCGTTTTTAAGACGTCCTTTTCTTTTGTCCCCACACGGACAACCCGTGCTACAGGTGTGATGAGAACATTTTCCGAAAGAATCCGCCTTGATTGAGGCGTGCCATTTTCATAAACTGTTTCAGCCTCTATCTGTGCTGTGCCCTCTTTTCCCTCTGTTACTGTAACGGATTCGCCTATGTAAAGGGAATTGTCCTGTGTAGATTTTGTATCAAAAGGGATATTTTGATTTTCAGTTGTGTTTACAACGCTTATTACTTTCACTTGATTGCTGTTTTGAAGAAGAAGACTGCACTTTTCAAAATCTGAAATGCTGCCCTTTTCCACAATGTTTGTTTTATATGTTATATTGGTAGTAATTTTTGCATCAGAGTCAACGCTGCATTCCAAAATATATTTTTCAACGACCTTTTGAGCCGCCGACTTATCCTTGGCGGTGAAAATGGCTGTGTCATCAGAATAGACCGTGCATCCTCGGCTAAGCTTCGGGAAAGATAAAAGAAGACTGTCACGAAGCGAGTTGCCGTTTTTTATATTACTGCGTAAACTAAGCGTGGGCACAGTGATAAACTGCAGATTTATGCCCTTAAGATTTTTTGAGGATAAAAAAGTGTTGGCAGCCTGAGCCGCAACCTCATAGTTTGCTGTCCCTGACGTTACTGCGATTTGCTTTCCATTATAATATATACCTGTCCCGAAGGTGAAAAATTTGAAAAAAACCAACACACAGCATATCCATATTCCTAACGACAATATGTGCTTTGTGAAATTATGAAATATAATACTGCACTGCTCTCTGCACTCTGTCATAAATGAGAAAATCGGTGCTGTGAAAACTTCCATGCTGAATCTCTTTCTGCGTGGGATTGCTTTTGTCTGCATTTTGGGGACGGCTTGCCCAAAAGGAGATATGATAAAACCGCCATGTCTTGGATGTTCTGCCTGCATAAAAATTCCTCCTTTGTCAGAATAAATATATGCATGCTTTTAATCAAACAGACCAAAAAAACAACCAAAGTATTTATAAAATGCAAAAGGTGTGTTAAAATAAAAATATCTTTTTATTTAGGAGATGATGAATTGTATAAAATCACATTAGAAATGATGGATGATTTTAGACAGCATTTGTTTGACGAGGAAAGAGCCGAGGCAACAATAACCAAATATCTGCATGATGTAGAAGCCTTCAGAAAATGGCTCAGACAAAAAGAGATTACGAAGCAAGCGGTATTAGAGTATAAAAGAGAGCTTATTGAAACACATTCCCCCGCAAGTGTTAATTCAATGCTGTCTTCACTGAATATGTTTTTCAAATATTCAGAAAAAACTGAATTACAAGTGAAACTCTTAAAAATCCAGAGAAACATATTTGCAGATAAGGAAAAAGAGCTTAGCAAGGCAGAATATGAAAAACTGCTCCGTGCAGCGAAAAACAAGAATAATGAAAGACTTTATCTGTTGATGCAGACAATCTGCTCTACGGGAATCCGTGTTTCTGAGCTGAGGTTTATTACCGTGGAGGCAATAAGGTGCAAAGAAGCACACATTAACTGCAAAGGAAAACACCGTCGGGTGCTTTTGCCGCAAGACTTATGTAAAATATTGTTCAAATATGTAAAGGAAAGAAAAATTCAAAGCGGAAGTGTTTTCATAACAAGAAGCGGAAAGCCTCTTGACCGCAGTAATATCTGCCACGATATGAAAAAACTCTGCGAAGATGCAGGTGTTTTGCAAAGTAAGGTTTTCCCACACAATCTTCGGCACTTGTTTGCACGCACCTACTACTCGATAGAGAAGGATATAGTCCGCCTTGCGGATATTTTAGGACATTCGGGAATCAACACTACAAGAATTTACACAATGGAAACAGGTGATGTTCACAGGGTGCAAATTCAAAGGCTGGGGCTTTTGATTTGCTGACAAAATAAAAATACCACATAATCGAAATTATGTGGTAACTCAACACAAGAGAACGTCTAATTTGCAGGAATATTATAACATTGGGGAGTTTGTTTGTCAAGTACATACATAGAATTTACACCAAGTTTAGTTAAAATGCAAAAAAACGTGTATGGCAAACAGACCAATGTATCTATTTTACACATATTGGTCTGTTTACCATGCCGCTTTTTCTTAAAAACAACCTGTCAACTAACCCAAGGAGCCCTCCTTTTACAAAAAAAGAATGCCAGCTGTATTAAATTTTGACCTTAGAACCACATAATTTCGATTATGTGGTTCTAGGTTTTTACCGCATAATTTCGATTATGTGGTCATATAATTATACAGTGGCATTTTTTTTTGAAGCTTTCATAGCAAGTGTTCAAAAAAGAAAAGCGGCTGCTTAAAAAGGAGAAAATTATGCGAAATCAGGTTGTAAAGGATATTGAAAAAGAATTTCTGGAGCCTTCATTTCAATATCTGGTAGAAAACGGATTGGAAAACACCTCAGTGCGTGATTTATGCAAAGCAATGGGGGTTTCCTACGGCAGCTTGTACTATTGGTTTGACGGAAAAGAGGATATCTACATAAACGTGGTTAAATACGGAGTGGAAAAGGTTGCGGACAAACTTTTTAAGGTAGCATTTGAAAGAATGCACGATCCGAAACTTTTCTTTGACACTTTCCTTGACGAGGTTGATAAGTACCGCAAAGAGATGAGGCGTGTTTTCCAGTTTGCCACCAGTCCCGACTATGGTAAAGCAGTGCAAGCAAAAACCGAGGAATTTAAAGCAGTATATGAAAAATACATAATCGAGCTGTCACAGCTCACAAACATCAAGCCTGAAATGATGGCACCAATCATATATATGCTGATTTCGATTCTGGTTGATTACTGTGTGTGGGAGGATAGGGAAGCCTCCGATATGCAGATGAAGTTTTTGTACAATACAATTTTAACGTTGCAAACGGTTAAAATTTGAAATTAAAAACAATCCCGGCGTTTTTGGTCCTTTTGGCGACAAAAGGACATCGTAGTGTGACATCTTTTGGAGTGATGAATTAATGTATACAAGAGCAGATTTATTAGTAGTGGTTTTGGGCATATGCCTGGTAATTTTGATTTTTATTATTTTGATGATGAAATTTATTACGTGCGTATATCTTCCCTTTGCAGATGACCGCGATTTCATCAAGCTTGAAATAATGCGTTCTCACGGGAATGAACGGATTCATTGGCAACACGAAATGAAAAGGCTGTATCTTAGTATGATTCCTTTGGTGGGTAAGCACCTTGTTAATATGAGCAGAAAAAGAGGGCAAAAACGGAGAGAAAGAATGTAATTCCCCACAGGGGTTAATATAGATGGGAGTTGTCCCAAGGGCTGCGTATGTGCAGAAGCAGCAGCCTTAAATAAAAGACAATTTCTGCCCGAAGCGGTGACGGTAAGAACCGCAGACATCTAAAGGAAAGGATGATACAAGAAATGAAAAGAATTTTATCTTTGCTTGTTGCAATGATAATGGCACTCGGTTGTGTCGGCATCACGGCAATGGCGGAGGAAAGCACTGCAGCAGTAGTCAATACTGAAGCAGATCTTAAAGCTGCTCTTACAGTTGGCGGCACAGTTAAGCTGGGAACTGATATCACAATCACATCAGCAATAACTACTTCCGGCGTAACTGCAACAATTGACCTGAACGGAAAAACACTTAATGTTCGTGCAGGTGATAACAGATTCGAGGATGTTACTAATCTTACGTTTGAGAATGGTACAATTAATATTGACGGTGTAGTTGCAAGTGCTAATGCAATTTTCCGCATTGACGAATATGAGAAAACACTCGTAACAACTGTAACACTCAACAATGTTAATGTAACAGGCAGCAACTACAGTTCCGCATTTGGTATATTCTACATTGGTGCTTCCAGTGTGCTTAATGTAAACGGCGGAACATGGACTCTCTCTAATGATAAATACAGTGCAGGCGGAGTATTTAAAGCTGACAGCGAAAGTGCAACTCTCAACATCATCGGTGCTACTATGGACTTGCACAATGTACGTCGTGTAGTTACATATGCTGATACAACAATTGAAGATTCCACACTAACAATTTCCGGTGACGCTGACGGTGTAGATGATGAAATGAAACATGGTTTCAACTATAGTCCTTTGACTATAGATAACTCTACAATTACTATGTCTAATTTGAGTGGCCGCGGTATTACTGCAGTGTGTGGTGATGTTAATATAAATGGTTCTTCCGTAACTATTACCAACTCTCAGGAGGCTACTATTGATGTACGCGGAAATCAGACGGTAACAGTTTCCGCTGATTCAACCGTTAGTGTTGATAAAGAACCTACTATTACAAGTGGAAGCATTGATGGTACTGTAGTAAAGGTAACAACCGGTCTTAGCGGTACAGGAACGGAAGAAGATCCGTATCTTATCAACAACCTTAATGAATTGATTTGGTTCAGAGACACTGTCAACACCTATCAGTCCGACGGCTCCAACCAGTTCAAAGGCAAGTATGTTAAGCTAAATGCTGACATTGACCTTGCTGGCGAAAATTGGGAACCTATTGGTACAAACTCCGTTGGGGATCATATGGCTTTTCTGGGTACTTTTGATGGCGGTAATCATACTATATCCAATCTATACATCAATGCCGATGGCGACCATTTGGGATTCTTTGCCCGCGTCGGTAACTATAGCGAAGATTGTACTCCCACCATTAAGAATTTGAAGTTTAACAATGTGGATGTTTCTGCAAACGTTACTAACCACTGGACAACGGGGCATGGCGATTACGTTGGCGGCGTTATAGCAAATGCCGGTGGCAATTCAATCGTATCCAACGTTACCGTTGGCGGTGATGTTTATGTTGTTGGTTGTGGATATGTCGGAGGTATAGTAGGTCACGGCTACCCAGATATTGACAACTGTCATGTAAAAGCTAATGACGGTAGCTATCTGCACGCAGGTTACTGGTGTGCAGGCGGTATCATCGGTTATGCCGGAGAAGGCGGTACTCCTATCACCAACTGCTCCGTTTCAGGCCTTGATATTTGGAGTGCTTATGGTGCAGCTGCCGCGGTAGCAGGTCTGTTGCAGGACGGAAATACCGTAACAAATGTTTCAGCTGAAAATGTAGAAATTACATCAGACAGCGATTATTGTATGGGATATATTGCTGGTAACGGTGAGTGCAGTACTATGACCGAAGTGACTGTAACAAATGTAACCGCAACAGCAAAGGGTGCTACAATCACTGCTACTGACGACGTAGCCGAGGTGAATGGTAGTATCTACTTCAACTTGCAGGCGGCACTCAAAGCACTCACAAGCGGTGCAACTCTTACACTTCTTGCTGATGTAACAATTTCCGATGCTTGGGACTGCCGCTATAACGGTGCGAAGATAACCGTTCCTGTTACAATCGATGGTAACGGAAAGACAATCAAGCTTACCGGTGCTGTTGATGACAAGAACTGGAACACAGTATTTAGATTTGAAGATGTTGCTACAGTTAAAAACCTCACAATCGACGTAAGCGAAGCTACAGGTGTTCAGAGAGGTATCTCCTCCAAGTTGAGCATCACGGCAGAGAACTGTAAGTTTATCGGTAACGGCTCATCTTCCAAGCGTGCTATCATTTTCGGTGAGGGTGCAGGCGATGCACTTTCCAATGTAACAGCAACAATTACAGGCTGTACATTCACCAACTGGTCTTATGGTGTATCTGATAACCAGAGCGGTAAGGATGCTAAGTCTGTAAGCGTTACAGGTAGCAATTTCAATAATGCAAGTGCACTTGTAAGTGCAAGTGAAGCAGTTACATTCACAGGAAATACTGTAAATAACGGTTATGTAAACATTAAGTCTTACACAGCTGACAATACATGTAATGTTACTGCAACAGGAAACACTCTTGACTTAACCAAGGGTGATGACAACAAGATTGATGCAGGCGGAGAAATCACCGCACAGGATGAGTTCTATATCCCGGCCAAAGGCTCCAACTCTCTTGCGTATACCAAGGAAGTTGACGGGTATGTACGTGTTTGGGGACAGTCTGAAAACACAAATGCGGCAGAAAGTTTTGTACTTAAGCTTTACTCCGAAGATACCCTTATGGCTACAACAGTGCTTAATGATGTCAATAATATCATCGACGGCTCACAGGATTCAGTAACATGGAATTTCTTCTATCCCGAGTCTAATGATGATTATTGGACAACTACATGGGAAAAAGGACATCCCAATGCACTTAATAAACCTACTAAGGTTGAGCTTTACATCGACGGCACTCTTGTTTCAACAACAGCTGCACAGATGAACGGTGCTGATGGTGTCAATCCTGTTGTTTGGGAAGACCTTGGCGGTGTTAGAGCTATTGAGCTTCCTACAGCTACAGTAACAGAGATTAAAAATGATGAATTGACATTTGCTCTTAACTTCAAAGCAGATGAAGCAAGCGAAGCACAGCTTGCTTACTATGGCGACTGGTTTGCAGATTACGTTCTTACAGTGAACAAGGATGTAACATTTAACGCAAACGGTGGGGCAGACGGCTATCTTTCCGGTCAGTATGATGCATGGAGTGAAAACTGGGTTAATGTTCCGTTTGAAGATGTAACCCTTAAAGCAAACGAGCCCATTAAGATTATGGAATATGCTGCATACATTATGGGTCAATCCGGACTTAAATTAACATATAACGATGTTTATGGATTTGTTAAGGATTTCAACTGCGGTGTATTTTTTGAAGAAGAATTCCTTGCGAAAAATCCCGATTTTGAAGTAACGCTTGAGCTTCGTATGTATAACCCCAAGGACGAAAGCGAAAGCTATACTATTGGCGAGAAATATAAATTTGCCGCTTCTAATATTGCAAAACCTGTTGCAAAAATCGGCGAAACAACATATGACAGTTTGGAAAACGCTCTTGCAGCTGCAAAAGATGGCGAAACAGTTACCCTTATCTGGGCAGAAGGCGACGCTCCTATCGCTATGAACGGTGCAGTTTTCGGTAAGTCTGTTACCATTACAGGTACAGCTGACGTTGACTGGAGCAAGGGCTTCCTGTTCGTTGGCCGTGGCGGTGAAGGCAATGGTACTCTTACCTTTGACAAAGCGAACCTTACATCTGCTTCTGGTCAGTCTCCAACAGGTATAGGTATCCACGTTTCAGGACGTGAAAAGAATACCAACAATAAGTATGACGGTACTGTTATTATCAAGGATTCTGTAATTGACCTTGATTATCTTATCAACAAGGGCACTATGACTCTTGATAACAGTACACTTACTGTTAAGCACGGCTTCAGTGTTGGCGGTCGTCCTGCTTCTGAAACAGAGAGTGGCGTGGACGCAACAGCTACAATCACTCTTAACAATAATTCAAAGGTTATCGTTAATAACCACAATGGCATGGGACTTGGCTATGAAGCTCTTGGTGTCATGAACATCGATGCAACCTCTGAATTTGAAACCACACAGTCGTTCCTTGTGACTGAAAAGGGTACAATGAACATTGTAGGTACAGCGAAGATTGCAGGCACACTTACAAACAAAGGTACAATTAACCTGAAAGATGTTAATGCTACAATTACCGCACAGGAAGGTGTTGAAGTTAATTCAACTGTAGATGGTTACGAGGTTGATTACACTGACGGTAAGTATAGCCTGAAAGAAATTGAAGAAGTTGAGAAGTTTAAGCTGGCATTAACAAATGCAACACTTGGTAATTCGCTTGCTATTAACTTCATTTATGCAAAGAGTGATATAGTGGGAACTGACTATGTTGCAAAAATCAAGCATACTACAGCAACAGGCGTAGAAGAAAAAGAAATTCCATACACGGCTTGGGTGTCAAACGGAGACTATATCTACATTCCCTATGACGGAATTTCTGCAAAGCAGATGGGTGATGTTGTAGAAATTACAATTTGTAAAACAGATGGTACAGCAGTAAGTGAAACTGAAACAGAAAGCTTAGAGAACTATGCTATAAACTACTTTAACTATTATAAAAATGATTCAAGCATGAAACTGTGGAAGCAAGCTATCGCTGATATGCTTAACTATGGTGCGGCAGCACAGACATACTTTGGTTACAATGCTGATAAACTTGTAAATGTTACCGCAGCGGATAATGTTGCTGAGTATGCATCTACCAAAGTAAATTACGCTGGCGAATACAAGTCAGGTGGAGAGGGTGCTTATGCTACATCTCTTAATCTGGATAATAAGATTGAACTTATAGCTCTGTTTACTGGAGTAACAGATGATATGACCGCAAAAGTTGAATTTACTAACCACAACGGAGATTCTTATTCCTATGAAGCTGAACTTAAGAAAAACGGACGTTATCATGAAGTTATTGTTGATAAACTTGTTATTGCTGATATAAATCAGCCCGTAAAAATAACAGTTTATAATGCAGACGGAAGTGAGTATGCTTGGATACAGGATAGCATTAATGAATATTTAGGATATATTCAAAATACTGGTGAAGCAGATCCGCTTTTTGAAATGGCTTCAAAATTTGCAACATCAGCATATGCAGCAATGCATGCGAATGATTAATTAGGAGGTTTATTATGATGAAATATTTAAAACCCGAAATTGAAATAATTGATTTCTCTCAGACTGAAGCTGTATGCACAGATCCTATTATGGCTAGTGGATACACTCCCGGCGAGAATCAGACTCCTATAGTTCCAAGAAACGGAAGTGTAGAAGCAGGAACAGGCTACTGGGGAAACAACTAATTCCTATCACAAGTAAGTAAAATATGGGGCTATATTCTATAGCCCCATACAGACATCATATGAAGGACAGTGAAGATGAACAAATTTATCCTATATGCGGCATATAAAAGATTTATGGAGATAACAGGCAGTTGTGTTTTGCTGTCGGCTGTAATATCTTTTTTATGCAAAATTAATGCCCTTCCCGACGGAAGTCGGGAGCTTGTAATAGGGCTGTATATCGCGGCGGCTCTTTTCGTAGCCGTTAATATTTGGATGATGAGAGCGTGCTATTACGTTTTACGAAATACAAAGGTGTATTTCCTTGTAAATTATGGTGCATACTTAGTTTTCGGACTGGTAACGGCATTAACGTACAAGCTTTTTTCCGCCGAAACATATACATGGCTCTTTGCAGTCACCAAATTTGCCAGATATACAAATCTTTATTTACCTACGGTTTATTCTGCGGTGATTTTTCACACCATAATGGGAATTGCAATATTCCTTGCCCCAATCGGAATGAGTTGGGTGCACAGAAGTGCAGAGGAAAAATATGTGGGAGCAGAAATGGTTCCTCCGAGAATGGACGAGGAAAAAATAAAGGCAGCTAATAAAGCATTAGAAGCAAGTGCAGATAGAAATCATTCTAATTCGTTGCAATGATGCCATCAGGCGTTTTGCATATTGTGACATCTGTGTATAGCTTCAACTAAATATAACTGTGCATACTTTTTCCCCGAGGCTATGCACAGATGCTGCAAGTAAAGTTCCACTTCGCAACGGAGGTGCAGACAAATGAAGGTAAAAATGAAGAAAAGACGAATCCTTTGTCCTGATTGCAAGACAGGGGAGGAAAGCTGCAGAATTGACCCAAGCTCTCCCGTATGCCCGTACTATGAATGTTATAACGGAATCCGTTGTAATTATTACGTGCCTATGGAGAAAAAGGGAATAAAGAAAATCCTATTTAAAATAAAAACAATTTTCAAAAAATAATAAAGAATGTGCCAAAGGTGATTAATCACCTTTGGCACATTCTTTATTATTTTCGAAAAAATCAATTCTTATCAGTCAAAAGCTTATTTACCTCTGCAATAAATGTGGACACATCCTTAAACTGGCGGTATACGGAGGCAAAACGCACATATGCCACCTCATCGATGTCCTTAAGCCCCTCCATAACTTTTTCTCCAATTTCCTTTGTGGAAATTTCTCTCTTAAGAGTGTTTTGCAAATCGGATTCGATTTTATCAACCAGTCTGTCAAGGGTACTGGTTTCCACGGGGCGTTTTTCACAAGCACGGGTAAGGCCTGCAAGGAGCTTTTCTCTGTCGAACATTTCACGGGTTTTATCCTTTTTAATTACCACGATGGGCAGGCTTTCCACTTTTTCATATGTAGTGAAACGCTGAGCACATTTGATGCACTCTCTTCTTCTTCTGATTGCTACGCCCTCGTCTGTGGGACGTGAATCAATTACCTTACTGTCTTCATGACCGCAAAACGGACAACGCATAAAAATCCCTCCATAAATTAAATGCGAAATGCGAAATGTGAAATGCGAAATGATGGTGGATTTTTTGCAAAACAAAAAATCTTTGATAACTGAGGAATTTACTTTGTAAAAACAAGATTTTCGTGCAGAGAAAATCTACATTCACTTCGAACTTTGAATTTCGAACTTCGAACTTAAATTGTAAAATTATAGTTTATTTTTCCAGTGCCATTATTTTATCTACTCTGCCCTGATGTCTACCGCCTTCAAACTCGGCATTCATATAATAATCTACAATATCCTTTGCATCTTCTGCACTTGTGAATCTTCCGCCCAATGCAATTACGTTTGCATTATTATGCTGTTTTACCAGTGCGGCAATCTCCTTTGACGGGCAAAGTCCGCAGCGGATACCGTCAATTTTATTTGCGGCAATGGAAATTCCCACGCCTGTTCCGCATACCAGAATACCAAAATCGGCTCTGCCGCCTACAACCTCATCACAGCACGCTTTTGCAAAATCGGGATAGTCCACGCTGTCAGGTGTGTCTGTTCCCAAGTTAATTATTGCATGTCCTTTCTCTGCCAAATAATCAAGCAGAATATTTTTAAGCTCATAACCGCCGTGGTCTGCCGCCATTGCTATAGTCATAAATATCTAACCCTTTCTATGTAAGAATTTTCAGTTTTCCATTTTTTCTTCTCTTTCTCTTTCAGCCTGCGGCTTCCTGAGATATACCGCAGTAAGCTCCGATGCACTTATGGGCTTTTTATTACGTGCCGCATAGGCGACACTGCCTGCCCTTTGAAGCTGATGCTGGGGTGGAGCAAAGAGTGCATTTTCACCCATAAGCTCCGTAATCTTTTCTCTATGTACCTTTACACCGTCACCTACAAAGACAGTTTTTTCCGTAAGCTCACCGCAAAGCTCCTCAATAGCTAAAGCACGCGGCTCTTTTATACATTCAAGCTTTCCGCTGCTATATCTGTATAGTGCGTTATACACCTGTCCTCGCCTTGCGTCCATAATAGGGGAGATAAGGAAGGGGGTAAAAGCTATATTGTGTGCCAATGCCTCAAGTGTGGAAACGCCAACCGCATCTTTCCCAAGACCGTAAGCAAGCCCCTTTATTGTGCCAATGCCTATTCTGAGTCCTGTGAAAGACCCAGGTCCCTCACTGCATGCAAAAAGGTCAATATCGGATATATCAAGATTTACTTTTTTCAAAAGCTCATCAATCATAGGCATGATTGTCTGGGAGTGTGTCAGCTTTGTGGTGGTGCTGATTTCTCCCAAAAGGGTATCATCAGAAAGAATTGCCGCCGTAGCAGTCAGTGCCGATGTGTCAATAGCAAGTATGTTCATAATTCTATTTTCCTCTCGTTATCGCCAAGCCTTGTAATCCGTACTACGATTTTATCATCGGGCAAATACTCCATAAAATTGTCGGGCCATTCGATAATTGAGATACCGCTTTCAATCTGCTCCTCAAAGCCAATATCCAAAAGCTCATCAAAATCACTGAGCCTGTATAAATCGTAATGATTAATTACCTCACTGCCCTCGTAGCGGTGCATTATTATAAAGGTAGGGGAGCTTACCCCTTTTTCTATGCCGAAGTAGCGGGCAAAGCCTCTTGTAAAGGCGGTCTTCCCTGCACCAAGGTCCCCTGTCAGACAGATGACCTTAGGGGCGGTTATTTTTGCCGCTAATTCAAAGGCAAAATTTTCAGTTTCTTCAACGTTGTGTGATATAAATTCCAAAGTAATTGCTCCTAACACAATATATCCACTATTTTACTATATTGTAACACAATATAAAGAGCATTTCAATCCGTTTTATAAAAAATTTAACCTCGTTTGCTTTTAAATGGCTTTAATTCAGATACGATTATCGCCAAAAATACTAACGAAAAGCCTATAAACATTTTAAATGAAACGGTTTCTGCTGTAAAAATCACGGAGAACAGCACCCCGAATACCGCCTCCAGCGAAAGTATCAGTGCCGCCGTTGAGGGGGTGGTGAATTTTTGCCCTGCATTCTGGAATAGGTAGCACAGGCACGTCGCAAATATTGTAAGATACAAGATTGCACCTATTCCCGATAAAGGCATATCCGACGGAAAGGTTTCAAACATCAGTGCAGGAATCCAAGCAATAAGCCCTGCAAAAAAGAATTGAAGCATTGTCAGAAGAAGTATGTTTCTGCCTTGAGAAAACACACTTACCGCTATCATATGCAGTGAAAAAAAGATACCGCCTAAAAGTGTCAGCAAATCCCCTCTGCAAATTGTGGAAAAATCGCCTCCCGTAACGGAAATCAGAGTAATCCCGAATATACACAGAAAAGATGCAGCAACATTATATCTGTCAGGCTTTATTTTCGTAAAAGGATACGCTAAAAAGGGTACGATAACGCAATAAATAGCCGTCAGAAAGGCGTTTTTTCCGGGGGTGGTTGCTTCATCCGCAAGTCCGTAGGTCTGGAATATGTATGCCACAATTACCAGTGCCCCCATAACAAATCCACGCCACAGGTAGCCCTTATCAATAACCTTTAAATGCTTTATGAGTATTACCGCCAGAATGATTGCCGCCAATGTGAAACGAAATGCAAGCAGGGAGTAGATTCCGATGCTTTGAATGGTCCCCTCCATTATAAAGAATGTAGAACCCCATATTATTGTGGCAAGAAGCAGTGCAATTTTGGCAATAAAGCTTTTGTTGGAATTTTGCATAGTTAAGCCTCCGTAATTAAATCTGCAAATGATGCACCTATAAAATCCTTAAGAATTTCGGGTGAAAGTATTACCTGCAAGCCCCTCATTCCTCCGCTTACTGAAATGGTTTCAAAATCCTTTGCACTTTCGTGTATAAATGTGGGAAATTTCTTTTTCATGCCAATGGGACTGCAGCCTCCGCGAATGTAGCCTGTTGTGGGGAGAAGCTCTTTAAGGGGGAGAAATTCCACTTTTTTATTGCCTGTTATTTTTGCCGCTTTTTTAAGGTCAACCTCCATAGCACAGGGAATACAGAAAACACAGTGCCCTGTTTTGTCGCCTTTGGCAACCAATGTCTTAAATACGGTTTCAGGATTCATTCCCGTAACTTCGGCAATGTGTGTTCCCGAAAGGTCGGATTCGTCCACCTCATATTCTGCGGTTGAATATGTGATTTTTGCTTTGTCAAGCATTCTCATAACATTTGTTTTTTGCATAAAAAATTTCACCTTCTTGATAAATTAACCAAACAGTGATATTATATAGTAAACTTAGGAAAATATCAAGAATTTTGTAGAAAGGAAGAACTATTTTGATTAAATATATCCTTTTTGATTTAGACGGCACCCTTACCAATCCCAAAGAGGGAATCACCAAATGTGTACAGCACGCACTTCGTTATTTCGGAATCGAGCGTGAATGCGATGAGCTTGTGTCCTTTATAGGGCCTCCTCTCAAGGAGCAGTTTATGAAATATGCCGCCCTTTCGGAAAAAGATGCCGAAAAGGCAGTTGAGGTTTACAGAGAGCGTTTCGCACCCATAGGCCTTTTTGAAAATGAAATATACGACGGTGTTTTAGAAATGCTGCAGGAGCTTAAAAATCAGGGCAAAATCCTTGCCATAGCAACCAGCAAGCCTCATGTATTCGCACAGAAAATTGCGGATAAGTATGGCATTTCGCCATATCTTTCGCATCTTTCGGGAAGCGAGCTTGACGGAAGAAACACCGATAAGGCACAGGTTATAAAAAATGCCATGGCAGTACTGGGAGCAAAGCCTCACGAAACTGTAATGGTAGGTGACCGTATACACGATTGTGAGGGTGCAAGGAAGTGCAAAATTAAGTGTATTGGTGTAAGCTACGGCTTTGCCGCCGAGGGGGAGCTTTTGGGACACGCTGAAAAAATTGCAGATTCTCCCTGCGAGCTTTTACGGATTTTGTCGGATATGTAATACCTCTATCGGGACAAGAATAGTATTTGACAGAGGTGTTTTTAATGAATCGAGAGCAAAAGCTGATTTACATATCTGTCGGAATAAATTTTCTTGTTGGAATAATAATCGGAATGGTGCTTTTCTACGGTCAAATCAGAACAGACGTTTCTGTTTTTGATGAGATGAATTTAGTGAGCGATGTAATTTCTTTCGGGGAATTTCTGCATGTATCGTGGCTGAATCTTTTGTGGCTTATCTTTGTTTTTCTGTTTCATAACCTGTTACCGATGTCACTTGTTCATCCGGTTATAATGCTTAGAGGCTGCTGCTCCTCCTTCTGCGTGATGTACATATTGACATTCATGGGGATAAAGGAAGCCGCGGCGGCAGTGCTTCCGCAGTGCTTTTCAATACTTCCCATCATGATGTTTTTTTCCGTAAAGGTAGTGGGCAAGAGAAAAGATATAATTGAAAACGGCGGAGAACCATTTACATTTAAACGCAGTGAAGCATTGCTTACCGCTCTGCTATCGCTGATAGCAGGGGGGATGGAAGTGATATTTTATAGAATTTTAAGCTAAAACCACGAAAAATTGATGGAAATTATGTGCAATTTGGTTATATACATTTTTTTCTTACAGGTGTAAAATAGAAACACTCTCTTAAAAGGTGGGTAATTTATGAATGAAATAATAGCGGAATATGAGGTGTATTTAAAAAAACAGAGAATGTCGCAAAATACACTTACTTCTTATGTCCGTGACTTGGAAACGTATTTTTCCTATTTAAAAGAGAATAAAGTAAAAAATGTTTTCGCCGTAAAGCGGACAACCCTTAATGCCTACATAGAGCACCTCAGGGCACAGGGAAAGGCACATTCCACGATTTCAAGGCAGACAGCCTCCCTGAAAAAATTTTACCAGTGGGGAATTACGAAGAAAGAGCTTGAGATTAATCCCGCCTGCGGCATCCAGCTTCCCCGTGTTAAGAAAAAAATCCCCGAGGCACTCACCACAAGAGAGGTCGTAAAGCTTTTAAATCAGCCTAAAACCACTGATTTAAAAGGAATCCGTGATAAGGCAATGCTGGAACTTCTTTACGCGACAGGAATAAAAGTATCGGAAATAATAGCTCTTACGCTGAAAGATGTGGATATTCGCGGAGGAATGTTAAGCTGTGTGGGAAGCAGAAATGAAAGGTACATACCTTTTGGCAAAGAGGCGGCAGATGCACTTGATGAGTATATAAAAAAGGCACGTCCGTATCTTATTAATAACAGTAAGGAAAAAAATCTTTTTGTAAATTGCAGCGGAACTCCCCTTACAAGGCAGGGCTTCTGGAAGATTCTCCGCAGCTATGCACAAAGTGCAGGCATTAAAACGGAAATTACAGCCCAAACCCTCCGAAACTCCTTTGCAGTACACCTTTTGCAAAACGGTGCAGACATCAATGCCGTTTCGGAAATGCTGGGGCATAATGATGTGGTAACAACGCGAATATATAACCAAGTGCTCAAAAACAACATTAAAAAGATATATAAAAAAGCACATCCGAGAGCGTAGAAACTGTAATTTTTGTAAGGTGAAAGCTTTTTACCGTATAGGAATTTGCGTGATTTGTTCGCGAGCAATACTTGTTCGGTTGAAATTTAGTTGGCACGCGAAATGGGTGAAGCGGCACGCTTCTTTTTTGTGAGAGGAAGAATTTTATGAAAAAACGTAATGTTATTTTAGCGGCACTATCTGTAATTGTAATTTTGGCATGTGCATTTTTTATGCAGGACGGAGAAATCGCCCCAAAAACAAATGAAAGAACCGCTACAATAAAGCAGGAAGGCATATGGAAAGATGCTGCCTACTTAAAAGATACAGAGCTTGGCACAGGGAAAAAAACCTTATATGTTGAGGTTGGTGCCGAGGGGCAGGCTATAGAATTTACCATTCATACCGACAAGAAAACTGTGGGTGAAGCACTTTCGGAGCACAAGCTTATCGAGGGGGAAAAGGGTCCCTACGGGCTTTATGTGAAAAAGGTAAACTCTATGGAAGCCGACTATGACAAAACTAAAACTTATTGGGCATTCACCAAAGACGGGGAGTCCGTGATGACAGGTGTAGACCTTACGGATTTTTCAGACAAAGACCATTTTGAACTGGTTTGCAGTAAGTAAAAATGTGTTTATATTTTCCATTGACAAAAATGAAAACATACGCTATAATATAAATGATTCCTGCTACTGACGGAGACATAGAAAACTATGAGGGAACAGGAGTCATAATTGCCGACCGTCTGGGCACCTCATTTTCGGGGTGCCTTTTTAAATTTTTGCATTTTCAAAGAAAGGGTGTATATATATGGAGAATTACAAACGCAATTTTAATGAGGGAAATTGGAATAACACAATAGATGTAAGTGATTTCATTAAAAGGAATTATACACCGTATGAGGGGGACGCTTCCTTTTTATCAGGTACAACACCCCGCACAGACAGAGTAAAAAAACGTGTTGAGGAGCTTATTATAGAGGAAACAAAAAAGGGCGGCGTTCTTGATATCGACACCGAGAGGGTTTCTTCACTTCTTACTTACGAGCCGGGCTACGTTATCAAAGAGGACGACTTAATTGTAGGCTTGCAGACAGATGAGCCTCTTAAAAGAGCCGTTAATCCCTTTGCCGGCTACAGAAATGCCGTTCAGGCATGTAAAGCGTACGGCTATGAAATCGGAGAGAATATAAAAGATGAGTTCAGGTACCGTACTACACATAACACAGGTGTATTCCGTGTTTACACGGAAACTATGAGGAAAGCCCGCCATGCAGGAATACTTACGGGGCTTCCCGATGCATATGCACGAGGCAGAATTATAGGCGACTATCGCCGTATTGCCCTTTACGGAATGGATTACCTTATCCGCGAGCGTAAAGCTGATAAAGAGCGTATCGGTGAGAGGGATATGACCGATGATACCATCAGACTTCTTGAAGACATTTCCCGTCAGCTTGAATTTATGAACGACCTTGTTATTATGGCAAAGCAGTACGGATGCGATATTACCCGTCCCGCGGAAAATGCACGTGAAGCAATTCAGTGGCTCTATTTTGGTTATCTCGGTGCAGTTAAGGAGCAGAATGGTGCGGCTAACAGTATCGGAAGAATCTCCGCATTTCTTGATATTTATATTGAGCGTGATATTAAAGAGGGTACTCTCGATGAAAAAGGTGCACAGGAGCTTATTGACGATTTGGTAATTAAAATGCGTCTTGTCCGCCATTTGCGTACTCCCGAATATAATGACCTGTTTGCAGGCGACCCCGTTTGGGTTACTTGTTCCCTTGCCGGAATGTGTGAGGACGGCAGAACCATGGTTACAAAGACCTGTTATAGATTCTTGCAGACACTTTATAACCTTGGTCCTTCCGCAGAACCCAATATAACTGTTCTTTGGGCACAGGGGCTTCCTCAGACATTTAAGGATTTCTGTGCGAAGGTGTCAATCGATACCGACTCCATTCAGTATGAAAATGACGATGTGATGCGTAAGGATTTTGGCGACGATTATTCAATCGCTTGCTGTGTAAGTGCTATGAAAACAGGTAAGCAGATGCAGTTCTTTGGTGCACGCTGTAATCTGGCAAAGGTTCTTCTTATGGCATTAAACGGCGGTAAGGATGAAATCTACGGCGAGCAGATTGCCCCCGAAGGAAAGGTTTTTGATGAAAAAACTCTTGACTACGAGGAAGTACTGGAAGCATTCAAAACATATGCGGCATGGATGGCAAAGCTCTATGTTAACACTATGAATGTAATCCACCATATGCATGATAAGTACGCCTACGAGCGTCTTATGATGTCCTTCCATGATGTGGAGCCTGAGCGTCTTATGGCGTTTGGAATCAGCGGACTGAGCGTTCTTGCAGACAGCTTAAGTGCAATTAAATATGCACGTGTTACTCCGAAAAAGGACGAAAACGGATTAATAACCGACTTTGATATAGAGGGAGATTTCCCCAAGTACGGAAACGACGACGACAGGGCAGACAGCATTGCAAAATGGATAACGGAATTTTTCTACAGCGAGCTTTGTAAGACAAAGACGTACCGCAATGCACGCCACACTCTTTCGATTCTGACAATAACTTCAAACGTGGTTTACGGAAAGAAAACAGGTGCAACCCCCGACGGAAGAAAGAAAGGGGAGGCATTTGCTCCCGGGGCAAATCCCATGCACGGAAGAGATAAGGAGGGTGCATTGGCATCACTTAACTCCGTGGCAAAGATTAACTATGGTTGTTGTATGGACGGCATTTCAAATACGTTCTCCATTACGCCCGAGGCACTTGGAACAGATGAGGATAACCGCGTGGAAAATCTTACCACCGTGCTTGACGGATATTTTGCGCAGGACGCACATCATCTTAATGTTAACGTGCTTAACCGCCAGAAGCTTATTGATGCAATGAATGACCCCACTCTTTATCCCACTCTCACAATTCGTGTAAGCGGATATGCAGTAAACTTCAATAAGCTGACAAAGGATAAACAGCTTGAAGTAATATCGCGTACATTCCACGAAAAGATGTAACAAAACTAATCCGACCTGCCCTTTACTAAGGCAGGTCGGTGTGTATAGGAGAATATGTATGCAAGGCTATATTCATTCTTTTGAAAGTATGGCAGCGGTAGACGGTGAAGGTGTAAGGTATGCAGTTTTTCTTTCGGGCTGTCCCCTAAGGTGCGTATTTTGCCATAATCCTGATACGTGGAATATGACAGGAACGTTAATGACACCCGAAGAATTGGTTAACAAAGTATCTAAATATAATCCCTATTTTAAAAATAACGGAGGAGTTACCTTTACAGGCGGAGAACCGCTTTTACAGGCTGAATTTATCAGGAAAACAGTGCCGCTTTTAAAAGAGAAGGGCATAAATTATATTGTAGATACATCCGGTAGTGTAGAACTTACCGATTCGGTGAAATATGTGCTGGAAAATGCACAAGGCGTCATCCTTGACCTGAAATTTCCCGACAATGAGGGGTATCTTAAGTACACGGGACATACAATGGAAAAAACGCTGGAAATGCTCGGGTTTTTGGAATCCATTGGAAAGTCCACTCGTATCAGGACTGTAATAATTCCCGGAATTAATGATACCGAGGAAGAAATCCAAAAATACCTCATGCACATCAAAGATAAAAAATGCATATATAAATATGAACTCCTTGCGTTTCATACAATGGGCTTTTTCAAGTATGAGGAGCTGAAAATTGAAAATCCTCTTAAAGATACGAAGCCTCTTGATGTGAGCGTCAAGGATAGATTGCAGAAATTTGTAAATTCAAATTTGGGAAAAAGTATTGACATATAATTTTTGCAGTGATATAATTAACGAGAATTTAATAGTAAACCATTGAGGCAGAAAAAAGTCAGATACCGATTCTTTGAGCGAGCGGATTATGGTGTGAGTTCCGCAGAATCGCCTGAGTAATATGGACTGCCGAGGGCAGTGTTAAATGCACTGACGTGTGGCTTGCGTTAAAAGCCGGAGATATGATAGTATCTTACAGAGGGGTTATTCCTGAAACAAGGTGGCACCGCGGAAATAGTATTTTCGCCCTTGACTTGCAAATGCAGTTCAAGGGCTTTTGTTTTTTGGAGGAATATATATGTTTATTTTTAAAAACAAACCGGATGTACGATGGCGTAAATCCTGAAATTCTATTAAATATGATTAAAGGAGATAACAGACCATGAACAAATATAAAGATTTTGAAAATTATTTGAAGGAATATCCCAACGAGGAGGGGTATTTCGGTGAATACGGCGGCTCTTTTCAGGCAAAAGAGCTTATTGAGGCATTTAAGGAAGCAGACGACGCTTATGAAGCTATCTGCCACAGTGCACAGTTTATAAATGAGCTTCGCAGAATCAGAAAAGAATTTCAGGGAAGACCTACTCCCGTGTACCATTGTGAGCGTCTTTCCAAAATATTCGGCAACTGCCAGATTTACTTAAAGCGTGAGGACCTTAACCATACAGGTGCACATAAACTTAATCACTGTATGGGTGAAGGACTTCTTGCAAAATATATGGGCAAGAAGAAAATTATTGCAGAAACAGGTGCAGGTCAGCATGGCGTTGCAATAGCTACTGCGGCAGCATACTTTGGTATGGAATGTGACGTCTATATGGGCGAGGTTGATATTGAAAAGCAGTACCCCAATGTTATAAGAATGAAAATGCTCGGTGCAAATGTTGTTCCCGTAACAAGGGGGCTTAAAACACTTAAAGAAGCTTGTGACGCGGCATTTGAAGCGTATCTCAGAGAGTACAAGGATGCAATTTATTGCATAGGTACAGCGGCAGGTCCTCATCCGTTTCCGAAAATGGTAAGAGATTTTCAGTCCGTAATCGGTATTGAGGCAAGAGAGCAGTTCCTTGAAATGACAGGCATTATGCCCGATGCAATTACTGCCTGTGTTGGCGGCGGAAGTAACTCGCTGGGTATGTTTACTCCTTTCCTTGCCGACCCTGTTGAAATCTACGGGGTAGAGCCGCTGGGAAGAGGAAGCTCAGTCGGTGATCATGCGGCTACTATGGCATATGGAACAAAGGGAGTTATCCACGGGTATACAAGCTATGTTCTTCAGGACGAAAAGGGCGAGCCGCTCCCCGTATATTCAATAGCCAGCGGTCTTGATTACCCCGGTGTAGGTCCTGAACACGCACATCTTCGTGATATGGGCAGAGTGCAGTATACTACAATCTCCGATGAAGAGGCGATGGAGGCATTCTTCCTGCTTTCAAGATATGAGGGAATCATTCCCGCAATCGAAAGTGCACACGCAGTAGCATATGCAATCAAATATGCAAAGGAACATAAATCAGGCTCAATTCTTGCCTGTCTTTCCGGACGTGGTGACAAGGATATTGATTATGTTTACGAAAATTACGGCTGTGGAGAAAAATTCAAGCTTGACTATGATGTGAAATAACAAACTGAATTAGATTCCCCCTTAGTGCATATACTGCACTAAGGGGGTTTTGTTATGTTTAACTATGAAAATTTTGGACATATATTTACATCATATCCTGCGGCGTTTGCTGTTATAAACGGTAGTGAAAAATATCCCAATGTTTATGCCCGTGTTCAGTTTTATCAGCAGCCTGACAGTGTGATAGTGGTGACACAGGCACAGGGACTTCCCGAAAATCAGTACGGGAGCGGTGTATTTGGATTTCATATACATTCTGGAGCAAGCTGTAGCGGGGATGAAACAGACCCGTTTAAAAATGCACTTACCCATTATAATCCAAAGGGTTATCCGCATCCTTACCACGCAGGGGATATGCCGCCGTTATTTGGCGAAAATGGCGAAGCCTTTTCAGCATTCATGACAAAAAGATTTACCATAGAAGAAATTATAGGGAAAACTGTAATAATTCATTCAATGCCCGATGATTTTACCACTCAGCCTGCGGGAAATTCGGGCGAAAAAATAGGGTGCGGAATAATACGAAAGAAGCAGTCTTAATCATAGACTGCTTCTTTCGTATTATTTACCGTAATTTAATCGCGAGCAACGCTTGCTTGTTTGAAATTTAGTTGGGACGCGAAATGGGTGAAGCGGCATGTTTTTTTATTTATTTCTTCTGCATATCGTACTGCTTCCATTGCATCCTTTGCATATTTGTCAGCACCGATTGCATCGGAGTATTCCTGTGTCAGCACTGCTCCGCCAACGATGATTTTACAGTTGGGGAGCTTTTTTCTTGCAAGCTTAATAGTTTCCTCCATTGCGGGGACTGTTGTTGTCATCAATGCACTCAGCCCTATAATGGGTGCATTAACCTCGGATGCCTTTTCTACAATAACTTCGGGCGGTACATCCTTTCCCAAATCGTAAACCCTGAAGCCATAATTTTCAAGGAGAAGCTTCACGATGTTCTTACCTATATCGTGAACATCGCCCTTAACCGTTGCAATTACGATAGAGCATTTGTCCGAAGCATTTGAGGAAGACATTGCTTTCTTGATTTCCTCAAAAGCCGCCTTTGCCGCTTCTGCACTCATAAGAAGCTGGGGAAGATACACTGTTTTATTTTCAAAACCCGTTCCGACAATATTAAGTGCAGGGATAATTTCCTCTTGTACGATTGTAAGCGGCTTTGTACTTTCAAGCATTTCGCGTGTTATTGCCGCCGCCTGATCGCACAGACCTTTTATAACGGCTTTTTGAAGTGCACTTCCTTGCTCAGATGTGGAAACGGATTCTTTTTTAGATTCGGTGATTGTTACAGTTTCTGTAAGCGTTTGGGAGAAAGCAATATATTCAGAAAAATTTTCATCAAAAGAGTTAAGTGCCCTGAAAGCATAGTATGCTTTCATCATTTCCGCGGAATAGGGATTCATAATTGCCGCAGAAAGTCCGCTTGCCATGGCATTTGCAAAAAATGTGCTGTTAATTGCATCGCGGTGGGGAAGCCCGAAAGAAACATTGGAAACGCCCAGCGACGTATGAACACCCATTTTGTGCTTAATCATGCTGACAGCACTTAGCGTTTCCTTTGCTGCGTCAGGCTCTGCACTTACAGTGAGTGTCAAGGGGTCAAAAATTATATCCTTTTTATCAATTCCGTACTTTTCAGCCTCGACAAGGATTTTTTCTGCAACGGCATATCTTTCTTCTGCACTTTTAGGAATGCCGTTTTCGTCTAATGTAAGTGCCACGATAAGGCCGCCATACTTTGCCGCAAGGGGAAATACTGCGTCCATACTTTCTTTCTTGCCGTTTACGGAATTAATCATAGCTTTGCCGTTGTATCGGCGGAGTGCACTTTCCATAGCGGAAACGTTGGCAGTATCTATCTGCAAGGGAATATTAATAACCGCCTGCAGACGGCAAACGGCATCTGTAAGCATTTTTGCCTCGTCAATTTCGGGCAGACCTACGTTGACATCAATAATATGTACACCTTTTTCCTGCTGACAAATGCCCTCGTTTAATATGTAGTCCATATCGCCGCATTTAAGGGCTTCCTTAAATCTCTTTTTGCCTGTGGGATTTATCCTTTCACCTATAAGAATGGGGGAATCCTTAAATTCAACCGCGTGGGTGTAAGAGGAAACACAGGTAATATTCTTTTTGGTAATTGCCGAGGGAGAAAGGTTTGAAGATTTTTTTACAAGTGAGGAAATATATTCGGGGGTAGTTCCGCAACAACCGCCTGCAATGCGTATTCCTTTTTCCATAAGAGTGGCAACGTCCTCTGAAAATTCCTCCGGAAGAACATCATATACAGTTTCGCCGCCTATTACCTTGGGAAGCCCTGCGTTTGGTTTAAGAATTACTGGGAGAGAGGACTTTTCAAGATATTCTTCCGCAACCTTTATAAGAGCCTTTGGACCAAGTGAACAGTTTATGCCGATGGCATCGGCACGCATACCCTCAAGCATTGCGACCATGGCGGAGGGGGACGCACCTGTCATCAGCTTTCCGTCCTCACCGTAAGCATTGGACACAAATACGGGCAGGTCGCAGTTTTCTTTTGCCGCAAGAAGGGCAGCCTTTGTTTCATAGCTGTCGTTCATTGTTTCAATAAAAATCAGGTCTACGCCATATTTTGCCCCGAGCTTTACAGTTTCGGCAAAAAGGGAAACCGCGTCCTCAAAATCAAAATCGCCATAGGGGGCAAGCATTCTGCCGCTTGGACCTATGTCAAGTGCTATCCATTTTTCTCCCTTTGCACTTGATTCCTCTTTTGCACGTTTTGCGTTTGTCACTGCTGCTTTTACAATTTCGTCAAGCTCCTTTGGGCTGAATTTTAAAAGATTTGCACCAAAGGTATTTGTGTTTACCACATTGCTTCCCGCATCATAATAGCTACGGTGAATTTTTGTGATTATATCGGGATGCGATATGTTCCATCTTTCGGGCAGTTCTCCGGGTAAAAGCCCCTCTTTCTGAAGAAGCGTTCCCATTCCTCCGTCAAGATATATGAAGTTATCCTTTAAGTATTCTTTTATATTCATAATGTTCTCCTGTAACTGCAATTGTGCTTTGTGCAATCGTTGCAGTTTTGTTTTTTGTTTTCACACTTTGTATCGGAAATTCCTATAATTGCCGTTACCGACTTAGAGGGAGTCATCAGCATACTTTCATTAAGGGTAAGTCCTATTCTTCTGCTCGGTTCAAGTGCTCTAAAAAAGTCTTTTTGAATTTCTAAGGGTAAATCACCATACCCCGGACTGAAACGAGGCTTAGTATATCCATATTCCTCGGCAATATATTGGTTGAAAGCATCACACAGCCCCTCTATCCTCTCGGCACCTATCGCCTGAAGCATATGCCCTTTGGCAGGGGAGGTTTTGCCGTAAAGTGCAATCATTCTGTCAATCTCCAGTCCTATTGTCGCGGCAAATAGAATAAAGCTTCTGCAACCGCAGAGATTAGCTTTAAGCTTTTCACTTTTGGCCATTGTAAAGGATAGATTAACCTCGTCCTCCGAAAAGGCGAGAGGGAAATTTCCGTAGCAAACCTTATATGTAAGCTTATCGCCGATAAGTAAAAGACATTCGTCAATCAGATTTTCTATTTCGGGAGTTGTATTTTCCACCCCTGCATACCTTAAAATTTCACTTCTGTCTATTTGAGGGGGAGGAAATGTTTTCGTTAAAATCGCACTGTTTATCATAGGCATAATATATCCGATAAATTACTTTGTATTTTTTCAGCTACGTCAGGCTTATTCATGGAATAAACGTGTACATTCGTTACACCATTTGCAAAAAGGTCTATTATCTGGTCTGTTGCATAGGCAATGCCCGCCTGCTTCATTGCTTCGGGTGATGAGCCGAATCTATCCACAAGGCTTTTGAATCTCTGCGGCATAAAGGAGCCTGAAAGCTTTACTGCACGCTCTACCTGATTTGCATTGGTAATAGGCATAATTCCCGCAATTATGGGAACGGTTATCCCTGCCTCGCGTATTTTATAAAGAAAATTATAGAGCAAGTTATTATCGAAAAACATCTGGGTGGTAAGGAATGAACATCCTGCATCCACCTTTTCTTTAAGATGCTTAATATCTTCTTTCTGATTAGTGCTTTCGGGATGAACTTCGGGATAGCACGCACCGCCTATACAAAAATCGGCACCACTTTCTTTTATATCACGAATAAGGTCTATTGCATGAGTGTAGTCCCATGTGCTCCTGTCGCTTTCCATAAGCTCAGGTGTCAAATCCCCCCTGAGAGCCATCACATTTTCAATGCCTGCGTCTTTCATCTGCATAATCTTATGGCGGACGGTTTCCTTTGTGGAGGAAACACATGTAAGATGGGCGAGAGTGGGAACATTATACTGCTCTTTTATGTTCTTGGCGATTTCAAGAGTATATTTGCTTGTGCCGCCGCCTGCCCCGTATGTAACGCTCATAAAAGAAGGTCTTAATTTTGCAATTTCCTCGGTAGCAGTTTTAACGCTCTCGAAAGCTGTATCCGTTTTCGGCGGAAAAACTTCAAACGAAAGTGAAAACCTTTCTGAAAAAAGCGTACTTAGTTTCATGAATATCATCCCTTGTAATAAGAATATTTGTATTTTATCATAAATATATGTTTCAATCAATAAAAACAGTCAATTTTTTGAAAATATTGTTGTAGGTTTGCCGATGATGTGTTAAAATACATTAGTATCAGATTAACAAAGGATTGAATCTCGAATGAGTACTAAACTTACAAAAGATTTTACACATGGGAATATAGCGAAGCAGCTTTTTCACTTCATGATTCCGTTTATGCTGTCAAATGCACTTCAGGTACTTTACAGCACTATTGATATGATAATAGTAGGCGAATATGTGGGAACGGCAGGTCTTTCAGCAGTATCTCAAAGCAGTCAGATAATAAACTTTGCTGCCATGGTTTGTCTGGGATTTTCAAATGCGGGGCAGGTTCTTATCTCACAAGCTCTGGGTGCAGGAAAAAAGGAAAGGCTCAATCATATAATAGGCACGCTCTTTTCTATGCTGATGATTATTGCACTGGTATTTACGGCGGTGTTTGCAGTATTTAAGGATGCTATTCTAAATGCAATTAATATTCCCCATGAATCGTTTAAAATGGCAATTCATTACCTTGTCATCTGCGGCGGAGGAATGGTATTTACGGCAGGGTATAATATGGTTTCCGCCGTTCTTCGCGGAATGGGAGATTCTAAAAGGCCGCTGCTTTTCATTTTGATTGCATCGGTGGTTAATCTGGTGCTTGACTATTTATTTACAGGGCTTATGGGCTTTGGCGTTGCAGGTGCCGCATGGGCTACCATAATAGGACAGGCTGCATCTTTCATGTTCTCTGTCTATTATCTTTATAAAAACAAGCAGGATTTTGGCTTTGATTTTAAAATAAAAAGCTTTCGCATAAAGAAAAATTATGCACGCACTATAATAAGCCTTGGCACACCTATGGCAGTACAGGCGGGCTTTATAAATATTTCCATGCTTTTTGTAAACTCCCTTATAAATAAGGTGGGGGTAGTTGCCTCGGCAACCTTTGGTGTAGGCGTACGAATAGACGATATTGTAAATAAAATCTGTATGGGAATTCAGTATGCCGCAATCCCGATGATAAGTCAGAACATTGGTGCAGGCAAGCAGGAAAGAGCACAAAAGGTTGTTTACACTGCATGGATGTTTTCGGGAATTTTAACACTTTTCTTCATGGCTCTTTATTTGGGATGCGGAGAATGGCTGTTTAAGATGTTCTCCGACGATGCACGGGTTCACGAAATGTCGTATACCTTTATTTCCGCAATACTGTGGATGTTTCCTGCCTTTGCAGTTATGAGGGGCAGCGGTGCATTTATTCAGGGAATTGGGCATGCCAAGCTAAGTATGGTGCTTGCACTGCTTGACGGAGTATTTCTGAGAATTGGCCTTAGCTATCTTTTCGGTGTGCTTTTCGGATGGGGATTCTATGGATTTGTATTGGGTTATGCGTTAGCCCCCTATGGATTTGCAGTCCCCAGTATGATATATTTCCTTTCGGGAAAATGGAAAATGCGTAAGACTTTAGCAGAAGAATTATAAAGGTGTCAAGAATGAAAAGAAATGAGTTTTTAAACGGAATTAAAGACGGAATCCCCATTTGCCTCGGCTATTTTTCGGTGTCGATGGCATTTGGGATTGCCGCGGTTAAGGGAGGTATTCCTGCATGGGCGGCAACGCTTACCTCACTTACCAACGTGACAAGTGCAGGTCAGTTTGCAGGGATTAATATTATGCTGGCTTTGGGAAGCCTTATCGAGCTTGCAATTACCACGCTGATTATAAATATGCGTTATTTCCTTATGTCGCTGTCCGTTTCACAAAAGGTGGATTCCTCAATGAAATTATGGCAAAGATTCTTGGTGTCCTTTGGTATAACAGACGAAATCTTTGCTGTATCCATGCGTCATTCACGTCCGCTTACAGCGGTATATATGGCAGGGCTGATTCTCACCCCCGTTTTAGGATGGACGTCAGGGACGGCAGTGGGTGCCGTTGCAACAAAGGTTATGCCTGTGTCACTTTCCTCTGCTATGGGAATTGCACTTTATGGAATGTTTATCGCAATAATAATTCCGCCCGCAAGGAAAAATAAAAAGGTGATGACCGCAGTTTTGGCATCAATAGGAGCAAGCGTTATATTTACATACGCTCCCATTTTAAAAAATATTTCAAGCGGATGGGCAATTATTATCATAACGATTATTGTCAGTGCTTTTTGTGCTACATTTTTCCCTGTGGAGGAGAAAGGGGATAGCGATATATGAGTACAACATATATTCTTTTATGTATAGCCGTTATGGCGGCGGTTACATATCTTATCCGTGCAATTCCCATGGTAGTGTTCCGCAAAAAAATACAAAACCGATGGGTAGAGTCTTTTCTCTATTATGTGCCCTATGTGGTTTTGGCAGCAATGACGTTCCCTGCGGTGTTTTCAAGCACGCTCTCGCCTCTTTCTGCGGCGGCAGGCTGCGTGGTCGCACTGGCTCTGGCGTTTTTTGATAAGGGGCTTTTAACCGTTGCCGTCGGTGCAGCACTGGCAGCATTTATTACGCAGGTATTAGGGTTTTAATAAAAGAGAAAAGACCTCACTTCGTGAGGTCTTTTCTCTTTTTGGTGCAGGTAACAGGACTTGAACCTGCATGAAATTGCTCTCATACGGACCTGAACCGTACGCGTCTGCCAATTCCGCCATACCTGCGTATTTAATACTTTGATATTATACATCATAAATAATTGAAAATCAAGAGTTTTTTAGTAAAAATATTTACTTGAAAGAGGGGCTAAAAACATTTGACACATTTTGCAAGTTGTGGTATAATGTACGGTAGTAAATTAACAGGAGGACACCATGCGATACAGTATTAAAAATGCCACAGTTCTAACTGAAAACGGTTTTGTGAAAACTGATATCAATATTGACAACGGGATAGTTGTTTCTATCGGCGGCGGTGCTCTTTCTGACGCTATGGTTTTCGATTTTAATAATTGCTTTATTTTCCCCGGTTTTGCTGATGTACATGTGCATTTGCGAGAACCGGGTTTTTCATATAAAGAAACAATTAAATCGGGAACAGCCGCTTGTGCACGGGGAGGATATACGGATGTTTGTACCATGCCAAATCTTAACCCCGTTCCCGACAGCGTGGAGAATATGAAAGTGCAAACGGATATCATTTCCCGCGATGCCCTTATAGGCGTTCATCCCTTCGGTGCTTTGACCGTGGGAGAAAAAGGGGAGTCCCTTTCCGACATTGATGCCCTTTCATCTGTTGCAGTTGGATTTTCCGACGATGGGCGAGGTGTGCAGAGCGATGATATGATGCGTCAGGCAATGGAGCTTGTAAAAAACAATAAGCAGATAATATCTGCCCACTGCGAAGTGAATGAGCTTCTTTTCGGCGGATATATTCGTGACGGTGTTTACAGCAAAAATCACGGTCATAAAGGAATTCCCCCCGAAAGTGAATGGAAGATGGTAGAGCGTGACCTTAAACTTGCAGAAGAAATCGGCGTGAAATATCACATATGCCATGTTTCCACCAAAGAAAGCGTAAGGCTGATTGCCGAGGCTAAAGCACGCGGTGTGGATGTGACGGCGGAAACCGCACCTCATTACCTGATTCTTACGGAGAATGATCTTCAGGAACACGGACGCTTTAAAATGAATCCCCCCTTGGGAAGTGAGCTTGACAGGGAGGCACTTATAGAAGCGGTTCTTGACGGAACGATTGATATGATTGCCACAGACCATGCACCTCACAGTGCAGAGGAAAAGGGTAAAGGACTTGAAAAGAGTATGATGGGTGTTGTCGGTATAGAGTCGGCATTTGCACTGATGTATACTCACTTTGTAAAGACGGGAAAGATGACACTTGAGCATCTTATAAGCCTACTCGTCAAGAATCCCAGAGAGCGTTTTAAACTTGGAAAAGGCGTAATTAAAGAAGGCGAAAAAGCTGACTTTACGGTGTTTAACCTTGAAGAAAGCTATGAAATAAACCCCGATGAATTTCTGTCACTGGGTAGAAGCACTCCCTTTGAGGGTGAAAAGGTTTGGGGCAGATGTAAGATGACGTTTGCCAATGGCAACTTAGTATGGAAGGAGATATAACATGAAGCAAAGTATTTTTGAAATAGTTTCAAATAAAATGCTTGCCGACATCACATACGAAATGGTATTAAAGGGAGATTGCTCGGATATTACAAAGCCAGGGCAGTTTGTCAATATTAAGCTTGACGGATTTTTCCTTCGCCGTCCTATTTCAGTATGTAACAGCAAGGATAACCTTCTTACAATCATTTACAAGGTTGTGGGAAAGGGAACAGAGGTTATGGCAGAAATGAAAGAGGGCGAAAAGCTTGACATTTTGACAGGCCTTGGTAACGGCTACGATATTGATAAAAGCGGAGATAAGCCTCTCCTTGTAGGCGGTGGTGCAGGCGTGCCCCCTATGTATATGCTGGCAGTCGAGCTTTTAGCACAGGGCAAAACCCCCACGGTGGTACTTGGCTTTAACAAAAAGAGCGAGGTTTTCTACGAAGAAGAATTCAAGGCTCTCGGCATTAACACAGTAGTAACAACCGCTGACGGAAGCTACGGCATAAAGGGCTTTGTTACCGATGCTATAAAAGATATTGAATATACATACTTTTTCACGTGCGGTCCTGAACCTATGCTCAAGGCACTGTATGACAACACAAAGACAAGTGGTCAGCTCAGCTTTGAGGCACGCATGGGATGTGGCTTTGGTGCATGTATGGGCTGTACCTGTGAAACCCTTTACGGAAATAAAAGAATTTGTAAGGATGGTCCTGTTCTTGTAAAGGAGGAAGTAAAATGGGCAAACTGAGCGTTAATTTAAGCGGACTTGGGCTTGATAATCCGATTATTCCTGCAAGCGGTACTTTCGGGTTCGGCTATGAGTTTAGTGAGTATTATGATATAAACATATTAGGCAGTATTTCTCTTAAAGGAACAACACGTGACCCCCGTTACGGAAATCCCCTTCCCAGAATTGCCGAATGTTCAAGCGGTATGCTTAATGCCGTGGGACTTCAGAATCCTGGGGTTGAAAAGGTTATTTCTGAGGAACTTCCCAAACTCCGTAAATGCTTTAATAAAAAAGCCGTTGCAAATGTCAGCGGATTTTCTCTGGAGGACTATGTTTATACCTGCGAAAAAATGGACAAGCAGGACGAAGTGGGAATCCTTGAGGTAAATATAAGCTGCCCCAATGTTAAACACGGCGGAATGAGCTTTGGTACAAGTCCCGAAAGTGCAGCGGAAATTACCCGTGCAGTAAAAAGCGTTACAACAAAGCCCGTTTACATGAAGCTTTCACCCAATGTAACAGACATCGTTTCTATTGCCAAGGCTTGCGAGGAAGCAGGTGCAGACGGCATTGCAATGATTAATACGCTTCTGGGTATGCGTATCAACCTTAAAAATAAAAAGCCGATACTCTTTAATAAATCAGGCGGATTTTCGGGCAGTGCAATTTTCCCCGTTGCCGTTTCCATGGTTTACCGAGTGTATGAGGCAGTAAATATCCCCATCATAGGTATGGGTGGTGTAACAACGGCGGAGGACGTTATCGAAATGATGCTTGCAGGGGCAACGGCTGTTGAGGTAGGTGCGGCAAACCTTATAGAGCCGTACGCATGTAAAAATATTATTGAAGATCTTCCCCGTGCTATGGAAAAATATAATATAGAATCTTTAGAAAGTATAATCGGAGGTGCTCACTAATGGGTAAGGATGTAATCGTAGCGTGTGACTTTGCGTCAAAGGACGCACTTGTAGAATTTCTCGATAAATTCTCAAATGCAGGCAGAAAACCTTTTGTAAAAATCGGTATGGAGCTTTTCTATGCAGAAGGTCCCGAAATTGTAAAGGCAGTAAAGGAAAGAGGACATAAGATTTTCCTCGACCTTAAGCTTTGTGATATTCCCAACACAGTTAAAAAATCTATGAAGGTTCTTTCAAATCTTGATGTTGATATGACAAACCTTCATGCATTCGGTACAAAGGAAATGATGAAGGCCGCAATAGAGGGCTTAACCCGTGAGGACGGAACACGCCCCATTCTTATTGCAGTAACACAGCTCACTTCTACAAGCGAAGAAAGAATGAAAAATGACCTTCTTATAGATGCTCCTTTGGCAGAGGTTGTTGAGCATTACGCAAAATGTGCCGCAGAAAGCGGACTTGACGGCGTTGTATGCTCTCCTCACGAAGCATCAAGGGTTAAAGAGGTTTGCGGAAAGAACTTTGTGACAGTTACCCCCGGAATCCGCTTTGCAGACAGTGCGGCAGACGATCAGGTTAGAATTATGACTCCCGAAAAAGCAAAGAGCGTGGGAAGCGACTATATCGTTGTAGGCAGACCAATCACAGCAGCAGACGACCCCGTAGCCGCATATGAAAGATGCGTTCGCGAATTTGTTGATTAAAGCCGATGGGCGTCAACCCCCACAAGGTTTAAAAACATTAATTTTGCGTAATACTACAGAAATTTCTGCGAATATACGCCAGTATTATTCTTGAAATTTCTTTGTCTTCCATCAAAATTAATAGTTTTTAAACTCTTCGACCTTAAATGCAGGAAAATTTTATATAATTTGAATGCGGAGGACGAAGTTAGGCTGTCGCCTCACGAGGACGACAAATTTAAAGGATAAAAATTTAACAAATTTAAGGCTTATGGGGGCTGGCTCCCATCGGCTTAAAGAGAGGATAGATAAAAATGAAAGAATTAATTGCAAAAGACTTACTTAAAATCAAGGCAGTATTTTTAAGTCCCGACGAGCCTTTTACATGGGCAAGCGGAATTAAAAGCCCCATTTATTGTGACAACCGTCTTACCCTTACAGCTCCCGAAGTAAGAACAGACGTTGAAAAAAGCCTTGCCGAGGTTGTAAAGACACATTACCCCGAAGCCGAGGTGCTTATGGGTACATCTACAGCAGGTATTGCCCATGCGGCAATTACCGCACATCTTCTTGATATGCCCATGGGCTATGTAAGAAGCGGTGCAAAAGACCACGGCAGACAGAATCAGATTGAAGGAAAGCTCCAGAAAGGCGATAAGGTTGTAGTTATTGAAGACCTTATCTCCACAGGCGGAAGTGTTATCGAGGTTGTAGAGGCACTCCGTGCTGCAGGTGCAGAAGTTCTGGGTATTGCTTCAATCTTCACATATGGCATGCAGAAAGGTCTTGACAGACTCTCTGCGGCAAACGTAAAGAATATCAGCCTCACAGACTTTGACACAATTGTTGAGGTTGCTGCTAATGAAAATTACATTAAAGCAGAGGATAAAGAACGTCTTATCAAATTCCGTAATAATCCTTCCGATGAAAGCTGGATAAAGGCATAAAAACCAACCAAATTTTACGGAAAGGATGATAAAAATGAAAGATTTAATAGACATTTTGGATCTTAGCATCCCGGAAATAGACAAGCTTATAGAGGTTGCAAACGATATTATCGAAAATCCTGAAAATTACAGGGAAAAGTGTAAATATAAAAAGCTTGCCACTTTGTTCTTTGAACCCTCTACCCGTACAAGGCTCAGCTTTGAAGCGGCAATGTATGAACTTGGGGGTAATGTTTTGGGATTTTCCGAGGCACAGTCAAGCTCCGCTGCTAAAGGGGAGAGCGTATCCGATACAGTTCGCACAGTAGAGGCATATGCCGATATTATAGCTATGCGTCATCCTAAGGAGGGTGCTCCCACAGTTGCGGCGGCAAAAACCCAGATTCCGATTATTAATGCAGGGGACGGCGGACACAATCATCCCACACAGACCCTTACCGACCTTCTTACTATTAAGAGGGAAGTAGGAAGGCTTGATAATCTCACAATCGGTCTTTGCGGTGACCTTAAGTTCGGCAGAACAGTTCATTCGCTTATTCAGGCGATGGTTCGTTACGATAATATCAAGTTTATCATGATTTCTCCCAAGGAACTTAAGCTTCCCGAATATCTTATAAATGAGGTTCTTGTTAAGAAGAACATTGAATTTGTTGAAACTGAAAGCCTGGAAGAATCAATGCCGGAGCTTGATATTCTGTACATGACACGTGTTCAGAAGGAAAGATTCTTTAACGAAGCTGACTATGTTCGTTTGAAGGACACATATATCCTTACTCCTGACAAGCTTGAGCATGCAAAGCCTACCATGCGTGTTCTTCATCCGCTTCCCAGAGTAAACGAAATTTCCGTTGAAGTGGATAAGGACGAAAGGGCTTGCTATTTCAGGCAGGCGAAAAACGGAAAGTATATCAGAATGGCACTCATTCTGAAACTTCTCGGAATAGAGTAAGGAGGGGAAATTATGCATATTGATGAAATTGTAAACGGTATAGTTATCGACCATATTGCGGCAGGAAAAAGCATGGAGATTTATAAGCTCCTGAACCTTGACCAGCTTGAATGTTCTGTTGCAATTATAAAGAACGTAAACAGTAAGAAAATGGGAAAAAAGGATATCATAAAAATTGATGAAGCCCTCGATGTTAATCTCGATGCCCTGGGTTATATTGATAACGGTATTACCATTAACACCATTGAAAACGGCGTTAAAACCAACAAACGCCACTGCGAGCTTCCCGAAAGGATAGTAAACGTTGTTAAGTGCAAAAATCCCAGATGTATCACATCTGTCGAGCAGGAAATAGACCATGTGTTTAAACTTACTGACCGCGAAAATAAAATTTACAGATGTATTTACTGCGAAATGAAGGCGAAGAACTGATTGGAGTGAAATGTTGTGAGTATCCGATTCATGCGATTCCCGAAAGGTAAGGCAAAGGCACTGACCTTTAGCTATGATGACGGTGTGCATCCCGACAGGCGGCTTATTGAAATTTTTGATAAGTATGGAATGAAAGGCACATTTAATATAAATGCAGGACTTTTTGCACCTGAGGGAACAGTATATCCTCCTGATGCAGTAAGCGGGCGGCTTTCGAAAAGTGAAGCCTACGCCTTGTATGCAGACAGTCCTCATGAGGTGGCGATTCATGGCTACACGCATGAGTTTATGGAAGAACTTCCTACATCTAAGGTAGTGTCTGAAATTATAGAGGACAGGAAAGCATTGGAGGAAATGTTTGGAAGAAGAATTAACGGCGGAGCTTATCCTTTCGGCACGTTTAATAATGATGTTGTGGAAGCACTTCGCCTTTGCGGAATCAAGTACTGCAGAACCACCGTTTCCACGGAGCAGTTTAAAATTCCCACCGACTGGCTAAGACTCCCCGCAACCTGCCACCATGCAAATCCAAGATTAATGGAGCTTGCAGATTTCTTCCTTGAATACGGAGTTAACAGAAAACCCCAGCTCTTTTATGTGTGGGGGCATAGCTATGAGTTTAATCAGATGCATAATTGGAACGTGATTGAAGAGTTCTGCGAAAAGATGTCGGGGAACGATGATATCTGGTATGCAACCAATATAGAAATATACAACTATATTGAAGCGTATAACCGTCTTGAATATTATGCCGATGGCACAAAGGTGTATAATCCCACCCTTGTTGAGCTTTGGGTATATCAGGACGGCGTTACATACAAAATCCCGTCAGGGGAAACAGTTTCTATTAAATAATCGATTAAAAGGCTGAGTGATTTGTTTCACTCAGCCTTTTAAAATTTTGATGCGTTGAATATTGAAATGTTTTGCAAAGCTTGATATAATAAAAGTGCTAAAGGAGGCGAAAGTATATGAAAAAATTGATAAGCACAATTTTAGTACTGTGTATGGCAATGAGCTTTGAAAGCTTTGCACTTGCCGATGAAACTGAAAAAACACAGACCTTGGCATTTACAACTATCAAAATTCCATTCCCCGACGGTATTGAAGACCGAAACTCATGGATTACACATGCAAGGTATGTAGACAGCGGAGAAATCATTCCCTTATCACTTGTATATGAGGGTAATGTGTACGCAACAGTCCCCGTGGAGTATAAGAGCCGTGCGATTGAAGCTTTCGTTACCGAAGCATTAGAGTTTACCGATGTTGATGATTCGGATTTTGATTTCCATGACGTTAAAATGCTGTCACGTGTCGGAGTTATCCGCGGAAATGACAAGGGGGAAGCAAATATCCATGATAACGTAACCCGTGCCGAAGCGGCCGCCATGGTAATGCGGTTTATGGGGCTTGAAGGTCTGGCATGGGAATATACAGATGAAATCTCGGCAGGCTATACGCAGACAGTTACCTTTGAGGATGTTTCCAAAAAAGACTGGTTTTATTATGTGGTAAATTATGCCCGTGCCTGCGGAATTATTGAGGGTGACAGTCCGAACGTATTTTCTCCTTACAGAAATGTAACAAGAGAAGAAATTACAGTTATGGTTGCAAGAGCCTTGCAATACGCAAACCTGAGATGTTTCAAGCGGCAAAACGAGAACTTTGCCGACAAAGAAAATATATCCGATTGGGCGAAAGAGGCGTACGATTACCTTGGATATAACTGCATAGTAGACTATCCGCAGAATACGGAAAATATTGACTGGGATAATCCCGAGCAGTTTTTATATCCGCAGAAAGCGGCTACAAGAGCAAACGTTGCCTACATCTTAAATAACATTCAGGATGAGTGCCAGATGTATGCATCGGAGCTTGCAAAGATGTTCGGCTTTGACAAAGAAATGCCCAAAATTGATGGCTCAACCTCTACCTATCCCTTTACGCAGGTGGTTTACAATACGCTTTTCCGTAACGGGCAGACACATCCGCAGTTTCCGCAAAAGCATTCAAAGAGCCATGCCTCATATCAGCGGCTGATAAACGGGGAGGTGGATATGCTTTTTGCTTCCGTTTACCCTGCAAGCGATATTCTGAAAATGGCAGAAGAAAAAGGCGTGGAGCTGGAGCTTATCCCAATTGCGTATGATGCGATGATATTCTTTACCAATAATGATAATCCGATAACAGGGCTTACTAAGGAGCAGATAACTGATATCTATGTAAATGATGCTTATGATAACTGGTCTGAGGTAGGGGGTAGCGATGCACTTCTTTATCCTTATTGCAGAAATAACGACAGCGGCAGTCATGCACAGATGGAAAAGCATTTCCTTAAAGGAAACGAAATTCATCCCGAGGTGCAAAAGGAAACTTCATTCACAATGTCGAATGTATTAACTGATGTTATAGCAGCAAAAACAGATAATCCTTTAGGCTACGGCTTAGGCTACAGTATTTATTATTACTATCATAACGTAGATGCGGTGCTTGACACAAAGCGGCATTTAAAGCTTCTTGCAATTGATGGCGTGATGCCTACTGATGAAACCATTGCAGACGGCTCGTACCCGCTTTCCAACAACACCTATGTAGTACTTCGAAAAGACACTCCCGCTGACGCCCCTGCAAGGAAGATGGCGGAGTTTATGCTTACAGAAGCAGGTCAGCAGTGCGTTGAAGGTGCAGGCTACGGAAGACTAAAATAAAACTTATTTAAAGACACACCACAGGAGATGATGACAATGAAAAAACTGATTGCAATATTATTAACAATATTAATGCTTCCCACTGTGTCCGCCTTTGCGGCAGATGCTCGGGTAACTATTCCTTCGTTTACGGTGACCTTTAACGGGGCCGAGGTCGAGAATAGTTATCGTCAGTTTCCTTTAATTGTTTATAAGGATATAACCTATGTTCCAATGACATATTTTGATTGTCGCTATTTGGGACTAAAAACGGATTGGAACGGGGAAACAAGCACTCTATCCATTGAGAAAAGCGATGTTACAACGGCATACAGAAATTATGAATGGCAGTGGAAGAACGGCGAGACATACAAAGCCTCAATTTGCAATTTTAACATAGAGGTAAACGGGAAAGCTATAGATAATACAAAAGAGGAATATCCACTTCTTACACTGCGTGATGTAACCTATTTTCCGCTGACGTGGCGTTTTGCCGTTGATGAATTTGGATGGGATTATAACTTCGACAGCAAAAACGGACTTTCTGTAACCTCGGACAATTTTCATCCGGAGGCTTTAAACCTTCCGCACCTTAACGGCGGTGTTGCAACGGACGGTGAGTATTATTATTACAGCGGTGATAAAGACGATAAAATAGTCGTTTATCGCGTGAGCGTTTCCGATACATCTTCGCCCGAAATTGTTACCGATTTGGACGGAAATCATAACAACCGCCCCGTAGACTTTATTAAAGAAAACGGAAATATTTATTTCAGGCATGTTGTGGGAAGCTCACCGATTTTCCAGCGGAATCAGTATTACAAAATACTTCCCGACGGCACTGCCATACAGGAAAACCCGATAAATTATTCCTACAGCAGTCACGGCTATAGTGAATTTGGTGCAGGAAATGAAAAAATTAAGGTAAAAGGTGTTCATCCGTATTTTGACAGTGCCACAAACTTTTCTTATGAAACAGACGGCGTCGTTACAGAGGTGAAGCCCCTGCCCGGACGTGTCAGAAGAACAGGAAGCGTTTCGATATTTAATGATAGAATTTATTTTGTCGCAACCGACCTTAATACCGATAACGATAGTGCTCTTTACTATATTGACATAGGCACGGACGAAGCAAAAAAGCTTATTGACAACGTTCATGGATTCTATGTGTACACCGGTTGGGATAATACCACAGGTAAGGACAGTACCATGATTCTGTACGATAATAATGGAAAGCTTGTGCGTTATAGCGAGGTAACAGGAGAAACCTCCGTGATTGAACACAGTGGCGGAGAAGGTCTGGTGCTTGTAGGTGCCACGGGGCAGCAGGAAATTGTTGCCGTAATGAAAACGCCAAATGGGGACAGAACTCTTGTTCAAAGCTTTGACGATTATGCATCGGGACACGGAAGCCGCAATATAACCTTGCTTGATACAAAAACAGGAACTACCGTGAGAAAGCTTGATGATTATCTTTGCGTTTATACCGCAGGAGAAATGCAAGGGGAAGAGGTCAGGTTCTTAGTAACCGACGGCTCGTCAGAATGTTATAAATCCTCGGATTTTCCCATGCCCCCCAGCTTTTTCAATGCGTTGTATATGCATGAAAACACCCTTTTTTACAGCATAGACAAACATACTGCTATAAAGGTCAACCTAAAATAATGTAATAAAAAAGAAGGCTCAGCCTTCTTTTTTCGTATAGGAAATTGCGTAAAATTAAGACGCGTGCAACTATGTCAGCACCAAGCAGATACGCGACGAGGATGAAGCGGCACGCTTCTTTTTTACTTAATTATTATCATTTCTGAAAGGGTAAGCAGTATTAAAAATCCAAAATTAAATGCCGTAAACATTCCTATATACTGCAGTGCTCTTTTGGGATTGTACTTTGTGTATTCACGGAAAGTGATAAGACTTGCCAAGGAAGCAATTAGCGTTCCCACACCACCGATATTCACCCCTAAAAGAAGCTCCTGGTAGTTGTTTGTGAACTGCGACAGCAGTATTGCCGAGGGAACATTGCTTATAATCTGGCAGGACAGAATACTAAAGAGCAGCGTGCTTTTACCTAAAAGATATTCAAATAAATTTTGAACGACTTCGACCCTTGCCATATTTCCTGCAAAAACAAAGAAAAACACAAACGTTAAAAGCAGGGGATAGTCCACCATTTTAAGTGCTTTTCTGTCCATAAAGAAAAGCACGGGCGGGATAATAATAAGCCCTGTTATATAAGGAATTGTCCTGAAAACAATCGCAATTGAAAGAACAAAGAGAAATAAATAAATGAAAGTCCTTTTTTTATTGAATTTAGGGGCTTCGTCGTTTATTTTAAGCGGTTCGGGGTGAACAAAAATAAAGCAACAGAAAGTAATAATGCTGATTGCGATAATAAACGGCGGTGCCATTATTCCCATAAATTCATCAGTGGGGATATTGAATTTTGTGTAAAGAAAAAGATTCTGCGGATTTCCGAAAGGCGTCAGCATACCGCCTAAGTTTGCGGCGATGTTCTGCATGATAAAGGTAAAGCACATATACTTTTCCTTATGTGTCGAGTTTAGCACAAAGTAGCCCAGCGGAAGAAAGGTGAGAAGTGCCATATCATTTGCAATCAGCATCGAGCCGATGAAGGTTATGTATATAATTGCGGTGATTGCCGCCCTTGCATTTTTAAAGCACTGCACAATTTTCTGTGCCAATATATAAAAGAAATTAATGTTTTTAAGTGCACACACAACGGCAAGCACACAAAAAAGGCAGGTAAGAGTCTTAAAATCAAAATATCCGACATATTCTCCGTCTATTCCCACTATAAAACTTGTGATAAGAGCGGCAAAGAATGCAACCGAGAGAACAGCATTGTTTTTCATAAAAGAAACTGCTTTATTCATATAGGCATCCTCCATAAAATTTTACACAACGCCGCTATTATAACACCCACAGAAAATATTGTCAAATAAAAACTAAAAAAATAGAAAAAATTTGAAAAATATACTTTAATATTAGATACGAATGTGGTATACTAATTCTTGTATTATTTATTCGAGGTGAGAAGGGAATGGGTAAAATCGGATTTGACAATCAAAAATATCTTTCCATGCAGTCGGAACAGATAAGAAAGCGTATTGCTCTTTTCGGAGGGAAGCTGTATCTGGAATTCGGGGGAAAGCTTTTTGACGATTTCCATGCCTCACGCGTGCTTCCGGGCTTTGAGCCTGACAGCAAAATGCGTATGCTTCAGCAGCTTAGTGACGATGTTGAAATCGTTATGACTATTAACGCCGCTGATATTGAAACCAACAAAATGCGTGCAGACCTCGGTATTACTTATGACGAAGATGTCCTCAGGCTTATAGATACCTTCCGTGAACTTAATTTATATGTAGGAAGTGTGGTGCTTACCCGTTATGATGGTCAGGCAAGTGCAAATGCCTTTCTCAAGCAGCTTACCGCACTGGGAATTAAGTGCTATAAGCATTATCCAATTGCAGGCTATCCCTCGGACGTAAAGCATATTGTAAGTGATGAGGGACTTGGCAAGAATGATTATATTGAAACAACCCGTTCTCTTGTAGTAATCACTGCTCCCGGTCCCGGAAGCGGCAAAATGGCAACCTGTTTAAGTCAGCTTTATCATGACCATAAGCGTGGAATCACGGCAGGTTACGCAAAGTTTGAAACGTTCCCTATATGGAACCTTCCGCTTAAGCATCCCGTAAATCTTGCATATGAAGCGGCAACGGCAGATTTAAATGATGTAAATATGATTGATCCGTTCCATTTGGAAGCATACGGGGAAACGGCAGTTAACTACAACCGTGACGTGGAAATATTCCCTGTGCTTAATGCTATGTTTGAAAGAATTCAGGGAACATCGCCCTATAAATCTCCTACCGATATGGGCGTAAATATGGCAGGTAACTGTATTATTGATGATAAGGTTTGCTGTGACGCATCGAAAATGGAGATTATCCGCCGCTATTACAGTGCGAGCGTGAATAAGCTCCGCTCCTTCAGCGATGATAATGATATAATGAAGCTGGAGCTTCTTATGAATCAGGCAGGAATGCGTCCCGAAAAATGCCCCGTAATCAAGGCGGCACTTAAGAAAGCCGAGGAAACAGGTGCACCGGCAGGAGCGATAGAGCTTCCCGACGGCAGAATAATCACGGGAAAAACCTCAAGCACACTTGGTGCGGCATCGGCACTTCTCCTTAATGCACTTAAAGCATTGGGAAATATTGATGACGAGCTGCTTCTTATTTCCGCTGACGTGCTCGAGCCTATATGTGCTCTTAAAACAAATTATCTGAAGCATAAAAATCCCAGACTTCATACCGATGAGGTTTTAATGTCGCTTACGATTTCGGCACTTTCAAACCCCATCGCAAATGCGGCAAAAGAGCAGCTATCTAATCTTCACGGAAGCAATGCCCATTTCTCCGTTATAATCAGCGAGGAAGATGAGAAAATTCTAAAAAGGCTCGGCATCAATGTAAGCTGCGAAGCAAAATATGAAAATAAAAGTTTATACCATAAATAAAGCAATAAAAAATCCCGAAGAATTTTCTTCGGGATTTTTGTTGTTTTGAAAATAATTATATCGGTTATAATTACTTCATAGACTGCTCGTAAGCAGAAATCATCTTTTTAACCATCTGTCCGCCAACGCTTCCGTTTTCACGGCTTGTCTTGTCGCCGTTGTAACCCTGGTTAAGTGTTACGCCTACTTCGTTAGCAGCTTCCATTTTGAAACGGTTAAGTGCCTCTCTTGCTTCGGGTACGAGAACTCTTGATCTTCTACTCATTTTCATTTTCTCCTTTATATTTTTTATCTATATTTTCTGTAAGCTTTTGCAGAGAAGAGTAAAGTCCTTTTGCATATTGCATTTGAACAAAACTCTTTTCTGCTCAAAGCTTACGTTAGTATTGTTCGACAAATGAACATTTTATATTCAGCCAATTATTTACATACTATTAGAAAAAAATAGAAAAATTTTCAAAAAAAGTATTGACATCGAACAAATGTTCTGTTATATTATAATCAGAAAGCGAACAAATGTTTGGAGGTCTTATTATGAAGACAAGCAGTAAATTAAGAAGATTACAGAGAATGAGAGAATTAAAGCGTCAGCGTAGAAGATTCTTTTCCATATTAATGGTTGTATTTGTATTATTTGCACATTCCGCTTTTTCTAAGCAGGAATCCGCAGATGATAAGGTGGAAGTTATTACCGTTACCGTCGAGCCTGGTGATACCCTTTGGGAAATTGCTCTTGAATACAAGAAAGCAGGAGAGGATACCCGTGACTTTATGTATGAGATAGCTGCAACCAACGGCGTAAAGGATTGTAACATTGTGAGCGGGCAGTTACTTTATGTTCCTGTAAGTAAATGATTTGTTAAATTTCCTACTTGAAAAGATTTTGGTTTGACTTCCTTATGCCTATAGTATATAATATAGACATCTTTAAAAAAGGAATGATACAGTTGAATAAATGTATACTTGATGAAAATAAAATTTGCAATGACTGCGGAGAATGTGACAAGTGTGATCTTACTCCGGGGAAAATTTGCGACAATTGCGGGAAATGTATCGGTCTTGATGCCGACAGCCGTGCTATTGAAATAGAGGATGTTATTTTGAAAAATTGATTTTTCGGGCGGTTTTCCTTTTGGAGAATCGCCTCAATTTTTTGTTGCACTGAATATATAAATATGGTATAATGTATATTGATATTATATGTGCTTTCAAAGGAGTCTTGTTATGGAAACGGTTAACATTTTAGGTGTTCATGTCAATAAGTATACTATGAATGAGGCTGTTAGCAAGGCTGAAGAGTTTTTAGAGACTGACGGCCTTAGTATGATATTTACACCTAATTCGGAAATAATACTTTACGCATCGAATAATCAGGAGTTTACAGATGCCCTGAACAGTGCCGATATGGTAATCCCCGACGGAATCGGTGTGGTATACGGTGCCAAAATTTTAAGAAACCCTATTAAAGAACGTGTTGCAGGTTATGACCTTGTATGTAATCTTTTACCGAAAATGGCAGAGAAGAAGCAAAGCGTTTTCCTTTTGGGGGCAAAGCCGGGGGTGGCTGAAACTGCCGCACAAAAGCTTAAAGAAAAATACCCGGGACTTGTAATTGCAGGCACACATGACGGCTATTTTAAAGAGGACGAGCCTGTAATTAAAGAAATTAACGAAGCATCACCCGATTTTCTGATGGTGTGCCTTGGTTTCCCCAAGCAGGAAAACTGGATTTATAACAACCGTGAAAAGCTTAACGCACGCCTTGCTATCGGTGCAGGCGGTTGCCTTGACGTGTTTGCAGGCACTGTTCAGCGTGCTCCCGATTTTTATTGCAGACACGGAATTGAGTGGCTTTACCGCCTTATAAAACAGCCCTCAAGATTTGTGCGTATGCTGGCACTTCCCAAATTCGGTCTTAAGGTTTTGTTTGAAGGAAGAAAGTATCAGAACAAATAAAGGAAGTTTAACTATGCTTGAATTTTCCCCTATATCGCCAAAGGATTATGGGCGATATTATAAATACCGTGACAAGGACCCTTCCGCTGCCTCGGAGGCGTCATTTACCACTGTTTTTATATGGAATAACTACTACAATCTTGAATGTAGCGAAAACGGAGAATTCTTTTTCCTGAGATTTAATATAAAAGGGAAAGAACCGTCTTACTTTTTTCCGATAGGAAGCGGTAACATAGATAAGGCTCTTACAGAGCTTTCGGATTATGCCGCATCAAATGGAGAAAAGCTTTGTTTTCGCCTTGTTTCCAAGGAAAACAAGGACAAGCTTATTGAAGCCTTTGGTGATAGATTGTCGGTAAAGGAGTCACGCGATTCATTTGATTATGTGTACCTTACACAAAGGATGATTTCTCTTTCGGGGAAGAAGCTCCACTCAAAAAGAAATCATTTGAACTATTTTATTGAAAATTACAATTACAGATATGTAAAAGTGGAAGATAAAGCTACTCTGGAAAAATGTGCAGAGAAAGCCTATGAGCTTGTCAGCTCAAAGAAAAAGAATAAAAATTCTTTTGAGCTTGGTGCGATGAAAAGTTATTTTGAGCATTATTTTGAGTTTAACCAGACAGGGGGAATGCTTGAAATTAACGGCGAAATTGCGGCGATGAGCTTTGGCGAGAAAATTTCTGATGATACTGTACTTATACAGATAGAGTTGGCGGATGAAAGCTATCGCGGAGCATATCAGGCAATCAATAAGCTTTTCTGCGAAAATGAATGGGAGAGCTTCACCTATGTCAACCGTGAAGAAGATATGGGGATAGAGGGACTAAGAAAGGCAAAAATGAGCTATCAGCCTGAATTTTTGGTGGAAAAATATTATCTTTGGGAGGAATAAATATGGTTTACATTTTTCTTGCAGACGGATTTGAAGAAATAGAGGCACTTGCACCTCTTGATATTATGCGAAGAGCAAATATCGACGTTTTGACGGTCGGTGTTACAGGTGAATATGTGACGGGTTCACACAATATTACAGTAAAGGCAGATGTCTTGCCGGAAAAAGTTGATTACTCTATTCTTGATTGCGTAATTCTTCCCGGCGGACTTCCCGGAACTACAAATCTTGAAAAGGATACAAGAGTGCAAAGTGCAATAGACTACGCAAATGAAAATAATAAGCTTATCTGTGCAATCTGTGCCGCACCCTCAATTTTAGGGCATAAAGGGCTTCTTGATGGAAAAGAGGCCACCTGCTACCCCGGATTTGAAGATAGCTTCAAAGACGGGAAATATATGAAGCAGTCTGTTGTAAAGTCAGATAACTTTATAACATCCGACGGTATGGGAAGTGCGTATAAATTCGGCTTTGCAATTACTGCGGAACTTACGTCAAAAGAAGTGGCGGATAAAATCAGAGAACAAATTCAGTATTAAAAACAGGAATGTGAATTATGAAACAGGAGTATCTTGATTCGCTTATACCAAAGCGGAGCGATTTTTTAGACAATTTAAGATATAAATCCTCGCTTCCCGAAAGCTATGCCCCTATAGTACAAAAGCCTACGGAGCAGCTTATCATTACGATTCTTCAAATGATTAAACCCAAAAGGGTGTTGGAAGTAGGTACGGCAGTGGGCTATAGTGCAATACTGATGGCTGATAATCTCCCCGATGACAGCTCAATAATTACCATTGAACGCTATAAAAAACATGCCGATATTGCAGTTGATAATATTTTTGCTTCGGGATATGAAAAGAAAATAAGAGTAATCGAGGGTGAAGCCGCAGAGGTTCTCCACTGGCTTGACGGCGGATTTGATTTTATTTTTCTTGATGCGGCAAAAGGGCAATACATAGAGTTTTTGCCTGATATTTTAAGGCTTCTTAATACGGGAGGTGTGCTTCTTTCCGATAATATCCTTTATCACGGAATGATTGAGGATGATGATAAGGTGGAAAGACGGAAAATCACAATCGTGAAGCGGCTTCATATGTATCTTGAAGAAATTATGTCAAATGAAAAGCTCACCACCTCTATAATTCCTATCGGGGACGGTGTTGCTCTCTCCGTAAAAAAATGAAAGGGTATTTGTTATGCAGAAAGTTGAACTTCTGGCACCTGCCGGAAATCTTTATAAACTGAAAATTGCACTGAAATACGGTGCCGATGCAGTGTATATCGGTGGTGAGTGTTTCTCTTTGCGTACCGCCGCAGATAATTTTACACCCGATGAAATGCGTGAGGGTATAGAATTTGCACACGGCATGGGGAAAAAGGTATATATCACAGCTAATATTATTCCTCATAACCGTGACCTTGCCGAAATGGAAAGGTACTTTAAGGAAATAGCCGATATGGGTGCCGATGCGGTAATCATTTCTGATTTGGGAGCTTTCAACATTTGCAGAAAAGTTGCCCCGAATCTTGAAATACATATCAGCACACAGGCGAACAATACAAACTATGCCACAGTGCAGTCATGGCATGAAATGGGGGCAAAAAGGGTAGTCCTTGCCCGTGAAATGACACTTTCCGAAGTAAGGGAGATTCGTGATAATATAAGCTCCGATTGTGAGCTTGAAGCATTTGTTCACGGAGCTATGTGCGTTTCCTATTCGGGAAGATGCCTTCTCAGTAACTATATGACGGCCCGTGACAGTAACTATGGTGCATGCTCACATCCCTGCCGTTGGAACTATGCTCTTATGGAGGAAAAACGGCCCGGAGAATATCTCCCCGTGTTTGAAAATGAACGCGGCACATTTATAATGAATTCAAAGGACTTGTGTATGATTGAGCATATTCCCGAAATTGTGGGAAGCGGTGTTTACTCGCTGAAAATCGAAGGTCGGGTAAAGAGTGAGTACTACGTTGCGACCATTATCGCAGCATACAGAAAGGCCATTGATGCCTATTATGAAAATCCCGCAGAGTACAAATTTAATCCCGTATGGCTTGATGAAGTAAAAAAGGTAAGCCACCGTGATTATTATACAGGCTTCTTTTTCGGGATTCCCGACACGGGAGCACAAATTTACGGTTCCAGTTCTTATATCCGTGAATATGATATTGCAGGCATAGTGCTTGATTACGACGAAAAGACATCGCTTGCGAAAGTAACACAGAGAAACCGCTTCTTTAAAGGTGATGAAATAGAGATTATGCAGCCGGGTAAGGACTTCACCACACAGAAAGTCGAAGTTTTAAAAGATAAGAACATGAATGATATAGACGTTGCAAACCATGCGGCAATGACGCTTTATATAAAAACCGATGTTCCCGTGGTAAAGGATGCAATGCTGAGGAAAAAAGCAGAGTAATGATAAGGAAGAAAGCAGAGTGATAGAATGCGTATATTGGGAATAGACCCCGGTATTGCAATTGTGGGATACGGCGTAGTTGATAAAGAGGGAAACCGCTACAAAACCATTGCCTACGATGCTATTACAACAAAGGCACATACTCCACTTGAGGACAGACTTGCCAAGGTGTATGTGGGAATAAACCAGATTATTCAGGAATACAAGCCCGATGCAATGAGCATAGAGGAACTGTTTTTCAACAATAACGCAAAGACGGCTCTCACAGTAGGACAGGCAAGAGGTGTTATAATTCTTGCGGCATATCAAAACCATGTACCGATTTATGAATATACTCCGCTTCAGGTAAAACAAGCACTTACGGGTTACGGACGGGCAAGCAAAATGCAGATTCAGCAGATGATGAAATCAATGCTGGGACTTACCGAAATTCCAAAGCCCGACGATGTTGCGGATGCACTTGCCATAGCCGTGTGCCACGGCAACAGTATGCGTTTTAACTCAATCAAACAGTTTGGAGGATTAATGCTATGATATCTTTCTTAAAAGGTGCTTTGGCAGGGAAAAGCGAAAGCGGTGTCATAATTGACGTTGGCGGCGTAGGCTACAGTGTCAGTATGCCTGCAAGCGATATTGCAAAAATTGGGGATATTGGCGAAAAAGTCACCGTATACACTCATTTTCATATGAGTGAAAACGCAATAGGCCTGTTCGGATTCCTTACAAACGAGCAGATAGATTATTTTAATAAGCTTATTTCAATTTCGGGAATAGGTCCTAAAGCTGCAATTTCCGTTTTGGGAACGCTTTCGGTGCAAGACCTTGCTTTTGCCATTATTGCAGAAGATGTAAAGGCAATCACCCGAGCACCCGGTGTAGGCCCTAAGGCGGCACAGAGGATAATTCTGGAGCTTAAAGGTAAAATTGACACTCAGGATGCCGTGGCTGTTCCCGACAAGGCATCTGTTGTAGCGGCTTCAGCGGTGCGTGCCGATACAGGTGCGGTAAATGCTCTTATTGCATTGGGAGCATCTCCGTCAGAGGCACAGAAAACTGTTATGCAGATAGATGCCACTTCGCTTACTACTGAGGAAGTTATTAAAGAAGCTTTAAGGAGAATGTCAAATGGAATTTGATGAACGCATTATTTCAAGCAGACAGCTTGATGGTGACAGCGATGCCGAATATTCCATCCGTCCGAAAACCATGGATGAATACATCGGACAGGATAAGGTTAAAGACAGTCTGAAAATTTATATTGATGCTGCCTTGCAGCGGCACGAGGCACTTGACCATTGCCTGCTTTATGGTCCTCCGGGACTTGGTAAAACCACATTAGCATCAATTATTGCTAATGAAATGGGCGTTAATATCCGTGTGACAAGCGGCCCCGCTATTGAAAAGCCCATGGATTTAGCGGCCATTCTTACGAATTTAGGCCCTCAGGACGTTTTGTTTATAGACGAAATTCATCGCCTTTCCCGTGCAGTAGAGGAAATCTTATACCCTGCAATGGAGGATTATTCTCTCGATATAATTATCGGTAAAGGTCCCAGTGCACAGTCGGTAAGGCTGAGTCTTCCGCCATTTACTTTGGTTGGTGCTACTACCCGTGCAGGGCTTCTTTCAGCACCACTCAGGGACAGATTCGGCGTGATTTCAAGGTTAGAGCTGTATACAAAAGAAGACCTTACCACGATTGTATCCAGAAGTGCACAGATAATGAATGTAGATATTGCACCCGAGGGTGCGGCAGAGATTGCCTCTCGCTCAAGGGGTACACCCAGAATTGCAAACAGACTGCTTCGCAGAGTGCGTGATTTTGCACAGGTCTGTGCTGATGGAAGGATTACAAAAGAGGTTGCCGATAAGGCTCTTTTGATGCTTGAAATTGATTCCTTGGGTCTTGATGCAACAGATAAGAAAATGATTACCTCCATAATTTACAGTTTTGGAGGAGGCCCCGTAGGTCTTGATACCCTTGCCGCAACCATAGGGGAGGATTCCTCGGCAATTGAGGACGTGTATGAACCCTACCTCCTTCAGCTTGGTTTTATCAACAGGACACCAAGGGGAAGATGTGTTACTCCCCTTGCGTACAAGCATTACGGGATAGAAATGCCTAAGGGAGTATCTACAGGACAGATTTCCTGGGAATAATTGGGTAATGCTTCGATGGCTGATATTACAAATTTGTTACAAATGACAAATCGAAACAGGAATTACGCCACATTGTGTCGAATATTGTTTCGAAAAGGGGTGAAGCCGTGAAAAAGACAGCGTTTATAGTATTTTTTGTTATTGCTATGATGTTTGCCGCCTTTAATGTTAGTGCGGCAAAGATTTATTATAATGATGAATACCATGATTACTATGCAGGTGATATACATTTAACGGTAAACGGGAAGCCGATAGAAAATCTTCCCATGCAGCCCGTTGTTATTAATGACTATACAATGGTTCCTGTCCGTGAGGTTTTCGAGGCGTTAGGCTGCGAAGTTATCTGGCATGACGATACCTGCCGTGTGGAAATTAAAAATAACGGAAATTCGGTATTTGTAAAAATCGGTGACAGGAACACCGTGATAAACGATGAAATTGTTCCTATTTCGGAGCCACAACCTCTCCCGATGCTTATAGGAAACAGTCCCGAAGTTCTTAAATCCATGGTACCCATTCGCTTTGTAGCGGAAAAATTGGGGTATGATGTGAGTTGGGAGGATTCAACCCGTACAGTCTTTGTTTCTTCTCCAAAATCTTCCGAAGATGAGGTTATAATAGGCGGAAGTGACGGGGAAAATAATACTAAACCTGACGATGAAGTGGTAATGCCTGAAAAAGAGGGCGAGTTTGGCACAATCAGCGTAGAGAGCGATGATACATTTGATTATATCTACATTGCAACACGCTACGGAATTTCACCCACTGTTACACGCTATACTAATCCTGAGCGTATAGTTTTTGACTTTGAAAATGCAGCTTTTCCCCAAATGGGCGGAACTGTGGAGGCAGACGGAAACTGTGTTGACTCTGTACGCTATGCAAACAGGGAGGGCTTTGCAAGGGTAGTTCTTGATGTGTCCTGCAAAGCACAGGCAATGATACTTTCCCACGAAAAGGGTATCCTGATCAGAGTACAAAAATCCGATAACACACAGCTTATATATGATGCTTTCAAGCAGCAGGTTTATTTTGATAAAACGTATGTAGGCTCGGGCAAAAAGGTAGATAACGGCTACAGTGTAACATTTACAAGTCTTAAGCTTCAGAATCAGAAAATAAAGATTGACGACGGAATAATTTATGAAATAATAATTACAAATTCTGCACTCGGCTGTAACATTACCGTTGACGGAAGCAATAAACTCTTTTACACAGCGGAAAAAGGCTTCCATAAGACGGACAATCCCATTGTGGACAATAAGCCGGTTATTGATAAGGACGGGAAAAAGGTCATTGTAATCGATGCAGGCCATGGAGGAACAGACCCCGGAGCAATTGGTTATGACAAAAACGGCAAGGCAGTGGCGTATGAAAGCCATATTAACCTTGCGATTGCACTTATGGTTGGGGAAAAGCTTGAAGCAAACGGTGTAAAAGTAATTTACACGAGAAATAACGATACTTACATTTCTTTGATGGAAAGAGCGGAACTTGCAAACACAAGCGAGTGTGACTTTTTTGTAAGTATTCATTGCAATTCCATAGAGAAAGGTGATGTAAAAGGAACACAGGTATATTATCATCCTGCTTCCGAAACAGGTACGGCTTTAGCCGAGAGCATATACGATAATATTCTTGATATGACAAACCTTGAACCGAAAAATACACAAAACGGCTCACATCTCTATGTTATTCGCACAACCACAAGCCCTGCCGTATTGGTGGAAACTGCATTTATCAGTAATGAAAGTGATAGAAAATTCCTTACAAGTAAGGACGGACAGGCAAAGATGGCAGAAGCTATTGCAAAAGGAATACTCGAAACGATTAATTAAGGTTAAAAACTACAGAAAACACAAAAAGTGGTTGCAATTTTTTTGCAACCACTTTTTATATCCATTTTATATTTCCGTATGTATCTGCAAATGTCTGTATTCCTTAGGTGTCATGCCAACGTTCTCTTTGAATATCTTAATGAAATACGCCGAGGAACAAAATCCGCTACGCCATGCAATCTGGGAAATATCATATTTGGTGGTAAGGAGATAATCCTTTGCTATCTGAAGGCGGTAATACATTAAATATTTGTGAAGTGTTTTTCCCGTTTCCTCCTTGAAAATTCTGCTTAAATGGTAAGGGTGGTAATTGAAATTTTCCGCAATATCTTCATTTGTAAGATTACTGCTTGCGAAGTTGTCATGTATGTAGGAAAGAACCTCCTCACACAGCTCTGATTGAGAATGTGCACTGTTTTGCTTTATAAACTCCAAAAGGCACAGCTTTAATAATGCAGAGGAATTTTCTCTGTAGAACTGATTTTTAAAAATGAAGTTTTCCGTGCATTGTATAAGCATTCTTTCAATCTGAGGAATTATTCTGACGATGGGCTTGGACAGCTCTTCTATAGCACTATAAGGAGGGAGGATGCTATTATCAAAAGTTGACACCGTGGCAGTCCCCAAAGAAGCCTTAAGGCTTTCGTTTCTGTTGTCGAGGTCAAAATCCATTACAACAGCACTGCCGTTTTCTTTGAATGTGACATTGAATTTATATTCCGTTTCGGGAGGAAAAAATACTGCCGTTTTATTTAAAATATTATGTTTTTTTCCGTTAACGGTAACGCTGCCTGTCACATTGTTGAAGAAAAAAATCCTGCAGTCATAACACTTACTGATAGCTTTCTTTGTGCGAAAATATGCCCTGTGTACTCTTGCATATCGTATATGGGGATTAATATCCGAAATTTTCATAAAAAGCCGCCTCTGTTTGTTTGCTATATGGTATCACTTGAAATATTCTTCCTTTAAATTGACCACGATGGAATCCTTTGAATCATAGAGGGAAATTCCCTTGGGAAGCGACAGTCTTGCTTCAACGTCGCTGTTTGCTTCATAGACAGAAATATCAATCGGTTTGGTTTTGATTTGTTCAATCTTGTCAATATCGGCTTTTTCACCGAAAATTCTTATGTTTGAGCTTTCGGGAAGCTTGTGCTCTGCACCGCCTTTCAGCTTTAACACCACGGGAACTGTTTTAAAACTATAAAACGAAAAGGTGACATCGGTTTCTGCAGGTATACACTCTACCCTTTCAAGAACGACTCCGTTTTTATCATAGGCGATAAGCTTTGCAGTTTGCTTTTCCTTGGCAGGGGAGAGCGTTTCAGTCTTGACAGAGGAAACAAGATTAAGTATGCTTTCGGGTGCCTTTACGGTAACCTTTTTATCTGTTGTGTTATGAGATTCTACCTTAAAATCCGATGCGGCTTTCCCTTGCTCAAATGAAACATCTATATTAAATGTTTTCGTTTCTATAGGTTCAATTACCACTGAAATATTTTTACCCTTTGCCGTAAAAACAGGGTCGGAGGTAACATTTGATGATACTGCAACGTGGACTGAGTATTTACCCGGTTTTCTGAAAGAAGAAACATTTATCACACCGGTAGTATTTTTGTTAGTAAGCCGTGCCAAAGTCAGTCTTTTTGCATTTGCTATTACCGAAATACTGTTGTCGGAAACGGAATAAACTGAAAGTCCGTTTTCGTTAAGTGCCTGTTCTCCCGAGAGCGTAATCGGGACATCATCAATGGTTTTTGTCATGGTGGGGTTTTCCTGATAGGAAACATAAATCCAAAGCACCACGGCAAGTAATGTACAAATAATTTTAAGAGCAAGCTTATTTTGCATTATTTTTTCCATTTTAAGCGCTCCTTCCACTTTGACAAAGAATTGTCATTGTTATCTGAAGAATCGGATGCAAGGACCTTAATAATAACCTTTTTCAAAGAATCTTCAGTATAGTTGCGGCTCATATTTCCGCCCAGAGTAAAGCTGATTTTCCCTGTTTCCTCACTGACAACTATGACTGCTGCGTCAGAACTCTCGGAAAGTCCCAGAGCGGCTCTGTGCCTTGTTCCCAGCTCACGGCTCAAGGTTTCATTAGGCGTAAGGGGGAGAATACAGCGTGCCGCTATGATTTTATTATCTCTGATTATAACTGCACCATCGTGCAGAGGTGTGTTGGGAATAAATATATTTATAAGTAATTCACTGGATACATCGGCGTTAAGCTCACAGCCTGTTCTTACAATATCGCCGATTTTGGTTTCTCTCTCGATTACCATCAGTGCACCGATTCTGCGGCTTGACATAGCCACGGCGGCAGATGCAATTTCGGAGGCGAGAAGCTCCGTATCATTCTTTTCATCCTGTGTAAACAGAGAGGAAAAGTTCACTCTGCCCACCTGTTCAAGAGCACGCCTCAGCTCCGGCTGGAAAATTACGATAAAGGCGATAAGTGCAAACTGCATCAAATTACGAAGCAGGTAATTTATAGTAGTAAGTTCAAAGACATCACTTATCCATGTGAAAATTAATAGAAGTATAATTCCCTTGATAAGTGTTCCGGCTCTGGTTTCGCGTACCAGAGAAGATAATTTGTAAAAAACAAATGCGACAATTGCAATATCAATTATATCTGTCAACCGCAGAAATGATAATGTCAATGCAATGTCGCTCATCAATGCTTCAAACAATAACTCCAACCACCTTTACGTATAATATAATATTATACAATAAAAATTGAGTTAATGAAAGTATTTTTTTCATAATTTAATTTAATTGTAAAATATACTACTCGGAAATTATATTTTCAAGTGCTTTTGCCGCAGTTGTTATTTCATCTTTTGTGTTAAAATAGCCTGCTGAAAACCGAAGAAGTCCGCTTGATATTGTTCCCAATGTTCTGTGTGCCATGGGACAGCAATGTAGTCCCGCACGTGTTGCTATGTTATATTCGGCATCCAGTCTTTCCGCCACCTCAACACAATCATGGTTTTTAAGAAGAACTCCCATAACAGCGGTGTCGCTTTTTCCCAGTAGCTTTATCCCTTTCACCGTGGAAAGCTGCTCTTTAAAAAATGCACCAAGCTCGGCTTCTCTTTCCGCTACCCCTTCATTTACTACAAATTTGATGCCTTCGCACAGTCCTGCTATTGCACAGGTATTAACAGTACCAGCTTCAAACCGTTCGGGAAGGCTTTCGGGCATAAAGGCACTTTCGGACAAGCTTCCCGTACCGCCTTCAATTAATGTGTCAAGCTTTAAGCCTTTACGAATATATAAAACGCCTGTGCCAAAAGGACCGTAAAGCCCTTTGTGACCTGCAAACGCGATTAAATCTCCGCAAGAGGTATCGACAGGCAGTATTCCGCCGCTTTGTGCCGCATCTACCAGTGTCAGTACATTTTTCTCCCGTGCACGTTTGCAAATCTCTCTTACAGGGTTAACTGTGCCTACAACATTTGAAGCATGAATAATACAAATCAGCCTTGTTTGAGCTGTGATTGCAGAAATGACATCGTCTGCACTGACACAACCCTCGTGGTTTGCACGCACAATCTTTACCTTAGCTCCACGCTTTTCCATACTGATACAGCTTCTTAAAACACTGTTATGCTCCATTGAGGAGATAATAATTTCATCACCGCTTTTAATAATTCCTTTTACGGCTAAATTAATTGCTTCTGTGGTGTTCTTTGTGAAAATTATCTGTTCGGGACTGTCAGCCTTGATAAAATCTGCCATTACCTCACGGCATTCATAAACCTTTTCAAAGCTTTTCCTTGCAAGATAGTGTCCTCCGCGTCCCGCGTTTCCGCCGTAGTTTTTCATACAATCGCAAACAGCGTCAATTACACTTTGGGGTTTGGGAAATGTTGTGGCGGCATTGTCAAGGTAAATCATTACGTTCCTCCTTATTCTACCACTTTTGAATAGGTTTTTTTGCCTTCAGATTCGCTTTCATAGTAAAAAGAGCGTATTCTTACGCCAAGCTCTTTGGCGGCATTTAATACTATGTTTTTTGCACTGTCATCAAAACGCAGACTGTACCCGCATCCCTCTCTTGCTATTTGCTGAGGGGTCTGGATAACGGAGGAGTATACTCCGAATTCGTAGGCGTGCCGTTTCAGTCTTGTTGCAGATGTGATTGAAGCCATTGTTGCAAGCATTGAAATCTCTCCCTTTTTATACATACTTTATTTTATGCTTAATACATCTCTTTGGTTATATGGAAAGTATGAATTATTAAAAATGTAACAAATTCGTAAAGATTAACAAAAATATGTTGAAATAAAGAAAGAAAAGTGTTATTATAACTATATATGGCTATTTTGTGATTTAAAATTGGGAGGGAATTAAAATGGTTAATAAATACCTAAACAATATCCTTATACAAACAAGCAAAATACTCGGATGTGAAGTTGGTATAATCGAGGGTAACGGCACTGTGATTACCGCATCGGGAATTAATGAAATTTCCATGAATGCGTCTGATGTGATTGATGCCTGCCAAGCCTCAAATTCAAGATTATTACAGGCAGGGGGATATACGTTCTTTGCCGTAATTTCACGGGGACGTGTGGAATATATCACCTTTATTAAAAACGACGACCCTCTTATGGTCAAGCAAGCAGAGCTTCTTTCTTCCTATATTGGAACGCTCAGGCAAATGCACAATGATAAATACGATAAGACCAACTTTATCAAAAACATGCTTGCAGACAGCGTTCTTCCCGGAGATATTTTCTTAAAGAGCAAGGAACTGCACCTTGCATTTGATGTTGACAGAGCAGTGTTTGCCCTTTGTTATGATGAAATCCGCGGAGTGGATGTTTTTGATATTATCAGCAAAATTTTCCCCGATAACGGAAAGGATTTCGTTATAGACCTTGATAACAACATGATTGCCATCGTAGCGGAAGTTAAAATGGGAACAACCACTGCTGAACTTGAGAAGCTTGCTTCAAAAATAGTGGATACTGTTACAAGCGAGGCAATGGTAGATGTTAATATAGGCATAGGAACGGTTGCTTCCAGCATAAAGGATATAGCAAAAAGCTATAAAGAGGCAAGAATTGCATTGGAAGTAGGTAAGGTGTTTGACGGGGACAAATTTATCATGAACTATGATAATCTCGGAATTGCCCGTCTTATCTACCAGCTTCCCACAACTCTTTGTGAGCTTTTCCTTTCTGAAGTATTCAAGAAGGATTCCATTGATTCTCTGGATTCTGAAACCTTACATACAATACACAAATTCTTCGAAAACAATCTGAATGTATCAGAAACCTCCCGCCAGCTTTATGTTCACAGAAATACTCTTGTTTACAGACTTGACAAGGTAAGGAAGATGACAGGCCTTGATTTGAGGATTTTTGACCATGCTATCGTATTTAAAGTAGCTCTTATGGTTAAAAAGTATCTGGTATCAAAACCGATGCGTATCTGATGAAAGGGTGATTTGATGATAGAATTCAAAGAGGTTACCGTAGTTTATGACAAGGATATTGTCGGTCTTGACAATGTATCTTTCAAAATAGAAGAGGGGGAGTTCGTTTTCCTCGTTGGTAAAACAGGTGCGGGGAAAAGCTCTGCAATTAAACTGCTCACAGGTGAGATAAAACCCACAAGCGGTGATGTTATAGTAGACGGAATCGTGGTTAACAGACTTAAAAGGAGAAAAATCCCTTATTTAAGAAGAGCACAGGGAGTGGTTTTCCAGGATTTCAGACTTCTTCCCAATAAAACCGTGTATGAAAACGTTGCCTTTGCAATGGAAATAACAGGTAAGAAAAAGAAGGACATCCAGAGAAAAGTTCCCAAGATACTTAGTCTTGTAGGACTTTCCGAGCGTGCAAATAACTATCCCAACGAAATTTCGGGCGGAGAGCAGCAGCGTGTAAGTATAGCAAGAGCACTTGTGAACAGTCCCTCTCTCATAATTGCGGACGAGCCTACGGGAAATCTTGACGTGGAAACATCTGCCGAGGTCATGAATCTTTTTGAAGAAATCAATAAGATGGGCACAACTATTGTTATGGTTACTCATTCCGAAAAAATAGTTAATGATATGCAAAAGCGTGTAATACAGCTTGAAAACGGTGTGTTGGTACGCGATGAAGAAAACGGGGTGTATAACATTGGTGCTTAGAAATTTGAAATACTATATTAAAAGTGCCGCAAGCTCTTTTAAGAGAAACGGCATTATGACAATCGCATCTTTTATTACTGTTACATGCTGTCTATTCCTTTTTGGAGTGTTTGTGATTTTTTCTATGAACATGAACTACATAGGAAAGCAGCTTGAACAACAATGTGAGCTTCAGGCATATATGTATCTGGAAACCGACGAACCTCAGCAGCGTGCGGTTTATGAAAAGGTACTGCAGCTTGATAATGTTTATGATGCAACCTTGGAAACTGAAAGACAGGCTTTTGAAAATTTCAAAAAGCAGCTTGGAGAAGACGGTGACCTTTTAGACGGACTTGAGGATAAGGATTTCCTTAGAAGCTCCATAAAGATTACACTTCATGATATCAGAAAATCAAATGATACAAAAAAAGCTGTAGAGAAAATTTCAGGTATTGAAAAAGTGGAAAATTATCAGGACACCGTGGGAAAGGTTCTCAGTCTTACCGGTGCGGTAAATAAGGGAAGCACAGTGGGTATGATTGTGCTTATGATAATAGCGGTGTTTATTATCCAGAACACCATCAAGCTCAGCGTTTTTGCACGTGAGAAGGAAATACATATTATGAAATTTGTAGGTGCTACCGACAGATTCATAAGGACTCCCTTTGTAATAGAGGGAATTATGATAGGTGCTTTGGGCTTTATTGTGTCGTATGCGGTAATACTCTTTAGTTATACACCGGCAATAAGCACTGTTAAAGACCTTATAAAAATGTTTGATTTTCTTCCGCTTCAGTCCTGTGCTTTGCAGCTTGGTGTAATGATGGCACTTTTCGGCACAATGATGGGAGCAATAGGAAGTGCTGTATCGATTAAAAGGCATCTAAAGGTGTGATGTCCAGCCATTCCAGACGGGTTTAGACTACTCTCTTTTGGTTGACAGAAAGGAATTTTGTGCTATGAACAAAAGAACAAGGGAAATTTTGAAAAAAACGTTTGCCGCCCTTTGTGCGTGTGTTGTTGTGGTAGCTCTTGTGGCTTCGGTATTTTTACCTGCGGTAAAAGCTGCAACTCAAAAGCAACTTGATGATGCAAAGAATAAAACACAGCAGGCAAAGACTGCCGCACAGAAAGCAGAAGCTGAGAAAAAGGCGGCTATCAACTCATATAATGCACTTGATGCACAGATACAAAGTACTGAAAATGAGATTGATTCTCTTGAAAAACAAATAGAGCAGACAAAAAAAGATATAGAACTTAAAGAAGAAGAATTGAAACTTGCCGAGGAGCAGCTTGAAAGTCATGAAAAGGCATTTATGGCACGGGCAGGAGCCATGTATGAGCATAACGACATAAAATATGTTGAGTTACTCTTCAAGGCTGACAGCTTAAGTGATTTTCTCACCAAAATAGACATGATTACGCAAATTATGGAATATGATGATAAGGTTCTGACGGATTTAAAAGAAACCCGTGAGAAAATAAACCTTGCCAAAAAGCAACTTGAAGACATTCTTGTAAGACAAGAGGAGGATTCAAAAAAGCTTGAAACAAAAAGGGCGTCGCTTTCTGCTGCTTTGGCAGAAAAAGAAAAGCTCATGAAAGATGCCATCAAAAACGCAGACAGGTATAAGGCAATATATGAGGCCGCAGAGAGGGCGGAACAGGCATTAATCCGTGAAAACGCAAACGCATTTTCACAAAGCGGATATAATGTTAAATATACCGGAGGAAGGTTTGCATGGCCTGTTCCGGGAAGCCATAGAATCACAAGTCAGTACGGCGAAAGAATTCATCCTGTGTATAAAACCCGTAAGTTCCATTCCGGAATTGACATAGGGGCAGGCTACGGTCTTGACATAATTGCCGCAGCCGACGGTAAGGTTACTTTGGCTACAACAAACGGCGGTTACGGAAAATGTGTGGTTATTAACCACGGAAGCGGAATAACTACACTTTACGGGCATTGCAGCACTATGCTTGTTTCCGCAGGAGATACTGTAACTAAGGGGCAGGTAATTGCAAAAGTAGGCTCTACAGGAGTATCAACGGGACCGCATCTTCATTTTGAAGTCCGTATAAACGGTGCGACCACAAACCCGTTAAACTATGTTTCATAAAGGAAGTTTTTTAGGTGAATAAAATCTCAAAGAAGACACTATTTACCATCTTAATTACTTTTGCGGTGACATACCTTCTTACAGGGGTGTTTCATCCGTACACTGCTGATTTTAAACGTCTTGAACGTATAATGCAGATTATAGATGAGCAGTATGTGGGAGACTACAGCAGCGAGAAATGCGAAGATGCAGCCATAAATGCAGTTCTTGGCAGCATTGATGATAAGTATGCTGTTTATTATGATGAAGAAAACGCAAAAGAAACCATGCAACATATTGAGGGGTACTACTACGGCATAGGTGTAGAGGTTTTTGCCAACACACAAAAAAATGCCATTGAAATTCTGTCAGTACATGCATCTTCTCCTGCTGAAAAGGCAGGGATAATGCAAGGTGATTTACTTCTTTCAGCAGATGGCAAGGACTATGGTGCAAGCGACATTGCCGCTGCGATAAGTTATATAAAAGGAGACGGGTCTAAATCTTCCCTCAATCAGTCAATTGAGCTTTTATTAAGCCGTGACGGAGAAAAAATTCCTGTTACTCTTAAGCGTGCAAAGCTTGGCTTATATGTTGTCAAAAGCGAAATGATAGATGATATTTGCTATATACGCTACGACGGCTTCACGCAAAAATCCCTCAGTGATTTTAAGAAAATTGTAAATTCTCTTGATGAGAAAAAAACTAAGGGACTTGTAATTGATATAAGATATAACCCCGGTGGAGAATTTACAAGCGTTATTGAAATGTGCGACCTTTTTCTGGGTGATGAACCGATAATGTACACCCTTGATAAAAAAGGCGAAAAAACGGTATACACAGGCACAAAAGGGAAAAAGGATTTTCCCATGGCAGTTATTGTAAGCGGTGCATCGGCAAGTGCCTCGGAGGTTTTTGCAGGTGCTATGCAGGCAAATAAGCGTGCCGTAATAATAGGGGAGGAGACCTTTGGAAAAGGCGTCACTCAGTCAGTTATGTATCTTGACAGGGTCGATAAATCTATGGGTGCAGTAAAGTTAACAACTTACAAAAACTATACCCCCGACGGCAGATGGATTAACGAAAAGATTATTCCCGATATAAAGGTGAAGATTGATAAAATCGGCTCAGATATCAGGGAGGATGCCGCTTTTAAAGCTGCAGTAGATTATTTTAACAAGGAAAAACAGTAAAATGAAAAAGTATCAGAGAATTACAAGCTTAATAATTGTTTTGATATTATTGCTTTCATTTTCCTGCATTGCAAATGCTGAAAATGAAGATAAAAAAGTGAATAATTCTTCACAAGCAGAGGAGCAAGTCCCCGAAAAAAACACAATCGAGGCAAAGTCACCTCATGCCGTTTTGATGGACTTAAAAACGGGCACGGTCATATACGAGAAAAACTCTAAGGATGCGGTTTATCCCGCAGGTCTTACCAATATAATGACCGCAGTTCTTGTCCTTGAAAACTGTAATATGGAGGAGCTTGCTTCTGCAAGCGAAACGGCTCTTTCAAACGTCTCGCCCGGGGACAACAAAATGGGGATTCTCAAGGAAGAAAAACTTTCGGTGCGTCAGCTTGTTTACGGAATGCTATTAGAATCTGATTCCGATGCATCAAATGTCCTTGCCGAAAAAACGGCAGGCAGTATAGAAGCCTTTGTTAATATGATGAATGCCAGAGCAAAGGAGCTTGGCATGGAGAATACAAGCTTTACAAATCCCACGGGAAATCATGACGACAGGCATTATACAACGCCTATGGATATGGCAATTTTAGCAAAGCACGCCATGTCAATTCCCGAATTTTGTGATATTGTAAAATGCGATTCTTACACTATTCCTCCTACGGAAAAGAATCCCAATTCCAGAAAGCTAACAAACAGAAATCATTTGGTGAGCAGACTTATACGAAACGATTATTATTACCCCAATGCCACAGGCCTTAAAACAGGCTACAGTACAGAGGCAAAAAGCTGTGTGGCGGCGTCGGCACAAAAAGGCTCTATGTCGCTTTTAGCTTTGGTTTTTGAAGCAGACACAAGCAATAACGTACTGCAAAGCTATGATGACTGCAGAAAAATGTTTGATTTTGTGTTTTCAAATTATATATCGCAAACTATTGTGAACGAGGACGATATAGTAGCACAAACCAATATTGTAAACACACGTCGTGATAATAAGATTATTTTAACAGCAGAAAAGGCAATGTCCGTTATCCGTGAAAAAGATTCCGAGCCTGTGGAGGTTACATATAAGGATTCCTTGAAAAAATCCGTGAGTGCTCCCGTGAAAAAAGGTGAAAAAATCGGAACGAGAGAGTATTTTGCAAACGGACAGTCTATCGGAACGCTTAACCTTTTGGCAGAGAAAAATTATAAGCTGGACCCCGTGACATTCTTTATAAATAAGCTTAAGGCATTTTTTACTTCCCCGTGGCTATATGCGGTTATAATTTTATTGATTGCATTCTTTATTTTAGCGGAAAGAAGACGAAGAAGAATCCTCCGCAAAAAAAGGCGTGACGCCCGCAAAAAAAGAAACTTAGAACTGATTCACAGTATAGACAGATAGCAAAAAACGGCTCAAATTGAGCCGTTTTTTGTGTGGGTTCACGGAAAACTTTTATTTCACAAATCATATTTTTTGTGAAGAAATCATAGCTCCGTTAAGCATATCAATCCTGATGATAACATTTTTACCGCGATATTGACCTTCCTCATTATTGTATACTACACAATGAATGTCGAGAATTCCGTTTTTTAACGCAGGTTTAACTTCAGCTTCGACAATATCAGCTCCGTTAGTAGTTTGACTGTTAAAATAGCAGTCCCCGTTAAAATTGCTTTCGGAAAGGGAGAACGATTTTGCATCCTGCCCTTTCTCCTTGTAAATAAACGTATAATTCCCGTTTAATGTGTTTGGAGGATATCCTGCATATGCATTCTCTCCGTAAACATATTCGGTCATTCCTAAATTATTCCCACGTGAAATATGTGAAGGATTGAGAAAAGGCCTGTTTGCATCACGAGAATCAATATTCAATCCTTTCTCTGCATCAAATGTAATGCTCCAGTCGAGCTGCTCAGTGGCAAATTTGTAGGTTAAAGGCAAATATTTAATTCCGCGGAACATCAAAAACGGAAATTCATTTTTTTCATTTTCGATAAACTTACTTAACCTTAATTCGTTTAATGCAATACGTCCGTCTAAAATGTCAGCACTCATGACAGGGGAGTTTTTATAATTTCCTGCATAACTAAAATATTCATTCTCTGTTATTTGAGAATTGCCCACAAAGGTTATATCGCTGTCTCCCATCAGACGGAGGCTTTCCTTGGATAAATTATAAATTTGTAAGCCTGCAAATTTATTTCCGTAGTAAGTCAACGGGTAATAAACTATTCCGTCAAAAAATAGTAGGGGATAGTCACTGCCTGGAGAATCAATAACGGTATCATTTATTGTGACCTGAAACGGAGGGGTTATAACATTAACTTGACTTGACTTTGCATATATACTTGCCGCAAAAAATGCTTGTAAAATTAATATGCAACTCAAAATGATTGAAAGTTTTTTCATGAATTCAGTCACACCCTTAAAAAAGTTAATCAAAATCTATGCTTATATCGTCTTCCCACCATTCTTCGTGGTCATTAATTGTTACTTTATATACGTTAGTGGAATCTGCCTCGTCCCCAAACTGCTCTAACGGAGAATTGAAGTCTTTCGCAAATTACTTGACATTTACAATTTCTCCGCTATCCATATCAATTGTTAAAATTATAGGAATATTGCCGTTCCGGCAGTGGATTTCAAGATACCTTCCGTCAAAGGTTGGTTCTTTTGCTATCCATGAAAACTCATTAAGGGGCTGGGTTGCGAGATATGATATATGGAGTTCGAAAAGCTTTTCTTTAATGTTAAAACGTTTTTCTTCCTCTCCCTGCCGTTTTATCACAAAGTCATCTGTTTCGCCATAAGTGTCATCAGGATAACCTATATACCAACGGCGTCCGAACAAATATTTATCATATTCTCCGTGTGGAGAGGTGTTCCATAATTGCCAGTAATTCCACTCCGGACGAACAGCATCAACCGTATTTATAATAAGTCCTTTTTCATTATCAAAGCTATAGTCCCAGTCAAACACATCATAGGCATATTCCCAAGTAAGCGGAAGATATGTTACCCCACGGAAATTCAGAAAAGGATGCTCCTTAATAGAATTTTTAACACTGACACCATTACCTATATAAATTTGATAATCTGCAATAGTGGCGGAATATTCCTTTTCTCGACAATTTTTGTCTGTTGCAATATCAAGCACAAGGGTTTCTGAACGAGTTGCACTGTTTCCTACATAAAATCTGTCAGGGCGGACAGCATTGTATCCGTAAGGCTCAAACTCTGTTACAATCCCCATAAATTGACTCATGTTCCATGAAAGAGGAATATAGGTAATATTCTTGTATATAATCGCAGGATATTCACTGTTTTCGCTATCAAGAATCTCCCCGTTAAGGGTAATATCAAATTCCGGAATTGTGACATAGACATCTGATGCTAAACCTTGTATCTGCAAACAAAGAACCATAGAAATTATTCCTAAAATTATTTTTGCATATTTCATAGAAAATCCACCGCCTTAACATGTGATATATTCATTTTAGAATGATATTGATATGTTTTCAGTGTGCCACTTTGTACTGGAGTTTTGTGTTACTTGTTCCGCATTATTGCTATTTGTTCCAAACTTGCCGCATCTGTTTGGTTCGTTCGCAGTTTCCCCGTCCTCACAGTTCGACGGAAGCATTAAGCTGTTAGTGTTATTAGGAGTTGAATATAAATATGACTGCGAAAATTGAGCGTTTAATATTTTCATTCCACAATTATATTGTTTCAGATTATCACACAGCGTAACTTGTTTTATAAAAGTGCCATTGATAGGATATATATTATGGTCAGCCACATAGTATAGATAATTAAAATAAATAGTATCTATATCATCGCCATCGCACACAGTGAAATTTAAATATCCATAATACTCGTGGTCTTCAGGATAAAGAAATGCTTTAAAGTATAGATTGTTTGACATTATTTCAGCGTTTTTGTCATACTGCAATTTATTCCCGGTTGTTTTATGGAAGCCTCTCCATTTCAGTCCGGTATCTCCATATTCATATCCTACGCCTAAGTCTATTCCCCAGCTTTCATTAGGATTTGCAACGGTATAAAATAAATAAGGGGCAGCATTGCTGGTTTTATTCTGTACAGTTGGTAATGTCACAAATGTAGTTGCGTGGGAAAATTGAGGTAAGGATTTTACCTCCCAACCAATTCCATCTTCCTTAGGTTTATTATCAGCATAATAATCGAGGGGTGAAGCTTTATCTTCCAAGGCTTCCTTTTCGGCATCTGCTTTGCTTCTTAATATTTTTGGGGTGGACGATAGCGTAGCATTTATGTAGTTTTCTATTTGCTTAGAAGTAAAACCATACACTTCTGCCTCTTTTTGGATAGATTTAATTGCACTTTCATAATATTCAGAGATAGACAAACAATTTTCAGAGAACGAAGCTCTTGTTTGTGCATTAACAGACAGTGATTCTAAATCAACATTATGAGCAGACAAAAAACTGAGCGTTTCCTTGCTAAGCGATAATTCAAATTGATTTGTAGTAGCTTTGGTAGTCTCTGCCGATGCAGAAACGGCTAATAAAACCAAGCTTGTTAAAATTGCTATTATTTTTTTCATATAATCTTTTCTCCTTTACTTTATCATAAGATTTCGTTTTTTTCAACCACTTAGAGTTGAATTTTAAGGCTTAGTTGTTTTCTCATATATTGTGCAACGGAATCACCTCACATATAGGTAAAGAACAAAATTAATAATTAATTACATCACTGTATTTGGTTATTGTCTCAATCAAGTTGCCGTTGCTGTCGTACGCCTTGTGAGTAAGCTTTAGACGATAGGAATAGCCTTTTGCAACGGCGTATTTTTCATCTACAAATGCATTGGAGCCTCCTTTATCGCTCCAGGTTTTAATTGAACTCCAACTACTTCCTTTTTGCTGTAATGCAACTGATACATATGCGGTATATCCTACAGGTACATTTGTTTCTCCGTAGCACTCAAATATTCCTCCGGATTTAAGTACGAAATCGTTTTCGGTGGAGGTAATAATAATATTTGCAGGTGCTACAATACTTGCATTACTTACCGGAGTAGCAGCAAAGGTGTTTAAAGCAGTTATTGACATTGATGCACAGCCTACTGTTGCAACAATAAGGGAAGTAATGCGTTTAACATAGTTTTTGTTTGATTTTTTCATGGAAAAAATCCCCTTTCATTTTAGATTTCATATATAATAATCCTCGAAAAGCTAAAAAGGGGACAAAATTTCTAAAATTTTTGTAAAAAAATAAAACGCATACCGTTTACCGGTTTGCGCTTTACTATGTTACTATTTAACTATAATATTTTCAGCAATTTTAATTATTTCGTCTTTTTCAATGTTTGCTGTAATTCGATAAGTATATGAACTATTATGCCATATCAGCATATTTCTATCCGTCTTTGATATATAGATGCCATCATAGCCATTTATCGTAATGTTTTCCACAACGGCATTTTCAGTATCTACTGCGGAATTTACATCAAGTTTACCAAGTCTAAATTGAAAATATTTATCCTTGTTTAAGAAAGATAAGCTCACCATCCTGCTGGAAACACTGCTTTCCTCTGAAACAAATCCCTCCGGAATATACTTAAGGTCTACCATACCATCGTATATTTCTCCTTGCTTTTTATCTGTGAAGCTTATTTTTGTATCAGGGGCATCGGCATCAAAAATAAAATTCATGAATTTTATTCTCCAAGCTTCTACGGAAAAAACAGCCACTGTCATTATCGCGGCGAATATCAGGAGGAAACAGGCCGCTCTTTTAGTATAAACCATAGCCTTGAGCAATTTTTGCTTACGCCGTTCGCGACTGAAAAGTGCCTTCATTTTTTTTGTGTGCTCCTGAGAAAATTCTACTTGTGATTTCTCTAAATCATATTCAATGCAGATTCTTTCATCAGCTAAAACTGTGGCTTCATCAATCACAGCTTCAAAAGCCTTGTCAATAGAATTTTCTACTGCATTGCTATATAAATTATCAACACTTTTCATTTATGCTTTTCCTCCTTTCCAATTCTTTTTTTAGTATGTGCTTAGCTCGTTGTAAACGCTTTTTGACAGTTTCGGATTGTAACCCTGTAATTTCGGAAATTTCAGTTATGCTCAATTTATGTACTCTTGAAAGCAAAAGAACCTCTCTGTATTTAATATCCATATGATATATAGCATCCGAAACATTTTTTACAGCCTCCTTATTCAGCACCAGCTCTTCCGGAGTAAACACGTTTTTGGGGGAAAGCTCAATTTCGTCTGTATTATTCAAATCATGCCTTTTTTGTTTATTATAAAGTTTAAGGGCAACGTTACGGCATATTGTGCACAGGTAGTTTCGTGTTGCAATAGACTCTGGTTGGGCAATTTTTTCTAAATTGCCCCTAAGTAATATTTCAAAGGTTTCATGTATGGCATCTTCTGCCGCATGTTGATTTTCAAGTATTTCAAATGCCACGACAAACAACAGTTTTCCGTATGAATGATATAGAGATTCAATTTTATCAACTTTATTAACCGGTTTTTTGAAGAACATATTTTGTCATCTCCCTTCGGTGACTTCTGCCTAATTCTATCACAAACAACACCTGTTTTCAATAGCTTGAGGTAAAAAAGCCCAAGTAAAAAACGGCTCATATTGAGCCGTTTTTTATCATATAAAAATTTGCGTGATTTAATCGCGAGTAGCTTTTGTCAAACTTTAGCCTTAGTCGGTACGCGACGAGGCTGAAGCGGCACGCCTTAATAATTTTCTTTTCTGATTTCAAAATATGCCTGAGGATGAGCACATACGGGGCAAACCTGAGGAGCCTTTTTACCCATTACAAGGTGACCGCAGTTTCTGCATTCCCAGATTGCTTCCTCTGCCTTTTCAAATACCTTCTGCATTTCCACATTGCTGAGAAGTGCACGATATCTTTCCTCGTGTGTCTTTTCGATTGCGGCAACGGCTCTGAACTGTGCTGCAAGAGCTGTGAAGCCTTCTTCCTCAGCTTCTTCCGCAAAGGTCTTATACATATCTGTCCATTCGTAGTTTTCGCCCTCTGCTGCTGCAAGGAGGTTTTCCTTTGTGCCGCCGAGAAGCTCAAGAGCCTTGAACCAAAGCTTTGCATGCTCTTTTTCGTTATTTGCAGTTTCTTCAAAGATTGCGGCTATCTGCTGGTAGCCTTCTTTTTTTGCAACTGATGCAAAATAAGTGTACTTGTTTCTTGCCTGTGATTCACCTGCAAATGCGGCAAGAAGATTTTTTTCGGTTTTTGTTCCTTCAAATTTCATTTAAAACACCTCATTTAATATTATTTTTTTTAAATGTAAAATTATTCATTTTACATAATAAAATCATATTTTTATCTCGCAAACCTCATAAATGGCTTCCCAGATATCCTCGCTTCCCATACCTGTTTCCGCACTGAAGGGCATCATAATGTCATCATCCTCAAGCTCCAGCGTGTAGTAGATTTCATCAAGATGCTCATTAAGCTTTGTTTTAGCAATTTTGTCGCACTTGGTAGCAACCACAAAAGCAAATCCGTGTCTTTCGCGAATGTAGTTAAGCATAATCAAGTCATCATTTGTAGGCTTATGCCTTGCATCAACGAGAAGAACAGTGCAGGCAAGCGTTTCACGGCTGTCAAGATATGTTTCAATCATATTGCCCCATTTTTTCTTTTCATCCTTACTTACCTTTGCGTAACCGTAACCGGGTAAATCAACGAAATTCAATGTATCGTCAATATTGTAGAAATTAATTGTTGCGGTTTTACCGGGCTTTGAACTGGTTCTGGCAAGGCTTTTGCGATTAAGCATCTTATTAATAAATGAACTTTTTCCCACATTGCTTCGCCCTGCAAATGCAATATCGGGAAATTGGGTATCGGGATATTGCTTTGGCGAAACTGCCGATATTGTAAGGCTTACATTATGAATATTCATGCGTCATGCCCCTTTCCTTTCTTAGCGGCAGAGAAGCTTGTTTAACCTTTTCCACATTTGTTTTATTAAGCAGTGCAAGCTTTAAAACCTCATCACAGCTTTTAACAGGAATAAAATTAATCTCACTGCGAATGTGGGGAGGAATTTCTTCAAGGTCTTTAATATTACCATGCGGAATAACTATATTAGTAATTTTATTTCGATACGCCGCAAGAGCCTTTTCCTTAAGCCCGCCGATAGGCAAAACTCTGCCTGTAAGTGATATTTCGCCTGTCATGGCGATATCACTGCGTACATATATGCCCGAAAGTGCACTTGCCACGGCAGTTGCTATTGTGATACCTGCACTGGGGCCGTCTTTTGGGACTGCACCCTCAGGGAAGTGTATATGTATATCTCTTTTTTCATAAAAGTCGTGCTGTATATTAAGAGTGTCAGAAATAGAACGGATAAAAGAAACCGCCGCCTGAGCTGACTCTTTCATTACGTCCCCAAGCTTACCGGTAATTTGGATTTTTCCGCTTCCGGGGAGAGAAATTGCCTCACACTGAAGTATCTCCCCGCCAACCTGCGTCCATGCAAGCCCGTTTACCACGCCTATAGCAGGCTTTGTATCTACTGAATTTTCTATATATTTTTTCTCGCCGAGGAAATCGGAAAGATTTTTTTCTGTAACCGATATAGAGCCTGCATTTTTCGCCTGTGCAATAATGGCTTTTCTGCAAATTTTTTCAATTTCACGCTCCAGTTTTCTTACTCCTGATTCCTTTGTATAGCATTCAATTATAGTCTTTATGGCTTTGTCGGAAAGCTTAAGGTCCTTTTTATCCAGACAGTGCCGCTGCATCTGCTTGGGAAGAAGATGCAACTTTGCTATGTTAAATTTCTCATCGTCTGTATAACTTGAAAGCTCTAATACCTCCATTCTGTCAAGAAGCGGTCGGGGGATTGTAGAGGTATCGTTAGCAGTTGCAATAAAAAGCACCTTCGATAAATCAAGGCCAAGCTCAAGATAGTTATCCCTGAATGATGAATTTTGTTCCCTGTCCAAAATTTCCAGTAGGGCAGAGGAGGGATCACCTTTGTAATCGGAGCCGACCTTATCAATTTCATCAAGAAGAATCAATGGATTTGAGGATTTTGCTTTTTTAAGAGCATTTACAATTCTTCCGGGCATTGCCCCCACATAGGTTTTTCTATGTCCTCGAAGCTCTGATTCATCTTTCATTCCACCAAGACTGATTCGTACATAGTTTCGCCCTGTAGCTTCTGCAATTGATTTCGCGATTGAGGTTTTTCCTACACCCGGTGCTCCGTGAAGACAAAGTATGCTTCCTGTGGGATTCCCTGTTCGATTAATGACTGCAAGCTGCTCCAAAACTCTTTCCTTTACTTTTTCCATACCGTAATGGTCGCGTTCAAGAACTTTTCTTGCACAGTCAAGATCTTTGTTCTCTTCAGTATATGTTTCCCAAGGCAGGTCGCAGATAAGCTCTAAATAATTTCTTGCAATACTGCTTTCCGGAGATGAGGGAGGAAGCTTTTCATAGTTATTAAGCTCACGCATCGCTTTTTGGTACACTTCTTCCGGCAGAGGGGTGCTTTCAATACGATTTCTAAGCTCCGACACTTCGTCTTCCTTATCATCGCCCAGTTCTTCTCTTATTGCACGAAGCTGTTCCCGAAGATAATATTCATGATTGTGGTCATCCATCTGCTGCTTTACCTTAGCGGCGATGATACTTTCCACATCAAGGATTTTAACCTCTTTTGTCATAATGTCAATGAGTTTAAGAAGTCTCTTTTTAACATTTGTAGTCTGAAGAAGCTCCTGCTTATCCTCGTTACCACGAATCAAATTAAAAGCAATTGTATCGCAAAAATCCGACGGACTTGATTCGGGCAAATCCTTTAGAAAGCTTTCTGTAGATAGCTTAGGATTAAGCTCAATATAATCATTAATCAGATAGTGTATCTGATTAAGAAATGCTGAATATTCTTCAACCGATAAATCTCTGTCGGAAGAATTTTTATATACAACACAACCTTCATAGAGATTTTCACAGACAAAAGAACCATTAAGCTTTCCGCGTGCTTCTCCCTCAACAAGGATTCGAAGACACCCGTCGGGAAGCTTAAGAATTTGTTTTATTTTTGCAATTGTACCAAAAGCATTTACGTCACTTTCGCTTGGCTCCTCTATTGCATCATTCTTCTGCGTGGCAAGGAAGATAAGCCCGTTTGATGAAACTGCTTTGAGCACTGCATTTTTGCTTTTTTCCCTTGCCACGTCAAAGTGAAATACCGTTTTCGGAAAAATCACAAATCCGCGTACGGGAATAATAGGTAATATTTCTTTTTTTGTTGCCATAATAAAGTCCTTACTTAATTGTTTTTATATAATTTTCGTAATCGGTCGTATGCTCGACCTTTGAGCTTTCAATTATTTTGTTAATTTCCTCCTGTGCGGCATTTTGTGCAAGGAGGTTTATCCAATAATTTTTAGCTTCGGAAAGCTCTTTCTCGCTTAAGGGCATACGCAAAATAATATGATAACCAAAATCGGTTTTTACAGGTGCTTTTGTATACTCATTCTCTTTTAAAGCAAATGCTGCTTTTTCAAAAGGCTCTACCATTTCTCCCATGGTAAATGTATAACCCTCCTCGGTAGCACCGGGGTCAATGTTATGCTCTTTCATAAGCGTGTCAAAGCTTTCTCCCTTTTCAATGCGGGAGATAAGCTCTTTAGCAAGAGCCTCATCCTCTACAAGAATATGCTTTGCGGTGATATAATTTGTACGGAAGATTTTTTCATATTCGGAAATATCGTAATCCTTCTTTGCTGCATCCTCCTGAATTGTTTGAGCTGTTATCACATAAATAAGGAATTTATTTGCAAAATCCTGAAATTCTTCTTTACTTATAATCCCAGCCTCAATAGCTTTATCGGCATTGTACTGCTTTGCCAATTCTTGCTCTATATAACCAAGCAGTTCAGCTGAAAACTTTTTGAATTCCTCATCAAATGTAATGTTAATTTTCTCCGCATAAGCACAAAGGGCATAAATCTGGGTAATGGTATTTTCAATTTCGGAAGTAAGCATTTGTGCGGCAGGCACAGAATCAATGGTAAGAGTCTGCAAAGTAGCGTCAGGGGTATAATTATCGCAAGTCTCTTTCATGAATTCATCCGTTGTGAAATTATAAAGGAGCATATTGAAAAGACCGGCGTTAATCGCTTGTGAGTCAACCTTAATCAATGTTTTGTCGGAAAAAGCTTTTAACGTGCCAAGGTCAACCTTATAAAAATCCCCTGTTATATAAACGGTTCTTGTTTCACCGTCCCAATCTATTTTTTTGCCCAGAGCCTCGGTGATTGCACGGACAGGGACGTAGGTTGTACCATCAATAAGGAACGGATTTACAACTTTTCCGTTGACATCTTTAGGTTCTATTAAAGTGCCATTTATCACAATTTTAATAACATCGGCGGCTTCCAATGCCACTGACGGCTTTTCACCAATGTAAACAATTCGGTTTATGCCGTCCCATTCTACCTGCTGTCCCAATGCCTCGGACACGGCACGGACGGGCAGATATGTGGTTCCCTCTAAGAGAAACGGATGTACAATTTTACCGTTAACGTCTTTGGGAATGAGATTTTCTCCATCTATAACAATCTGAATTTCCGTGTTTATATTTTCCTCAGACTTTACATCTTCCGCAAAAACGGCAGATGTGAAAAGCATTATTAAACATGTAAGTAAGGCTAATGATTTTTTTAACATAATTTGCACCTCGCATTTTGTATTTTTCAACTATTATATAATAACATACAGTCGTTTAAATTGCAACAGTTCAAAAATGAAAAAGAATGAAAAAATTGTCGGAATTTACAAATTATTAACAGATTATCTGTTGACCATACAGACAAAATTTGGTATATTGTATCTATAAAGAACAAACGAGGAGGAAATGGCTATGAAAGAGACAGGTATTGTCAGAAAAGTTGATGAGCTTGGAAGAATAGTGCTTCCCATTGAACTGAGGCGTACTTTGGATATTGCAATTCGTGACCCTCTTGAAATTTACGTCGAGGGAGAGAATATTATTTTAAGAAAATACAATCCGACCTGCATTTTCTGCGGGGCTAAAGAAAACATCTTCGTATATCAGGGAAAGAATGTTTGCGGCAATTGTATAGATGACATTAAAAAAACTGTAATTTGACTTGAAATAAAAACCATGTGGTGTTATAATAGCTGCATGGTTTTATTTTTAAGGGGGAATACTTTTGAAATCGGTTATAACGGTTATGGGTAAGGACAGCGTGGGTATCATAGCAAAGGTAAGTGAACTTCTTGCCAAAAATGAAATTAATATAATTGATATTTCACAAACTACATATGAAAATCAGTTTTTAATGGTGATGATAGTGGATATGAAAAATTCCAACATATCATTTGCCCAAACGGTAAATGAATTAAAGGCTTTGGGTGAAGAACTTGGTCAGAAAATTCAGGTTCGCAACAAAAAAGTTTTTGATTCAATGCACAGAATTTAAGGGGGTAGCGAAATGATAGATCCTTTTGAAATAATGGAAACCATTAATATGGTGGATAATGAACATCTTGATATAAGAACAATCACAATGGGAATTTCTCTCCTTGACTGCATTGGTCAGGATTCAGATATTGCTTCACAGAAGGTTTATGATAAGGTAGCCCGCCTTGCAGAAAATCTTGTCCCCGTAGGGGAGCAGCTTGAAAGAGAACTTGGTATACCGATTATAAATAAGAGAATTTCGGTAACGCCCATTTCAATTGTAGGCTCTGCCTGTGGCGATTATGTTAAATTTGCCAAGGCACTTGACCGTGCAGCGGATGCTACGGGTGTTAATTTTATCGGCGGCTATTCCGCACTGGTACAGAAAGGATATACCAAAGGGGAATATGACTTTATTGAAACCATTCCCGAGGCCCTTTGCACCACGAACAAGATTTGTTCCAGTGTAAATGTAGGCTCAACAAAGGCAGGTATTTCCATGGATGCTGTGGCACACATGGGAAGAATTATTAAGAGAACGGCAGAGCTTTCAAAAGACCGTGACGGCTTTGGTTGTGCAAAGCTTGTGGTGTTTGCAAATGCTGTTGAGGATAACCCCTTTATGGCAGGTGCGTTTCACGGGACGGGTGAGGGTGAATGTGTAATAAACGTTGGAGTAAGCGGCCCCGGCGTTGTAAAAAAGGCACTTGAAAAGGTAAAGGGTGCTGATTTCGGAGTTGTAGCAGATACTATCAAAAAGACCGCGTTTAAAATCACCCGCATGGGTCAGCTTGTGGCAGGTGAAGCTGCAAAAAGGCTCGGTGCACAGTCAGGAATTGTAGACCTTTCCCTGGCACCTACTCCCGCAATCGGTGACAGTGTGGCACATATTCTTGAAGAAATGGGCGTTGAGAAATGCGGAGCACCGGGAACTACGGCGGCTCTTGCCCTGCTTAACGATGCCGTGAAAAAAGGCGGCGTAATGGCTTCCTCCTATGTAGGCGGTCTCAGCGGTGCATTCATTCCTGTTAGTGAAGATGCAGGTATGATTGATGCGGTAAGATGCGGAGCACTCTCTCTTGAAAAGCTTGAAGCAATGACATGTGTTTGCTCGGTTGGTATAGATATGGTTGTTGTTCCCGGAGATACTTCGGCAGAAACAATATCGGGAATTTTGGCAGATGAGGTTGCAATCGGTGTTATAAATACCAAAACAACGGCACTCAGAATTATTCCTGCACCCGGGAAAAAGGTGGGGGACACCGTGGAATTCGGCGGACTTTTAGGTACAGGTCCCGTAATGCCTGTAAATCCCTATGGCTGCGTGGATTTCATCAGCCGTGGCGGCAGAATCCCTGCTCCTATGCATAGCTTAAAAAATTAAATATGCTATAATATAAAAACAGGCGTGTCGGTTAAAAATACCGGCACGCTTTCTTAATTATTTTAATTGATATTTCCCAATTTTTTCATTACATAAAAATTCCTCACTTGCACAAAATAATTTTGTAAATTCAAAATATAGGGTTCGGCGGTTTCCGACGAGCCGCATAATAAAGGAGACTAATTATATGAAAGCAACAGGAATTGTAAGAAGAATAGATGACCTTGGTCGTGTTGTAATACCCAAAGAAATTCGTCGCACCATGCGGATTAGGGAAGGAGACCCACTGGAAATATTTACAGAAAGAGACGGCGAAGTGATATTCAAAAAGTATTCTCCAATCGGAGAACTTGGTGAATTTGCCGCGGGATATGCCGAAACCCTGGCAAAAACCAGCGGACTTCCCGTAGTTATTACCGATAAGGACAGTGTAATTGCAGTATCGGGTGCTCCCAAAAAAGAGCTTGTGGAAAAACGCATCAGCGAAGATGTAGAAAAAATGATGGAAAAGAAAATAGTATTTGCCATTGATTCAAGGGACGGAAGCGGACTTCCCGTAGTTGACGGCTCGGAAAAATATTTTGCAGGCGTGGTGGCTCCCATTGTCAGTGAGGGCGATATTATCGGTAGCGTAATGATGGTGTCGGATAAGGAAACAATGCCTGTGGGCGAGGTTGAAAAAAAGCTTTGCCAAAGTGCCGCAGGCTTTTTGGGGAAGCATATGGAAGATTGATAGCCGACAGATAGCTTGACATTTTTCTCTATAGGGTATATGATATTACCATATAGGGTGAGTGTGATATGAGGAAAAAGATAATTTTGTGGATGCTTGTAATATTATGGGCGGCGATGATCTTTTTCTTTTCCGCCCAGCCTGCCGCACAATCCAATAAATCAAGCACGGGCTTTACAAAAAAAGTAGTGCGTATAATAGATGTGGCAGATAGGTTGTCGGAAAAAGAAATTGAAACTATTGCGGATAATCTTAATCATTTTGTAAGAAAGGGTGCACATTTTTGTGCTTATGCACTGCTTTCGATTCCTATTTATCTTCTTTTAAAGGAATATGGATTTAGAAATATTCATGCTATGATATTTGCCGTTACGCTGTCGGGACTGTACGCGTGCAGCGATGAATTCCACCAGACCTTTGTTGCGGGAAGGGCAGGGGGAATGCGTGATGTGGGAATTGATACCTTAGGTGCTGCTTTCGGTGTTTCGGTTTTTAATATCTGCAATTATGTCATTAAAAATATAAAAGCAAAAAAGAAGGTGTAAAAAAGTCTGACTTTTTTACACCTTCTTTTGCTTTACAATATAATGCAAATCAAGCCGCCACTGCCCTCATTAATAATTCTTGTAAGAGTTTCCTGAATTTTTCCTCTGGCATCGTCGGGCATTTTGGAAAGCTTTGATTGCAGTCCCTCGTTCACAAGCTCATGTAGGGACTTGCCGAAAATATTCGACTCCCATATTTTTGCAGGGTCGCTTTCAAATTCACTGAGGAGATAATGCACTAATTCCTCCGATTGTTTTTCGCTTCCCACTATAGGATTTACCTCTGTTTGAATATCTGCACGGATGAGATGAATGGAGGGAGCACTTGCACGAAGCCTTACCCCATATCTTCCGCCTTGGCGTATAATTTCAGGCTCCTGAAGCGAAAGCTCATCAATTGACGGAGATACAATTCCGTACCCTGTTTGCCTTACCTGAGCGAGAGCGTTTGCAACCTTATCATATTCATGCTTCGCTTCGGACAGAGAGCAGAGCATGGAAACCAGTTCTTCATCATTGGAAATTTCAAGCCCTGTGGTTTCCCCGAGCACATTGTAGAAAAGTCCTTCAACAGCCTCGGTTTGTATCTGTGCAGTTCCTTTTCCTAAGGAAATTTCATTTATTCTTGCGTTTGAAAGATATTCATTTTCTGCAATCAGAGGACATACAGAGTTTACGTGGCTAAGCTTATGTATGCCCTGTATTGCGGTGCGAACAGTTTCAAAAATTGAGGATTTAAGGTAGTGCTTCTGGGGAAGAGCGTCTATCCAGCCGGGGAGATTTATTGAAAGCTCTCTAAGCGGAAATTCAAACAGAATACTCTGCATTATTGAGTTAATATCCTCAATACGCATTTCAGAACAGGAGCAAAGGAAAACGGGTACACCGTATTTTTCCTCAAGCTCGTCTTTGAGCTTTTTTGCACTGTCGCTTTCGGGGATTGCAGAGTTAAGTAAGATGATAAAAGGCTTATTTATCTCCTTAAGCTCCGATATAACCCGTTCCTCCGCAGATACATATTCGTAGCGGTCAATATCACAGATGCTTCCGTCAGTTGTAACCACAAGCCCGATTGTACTGTGTTCCCTGATTACCTTTTCAGTGCCGATTTCTGCGGCCTTGTCAAAAGGAATATCCTCCTCAAACCACGGAGTGGTCACCATTCTGGGCTGTCCGTCCTCGGTGTGTCCCTGTGCACCGTTGACACAGTAGCCAACGCAGTCAATCATTCGCACATTAAAAGAAGCGTTTTCCCATGCGTTTATACGTACAGCTTCATTGGGAATAAATTTCGGCTCCGTTGTCATTATTGTCTTTCCGCTTCCGCTTTGGGGAAGCTCATCCGTTGTTCTGCTTCGAATATGCTCGTTTTCAATATTTGGTAGAACAATCATATCCATAAATCTTTTGATAAATGTGGATTTTCCCGTTCTGACAGGACCTACAACGCCGATATAAATATCCCCCTGTGTACGCTCGGCAATGTCCTGATATATCTTGTACTGCTCCATAAAAATTCCTCCATACTTGTATAGTTTGGTACATTGTATGAGGATGGTGCAAGCTTTATTACAGTTTTTGCTTTGACTAAAAGGGTGTAGTATGGTATTATTATAAAAGAGGTGTTGAAATGGATTTATCAAAAGAGTATATAGAAGAAAGGCTAATGGAGCTTCCTTTTAAAATTCAGGTAGAAGAAACTGTGTCCTCCACAAACACACTGATGAAAGAATACGGGCATAATAATGGGGAGGAGTACAGCGTTTTGATTGCCTCTTCACAAAGCGGAGGACGGGGAAGAATGGGAAGAAATTTTTATTCCCCGAAGAACACAGGGATATATATGAGTATTCTGCTTCGTCCGAAAAAAGGCACAAATCCCCTTAATATAACTACCGATGCGGCGGTTTGCTGTGCCCGTGTTTTTGAAAAAATGACGGGGAAAAACGCAGAAATCAAATGGGTAAATGACATCTATATGAACGGAAAAAAGGTTTGCGGAATCCTTACTGAGTCGTGCTTAGGAGATAAACCTTTTGCAGTACTCGGAATCGGTGTGAACGTTCTGCCCCCAAAGGAAGGCTTTCCGGAGGATATAAAAAACAGAGCAGGGGCGGTTTTTACGGAGGACAGTCCTTTTATAAGGGAAGAAGTTATCATTGGGCTTCTTCGTGAGTTTTTTAATACATATGGAAATCCCGCAAGATCGCTTCTTTTTGAGGAATACAAAAAAAGGTCAATGATAATAGGAAAGGATATTCTAATTTTGCGAAACGATGGAGAAGAAGGTGCAAAAGCTATCGGGATAAATGAAGATTACTCCCTTATTGTTCGGAAAGAAAACGGCGAAATTGAGAATGTATGTAGCGGAGATGTAAGCATCAAGCTTTAAAGGGATAGGAAAAAAGCTTCAGAACGGACAAACTGAGCTTACAAAGCCTATATATAGGCTTTGTAAGGTTACCCGAAGGCGTACGTGGGTACGTCGAGAGGCGAAGTTTGTTCGTAGCAAAAAGGCATAAAAAGAAGAAAAATCGCATAGAAAGCGATTTTTCAACAATAATATCAGAGCTATCAATGGCTATGGTATCTGTATTTATATTTTAGTTGCCTTTTTGCAGTCTGGAGTTTTTTTACATTCCCTTAATTGCAGTTTCCAGTGCCAATGTAACCATATCTGTAAATGATGATTGCCTTTCATCAGATGTTGTCTGTTCTCCGGTTATAACATTGTCCGAAATCGTCAGTATCGAAAGTGCATTCTTATTTGCCCGTGCCGCGTTCATATAAAGTGCCGCAGATTCCATTTCAACGCACTTGATTCCCATGGCAATCCATTTGTCCGTGGAAAGCGGATTTGCATCATAAAAAGTATCTGATGAAAGCACATTTCCCACAACGCAGGCAAGATTTTTATCCTTTGCAATGTTGTGAGCATCACTAAGTAGCTTAAAGGAAGCAATTGCACTATATGTTCCGGGGAGATTGTATTGATGTGCATATGCAGAATTTGTGGAAGCACCCATTGCTAAGACAATATCACGCAGTTTAAGATTTTTGTCAAAAGCACCAGCCGTTCCGACTCTGATTATGTTATTTACACCAAAGAAATTGAAAAGCTCGTAGCTGTAAATGCCAATTGACGGCATACCCATTCCGCTTGCCATAACGCTGACACGCTCGCCCTTATAAAAACCTGTATAGCCTTTTATTCCTCTTACATCGTTTACTAAAACAGCACCCTCAAGCATATTTTTTGCAATAAATTCGCTTCTTAGCGGATCGCCCGGCATTAAAACCGTTTTTGCAAAATCCTCCGGCTTTGCATTAATGTGAGCAGTAGGATAATTTGACATAAAAATCACTCTCCTTGTTAATTTTATTATACCATTAAAGTCCGCAATAATCAATCAAAATTAATTATGACAAAAAATGTCATATTATGTTGACAAAATGACAAACGTCTGCTATTATAAAAATATCTTAATAATTGACAAAATTGGTAGAGGTGCGGTTATTATCAGTAGCTTTTGCATCATGGATATTGGCAGAAGTGAAAGGAATTACCGCCGAAGTGTATATTGCCAGCCAAGGCATATATGCTGGGCCGTCAGAGAATATCTGCCGGACTGTCACAGACGTGTGGAGTGCTATCGTGATTTTATGCTAAAAGTGTAATTATAGGTCACGGTAGTCCGTGACCTTTTTTGTTGGAATAAAGGAGGAAAATTATTAATGAAAAGAAAAAGTAATCTTTTCGCAATCTGTACGACAGTTCTGATGCTGCTCGTACTATGCCCTTTAGCAGCTTTTGCAGAGGATGGGGAGGTAACAAGTAAAATGGCAGGTACATTCTGGTCACTTGTTCCGCCCGTTATCGCTATCGGACTTGCCCTTATTACAAAGGAAGTATACAGCTCATTGTTTGTAGGTATACTTATGGGCGGTCTTTTTGCGGCAAATTTCAATGTCCTTAAAACCATTGATGCCGTTGTAAACGACGGTCTTATCGCTGCGGTATCAGGAACAGCGGGAATTTTCATTTTCCTTGTTGTGCTGGGTGCGATAGTTGCCCTTGTGAACAAGGCAGGCGGCAGTGCCGCATTCGGTGAATGGGCAAAGAAAAACATCAAGTCAAGAGTAGGTGCAATGCTTGCAACCTTTGTTCTCGGTGTGCTTATCTTCATTGATGACTACTTTAACTGCCTCACAGTAGGCTCCGTTATGCGTCCCGTAACCGATGCACACAAAATTTCCAGAGCAAAGCTTTCGTACCTTATTGATGCTACAGCGGCACCTATCTGTATGATAGCTCCCATTTCTTCATGGGCAGCGGCAGTGTCCGAATTTGCTCCCGAAGGTCAGGGACTCAGCCTCTTTATCAAGGCAATTCCTTATAACTTCTATTCAATTCTCACTCTCGTGTTTGTTGTAGCTATTACACTCATGAAAGTTGATTACGGTCCTATGGCACTTCATGAGAAGAACGCAAAAGAAAAGGGTGACCTTTACACCTGCGGAGACCGTGCTGAAAGTCAGAAGGTTCAGGGTTCTTCCAAGGGTAAGGTTATTGACCTTCTTTTCCCAATAATTGTACTTATCGCAGTTTGCGTGTTTACACTTGTATATGTAGGCGGAATATTAGACGGTGCAAGCTTTATTGATTCCTTCTCAAATACAGATGCTACAATAGGTCTTCCCATGGGTGGCCTTATCGCTCTTGTTATTACAATTATTTACATGGTTGCACGCCGTGTTATGACCTTTAAAGAAGCTATGGATTGTGTTCCCAAGGGATTTGTCGCAATGGTTCCCGCAATTACAATCCTTACCCTCGCAACCTCTCTTAAGAATATGACAGGACTTCTGGGTGCAGACGCATATGTAGCAGGACTTATGGAGGGTGCTGCAGCAGGTCTTGCAAACTTCCTTCCTGCAATTATATTCCTTGTTGCATGCTTCCTTTCTTTCTCAACAGGTACATCATGGGGAACATTTGGTATCCTCATTCCAATCGTTGTGGCAATTTTCCCCTCTGGAAGTGCAAATCTTATAATCGGAATGTCTGCCTGCCTTGCAGGTGCAGTATGCGGTGACCACTGTTCACCTATTTCCGATACAACGATTATGTCCTCCGCAGGCGGTGAATGTAACCACATTAACCACGTTTCCACACAGATGCCCTATGCAATCAGTGTAGCAGCTATTTCATTTGTAATGTACGTTTTAGCCGCTTTCATCAAGAGTGCATTTATTCTTCTTCCTGTGGGAATTGTGCTTACAATTGCATTCCTCTTTGTTATGAAAGCTATAACAAAGAACAAAGCGTAATATATTCATAAAATGTTAAAAGGGTGGTGCAGGCTTTTGTACCACCCTTTTTTTCGCCAAAAAATGTGAAATCAGCACTAACAAAAACATTGACTTTTATTTCCTTTAGGTGTATAATCAAAAGTGTATGTACAGTGTTTTTTATTTTATATTTACATAATAATTAAAGGAGTGAATGTTAATGAAAAAGTTTTTAAGTGTTGTATTGACATTGATGATGGTATTTTCAGTGTTTACAACAGCATCAGCAGCTACGGTTAAGCACTATGTGGATTCAGTTTTTGTTGGTAAAAACTCAGGAACCGATCCGTTCTTTGAATTTAATAATATGCCGATTAGTATCAAGGCTACCAAAAACGGAACTGAATATCCCGGATCTATATCCGAACTACTGGTATCAGGTGGGGTTGATGTTGATTTTGCGGCAACTCTTGATATGAAGCAGTTAAGGGACTTTTTTGTCGGCAGCGATTTTATCGGGATCGTGCTTGCAGGAGATAGTGATGCCAAATCGGAATTTGAAAGAGCTACTGTAACTACAGATATTGACGTTACGATAAACCATCCGGGTGTTACTGTGACAGGAGCAGATCTTGCCGGTAGCTTAACAGATGATAACGGTCTTTTTTATGAAAAAATATCGGAAAGAGAAGTTAACACTGATCAAATTGTAGTTCATTTTACTCAACAAAGAGCCATTACAGTGACGGAGCTTCTCGGTAGTTTGAGTAATCCGAACGGATATTTATCCGATCTTACGTTTGAACTTCCCGGTGCTGCAAAATATGAAGCAGTAGGCACATATCCGTTAAGCGTTACAATGGACGCAACGACAACAGTTGCTTTTGACGGTCAAGGCATTACAGGCGAGGCTGTTTCGTTAAAGGTAAAATATGACGGTGCAGGTTCATTCCAGGCAACGATTTACACTTCTTCACCTGGCGGTGGCGGTACAACAAAATACGCCCTTACATATGAAACTGATGGCGGCTCAGCTATTGACAAAGAAACCTACGCAAAGAATGCAACAGTTAAGCTGACAAAGGTTCCCAAGAAGGAAGGCTACATCTTTGAGGGCTGGTATCTTGATAAGGAGCTTACTCAGAAAGTAACCGAAGTTAAAATGACAAAGAACACAACCGTATATGCAGGTTGGGTTGAGGATAACGGCCTTGCAGGAAACGGTTACGATACTCCCGAAAGCCTTAACGGTGATAATCACTTTGCATATATTGTAGGTTATCCTGATGAAACAGTAAAACCTAACAATAATATCACCCGTGCTGAAGTAACAACAATATTCTTCAGACTTCTTAAAGAAAACGAAAGAAATATGAACCTTGTACATGAAAACAATTTCAGCGATGTTGATATTTTAGATTGGTACAACACAGCCGTTTCAACTATGGCAAAGCTTGGCATCGTTAACGGAAGAAATTCAGAAACCTTTGATCCCAATGCGTTTATCACCCGAGCTGAATTTGCCGCAATCTGTGCAAGATTTGTGGAAGCTGAAGTTTCAAATGTGAATAAATTTACAGACGTTGCAGGTCACTGGGCAGAAAAAGAAATTTATGAAGCAGCAGAATACGGCTGGATAAGAGGTTATGAAGATAATACTTTCAAGCCTAATCAGTTTATCACACGTGCAGAAGCAATGACAATGATTAACCGTGTTCTGAATCGTATACCCGAGAATACTAATGACCTTTTGGATAATATGAAAAAATGGTCTGACAACAGCGACGAAGCTGCATGGTATTACATTCCCGTTCAGGAAGCTACAAACAGTCATGACTACGACAAGAAGAATCACGTTTATGAAAAGTGGACTTCACTTAGTGAAAATATCGACTGGACAAAATTTGAATAATATCATACAAACCAAAACGGAGCAGGAATTTCCTGCTCCGTTTTGGTTTGCAATGAAAACTGTAGGGGCGGATATTATCCGCCCCTACAATGATATATTTTGTTTTGGTTGTAATTTAATCTCGAGTAACATTTATTGATGCTAAATTCAGTCAGGACGCGAAATGGGTGAAGCGGCACGCTTCTTTTTAAAGTACTACGCCGTCCTTGAAAATGGAAATTTCCTCGCATTTATTGATTTCATTCTTTGCCTGTTTGCCGTTTGCAATCTCAATGCAGTAGTCAAGAAGTGCCTGTGTCGGGTCAATTCCGTCGAGCATGGGGCTTGCATCAAAGTCAATCCAGTTCGCTTTTCTTTCAGCTAAGGAGTGGTTTGTTGCAATCTTAATTGTAGGAACAGGTGCACCAAGGGGAGTACCTCTGCCCGTTGTAAAGAGAATCATATGCACGCCGCACGCGGTCAGGTTTGTAACTGCCACAATGTCATTTCCGGGACCGTTAAGAAGTGAAAGTCCGTTTTCTTGAAGCTTGTCACCATAGTCAAGCACGTCTACAACCTCGGACAAACCGCCCTTCTGCACACAACCGAGGGACTTTTCCTCAAGCGTTGTGATTCCGCCTGCCTTGTTACCGGGAGAGGGGTTTTCATATACCACCTGATTGTGGCGGATAAAATACTGCTTGAAGTTGTTGATGAGAGAAACTGTCTTATCAAAAATTTCTTCGTTTTTACAACGCTTCATCAAAAGATGCTCTGCACCGAACATTTCGGGAACTTCCGTAAGAACACAGCTTCCGCCCATTGATATAAGCAGGTCGGAAAGCCTTCCCACAAGGGGGTTTGCGGTGATTCCGCTGTAGCCGTCGCTTCCGCCGCATTTAAGACCTATCTTAAGCTCGGAAATACTTATGGGCTCACGCTGCATTTTTTCCGCACGTTGCTGAAGCTCTTTTACTATAGCAATTCCTTCCTCAATTTCATCGCTTGCGTCCTGTGCATTAAGGAATTTCACATGGCTTTCATCCCATGTGCCAAGAACCTTTTTGAAAAGGTCAATATTATTATTTTCGCAGCCAAGGCCAAGTACAAGAACACCGCCTGCATTGGGGTGCTTTATAAGTCCTTTAAGGACAAGCTGTGTGGTTTCATGGTCATCGCCAAGCTGTGAACAACCAAAGGGGTGAGTAAATGTCTTCGCACCTGTTTTTTCTGCAATAACCTTTGCCTGTGAATTTACACAGCCTACGGTCGGAATAATCCATACATCGTTCCTGATTCCCACGCTGCCGTCACTGCGTCTGTAACCCATAAAGGTAAGGTCGGACGCAACTTTATCACGCTTAACCTCGCCAGGCTCATATGTATATTCAAGCTCGCCGGAAAGGTTTGTTTTCATGTTGTGAGTATGTACATGGTCACCCTTTTTAATGTCACATACAGCGTGTCCGATAGGCTGACCATACTTTATAATATTTTCGCCCTCTTTAATGTCAAAACGGGCGTACTTATGACCGTCTTCAAGGTTTATTTCAACATTGTCAAGATTATTTATTAACATATTTCTTTACCTCCGCACAAAGGAAAGTAAGGTCCTCGTCCCACAGTGACTTGTTTGCAAGAATTTCCTCCAGAGAAGCTGTTTTCATAAATTCACAAACATCCTTATCATCATTTGTCATATCTGTTCTGTAGAAGTCAATCAGCTTTGCAAATGAGAAGATGAGAGTTTCGGGCATCTTGTCATAACGCTTGATATACTCAAGAATAGAGGGGAGAACTCTTACCTTGAACTTACTTACTGAGTTAAGTGCAATGGATGAAAGGTAATGCTTTATGTAGGGGTTGGAAAAACGTGTGATTACGCTTTCTGCATATTCAATAAGTTCTTCCTTGGGAAGGTCAAGTGTGGGAATGATTTCATCAAATACACACTTTCTTATATGCTCTCTCATTTTTTCATCGTCCACGCAGGATTTAACAGTATCAAATCCCTCCAAAAGTGCATAGGGAACAAGTGAGGTGTGTGCACCGTTAAGGATGCGAACCTTTCTTGTGCGATACATTTCAAGATTTTCTGTAACGATTACATTAAGGTCGCATTTATCGAAAGGAATTTCTTTGCAAAGCTCCTTATAACCGTCGATAACCCACAGATGGAAATACTCGGAGGTATTAAGCATATTATCCTCATAGCCGAGGTCGATTTTTTCATCCTTGGGGAAGCCTGTGTTAATTCTGTCAACAAGTGTATTACAGAAAATATTCTCCTTTTCAACCCATTCCTTGAAATCATCGCCCAGATTCCAAAGGTCTGCATACTGAAGAATTACTTTCCTGAGAACAGCACCGTTTTTGTCGATAAGCTCACAGGGGAGGAAAACAAAACCGGGAAGTGAAAGGTCAAATCTCTTTTTAAGAAGCTGAGTAACCTTTGCAGGGAAAGTTGCAGGAGGTGCATCTTCAAACTTATCGTTTTCATTAAAGCAAATACCTGCCTCGGTAGTATTTGAAACGATAAAGCGGAAAGAAGCCTTTTCTGCTAATTTAAGATATTCATCATAATTATCATAGGGCTTTACACAACGGGAGATAACGTCAATCTTTCTTGTATCAACACCCTCGCTGCCACGGCAGATATGTGTATATTTGCAATCTTGTGCAGTAAGCATATCGCACATACCCTTATCAATAGGCTGCACAACAACAACGCTGCCTGCAAAATCTGTTTTTTCATTTACAATCTGGAGCATCCAGTCAACAAAGCCTCTTAAGAAGCCGCCTTCGCCAAACTGTATAACCTTTTCTGAATACATAATATTTCCTCCAATGCTAAAAATAATTATACCTATTGTAAGTATAAAACAAAACTGTGGTAATTTCAATCAAAATTTTCGCTTTTGAACAAAAAATAATATTTTGTATAATCTAATACTATTGACATTTCTTGTCTGAAAGTATAAGATAGGCGTGAGGTGACCGCAATATGGAGAAATATAATATTACAGGTATGAGCTGTGCGGCATGCAGTGCCCGTGTTGAAAAAGCTGTTTCCTGTGTGGAAGGAGTAACAAGCTGCAGTGTGAATCTTTTGACTAACTCCATGATAGTAGAGGGTAGTGCACAGGCAGATGTAATTATATCCGCAGTGCAGGATGCCGGTTACGGTGCTTCAAAAGATGGAGGAAAATCGAAAAAAAGTGCCACAGAGGATATTTCAGGAGAGCACGAAATTAAAAATATGAAAAGAAGACTTATATGGTCTGTAGGTTTTTTAATTGTCCTTATGTATTTTTCCATGGGGCAGATGCTTTTCGGTATAGAATATCCGGGAATTTTCCGTCATAATCCCTTGGCGGTGGGCATTGTACAAATGCTTCTGTCGGCAGTGGTGATGGTGATTAATCAAAAATTTTTTATAAGTGCCTATAAGAGTACAATCCATCGTGCACCCAACATGGACGTGCTTGTTTCTATGGGGTCTTTGGCGGCTTTTGCCTACAGTACCTACGCACTTTTTGCCATGTCGGGAGCATACGTAAAAGGGGATTTTGCTTCGGCTCATGCCCTTATGCACGAGCTCTATTTTGAATCTGCCGCCATGATTCTTACCCTCATCACGGTGGGGAAAATGCTGGAGGCGTACTCAAAAGGAAAAACCACCAATGCAATAAAAAGCCTGATGGAGCTTGCCCCGAAAACGGCAACCGTTGTGCGTGACGGGAAAGAGCTTGTTATCCCTGCAAGCGAGGTTTTGGCAGGGGATATTTTCCTTGTTACTCCGGGAAAAAGCATTCCCGCAGACGGCGTGGTTATAGAGGGTGAAAGTGCAGTAAATGAATCTGCCCTTACAGGCGAAAGCCTTCCGGTGGATAAAACTGTGGGGGACAATGTATCAGCCGCAACAGTAAATCAATCGGGATTTTTAAAATGCAGAGCCGTTAATGTAGGAAGTGATACAACATTAGCTAAAATCATACAAATGGTGAGCGATGCGGCGGCTACAAAAGCCCCCATTGCAAAAATTGCGGACAAGGTTTCGGCGGTTTTTGTTCCAACAGTTATCTTGCTTTCGGTAATTACAGTAATTGTATGGCTTTTATTCAAGGAAAGCTTCGGCTTTGCACTTGCAAGAGGGATTTGCGTTCTTGTAATAAGTTGTCCTTGTGCCTTAGGATTGGCAACACCTGTTGCCATAATGGTAGGAAACGGCGTAGGGGCAAAGCGGGGAATTTTGTATAAGACCTCTGCCGCACTTGAACATACAGGCAGAATAAAAATTGTGGCTCTCGACAAAACAGGCACAATTACAAAGGGCGAACCGTCAGTGACAGATATTATTCCTGCGGATAATGTTACCGAGGAAGAATTGCTAAAGGTAGCCGTAACACTGGAAAAGAACAGTGAGCATCCGCTGGCAAAGGCAGTAAGCGTTGAATGTGAAAAAAGGAACATATCGCCCGACAGTATTACTGATTTTTCAGCACTTCCCGGAAGCGGGGTAAAAGGAAAGAACAACGATAAAATACTTCTTGGCGGAAATCTTAAATTGATGTCAGAACAGCTTAGCGTAAGTAATGAACTGATAAAAAAAGTAGAAAAGCTTTCCGAAGAAGGGAAAACACCGCTTATTTTTGCGGAAAATAATAAAATTCTCGGAATTATAGCCGTGGCAGATGTAATCAGAGAGGACAGCGTTGATGCGATAAAAGAACTAAAAAACATTGGCATTAGAACAGTTATGATTACAGGAGATAATAAGCGTACTGCACAGGCTATCGCAAAGCAGACAGGAATCGATGAGGTTGTTTCCGATGTTCTTCCCGACGGAAAAGAGGCTGCCATACGTAAGCTTATGGAAAGCGGTGAAACCGCAATGGTAGGGGACGGAATAAATGACGCTCCCGCACTTACTGCCGCTGATGTTGGAATAGCCATAGGAGCAGGAACAGATATTGCCGTAGAATCGGCAGATATAGTCCTTACAGGAAGCAGTCTTTCGAGTGTGGCAACAGCAATCAAGCTTAGCCGTGCCACACTTAAAAATATTAAGGAAAATCTGTTCTGGGCGTTTTTCTACAACGTGGTAGGAATACCACTTGCGGCAGGCGTGTGGATACCCATTACAGGGTGGAGACTAAGCCCGATGTTTGCTGCGGCGGCAATGAGCCTTTCAAGCTTTTGTGTGATTACAAATGCACTCAGGCTAAATTTCTTTAAAAGTAATAAATCAGTAAAGGAGAAAAAACATATGGAAAAAATTATTAAAATTGAAGGTATGATGTGCCCCCATTGTGAGGCAAGAGTGAAAAGCACCCTCGAAGCTTTAGAGGGCGTTACAGAGGCAATCGTCAGCCATGAAAAAGGAGAAGCGATTGTAAAGAGCGACAAAGAAATTTCTTATGAAACGCTCAAAGAAATTGTAGAAGCACAAGGGTACAAGGTATTATAAAAAAACAAGACCTGCTGTTTTTTAGCAGGTCTTGTTTTTTATAATACATTTTTAATCTTCATATATCTCAGCGGCGGCATTCATTATAGCCAGCCTTGCACTCTCATATGTTATACCGCCCTGCATAAATCCCACATAGGGAGGTTTAATTGGAGCATCGGCACTAAGCTCAATGCTTGCACCTGATACAAAAGTACCTGCCGCCATAATTACCTCATGCTGATAGCCCGGCATATCCCAGGGCATAGGGAGGGCGTAGCTGTCAACAGGGGACGCCTTTTGTATTCCCTGAATAAATTTAATAAGCTTGTCCTTATCGTTAAATTTTATTGCCTGAATAATGTCATAATGATTTGCTTCCGGCTTGGGATTAACCTCATATCCAAGCTTTTGCATCAAAGCACCGGCAAAAACTGCACTTTTTATTGCCTGTGCCACAATATGGGGTGCCATGAAAAGCCCCTGATACATATATCGGTTCTGACCAAGGGTTGCACCGCATTCCTTACCAATTCCCGGTGCAGTCTGACGGAATGCCGCAAGCTCCACATATTCTTTTTTTCCTACTATGTAGCCGCCCGATTGAGCAAGAGAACCGCCCGGATTTTTGATTAATGAACCTACCACAAGGTCTGCACCGTGCTGACTCGGCTCTGTAGTTTCTGCAAATTCTCCGTAGCAGTTATCAACAATGCAACATACGTCGGGATTTATTGATTTGATATGTGTGATAGCCTTTCCAAGCTTTTCGCAGCTTAAAGTATCTCTCCAGTCGTAGCCTTTTGAACGTTGCAGAATTACTGTCTTTACATCGGGTGTAAGTGCTTTTGTAATCCCTTCAAGGTCAACATCACCGTCTATCAAATCAACCTGTTTATAGGAAACGCCGAAATCCTTGAGGCTTCCGCCGCTGTTACCCGCAATGCCGATAACCTCCTCCAAGGTATCATAGGGCTTTCCCGTAGCGGCTAAAAGTGTATCTCCGGGGCGAAGTACTGCAAAGAGTGATATTGTAAGGCAGTGCGTGCCATTTACTATATTATGTCTTACGAGAGCGTCCTCCGCACCGAAAACATCAGCATATATTGCTTCAAGAGTTTCTCTGCCTACATCGCCGTAGCCGTATCCCGTGGAAGGATTGAGGCAGTTTTCGCCTACGCGGTTTTTTATAAATGCATCAAGAACCTTTTCCTGATTGAAACGTGCGATTTCATCAATTCTTTCAAAATATGGAGTTATTTCCTTCTCAACCGAAGTGGCGAGATTTCGTATTTTTTCATTTATGTACATTAATTTCAGTCCTCCAGAATTTTTGCTTCATACAGCTTTTCTACAAATTCATCAATATCATGCATAGCCTGTACGGGGGATACATCATATTCCTTCAAGACGGCTTCAAGCATTTTTTCCTTGGTTGTACCCTCTTTAAGTAAATTCCAGAAAAAAACTCCGCTATCGTTAAGCGTAAGCATTCCGCTGAAATTAGTGTCTGCACCTACTGAAACAACAATATTTTTACCTGCCACACTTCTGAGCAGATATCCGTTACTTATTTTCATAAAAACACATCCTATAAAAAATATGTTTCATTTTATCACATTCCAGACTAAAAATCAACACAAAAAAGGGGCATCCCTCACATATTCTAAAACCTTGAATTTTTGGTTAAAATATCTTTACATCGTAGGCAATATGTGGTATCATAATATAGATAAACTGGGTTTTTATGCTCAGGAGTATAAAAGTTGAGGAAAAGATAAAATGCGACAGGAAAAATTAGGCTTTGGAGTAATAATACGAATGTTGGTATCGCTCATTCCGATTCTATTCGGAATGCCCGTTATAGCGGTGCTTCTTTGTGCATATAATCTGGTCATGTCATATGTGGTATTCGGCCCGCTTACCTGCACTGTGAGTTCATTGTGTGCAATGCTTATATCAATGCTGCTGTACGGATTTTCTTTTGGAGACGGTGCTCAGATAACAGGTCTTTTTATGGCACTTATTTCTATATTGTGTGCAATGGGCTGTATGCAGTGCATAAGGAGAAAGGTTGATTTTTTCAGCGGTGTCTGGATTGCATCGCTTTGTGCGCTTGTGCCGCTTTATATATGGATTGACTATATTTCAAACGAAGCAGGGCTGAGTGTATCGGCATATTTTTCGACTACTGTAGGTGAGCTTTTCAATATGGCAGGTACTATAGTCATGGAGCAGGTGCCTGCAGGGATGGGGATAACACAGGAATCCTTTAATGTCATTGCAGAATATGCTGCCGCCCTGGCAGGAGTATTGGTTCCTGGCTTTGTAATCGTTTTATCTGTCTTTATCGGGTATGTTACCATGTGGGCGGTAAATGCACAGCTTAAGAAAACGCTCTACCCCATAAGACATAAGTTTTCCCATATCAGAATACCTCTGCCGATGTCATTGATGCTGATTCTGGGAATTGTTATTTCATATCTTAATTTAAGCGGAGCTTTGAATGCCGTTGCATTAAATGTAAGTGTCATCATTTCTGTGTTTTGCCTTGCGGCAGGAATATCATTTGTTGAGTACTATTTGCAGAAATCAAATATAAGAACGTTTTTAAGGGTGATGATACATTTCTTTATTCTTAATTCGTCATTAGGGATGGCGGCGGCAAGTCCGCTTCTTAACGCTTATACGGGTTATATAGCACTTGCAGTTTTAGACTCGCTGTTTAACTTCAGAAAAATTGGAAGATATACAAAAAAAGGAGGCGATGATAATGAAACAAAAAAATGAGATGTTTGATAGTGTTCCCCATATATCCACACCGATTTTTTCTCTGATAATTTTTATCTCATCAATTTTCCTTTTTCGTTTCAATCACGTCCTGGCATCAATAGTACTTGTAAGCTCGCTTTGTATCTTTTTTGAAAAGGTGACAAGGCATTTCGGAAGAATACGCAAAATGCGTGAGTATATAAGCAACGCTGCAAAGGACGAGGACGAGCTTCAAAATAACGAGGCACTTTTTAAATCTATGAACCCCATTGCAGGCATCAGGGTGGATGGAAGCGTAGCTTGGTACAATTCGGCTTTCAAGGAATTGTTTCAGTCGGTTTCGGATAAAAAGATAAACGAGCTTTTGCCCGAAATTAATATACGCGACATATATAACCGAAGCATAAATGAAAGCATTAATGTCCATATCGGTGAGGAAGTCTACAGTGTTCGTGCCAATGTAAGAAGGAGAACATCTGCGGAGCATGCGGCGATTATGCTTTACATGGAAAATATTACGGAGAATCTTAAACTTAAAGAGGAGCTTGCAAATTCTCAATGTGCAGTAGCTCATATTATGGTTGATAACTATGATGAAGCTATCGACAGCGTGGATGAGGAAGAAAGGCTGGATGTTGCAAATCTTCTTGATAAAAATATTATTGGTTGGATTCAGGATGCAGGCGGGCTTATCAAGAAGACAGAAAAGGATAAATTCCTCTGCGTTTTCACTAAGAAGGAGCTTGACTTATTTACCGAAGGTAAGTTTGAAATACTCAAAACCGTTAAAGAGTATAATCCCGGAATGAAAACGCCTCCCACCATAAGTATAGGAATCGGATTTGGAGAGGACAATTTTAATCAAAATAATATTTCCGCGAAAAAGGCACTTGATATGGCTCTGGGCAGAGGCGGAGATCAGGCGGTAATCAGAGAGGACGGGAAATTTTCCTACTATGGAGGAAACTCCAAGGAAACGGAAAAGCGTACCAAGGTTAAAGCAAGGATTATGGCACATAACCTCAGGGAGCTTATAGACGCATGTGACAATGTGCTTATCATGGGTCACCGTGACAGTGATGCCGATGCCATTGGTGCGGCGATTGGTATTGCCAACATGGCAAGTTATGTTAAAAAAGAAGCAAAGGTTCTTCTTGTGACAAAGGATGACACAGTTCATTTGCTTCTTAAGAAAATTGAGGAAAATCATTATCATGACGGTATGTTCATAGGAAAGCAGGGGCTTCGTGATTATATCACACAGGGAACGCTTCTTGTTATATGTGACACTCACGTTCCAGAGTATACCGAAATGCCCGAGCTTATCGACAGTATAAAAACCAAGGTTGTAATTGACCATCACAGACGTAGCGAAAGCTTTATTTCAAATGCAGACCTTGTTTATCACGAGCCGTTTGCATCGTCAACCTGTGAAATGGTTACGGAAATCATGCAGTATTTTGACGCTCATTATGCAGTTTCCACCGTTGATGCGGAAGCTTTATACTGCGGTATTGCCGTGGATACAAAGAACTTTACCTTTAAAACAGGCGTACGAACATTTGAAGCGGCAGCTTATTTAAGAGCCGCAGGTGTTGACACCCTCCACGTAAAGAAGCTTCTTCGAAAATCTATTGAGAATTACAAGCACAAGGCATGTATTGTAACAGAGGCACAGATTTATTCGGATAACATAGCAATTTCCCTTTTCTCTGGAATTGTTCCTCATATAGTAATTGCAAGTGCGGCTGATGAGCTTTTGGAAATCAATGATGTAAAAGCATCCTTTGTGGTTGCCCGTGATGAGGAGGGAAGCGTTATCATCAGCGGACGTTCCTTGGGCGAGGTTAATGTTCAGATGGTGCTTGAAAAGCTTGGCGGCGGCGGTCATATGATGGTGGCAGGTGCACAGCTTAGGGGCACATCTGTAGCCGATGCGGGAGATTTATTAAAACAAGCAATAGACGAATTAATAGGAAAGGAAGTAATTTAAGATGAAAGTTGTACTTTTAACCGACGTTAAAGGTCATGGAAAAAAAGGCGATGTGGTAGAAGCCAGTGACGGATATGCAAGAAACTTTTTGCTTCCCAAGAAAATGGCAGAGATTGCAACTGCAGATGTTCTTAACAATATAAAAGGAAAGAACGAAGCGGCGGCATATCATAAAGAGCAGGAAATTCTGGCGGCAAAGGAAGCTGCGGCAAAGCTTGAGGGTGCAAAAATCGTTCTCAGCGGAAAAGCAGGGGACAACGGTAAGCTCTTTGGTAAAATCACAAATCAGAATGTTGCAGATGCAGTAAAAATGCAGCTTCATTATGTGATTGATAAGAGAAAGGTTGTTCTTCCCGACGGAATAAAGACAACAGGCGAAACCACAGTTGAGCTTAAGATTTATCCTGAAATTTCTGCAAAAATAACTGTAATTGTAAATCCTCAGTAATAGGCGGACTCTTTTACTCCTGAAAATTTATAGAAATACGGTGATATTATGGACATGCCTATCGGCAGAACCATGCCATATAATTTAGAAGCGGAAGCGGCAATTCTCGGAAATATGATTCTTGACGAAAAAGCTCTCGTCAATGCTATGGATAAGCTTGACGAAGATTGCTTTTATGCTACCGCAAATAAAACAATATTTAATGCTATAGCCGCTCTTTTTGAAGAGGGCGTACCTGTTGATATGGTAACACTTTCGGAAAAGCTTGGAGATAAGCTTGATACCGTGGGTGGTATTGCCTACATCACAAAAATTGCCCAGAATGTTTTCACCAAAGAAAACCTGGACCAGTATATTGAAATTGCCCGTGATAAAAAGACCTTGAGAAGACTTATCGAATCGGCAAATGAAATTATGGATATGGGCATGAAGGACGAGCTTGCGGCAGGCGATATTATTGACAAGAGCGAGCAGCTCATTTTTAGAATATCCGAGCAGCAGGGAACAAAGAGCTTCTCCCATATAGGCGAGGTTGTAAAAAGCACCCTTGCAATTCTGGATGAGCGTAAACGCCGCGGCGGTAAAATTACAGGTATACGCACAGGCTTTACAGGGCTTGATGCGGCTACTGCGGGACTTCAGAACAGTAACCTTATTATTCTTGCGGCACGTCCCGGTGTCGGTAAAACCAGTTTTGCCCTTAACATAGCACAAAATGCCGCAATCCGTGAAAAAGTCCCCGTGGCAATCTTTTCGCTGGAAATGAGTAAGGATGAGCTTGTAAACAGAGTCCTTTCAAGTGAGGCACTTGTGGAATCGGGTAAGCTTCGTGTGGGCGATATTGACGCGGCAGATATGACAAAGATAGCCCATTCTCTTAAGGACATAATTACTGCTCCCGTATATATTGATGACACCCCCGGTATCACAGTGGCGGAGATAAGGGCTAAATGCCGCCGTCTCAAAATGGAAAAGGGGCTTGGACTTGTGGTGATTGACTACCTTCAGCTTATGCAGGGCAGCAGCCGCAGGGGAGAGAGCCGTACTCAAGAGGTTAGTGAAATGTCACGTTCTCTTAAAATTATGGCAAAGGAATTGAATGTTCCCGTAATTACCCTTTCTCAGCTTAACCGTTCCTCCGAAAAGCTTGCAAGAAGACCTATGCTCAGTGACCTTCGTGAGAGCGGTTCTATTGAGCAGGATGCCGATATTGTTATAATGCTCAGCAGACCTCTTGCAGAAGAAAATGCAGAGGAAAGTGCGGCTAATATAGTGGAATGTATTCTTGCCAAAAACCGTGCGGGTGAATGTGGAATATTTAATCTTGCATGGCGTGGTGAATATACCAAGTTTATGAATCTTGACAGCAGGAGCTGATATAGGGTGCTGCTTGAAAAAGTAAGGAAAACAATTTATGAAAATTCCTTGATTAATAAGGGTGACACGGTGCTGTGTGCAGTGTCGGGCGGGGCAGATTCGGTTTGCCTTTTGCATGTGATGCTTGCACTTAAAGAGGAGCTTAACCTTAAAATAGCCGTTGCCAATGTTAATCATTTGATACGCGGCGATGAGTCCGACAGGGACAGTGAATTTGTAAAAATAGTATGCAGTAATTACGGAGTAGAGTGCTACTACCGTGAATATGATGTGCCCCGAATTGCCAAGGAAAGAAAAATCGGTGAAGAAGAGTGCGGCAGGATTCTCAGGTACGAATTTTTTGAGGAAGTTTCTCGAAAATTGGGTAGTGCCAAAATTGCCACTGCACATAATCTTGATGATTGTGCCGAAACCATTCTTTTCAGACTGGCAAGGGGCAGCAGTCCGAAAGGACTTCAGGGAATCCGATACAGCCGTCAAAATATAATCAGACCGCTTCTTGATGTGAAGAGAAGCGAAATTGAGAAGTATTTACGGGACAAAAATCTTAAATGGTGTGAGGACAGTACAAATGCAATTCCCATTTATGCCAGAAACAAAATCCGCCTGTCGGTTATTCCTCTGCTTGATGAAATTTCAGAAGGTGCCGCCCATAAAGTAGTACAGGCATCAAAGATGATTGCAGAGGATAACGAATTTCTTGAAAAAGAGGCAGAGAAATTACTCCAAAAATGCTTCTTTAAAACATACCTTCTGGTAAATCCCATTATAGAGTCGCCTTTGCCCGTAGGAAGAAGGGCAGTAGCATATGTTCTTAACGAATGGGATACGCAAATCACATTTGAGAGAGTTGAGTCTTTTTTGAAATTTTTAAAAAAGGACAGCGGGAAAAGGTTTGATATTACCAAAAATGTGTATGCAGAAAAGAATTATGATAAGGTAATCCTCAGGACAGACGAGCCGCAAGAGTCATGCACATCTGTACTTACTGAAGAAAGTGCCCTCTATGATAAAGGTTGGAGGCTTGAAGTAATTATTACGGATACTCCCACAAAGAAAACAGGTAACTCTATGGCACTCTTTGATGCAGGTGAGGTTAAGCCGCCGTTTGTTGTGCGATACAGGCAAAGCGGTGACAAAATGAGCCTTAAAGGAATCAGCGGAACGAAGAAACTAAGTGATATTTTTTCCGATGAAAAAATAAATCGTTACGAAAGAGATTATATCCCCATAGTCGAAAAGGACGGAGAAATTTTATATTTATGCGGACTTAGGCAGTCGGGAAAGTTTAATGTATCGGAAAAAACAAAAAAATGTCTGATAATCAAATATACATCTACAAAAGAAAGGTAAGAAGAAAATGTCCAATATTAATGACCCTATCAAAAAAATCCTTGTTTCCGAGGAACAAATAAAGGAAAGAATAAGCGAGCTTGCAACAGAGATTAACCGCGATTATGAAGGAAGGGAAATTTTGCTTGTTTCCGTTCTTACTGGAAGCTTTATCTTTGTCGCTGATTTAATACGTGAGCTTAATATTCCTGCCGAGATATCGTTTTTATTTGCTTCAAGCTACGGAAGCGGAATAGTTTCTACGGGAAATGTAGAAATTCATGCAGGAAAGGGTTTTGAGCCTAAGGATAGGGATATAATTATAGTTGAGGATATTATTGATTCGGGAAGAACTCTTGAAAAAATGCAGGCGTATCTTAAGGAACAAGGGGCAAAAAGTGTAGAAATATGTACATTTCTTGATAAGCCCTCAAGACGTGTGGTTGATATTAAGGCAAAATATACAGGTTTTGAAGTTCCCGATGAGTTTGTTGTGGGCTATGGACTGGATTTTGATTACAAATACCGCCAATATCCTTTTGTGGGTGTGCTTAAAAATGAGTATTATGAATAAACTGTGAAATAGATTGTGAAAAAATTTTTCTTGTGTTAAAATTAAGTCTTAAAGGGGGTAATAATTTTGAAAAAGTCTTTTAAAGGCATAAGCTTTTATATAATTTTACCTATAATAATTATTTTGCTTATGAATATGTCGCTCGGCGAGCCGGAAAAAGGTGTAAAGTCTTTTTCTGAATTGGTGACGGCTATTAATAATGAAAAGGTAGAAAAGCTTACTATTGAGGACACTGTTACAAAGGCTGTTATTGACGGTAAGGAGTATCAGGTAGAGGTTACACCGGGAATCTTGTTTGAGGTTGCAGGGGAGGAAATAAAATCCCAGATTGCCGAGGGTAAGATTAAGACATCTGTCCCGGCACCCGAAGACACTGCATGGTGGATTTCTCTTATTCCCACAGTTCTCATGATTCTTGTAATAGGCTTTTTCTGGTTCTCATTTATGAAATCACAGACAGGCGGTCACGGCATAGGAAGCTTTGGTAAATCAAAGGCTAAATCTGCCATAGACAGCAAGATAAACTTTGATATGGTTGCAGGTGCAGATGAAGAAAAGAAAGAACTTGAGGAAGTTGTTGAATTCCTTAAAAATCCGAAGAAATTCATTGATTTGGGTGCAAGGATTCCCAAGGGTGTGCTTCTTGTAGGCCCTCCCGGAACAGGTAAAACGCTTCTTGCAAAAGCAGTGGCAGGGGAGGCAGGAGTTCCTTTCTTCTCCATATCGGGTTCAGACTTTGTGGAAATGTTCGTGGGCGTAGGTGCCAGCCGTGTGCGTGACCTTTTTGAACAGGCGAGGAAGAATCTTCCTGCAATTATTTTCATTGATGAAATTGACGCCGTGGGAAGACAGCGTGGTGCAGGTCTTGGCGGCGGTCACGATGAGCGTGAGCAGACGCTAAATCAGCTTTTGGTTGAGATGGACGGCTTCGGAACGAATGAAGGAGTAATTATTATTGCGGCAACCAACCGTCCCGATATACTTGATCCTGCTCTTTTAAGACCGGGCAGATTTGACCGTCAGATAGTGGTAAACTATCCCGACCAGAAGGGTAGAGAGGCAATTCTTAAAGTTCATTCAAAGAATAAGCCTGTTTCCGATACAGTTTCCCTTGAAACAGTATCAAAGTCCACATACGGATTTACGGGTGCTGACCTTGAAAATCTTCTTAACGAAGCGGCTATCCTTACGGCTCGCAGAGATAAAAAACTTATCGAGCAGGAGGAAATTGACGAGGCTATCCTTAAAGTTATTATGGGTCCCGAAAAGAAGAACCGCAAGCACAATGAACTCAATAAGAAAAAGACTGCATACCATGAAGCAGGCCATGCAGTTGCGGCAAAGCTTCTTCCTACTCAGGATAACGTTCATCAGGTTTCAATCATTCCCAGAGGCAGGGCAGGCGGATTCACTCTCAGTCTTCCCGATACTGACAAGAGCTACATTTCAAAGGAAGAAATGCTTGAGCAGATTATAATGTCCCTTGCAGGCAGAGCGGCTGAAAAGATTGTGTTTAACGAGATAAACAGTGGTGCATCAAGTGACCTTGACCATGTTACCAAGACTGCAAGAAAAATGGTTATGCAGTACGGAATGAGTGAGAAATTAGGTTATATCACCTTTACGGGTGAGGACCATGAAGTATTTTTGGGAAGAGACTTTTCACAGGGCAGAAATTACAGCGAGAGTGTAGCTTCTGTTATTGATGAGGAAATCAAGAGAATCGTAGACGAATGTTACGCAAAATGTGAGAAGCTTCTTACCGACAATCGTGACAAACTTGATAATGTGGCAAACGCACTCATAAAATATGAAAAGCTCGATGCCGCAGAATTTGAAGAGGTTTTTGAAAAAGGAGAGCTTTCCTCAAACGGTGTAAAAACGGAAGACCCAGCTATTAATACAGAGAATAAGAGCGATACAGAAGAAAGTAAAGAATAAAACATAAAAATACTGCGGTAATTAATTACCGCAGTATTTTTATATTTAATGTTATTATTTAATTAAACCATAGTTTTTCATGGAGTTTTTCAGTCTCTCCACGTTTTCGGGGGCCATTTCATAAAGAGGTAGTCTTGTAGGACCTGCATTAAAACCAAGGATATTCATGCCCTCTTTAACGGGAATGGGGTTAACCTCGCAGAAAAGAGAATTGATAAGGTCAAGTGCTTCACACTGCATTTTAGCAGCCTGTTTGAAATCTCCGTCCAAAGCAAACTGCACCATATCATGTGCCTGACGGGGAGCAACGTTTGCAAGTACGGAAATAGCACCTTTACCGCCCATAGAAATTATGGGAACGTTGATGTCGTCATTACCTGAATAGAAATCAAGTCTGTCACCGCAGAGAGCCATCATTTCAATAAACTGTGACATATCGCCCGATGCTTCTTTAATACCCACAATATTGGGATGGTCTGCAAGGGTGTTAAGAGTTGCGGGAGAGATATTACAGCCCGTTCTTCCGGGAACATTATAGAGAATAATGGGTTTGTCAACACATTCTGCCATAACAGAGTAGTTATGTATAAGACCTCTCTGGCTTGTTTTATTGTAGTAGGGGGTAACAATCAAAAGACCGTCTACACCAAGGCTGCAAGCGTTCTTACAAAGCTCGATTCCGTGTCTTGTATCGTTAGAACCTGTTCCTGCGATTACGGGAATTCTTCCGTTAACAGTGTCAACAATAAATTCTATAACCTCAAGATGCTCTTTGTCATTTAAAGTAGAAGCTTCGCCCGTCGTTCCACAGGCACAGATACAATCAGTCTTGTTTTCAATCTGAAATTCTACTATTTTCTTAAGCTCTTCAAAATTTGTATTTCCGTTTTTATCAAAGGGAGTAACAATGGCACAACAAGAGCCTGTAAAAATTGACTTCGTTCTCACTTGATATACCTCCAATTAGTCCATGTACTCAATAACTTTCTTTGCAATCTGAACTGCATTTGCAGCAGCACCCTTACGGATGTTGTCGGCAACAACCCAAAGGTTAACACCGCTTTCTACGCTTTCGTCACGGCGAATTCTGCCGATATATGTATCGTTAGAGCCTGTTGCATTGATTGCAAGGGGATAAACATTGTTTTCAGGGTCGTCCTGAACTACAACACCGGGTGCATTCTTGAGAACTTCCTTAAGCTCAGCAAGGTCAAAGGGCTTTTCAAATTCCACATTGATTGATTCGCTGTGGCTGTTGAATACAGGCACGCGTACAGTCGTAGCGGTGATTCTGATATCCTCTCTGCCTAAAATCTTTCTTGTTTCATTAACCATCTTCATTTCTTCCTTGGTGTAACCGTTGGGAAGAAATACATCAATGTGAGGAAGACAGTTGTTTGCAATGGGGTGGGGGAACTTCTTGGGTGCTTCACCCTTAAGACCGTTTTCAAGGTCGCTCCAGCCGCCCATACCTGCACCTGAAACTGCCTGATATGTTGAATAAACAACTCTCTTAATCTTATACTTGTCATCAAGAGGTTTAAGTGCAACCATAGCCTGAATTGTAGAGCAGTTGGGGTTTGCAATAATACCCTTGTTCCACTTGATATCCTCGGGATTAACCTCTGGAACAACGAGCGGAACTTCCTTATCCATTCTCCACGCACTGGAGTTATCGATTACAATACATCCCTTGCTTGCAGCAATGGGTGCAAACTTTTCGCTGATTGAACCGCCTGCACTGAAAAGAGCAATATCAATTCCTCTGTCAAAAGAGCTTTCAGTCAGCTCCTCGACGGTGTATTCCTTACCCATGAACTCAACCTTTGAGCCTGCACTGCGTGCAGATGCAAAGAGATAATAGTTTTCTACAGGGAGGTTCTCTTCTTCAAGCACCTTAAGAAAGGTTCTTCCTACCATACCTGTAGCTCCAACTACTGCAACATTAAGTTTTTTCATATTATATCATTCCTTTCATAATCATAAAACAAAACATTAAATATTATTATAGCACCAATAAATTTATATGTCAATTTTTTTATAGTAAGTTTTGGATTATTTTTGTTTATATAGAAAAGCTTGGCGAAGAATGAATCTTCGCCAAGCTTTTCTATACAATTCTATCTTAAACCACATAAAACAGTATGCAGAAGAAATGCATCAGACTTGCCAAATCCACAAATATATGGAACAGGGAGTGAATGTAACGCTTTTTTTCGCCGAGGGAGTATAAAACAGCTCCGATTGTATAAAGCACGCCACCCAAAGCCAGAAAAACAGTTCCGCCCATACCCAGTACCGCGTAGGTAAGATCCCAGAAAATAATTATGAACCATCCAAGCCCCACGTAGCACGCCATTGAAAATTTGCTGAACTTATTATGGTCAATAGCTGTAAATACCATTGCAATAACGGTGATGCCCCAAACTATCCCGAAAAGAAGCCAGCCCTGCATCGGGTCGAGAGCACGTATACCCGAAAGTGTAATAGGTGTGTAAGTACCTGCAATCATGATATATATTGTACAATGGTCTATAACCTGAAAAACCTTTTTTGCCATACCGGGACGTAATCCGTGATATATGCTGGACATTGTAAAGAGAACTATTACTGAAAATCCGTAAATGGCACTTCCTACAACGCCGTAGCCGTTACCATGCATTGCGGCGACTATTACGCAAAGGACAAGATAAGTAACGCCCAAGGCTCCGCCCACAATGTGGGTGACCATATTAAAAATTTCTTCTCCTTTGGTGTAATCGGGGAGCTTTCTGTCCCGAAGTGAAGTTCTTTTCATTTTTTAACATACCCCTTCTATAAGATTGCCCATGTTGTATAATCCGGGTTTTTTACCGATAAGAAACGCTGCCGCTTTTATTGCACCGACAGCGAAAACCTCTTTGCTTGTTGCCGTGTGCTTTAACTCGATGATTTCATCTGTTCCTGCAAATATTACGCTGTGTTCACCCACTATTGTGCCTCCGCGGAGTGAGTGAATACCGATTTCATTCCTACTTCTTTTTTTGCGTGTGCTATGTCTGTCATACACATATTCGTTTGCTTTTATACTTGTCTCATTAATTGCATCGGCAATAGATAGTGCAGTGCCGCTTGGAGCATCAATCTTCTGATTGTGGTGCTTTTCAATAATTTCAATATCAAAATTTTCCTCAAGAAGCATTGTAGCTTTTTTTGCAAGCTCAATAAGCAGGTTTACGCCCAAAGACATATTGGCACTGAAAAAGAGAGGAATATTTTCAGCTGTTTTCTTAATAGCCTCGATTTGTTCGTTTGCAAGACCTGTAGTTGCAATTACTGCCGCTTTGTTATTCTCTGAAGCATATTTAAGAGTAGCCTCTAATGTTGACGGGTGAGAAAAATCTATAATCACATCACATTCCTCTTTTGCATCCGAGAGAGAGGGATATACAGGAAAAGAGCTGTTGCAGACAGTATTAATATCGATACCGAATGAAACCTGTGCAGTTTCGCTGCCTTCAAGCAGTCTGCTTATAACCTGTCCCATTTTTCCGTTTGCACCTATTAAAGCTATCTTTATCATATGAATCCACCTTTTAGTATAATCTGAATATGAAAATCGCACCGTATAATTAATTATACGGCACGATTTTGGTTTTTATAACCTGATGAGCCGAAAAGAATAGATTGTTTTCGGCTGTTTTACCGTACAGGAAATTGCGTAATTTAATCGCAAAAAAGATTTTCCAATCTTGATTTTAGCCAGAACGCGACGAGGGTGAAGCGACACGCTTCTATTTTATCAAACCGTAATTTTGCATACACGTGCGAAGTTTTTGTGCATTGGAACTATCCATTTCGCAAAGGGGAAGACGCCCGATACCCACATCAAAGCCTAAGATATTAAGCCCCTCCTTAACTGGAATGGGATTTACCTCGCAGAACAATGCACCTATAAGCTCTGTCGCTTCAAACTGCAGTTTTGTTGCTTCTTTGATATTGCCGTCCAGTGCGAGCTGAAGCATCTGATGCGTCTTAGTGGGTGCTATGTTTGCAAGTACGGAAATTGCACCCTTTCCTCCGATGGCGGTAATGGGAACATTTATATCGTCATTTCCCGAATAAAAATCAATTTTATCACCGCACAGACTCATCATTTCAACAACCTGTGCCATATTACCCGATGCCTCTTTTATAGCGGCAATATTGGGGTGATCGCAAAGAGCTTTCAGCGTTGAGGGGGCAATGTTTACGCTTGTTCTTCCCGGAACATTGTACAAGATAGCGGGGATTTCAAGTGTATCGGCAATAGCAGTGTAATGCCTGATAAGCCCCTTTTGTGTAGTTTTATTGTAATAAGGAGTTACCAGAAGGAGTGCATCAGCACCAAGCGCCGTTGCCTCTTTCGACATCATAATAGCATGGTTTGTGTCATTGGAGCCTGTTCCTGCGATTACGGGAATTCTTCCGTTAACCTTTTTTACAACACATTCTATTACCTTGAGGTGTTCGTCATCTGCAAGGGTGGGTGCTTCGCCCGTTGTTCCGCATACGCAGATGGCATCGGTTTTTCCTTCAATCTGGAATTCAACCAATTTTTCAAGTGCATCAAAATTTACTTTTCCGTTTTTATCAAATGGAGTAACAATGGCACAACAAGAGCCTGTAAAAATCGACTTAGTTCTCACTTGACATACCTCCTTATGCATATCAATCAATATGCCTATCAATCAATATTCATTTTTATTCAGTATATCACTAAAATATTCATATGTCAATTTTTTGAGGCAAAAGCTATTAAAAATAAAGGATTTTCTTGATTTTCGTCGAAAAAAGTATTATGATACGAATATGGGGAGGTGGGCAATGTGAAAAAGAAATTTCTCATAATATGTTTGATTTTTACAGCGATTATTGCTTTTGCAAATATAACACAGGCATCAGAGTACAGAAGCGAAGTTTCCGTGGGAATTAAGTATGGCAGTAATTCGGGAAACAGTGTAACTCTTTCTTCACAGGGAGGACTTACCGTGTACGATGCCGCAGTCGGCACGGTTTTGTATCAGGCACAGATAGGTGAGGAACTTTACATAGAAATGGGATCTACAGGTTTTGCTTCGTGGAATAAATTTGATGCAAGCGGTATTTTAAAGCTTTCCGTTCAGCCACCGCAGGGAACAACCTTGGTGTGTGACGGTAAGGAGTACAGGGGATATATTTATATCGAAAAATGCACTGACGGCACTCTTCTTGTAGTAAACTATGTGGGAACAGATGATTATGTGGCAAGTGTTTTGGGAAAAGAAATGAGCTATACATGGCCGAAGGAAGCTTTAAAAGCTCAATCGGTATGTGCACGAAATTATGTGCTTACACGCACAGGTGCACATAAAAATTACGGATTCGATGTTTGTCCCACCACTCATTGTCAGGTTTACGGCGGCGTTGCAAGCGAGCACGAGAATACAAGAGCTGCAGTAAATGAAACAAAGGGTATACTTGGCTATCATAATGATAAGGTTGCAGAACTTTTCTTCTTTGCCACAAGCGGAGGGCAGACAGAAGATGTTAAAAACGTATGGGGAAGCTCAATAGATTATTTGAAATCCGTTCCCGATACTTATGAAAACCCCGAAAAAGCTTCAAAATATAAATGGAATATCACCCTGACGAAAGAGGAAGTAGAAAAAAAGCTTTCCGATGCAGGGGTTAACATTGGTACACTTAATAATATTACAGTTGATTCAAAATCCGACAGTGGAAGAGTTCTTAAAATGACTTTTCACGGAAGTGATGGCACACATAGCGTACAGCGTGAAAAGTGCAGAACAATTCTTGGACTTTACAGTCAGAAGTTCAGCATATATCCCGACAGTGTTTTGTCAATTATCACCACATCGGGAGAGGTAAAGGCTCCGCTTTTCGCCTGCTCATCCGAGGGAACTTTCGGCGTGGCAGGCTTTAGCGTAATATCTGAAAACTCAGCTATTTCACAGCTTAATATTAATCCAACGGGCAGTGTGGAAAAGTATGCTATAGACGGTGGAGGATATGGACACGGAGTAGGTATGAGCCAGTGGGGTGCAAGAGGAATGGCGGAAAACGGCTTTGGATACGAAGAAATATTAAAGCATTATTTTACAGGCTTGGAATTGAGGTAATTTAGGAACTATGAACACCGAGGAATTTGATTATTTTTTACCTGAGGAGCGTATTGCACAGACGCCCCTTAAGGACAGAACTGCATCAAGGCTGTTGGTGCTTGATAAGAATACAGGAGAATACAAGGATGATTCCTTTAAGAATATCAAGGCATATCTTAAAAAAGGTGACTGCCTTGTTCTAAATGATACAAGGGTTATCCCCGCAAGGCTTTACGGCAGTAAAAAAGAAAGCGGAGGTGCGATTGAATTTCTGCTATTGCACAGGTATTCCACCGATGAGTGGGAGGTAGCCTTAAAACCAGGAAGAAAAGCCAAAATCGGTGCAGAGTTTGAATTTGGCGGAGGAAAGCTTTGTGCAGAGGTTCTGGATATCCTTGAAGGAGGAAACAGACGCGTCAGATTTACTTATGACGGACTTTTTGAAAACGTGCTGGAGGAATTGGGCGAAATGCCGCTTCCGCACTATATTAAGGAGAAATTACAGGATAAAAACCGCTATCAAACCGTTTATTCAAAGCACGACGGCAGTGCCGCCGCACCTACGGCAGGATTGCACTTTACAAATGAACTGCTTGACGAAATTCAAAAAATAGGTGTAAAGCTTGCATTCTTGACACTGCATGTGGGTCTGGGTACATTCCGCCCTGTAAAGGTTACCGATGTAACTCAGCATAAGATGCACTCCGAATATTACACAGTTTCCGAGGAAACGGCAAAGATTGTAAATGAAACAAAGGCAAGCGGAGGCAGAGTTATTTGTGTGGGAACTACAAGCTGCAGAACTGTCGAAAGTGCTTCCGAAAATGGGGTATTACTGCCAAAAAGCGGAGAAACGGATATTTTTATCTATCCAGGCTATAAATTCAAGATGACAGACGCACTTATAACTAATTTCCATTTGCCAAAATCCACCCTTGTTATGCTTGTAAGTGCACTTGCAGGTAAGGAAAATATTTTAAATGCGTATGAGCATGCAGTTAATGAAAAGTACAGATTTTTCAGCTTTGGCGATGCGATGTTTATACAATAGAGAATTAGAAATCAATAACCGTAAGGATATAAGGAAGTTAAACTTTTTTATATCCTTATCTTTTTTTACAAAAAAGTTCGTTTATATCCGTATAATTATATTGCTTTTTATTGCCAAAAAGTGTATAATGTCTTTTAGGTATGTATACTTGATTTAAGGAGGTGGCAGTGTTGCAAAAAACTATGGAAATGGATAGAGAAACTATAACGGAAAAACTTAATTCTTACGGCATTGCCGCCGATGAACTTGTCTCTTTCGTCACCTGTGATTTGTCCCATCCCGAAACGTACGGAACATGTGTTTTGTGTGCTTTGAGGGGGGCTATCTGCGTGATTTATGAGGACGGTACGTTTCTCCTTAGAAAATACTCCGAAATAAAGAGTATAAACACGGAAAATTATATTTCCTCGGCTGCAGTTGTAATCAGAACCCAAACAGAGGAAATGGCACTTTCATATTTTACGTTATCAGTATCGGCAAAGATTGAACAGTTTATGAGTCTTGTGCGAAAGCTCATGGACGGTCAGAATCCCGACTGTGTAAAAATGGAGGAAAAAACAGGCGACGATTTTTCATATATAAATCGGGGCAGAAAAAAGCTGTTTTTGCGTGTGCTTTCCTATGTGCCTAAATATAAAAAGCAGCTTGTGAAAATGATACTTATAATATTTTTAATTACAGGGATAAATCTTATCCAGCCGTATATCACGGGTACTATTCTGTACGACCATGTATTAAATCCTGACGGAATGTTTTCAGGAAGAATAGCAGAGCTTGTAATTTTGATTGCGAGTATTGCCGCCTTTTCAACATTTTTGGGAATCCTTCAGGGCAGAATCGGTGCAGAAATGTCGGGAAACATTATTTACGATATTAAAACCGAGGTTTTTTCCTCTATGCAAAAGCTTGGAATGAGCTTCTTTTCATCAAAGCGTACAGGAAACCTATTAAACAGAATTAACAGCGATGCACTGGATATTCAGTATTTTTTAAATGACGGTCTGCCTAATTTCATCATAAATGGGGCAACAATTTGCTCAGTTGGGCTTTTTCTCTTTATCGTTAATCCCGTGCTCTCGGTTGCCGTAATTGTTCCGCTTCCGTTGATTGCACTTATCATCAAGAAATCTGTCCGTGTGTTTAAAAAGCTTAAATGGCATTCCTGGAGAAAGTCATCGTCAATGAATTCTGTTATCAATGATTCATTGATGGGAATAAGGGTGGTAAAGGCTTTCGGAAAGGAAACAAGCGAAACAGAGAGATTTTGCAAGGCAAGCAAAGAGCTGTGCGACAACCGTATACGTGAAGGCGTTGCCTCGGCGAAGGTTTTTCCGCTTCTTAACTTCATCATGGCTCTTGGCGGTCTTGTCGTATGGGGACTGGGCGGAGCACAGGTCGTTTCGGGAAAACTCACATTTGGTGAGCTTATGAGCTTTGTTGGATATTTGTCCCTGCTTTACAACCCAGTTAACTTTATGGTGAAAACCTTTGACTGGTGGACAAGCTGTATGAACAGTGCCCAACGAATTTTTGAAGTGATAGACAGGAAGACGGATGTACCCGAATCACATAGTCCAATATCAATAGAGAATTTAAAAGGTAATGTTGAGCTTAGAAATGTCACATTTTCTTATGAACCCAACCGTCCTGTTTTAAAAAATGTATCTCTGTCGGTTGAAAGCGGAGAGATGGTAGGTCTTGTAGGACACAGCGGAGCAGGAAAAAGCACGATTACAAATCTTATAACACGGCTTTATGATGTTTCGGATGGAGAGGTGCTTATTGACGGCGTGAATGTGAAGGAACTTAGCTTTGATACCTTAAGAAGCAATATAGGAATGGTGCTTCAGGAAACATATCTTTTTACGGGAAGCATAGCGGAGAATATCGCCTACGGAAAACCAAATGCAAGCCGCGATGAAATTATAGATGCAGCAAAAAAAGCATATGCACATGATTTTATTATGAACCTGCCCGACGGCTATGATACACTCATTGGCAAAAACGGCATGGATTTATCAGGTGGTGAAAAACAGAGAATAAGCATTGCACGTGCAATCTTGATGAATCCGCCGATATTGATTTTTGATGAAGCCACATCGTCCCTTGACACTAAAACCGAGCAGCAAATTCAAAAGGCAATGCAGCTTCTTATAAAAGACAGGACTACCATTGCAATAGCCCACAGATTTTCCACCTTAAAAAATGCCGACAGGCTGATTGTGGTGGAAGAAGGATGTGTGGTGGAAGAAGGTACTCACGAAGAGCTGTTTAATAAAGATGGCGGTGTCTATGCCTCCATGGCTAAAAAGCAACTTGAAAGTTTAAACATCACTGCAGAAATTTGAAAGGAATGAAGATAGCATGGAAAATATACTTGATTTCATCAGTCCTTCCGATACGTTGTTTTATGAAACAAAAAGCGGTCTTCTTTGCCTCAAGTACAAAGGGGAGGATATAGGACGGGTAAGCGTACTCAGAATGTTCCCTTTTATGTATGAGGAGGAATATTTGTGTATTAAAAGCGAGAATTATTCCCGTGAGGATAAGGAAAAAGAAATAGGTATCCTACGGTCGCTGGCGGAAATTCCCGAAAATCAGTTGGAAATGGTAAAGAGGGAGCTTGCCAAACGGTACTTTGTTCCCGAAATTACCTCTGTAGAAAAGGTCAGCGAGGAATTCGGGCATACAATGTGGGAGGTTACGACCACGGCGGGAGTGCGGGAATTTACCGTTACAGACATGAGCAGTAACGTGCGGAATATGGGGAATAACCGTATTATGCTTATCGATGTTTACGGAAACAGGTACTATATCCCCGATATTACAAAGGTTGATGACAAAGCGTTAAAAATTCTTGAAATCTGGATCTAACAAGAAGCGTGCCGCTTCACCCATACACGATAAAAAAGAAAGGAGCATTTACATGAGTGCAAAGGCATCAATAACTAAATACAGCGATATTGTGTCCGTTGCACTTAATGGGGAAGAAATGCTCCTGTCACTTCTTTATGATGTATCGGAAGACGGCACATATACAGAAGGCGTTTTTGCCGTAAGCAGACACAGGCTTTGTGTGGTGGAAAACGGCAGGCTTGTTCTTGCGGAAAATATTGAAAACATTGAAAAGGTTTGCCTTGGAGAATATACAGGCGGAGGAATATTGGAAGCTTTCACGGTAAAAGGGAGAAAACAGCTTGTTCGTTTTTCTATGAAGCATATTGAGGAATTTACGTCAGTGTGCGAAATCATTAATGACCTTGCAAAGGGATTGGAGCCTGTCATTAATGAAAAAGCCTTTGCCGAGGACAGAGTGTGTCCAAAATGCGGCAGAGCATATATTAAAAATACCACCGTATGCACTCACTGCAGTGATAAATTTTCTGTTTTTAAAAAGCTTTTCAAAATAGCAAAACCGTATAAAGGTTTATATATAACCCTTTTACTTTTGTTTTGGATAACAAGCATTGTGACGGTAGTTACGCCTATTCTTTCAAAGCATCTGATAAATGATGTGCTGAATATAAAAAATGCTTCCATAACCACACTTCTCATCATAGTGGGACTAATGCTTCTTACCACCGTTATCAGTATGGTTGTATCTGTTATCCGCAGTATTATATCGTCAAAGGCAAGTAATCTTCTGGTTAAGGATTTAAGAAATCATATATACGAAAAGCTTCAGAAAATGCCCCTTAGCTACATTGAAGAAAAAAAGACGGGCGATTTGATGCAGAGAATCAATAATGATACACAGCGTATACAGACTTTTATTCAGGACATTGCCATAATGGCAGTGAATGAAATATGCCTCTTTATTGCAATAGCAGTTATAACCGTGTATCTTGATGCGAAAATGTCTCTTTTGATTTTTCTCCCTATGCCCATTGCATTGTATCTTATCGGAAAGATACGCCTTAATATACGAAGCAGGTATCATAAGCAGTGGAGAAAAATGGATAAGATGACAAATCGCCTTACCGAAGTGTTAAACGGAATCAAGGTTGTCAAGGTTTTCGGCAGGGAAGATGATGAAATCAACCGCTTTAAGAAAACGGCGGGCGATGTAAGAAATATTACCTGTGCAAATGAGAAATATGTTTATACCATATTCCCCATAATTAAGTTTATAATGGGTTTCGGAGCATATCTTGTACTTCTTTTTGGCGGAAACAAGGTTCTCAGCGGCAGCATGAGTGTGGGCGAGCTTGTTCAGTTTTCCACCTACGGGGGATACCTCTACAGCAGGCTTGAGTGGTTTAGTATGCTTCCCAGACATTTTACTATGGCTCTTGTCAGCTCGCAAAGGGTTTTTGAGGTTCTCGAGGAAGAAGAACAACTCGATGGTGATATAAAAGCCTCGGCAGATAAGGCAGAGGGCAGCTTTACCTTTGATAACGTTTCTTTTGGATACAAGAGCTACAGGCGTGTACTGAAAAATATAGAAGAATCCGTAAAAAAAGGCGAAATGATAGGGCTTGTCGGTCACAGCGGAGCAGGGAAAAGCACGATGATTAATCTTATTATGCGTCTTTACAGCCCCGACAGAGGGAAAATTTTGCTTGACGGAAGCGACATTTCGGAATATAATCAGCAGGACTACAAGAATCTTCTGGGAGTGGTTTTGCAGGAAAGCTATCTTTTCAGCGGAAGTATCCTCGATAACCTTAAATATGCCGCCCCGAAAGCTACCCTCGAGGATTGTATTATTGCCGCAAAGAAGGCAAACGCACATGATTTCATAATGGAGCTTCCCGACGGATATAATACTTATGTGGGAGAAAAAGGGTATAAGCTCTCGGGAGGGGAACGCCAGCGTATCTCAATAGCACGTGCCATTGTGGCAAACCCCAAAATTCTTATTTTGGACGAAGCAACCGCATCTGTAGATTCCGATACGGAGTTAAAGATTCAGGATGCGTTAAAAAAAGTTACCAAAGGAAAAACCGTATTTGCCATTGCCCACCGATTATCCACACTTAAAAATGCGGACAGACTGTTCGTGCTGGACAACGGAAAAATTGCCGAAACGGGAACTCATAAAGAGCTTCTTGAAAAGAATGGCATTTACGCTTCTCTTTTAAGGGCACAGCAGGAAATGGCAACAAGAGGGGTTACAATAGATAATTCAGATAAAATTAAAGAAGAAATCACACCTACCCAGTTTATAAATGAAGGAGAGGAATTTGATAATGAGCAAGATTAAAATTTTAACCGACAGCGGAAGCGATATTACAACTGCACAGGCTGAAAAATTGGGCATCAGAATGCTTCCCATTATGTTTTCCTTTGACGGAGAGACATACTACAAGGAAGGTATAGATATGTCTAAGGATGAGTTTTATGCAAGATTGTCTGATTCTGAAAGTGAGACTCCCAAGACTACGCAGATTACTCCCATAAGATATGCCGATGCTTTTAATGAGGAATATGACAACGGCTTTGACACTTTGATTGTTGTTACAATTTCTTCCGCGGGAAGCGGCATGTATCAAAATGCACTGCTTTCCGCTCAGGAAGTGATGGATGAACGCGGGGGAGAGATTATAGTTGTTGATTCCCACGGATATTCATGTCTTTACGGCGGCGGTGTGGTTCACGCCGCACATATGCTCAGTGAAGGAAAGTCAAAAGAGGAAATTGTAAGCTATCTTGAAGACGTGTATACAACCATGCATGCATACTTCCTTGTAGGCGATATGACTTACCTGAAGCGTGGCGGAAGAATAAATGCGGCTACATTCATGATTGCCAATGTGCTTGATATTAAGCCTGTTCTTGCAATCAAGGATGGTCTTGTAGTTCAGGACGGAAAGCTTCGCGGAAGTAAGAAGCTTTTAAAGAAGCTTGTCGAAAAAGCCAAGACAGATGGCTTTGATTTGACGGGCAAGAGCGTATTTGCCGTTCACTCTGGATACAAGGAAAAAGATGAGGAATTAAAGGGCGAGCTTACAGCTGCCTTTGAGAATCTGAAAACTATAGAGCTAAGGCTCGGCTCGGTTATCGCTTGTCACGGCGGTCCAGACCTTGTGGGATTTGTATTTTCCGATAAATATAATTTTGAAGATTACGAAGATTGATGAATTTGAATGGAGAAAACTATGTGGGTTGCAGAAGATTGGAAAGATTATGAATGTATAGATACCGCAAGCGGTGAAAAGCTTGAACGCTGGGGTGACATAATATTGTGCAGACCTGACCCTCAGGTGATCTGGGACAGTAAGGCAAACAAGGGCGTATGGAAAACGGCAGATGCACATTATCACCGTTCTTCAAGCGGCGGCGGAAAGTGGGAATACAAAAAAAGTATTCCCGACCAGTGGACAGTCAGCTATAAGAATTTAACCTTTAACATTAAACCCATGGGCTTTAAGCATACTGGACTTTTCCCCGAACAGGCAGTAAACTGGGATTATATGATGGATACAATAAAAGGACGCAAGGGGGCAAAGGTTTTAAACCTCTTTGCCTATACGGGCGGTGCTACCGTAGCCTGTGCAAAGGCAGGGGCAGCGGTTACCCATGTTGATGCTTCAAAGGGTATGGTTCAGTGGGCTAAGGAAAATGCACGTTCAAGCTCTCTTGCCGATGCACCTATAAGGTATCTTGTAGATGACTGTATGAAGTTTGTGGAAAGAGAAATAAGGCGTGGAAATAAATACGACGCAATTTTAATGGACCCACCCTCTTACGGCAGAGGGCCAGGGGGAGAAGTGTGGAAAATAGAGGATTCCATATGCCATTTTGTACACAGATGTGCACTTCTTTTAAGCGATAATCCTTTATTCTTTATAATCAATTCCTATACCACAGGGCTTTCTCCCACCGTGATGTCCAACCTCATGCAGATGTGTCTGCCTGAGGGCAAAATTGAGGCAAGTGAAATCGGACTTAAAATTACAAGCTCATCAATGGTGCTTCCCTGCGGAGCAACTGCAAGATGGGAAAAATAGTATTGGACTGGTATTATGAATATTATTGAAACAAAGGAGCTTTCCTTTTCATATAAAAGAGAAAATGATGAGAAGGTAGTTCTTGACGGATTAAATATAGATATAAAAGAGGGCAGTTTTACTGCAATTATAGGTCATAACGGAAGCGGAAAGAGTACATTTGCAAAGCATATAAATGCTATACTCTTGCCATGCGGAGGAAGTATAACTGTCTGCGGAATAGATACCTCTGATGAAAAAAAGCTCTACGAGCTGAGAAAAAGTGCAGGTATGGTATTCCAGAATCCCGACAACCAGATTGTAGCTACCATTGTGGAGGAGGACGTAGCATTCGGACTTGAAAACCTTGCCATAGACAGGGAAGAAATGCACAGAAGGGTTGAGGCAGCACTTAAAGCCGTAAATATGTACGAGCATAGGAAACGTGCACCGCATCTTTTATCGGGCGGACAGAAGCAGCGTGTAGCTATTGCGGGAATTCTGGCAATGCAGCCACGGTGCATTGTTCTTGACGAACCAACCGCCATGCTTGACCCGCAGGGGCGTAGGGAAGTTATGGATACAATCCTGAGCTTAAATAGAGAGAACAACATAACGATTGTCCTTATCACTCATTATATGGACGAGGCAGCAAAGGCTGACCGGGTAATTGTTTTGGACAAGGGAAAGGTCAGGTTTGATGCACCTCCGAGAGAGGTGTTCAGAGAGGAAGAAAAACTTCGTGATTTAGGACTTTCCGTTCCGGACTCTACGGCTCTTGTACATGCACTTAGAAAAAAGGGAATAAATATTGAAAAAGAGACTCTTACACCCAAGGAATGTGCCGAGGAGATACTCAGCGTGACAGTAGATATCCGAACCCGCCTGAAACGGTGAAATTTCGGCATCTTTTAGCTTGTCGTTCTTGAAAGGCGACAGCCTGTCTGCGAACTCCGCACCAAAATCTGCACAAAATTTCATCCGTTTCAGGTTCGCAGAATTTTTTACAAACTATTTTTCGTCGATACAAGGCGAAAATGCAACCCATACTGACGTATGGGTAAGGCTTTCAACGCAGTAGCGGCGGAAAATAGAAAGTAAAAAACGAGGTTTGGATATCTAGTATCACGCTAACTACAAAGGAATTTTAGTATGATTGAATTTAAGAATGTTTCATATTCTTACAACGACAGCATCGGCGATAATGCGGCTGCCGTAAAGGATATTAATTTAAAAATTAATAAGGGTGAATTTATCGGCGTTGCAGGCCATACGGGAAGCGGAAAAACAACCGTTGCCCAAATACTTGCAGGGCTTATTAAGCCGTGTGGCGGAACTATTTTAGTTGACGGCATAGAGTACAGTGATTATAAGGCTGCCGCACGTGTTTTGAGAAGCAAGGTAGGGATAGTATTTCAGTATCCCGAGCATCAGCTTTTTGAAGAAACTGTATACCGCGATATAGCTTTCGGACCTAAAAACAAAGGTCTTAGCGAGGAAGAAACGGATAAATGTGTACGCCGCAGTGCCGCCCTTGCACATCTTAAGGAGGAGCTTTTTGAAAAATCTCCTTTTGAGCTGTCAGGCGGTCAAAAGAGGCGTGTTGCAATCGCAGGCGTGCTTGCCACGGAGCCTGAAGTTTTGATACTTGACGAGCCTGCTGCAGGGCTTGACCCGTCGGGCAGGGAGAGACTCTGGGGCGAGCTTCACAAAATAAGAAAAGAGCAGAATACAACCATTATTCTTATCTCGCATAGTATGGAGGACCTTGCACAAAATGCCGAAAGGATAATCGTACTTAATAATGGCGAAAAGTATAAGGATGACACGGTTTCAAATATATTTTCCGATGCAGCCTTACTCAAAAAATGCGGTCTTGAGATTCCTGAAATAACAAAAGTTATTAAGCTTTTAAACGACGGCGGAATGAATATTCCAGAAAACATTTTTGATATAACAAAGCTCTCTGATGTTATATGTCAACGATTGGGGGCGACATTATGATTCGTGATATTACAATCGGTCAGTACTACAGCACTGATTCAGTAGTTCATAAAATGGATCCCAGAACAAAAATTTTGTGGACGCTCCTTTATATGGTTATGCTTTTTGTGGTTGACAGCATATACTCATACGGGGTAATAATCGCTTTTACCGCTATGGTTATAAAAATTTCACATATTCCGCTTAAATATATATTAAGAGGATTAAAGCCAATACTTTTTCTTGTGATATTTACGGCATTTCTTAATTTGTTTTTGGTTGATGAGGGAAAAGTGATTTTTGAAAAAGGCATTTTTTCAATTACAGAGGGGGGCTTATGGCTTGCTATAAAAATGGCGGTGAGGATAACGCTTCTTATAATGGGAACATCACTTCTTACATTAAGCACCACGCCCACTGTTTTAACAAGCGGAATGGAATCACTTCTGTCACCGCTTAAGAAAATCGGAGTTCCCGTTTCTGTTTTTGTAATGATGATAAGCATTGCACTGCGATTCATTCCCACACTTCTTGATGAAACGGATAAAATAATTAAGGCACAAACCTCAAGGGGTGCAGATTTTGAGAATGGAAATCCTATTAAGCGTATTAAGGCTATGATTCCAATTTTGGTTCCGCTGTTTGTCAGTGCTTTCAGGCGTGCGGACGATTTGGCGGTAGCAATGGAATGCAGGTGCTATAACAGCGATGCACCCCGAACTTCCTACAGGAAGCTTGAATTTGGCATAAATGATTTGTCAGCACTTTGTTTCGGCATCATAATGGTGTGTACACTTGTTTTGATAGAGGTTGTATCATAATGACTTATAAACTTACAATGGCATATGACGGCACAAATTATCACGGATGGCAGCGTCAGAAAAACGGCATCACTGTGCAGGAGGTTTTAGAGGGTATTTTATCCGAGGTTTTTAAAAAGGAAACTACTGTTACAGGATGCAGCAGAACAGATGCGGGAGTTCACGCAAAGATATATGTGTGCAGCTTTACAGGAGAAACCACAATCCCGTGCGATAAGATTCCGTTTGTTCTTAATACCATGCTTCCGCCTGATATTCGTGCCTATAAGTGCGAGATAATGCATGAGGGCTTTAACGCCCGATTTGAAACAGTTACAAAAGCATATGAATACAAAATCCTTAACGCTCCTTTTATGGATCCGCTGCTCAGAAATTTTGCGTGGCATTATCCGGTAACACTTGATTTTGAAAAAATGCAAAACGCGGCAAAGCTTATCTTGGGAAAACACGACTTTGCTTCTTTTTGTGCAGCAGGGAGTGTGGTTAAGTCCACAGTCAGAACGGTTACTGAGCTTTCGCTCAAAAAAGATGGCGATTTAATAACCGTGCGTGCCGCCGCCGACGGATTTTTATACAATATGGTGCGGATAATCGTAGGCACACTTGTTTATGTGGGTAACGGCAAGCTTTCCGAGAGCGAAATTTCCGAGCTTATAGAAAAGAAAGACAGAAGATTAATGGGGATAACTGCTCCTCCTCAAGGGCTTTCTTTGGTAGAGGTGAATTATGAATAAGGAAAAAATTAAACATATTTTAAAAAATTCAGCTGCAATAATTGTTATTCTTTCAATGCTTGTGATAATTTATTACCTTAACAGAGACCTTGACCTATTCAATGGCACCGACGAAAGTGAAGGCGTTGTGACCGAAACACAGGAGGGAAGCAGCGGATTCTTCGTAGGTGATGCCGCCAGATTAGATGGGGAAGTAGTGCATGTGTCAACAACCTCCATGCGTATATTTGACGAAGACGGAGACGGTGAGAAAATTTCAATAGCCCTGTCCGAGCCTGTGCTTTTTACAGAGGGGGATTATGCTGTTTGTTATAATAAAAATTCCATGGATGTAACTGTGTACAAACGCATAAAGGAATGTTACAGCATAAAAACCAAAAACAAAATTATAAGAGCAAAAGTGAATAGTAACGGCTATCTCTTCCTTGCCACAGAAAAGGAAGGATATAACTGCGAATGTATGGTATATAATAAGTCGGGAGAACCCATTTTCAAGTGGGATGTAAGTAAAAGCCAATTCCTCGACGGTGATATTAACTCAAAGAATAATGCTATTGCAATTTCTCTGGCAACGGCGGGCAACCAGAAACTTCTGGGTGAAATTTTAATTCTTGATATTACACAGGCAGAGAAAATTGAAAGGCATAGCAGCGAGGCAAAGGTTTATTTCAGCGTAGATTATAATATGAATAATACCCTTACCGCCGTGGGAAGTCATAGCCTTGAATACTATAATTCCGACGGAAGCAAAAAATGGTCCTATTCATATAAAAATAAGACTCTGCTCAAGGCAGACGTGACGAATCCCGATATTATGGTACTTGCCTTTGAACAGTCGGGAAGCGGTGTAAAGGGGAATTCTACAGAGGTGGTTACGGTGAACCGTCTGGGCAGAGAAATTGGTAAAAAAACCTTTGACTACATTGCCGACGGTATAAGTGTAGGCGACAATGCCGTTGCTATAGCTTTTGGAAAAGAGATTTATATTGCAGACAAAGAGCTTGATATAGAAAAACGTGTAATGAGTGAATCGGGAGCGAAGAAAATAGTGCTTTTTGATGATAAAGATTATGTTTTTGTAATAAGCGGCTCAGGCGGAAAAATTATTAAATAAAAGGGGAAATGATTATGGCTGATTTAGTTTTAATAATTACTCTGGCAATATTTACGCTTTGGGGAATGAAGAAAGGTTTTATAAGTACACTCTTAGGCTTTGCCTCCACAATAATTTCTTTTGTACTTACCTCTGTTGTTTATAAGCCCGTTGCTTTAGTACTATACGCATCACCCCTTGGTGAAATTGCAAAGTCAGTGGTGGAAAAGTCACTTGCCGAAAATGTAAAAGGCGGAGAGCTTTTAGCAAATACCGCAGCTGTCGAAAGCGGAGCAATGCTTATAATTAATGCAATCACCTTTGTGTTAATAATTGTTTTGGTTAAGGTTCTTGTTTCTCTATTGGTAAGCGTTGCAAAATTTGCATCAAAGCTACCTATAATAAAGCAGGCAAATTCGCTTCTTGGCGGAATCATCGGACTTATAAGCGGTGCTTTTATTACATATATCGTTATCGGTGTCCTGATTGCACTGGGAGATAGCGGCACATGGACATTAGCCGCAGAAAGTATAAGAGAATCCTCGTTAGCTTCTTTCTTCGCTTCAGAAAATTTAGTAAGTGAATTAGTAAATTCCGTTTTATAAAAACAGGGTGTAAAAAGGTAAGCCTTTTTACACCCTTATTTTATTATCTACCTGCACTCTTAAGTACATTAGCCTGATGTGCGGAGCTTTCCACTCCGCTGCTGTGTCCTATTGATTTATAGAAATGCAGGTCAAAATGTCCGTGTGCATTATTTCCTTTTATGTAGTCGTAATTTATTCCTTCACCATAATTATCACTTCTCCAGCTCGTCCACTCACCGCCGGGAGCACCATCATTTCCTGCGTGCATCATTCCTGCTGCACTTGCAGCAATAGTTCTTCCGTTCACGACGATGAGAACGCTTCTCTTATTCCAGCTAAAGTTCCCACCCCAGATTTCTTTCATAATTGCAGTATCCTTAGCCGTCAGTGTTTCACAGTCAGCGTGTCCGCTTCCTACGGTTCTTCTGGCGTTAAAGCTCTTTCCCGTGGCAAGGTCAACAACCTTGAAATCTGTATTTATCGGGACTACATACTGTGCTTCACTAAACCATTCGAGAAGCTCGCCGTACCCCTGTGGAGCATATTTTACAGGAACGTGATGTACTGGAATAGTAAGCTTCATTCCTGCATATATTTTAGAGGACTGTGAAAGTGAGTTCACCTGAAGAAGCTCCGAATAAGGAATCCCGTGTTTTATAGCTATGTTCCAGAAAGTGTCACCGTTTTGCACAGTATATGTGTCATAGGTTACATAAGGACCGCTTGAGGGGCTTCCCGAAGAACCTGAATTTGTATTCCCCGAACTTCCTGTACCGGATGATGACGGGATTTTAACCTTATCACCAATGTTTAAAAGTGTGTTATTTGTTGCATTGTTTGCACTTAGTAAGTCACTAAGGCTCACGCCGTATTTTTGGGATATTATCCAGTATGTGTCACCTTTCTGCACAGTGTAGGTTGTGTAACCGTTTCCGCTGTCGGGGATTGTGACTGTCTGACCGGGATACAGGACAGAGCTTGACGTTTTTCCGTTTGCACTAAGAAGTGAGCTGAGAGAAACACCGCACTTTTTTGCTATAAGGTAATATGTATCGCCTTTTTGTGCTGTGTAAGTGTTTGAGGGAATTTTAATTATCTGTCCTGTAATAAGATAAGAAGACGAGCTTTCGGGATTAGCGTCCATAACTGACTCCATGCTCGTGTTAAACCGCTTTGCTATATTCCAGTAGGAATCTCCTTTCTGGACAGTATAGCTTACATCAGCCATTGCACTGGACGAAAGAAGTGCAAATGCCGTAAGGGTAGAAGTGATCTTTTTACCTCTCATAAAGTATCATAACCTTTCCGTCCGCCTGATTTTATCTGGACTCCTGCGCGGACCCTCAGAAATCCTCACAAGAGTATTATTCGACAAAAACGGTGCAAACCATTTATGTAAATATTGGATAAAAAAAATGAAAAAATCTCAAAAAAACAGTTGACAAATATTAGTTAGTTATGCTAAACTAACTAAAGAAAAAATCATCAGGGGTGAGAGAAATGACTTTGAAAGATGCTATTGAAGGAAAAGAATATATTGTAAAAAGTATAGACACCGATGACGAAGAATTGAATTCATTCCTTTTCTCCCTTGGCTGTTACAGTGGTGAGCCGATTACAGTTATTTCTCATTTGAGGGGCGGTTGTGTCGTTTCAATCAAAGATGGGAGATATAATATAGACAACGAACTGGCACAGGCAATTATTATCTAAATACTTTTGCTATTAAAATATAAGCCGAACGGCTTTATATTTTTGATAATGGGTTAGCTTCAACTAACTAACAATTAATTTTATTTTACATAAGGGGGAATTACCATGAGAGTTGCTTTTGCAGGCAATCCTAACAGCGGTAAAACGACTATGTACAACGCACTTACGGGAAAAAATGAACGCGTTGGAAACTGGGCAGGCGTAACCGTTGATAAAAAAGAAGCATTGATTAAAAAGAGCTTTTGTGAGGGAAAAGAGATTAAGGCGGTAGATCTTCCGGGAGCATATTCAATGTCTCCTTTCACATCGGAGGAAAGCATCACCAGCGAATATATAAAAAAGGAAAATCCCGATGTTATCATAAATATTGTCGATGCTACCAATCTCAGCAGAAGCTTGTTTTTTACAACTCAGCTCCTTGAATTGGGTGTTCCCGTTGTGGTAGCTCTCAACAAAAGTGATGTTAATGAAAAGAAAAAAACTGCGATTGATACTGCGGCATTATCAAAACTTCTTAATTGTCCCGTTGTTGAAACTGTTTCCACATCTTCAAAGAACGAAGGATTAAAAGAGGTTGTAGCAGAGGCGATGAAGCTTTCAGGCAAAGCACAGAAAGCTCCGTATTTACAGGACGATATTGACCTTACAGATAGGCTTTCCGTTGAAACCGCAGACAGAAAACGTTTTGAATTTGTAAATAGCATAGTTTCAAAGGTGGAAACACGAAAAGTACATACTAATCAAAAGAACTTTCAGGATAAAATTGATTCAGTTCTTACAAATAGATGGCTCGGAATTCCGATTTTTGCGGTTGTAATGTTCCTTGTTTTTCATATATCACAGGCAGAGTCAAAAATCGGTTTGGGTGTAGCACTTGCAGGCGTGCTTGAAGGCTGGATAGGAGCGTTTACAGAGCTTGTATCAGGCTGGATGGAGGGAAGTGCCGACATACTTCAGGCTATTGTTCTGGACGGTATTATAGGCGGTGTTGGTGCCGTGCTTGGATTCTTGCCCCTTGTAATGGTAATGTATTTTCTTATTGCACTTTTGGAGGATTGCGGTTACATGGCACGTGTCAGCGTCGTGCTTGACCCCATTTTCAAAAAGGTAGGGCTTTCAGGAAAATCAGTCATTCCTTTTGTAATTGGTACAGGCTGTGCTATTCCGGGTGTTATGGCTTGCCGTACAATCCGTAACGAAAGGGAGAGAAGAGCCACAGCAATGCTTGCACCTTTTATGCCCTGCGGTGCAAAGCTTCCCGTAATAGCTCTTTTTGCCGGCGTATTCTTTAAGGATGCTTCCTGGGTTGGCACACTTATGTATTTTATGGGTATAGCGATTATCTTCTTTGGTGCACTTCTTATTAATAAAATTACAGGCTATAAGCATAGAAAGTCTTTCTTTATCATCGAGCTTCCTGAATATAAAATTCCAAGCTTTAAAAGAGCCTTTCTTTCCATGTGTTCACGTGGTTGGTCATATATTGTAAAGGCGGGTACAATTATTCTTGTATGTAATGCAGCGGTTACAATAATGCAGAATTTCACGTGGAGCTTTAATGTAGTGGCAGAGGGAAAAGCAGAAACCTCCATTCTGGCAACTATTGCAAAACCAATATCCTACGTACTTATCCCTGTTGTCGGAATTAAGGCATGGCAGCTTGCGGCTGCAGCTGTAACAGGATTTATAGCAAAGGAAAATGTAGTTGGTACTATAGCTATTGTCTACCCGACCATTGCTAAGTTTATTAACGAAGACCTTGAGGTGTCAGGTGGAAGTGCGGAAATCATGGCAGCAATGAATCTTACAAAAGTAGCTGCACTGGCATATTTGATGTTTAACCTCTTTACACCTCCGTGCTTTGCGGCAATCGGGGCAATGAATGCAGAAATGAAAAGTAAAAAATGGCTGTGGGGTGGAATTGCTCTCCAGTTTGCAGTGGGATTTACAGTCTCATTTGCAGTATATCAGATTGGTACGCTGATTTATACAGGAAGCGTTGGTGCAGGATTTTTCCCCGGACTTCTTGCAATTATCGCCTTTGGCGGAGTAATAGGCTATCTTATCCGTAAAAACAATAAAAAGTCAATAAGCATAAATGCAAAAAAAGAAAAGCTTCTCACAAAATAAAAAGCAGGGGAGGAAGCAGTATGACTAAGGACTTAATTATTATTGCAATACTTGTCGTTATTATAGGCGGTGCCGTAGCATTTATCATAAAATCAAAAAAACGCGGAGTTAAGTGCATAGGCTGTCCCTCCGGTGGTAAATGCTCACAGTGTAATCATTGCAATAATAACGAAGAATAATAAACAAAAAAGAAATTCCTCAATTTGAGGAATTTCTTTTTTGTTTCTAATGCAAATTATTTGATAGCTTCTTCTGTTTATGAAGCTCCCCATATTTCTTGTCTGTCACGCCCTGGAGATGTATTAAAAAACTTTTTATAGTGCTCGATAAAAAATGACGTATTGTTATATCCGCATGCTGAAGCAATTTCATTTACGGACATATTGGTGTTAAGCAGAAGATTGCGAGCATAATTTAGCCTTTGAGTTATAATATATGCGTTGGGAGAAAACCCAAAACGCTTTTTGAAAAGTCTGCACAGGTAGCTTTTGTCTAAGTTTACAGCATGTGCAAGCTCCTCTAAAGAGATGTTCTCACAGTAGTGCTTGTTGATATATTGAATAGCCTTGTCGGCAGGCGTACGTACGATCTTTTTGTTTTCAAAATTCAGCCGGCAAACATCCGAGCCAATCAGGTAGAGAATTTCCTTAGCCAAAAAATAAGATGTTTCGCAGTTTAAATCAGTTTGCTCCGAAAGTGAAGAAAAAAGCCCCATCAGTTCCCCCGAATGAAAAGGCTGAAAAGTGGGGGGGATTGAATTAATCAAAGAGTCCGCACATTCTTCTTCCACAATAGTAGTGGAATTTCTGCTATAAGATTCGATAGGTGTTTTCTTTGAAAAGTCTATAGTCATAATGTAGCAGTTGTAATCTCCGAAGCTGTATACCTCCTGCCCCGGGTGCCTGAAGCAAATATATCCGCTTCCCGTAACGAATTTCTCATCATTTATATAGAAAATCCGCTCTCCTTTTATATAATAATCAATCTCATAGTTGTGGACCGTTCTTTTAATTACCGAGCTTGCCGAAGGTGCAATAAAGCGTTTACACTCAAGAATATTAAAGTCAAGCATATAATCACCTCACTACGATAATATAATAAACACTGCATAAAGTCAATATAATTATATAAAAAGTCGAAATAATTGGTTTTGTCATGAGTAAAAATCTGATAAAATTATATTAAATTACAGATACAGAAAGGTGATAAATTATGAGCTTTATGTTTCATCCCTATCCTTATGCTGACCCAAATGCAGTTAACAAGGTTAACGTTCCTGAGTCGGTTAAGAAGAATCTCGTTCACGGAATTTTAAATGTAGGAAAGAAAATTGCTTCTCTGTTTGATGATGGAGTAAAAACAATCGGTATCGATGCCTACCCCGGCAGCGAATACGAAACACTTATTAATGTTCTTCGCCAGCAGCTTGCGACAGAGGGCGTTGAGTTTATTGATGGCGACAGTGTAATGCTTCCCTCTGAAGTGATTACGGCAAAGATTAAGCCCTATCTTCCCGAAGACAGAGATTATGACCCTGTTCTTCTTTACGGAAGAAGATATACCGAGGGCTACAAGGGCTTGCAGGACGAAGAAAAGGTTGCTGCACTTAATGAAAAAATCAAAAAGGCAAAGAAGCTTATTGTATATGGTAAAGGTGCCCTTTCGGAAGAGCTTCAGGACGCATATGATGTAAGAGTATGGATGGATGTAACTCCCAGAACTGCCGTCCTTAACTGCAAAAACGGTAAAAACAGAAACATCGGTCTTACAGAAGAGCTTCCTTATTCTCTTATGATGAGAAGAAACTATTACGTTGACTTTGAAACGGCGATGGAACAGCGTTGGAAAATGATGAGAAACCGTAAAATCGATTTCTATATCACAGCAGACGACCCCGTAAAAATGAGTATGCTCCCCTTTGATGCAGTTCTTGACCTGTTCAGAGAACTTTGCTCTCGTCCCTTCCGTTGCAGACCCGTATACCTTGAGGGCGTTTGGGGAGGATATTATGTACACCGCCTCAGAAATCTTCCAAAAGAAATGCGTAACTGTGCGTGGGTGTTTGATATGATTCCTCTCGAGGTTTCTATCGTTGCACAGCTTGACACTCTTGAATTTGAAGCACCCTTCTTTACCTTTGTTCAGGCAATGGGCGAGGAGCTTCTCGGACACCGTGCATTTACAGAGTTCGGCGGATATTTCCCCATCAGATTCAACTATGACGATACATACCATTCTTCAGGGAATATGTCTATTCAGTGCCACCCCCACGAGGAATATGTAGTAAATAATCATGGAGAATTCGGCAGACAGGACGAAAGCTATTATGTAGTTATCGCAGGACAGGGTGCAAAAACATATCTTGGATTCAATGAAAAGGATAGCTGTGAAAAGTTCTTTGAAGAGGCTGAGCGTGCAGAAAAAACTCACGAAATTATTGATTATGAAAAGTATGTAAATGCAGTAGACTCCATACCGGGGACACAGGTTATGATTCCCGCAGGTACAATCCACGCATCGGGAAGAAATCAGGTTATTCTTGAAATTGGCTCTCTTACAGTTGGTTCATATACATATAAGCTTTATGACTATCAGCGTCTTGACCCGCAGACAGGAGTTCCCCGTCCCATACATCTTAAGATGGGTAAGGAAGTTATTCGCGGTGAACGCGACAAGGAATGGATAGAAGAAAATCTTGTTAATCACGGCGGCGTTGTAAGAGAGGGTGAGGGCTTTAAGGAAATCGTTGTTGGAGAACACGACCTTTTGTACTTCTCACTTCGTAACCTTATCTTCGATAAAGAAATTACCGACGAAACAAACGGTCTTTTCCATGTTCTTGCACTTGTTGACGGCGAAAAGGTAAGAGTTGAATCAATCGATAACCCCGAGTTATACTATGATATGAATTCTCTTGATATAATCGTTGTTCCTGCCGCATTCGGAAAGTACAGAATTGTAAATAAGGGTGTTGGTACGGTAACAATTCACAAGACACACTTAAAACCATGAAAATACTTGCATTAGATATAGGCGGAACAGCCGTTAAATATGGATTATTTCAGGAAAATAATAAAGAATTCGGTCAATTTCCCGTAAAGGATTCCCTCGGAAATGAAAGCATCCCCGAAAGCATATGCTCCTTTTCAAAGGAGCATATGCCCCAACTGATTGCTGTTTCATCCCCGGGTCCCTTTGATTTTGAAACTGGGACATCGCTTATGACACATAAGCTTTCATCAATGTATAACGTAAGCTTAAAGAATTTGCTCAAAAAGGAGCTTCCGTCAGCAAAAACAATTTTTCTTCATGATTCAACGGCATTTGCAGTTGGTGTGCTTAACAAAATGCCTTATCTTAAAGAAAAAAAGTTTGCGGCAGTAATGCTGGGAACAGGATTGGGGTATATTTATGTAAATAACGGAAAAGCACTTCTGAATAAACGCCATACTCCCTTGCATCCCTTATGGAACAGAAGCTTTTTAGACGCAACAGCGGAGGACTATGTTTCCACACGTGCTATTTTAAGAGAGTGTGAAGAACTGGGCTTTAGCGGAATAAGCATAAAAGAGCTTGCCGAAACCGCCCGAGAGGGAGATAAGGCACTTAGGGGTGTTTTCTATAACTACGGAAAGCATCTTGGAATGTGCATGGAAATGGCATCTGAGGCAGATGACTTTTCCGAGATTGTCATAGGGGGCCAGATTTCCCGTTCATGGGATTTAATGAAGCACGGCTTTGAAAGTGAATGCAGCATAAAATACAGCATCATTGATAATCCGGAAAGCTGTGCTCTTTACGGACTTTTTGACTGTGCAAAAAACGGAAAAGAAAAGTATTATACTATATGCGAGGAATGATTCTATGAAAAAAATTCTTATAATCACAGGTGATAAATGCGACGATACCGAGCTTTTTTACCCTTATTACAGGTTAAAAGAGGAAGATTATCATATTGACATTGTTTCCTTTAACAAAGGTGTGATAAAGGCAAAGCATTTTTTTGAGATTGAGGCTGATGCGGCTGTTTCTGAGGTTGACGAAAAGGATTACGATGCACTTTTGCTGCCGGGAGGTTCTGCTCCCGAAAAGCTCAGACAGAATGAATATGTAGTAAATCTGACAAAAGCTTTTTACCTTGCCCAAAAACCCATTGCCGCAATCTGTCACGGTCCCCAGATATTAATCTCCGCAGGAGTGACCAAAGGAGAAAAGATGACTTGCTATCCGGGAATTGCCGATGATTTAAAAAATGCAGGAGCAGATTATATTGATAATGCCGTTGTTGTAAGCAAAAACAAGATTATAACTTCACGCAGACCTGAAGATTTACCTTGTTTTATGAGGGAATTTATAGCACTTTTATAAATGTTTGAGTTGATATGAATAATCTTGCAGTGAGAAATGTAAAGGAATGACTTATTATGAAAACAAGCAAAGCACTTGAATATATTCAAAATATGGCAAATCAAAACCAGCCCTCCCTGCACTATGACGGAAAAAGTGATATTTGTGTATGGCAGAAAGATACAAAGGCGAAGCTTATCGAGCTTTTGAAAATGCCCACAGAGTGCTGTTCAGACGAATTTAAAATCACCGAGGAAAAAAAGGGTGATGCCTATACACAGTATAAATTTGAATTTCAGAGTGAGCCTGGATATATAGTAAAAGCCGCATTCCTTCTGCCCAATGGATTAAAGGGAAAAGCCCCTGTGGCGATTTGCCTTCAGGGGCACAGCACCGGTATGCATATTTCATTGGGAGAGCCTAAATATGAAAGAGATGTAACCTCTATTGCAGGCGGAAGAGATTTTGCAGTAAGAGCCGCCCATGAATGCGTTTGTGCTGTGGCTGTCGAACAGCGATATATGGGAAGTGCCGGTCACGGTGAGGAAGGGAAACCCTCCTGTGCTACCGATAACGCTGCTATGGCAGCTCTTCTTATGGGGAGAACGGCAATCGGAGAACGTGTATGGGATATTATGCGTACAATTGATGTTGTTTGTGAACATTTTTCAGAGTATATTGATACAGAGAAAATTATATGTCTGGGTAATTCCGGAGGCGGTACGGCAACATTCTATGCTTCCTGTATTGACGAAAGAATAGCTGTATCAGTTCCTTCCTGTGCGTTATGTACATACGAGGATTCAATTATGGCGATGTATCATTGCCCCTGTAATTTTATCCCCGATATCAGAAAATATTTCGATATGGGAGATTTGGGTTGCCTTATTGCACCGAGAAAGCTTGTAGCAGTGTGCGGAATTGAGGATAAGATTTTTCCTCTCAACGGTGTGGAAAAATCCTTTAAAATCATAAAGACT